>NZ_JAXADV010000028.1:0-6889 GCF_033901115.1 Providencia sp. CIM-Carb-044
GCGGTAAACGAGTGAGGGAATTTCAGGTAAGATACTTCGGATGAGGAGCAAAAAGGTGGTTTATACTTCCTATACCCCTGGATGGACGAACAAGCCATTAAGCAGTGGCATTGCCTGGTCCACCATGGCCGCCGAGGGAGAGGTTTCCACTACAGTGACACCGCCATTGAGACGGCCCTGATGCTAAAAGGCTTGTTCAAGTTGCCGCTGCGGGCGCTAGAAGGCTTCATTAACTCGTTGTTCCAACTGATGGCGGTGCCTTTGCAGTCGCCGGACTATAGCTGTATCAGCAAGCGCGCCAAGACCGTCGACATCAAGTACCGCCTCCCCAGCCAAGGCCCGGTGGCTCACTTGGTCATTGATGCCACCGGCCTCAAGGTCTATGGCGAAGGCGAATGGAAAATTCGCAAACACGGCAAGGAGAAGCGACGAGTGTGGCGCAAGCTCCACTTGGCGGTGGATGCCACAACCCATGCGGTCATCGCTGCCGAAGTCAGCCTGGAGACGGTGGCGGATAACGAGGTGTTACCGACGTTGCTCAACCCCTTACGACGCAAGATAAAACAGGTCAGCGCCGATGGTGCGTATGACACCAAGGCCTGTCATGCGCTACTGAAGAAAAAGGGGGCGAAAGCCACCATACCGCCGAGAAAAAATGCGGCACCGTGGGAGGAAGGCCATCCCCGCAACGAGGCGGTGACGGCGCTCAAGGCCGGTGAACTGAAGCAATGGAAGAAAGACTCCGGCTATCACCAGCGCTCGATAGCCGAGACCGCCATGTACCGGTTCAAGCAACTCATCGGGCCAACGCTGAGCCTGCGGAACTACAACGCCCAGGTGGGCGAAATCCTGGCTGGCGTGAAGGTGATGAACAAGCTGATAGGGCTTGGTATGCCTGTTCGCCAGCCAGTGAATTGAGTGGTATCAACGGGTTGGGGAACGGCCATCCAGCGACGGATTTGGTCAACAACGCCGATAACACCTCGAAATCGGAGTTTATATGGCTTCGTGGGGGAGTTATGTGTTTGAGCTTTGTCGCATTAACGCGAATCAGGGGTTGACGGCAGAAATGGACTGGAATTACACTTCTTAGAGTCGGCGTTGCCGGAAAATTCTGATTGGATTAGTTGTTCGGGGTGCGAAAACAGTCGTAGTTCGGGGGAAAAACCGAATTTTGACCCGAAACCGCAAAAAACCCGAAATGACAGTTCCTATCAAATACTTAACTTGTAGGTTCTTTCAAATGGATAAGAATGATGTTGTTAAGAAGATACTTGAATCAAAAAAGTACGAAAACCTTGATTCAGATATTGTTGAAAAGGTTGTTTCCATTTCTGAGAAGAAATATAAATTAAAGGAAGTTGAGAATTATTCTAAAAAGAAATTGCATCAAATATGGGGGTCTTACTATTCTGCCTATCCTAATTGGGATAAATTATTAAAAAAGTACAATCAGGGGCAGTTATCAATAGAAGATTTACTAAAGATTCATTCTTCGACGAATGAAAGAGTCGCAACATTAAATGACTTTTACACTTATGTATTTGGAAATATCAAACATGTCTCATCTATTTTAGATTTTGGTTGTGGCTTCAATCCATTAGCTTTATACCAATGGAATGAAAATGAAAAAATAATATATCATGCATACGATATTGATAGAGCTGAGATAGCTTTTTTGAGTAGCATTATTGGGAAGTTAAAGACGACGATAAAGTATAGGTTTTTGAATAAAGAGAGTGATGTCTACAAAGGTACTTATGATGTAGTATTCCTTTTAAAGATGCTTCCTGTGCTAAAACAGCAAGATGTAAATATCTTGGATTTCCTACAGCTTTTTCATACTCAAAACTTTGTAATATCTTTTCCAATAAAGTCTTTATCTGGAAAGGAGAAGGGAATGGAAGAGAATTACCAGCTATGGTTTGAATCTTTTACAAAAGGTTGGATAAAAATCCTTGATTCGAAGGTTATAGGGAATGAGTTAGTATATATTACTAGTGGATTTCAGAAATAACTCCGCCTCCAAGGCACTCATTTTCTTGGAAAAGTACTAAACTCTGTCCAACGGCTGGAGCCCATTGTGGTGCAGAAAATTCAAATATATATCCATTTTCATTCTGGGTTACTTTTACTGGTGTATCCTGACTTCTATAACGGATAGATGCTGTATAGTTATTATTAAGTAATGAAGTTTCGTTTATCAAGTGCAATTCTGAAACACTTACTATGTTTTTCCAAAGTTTTGGATTATCTTTTCCTTGGACAACATAGAGGATATTTTGAGGAAAAGATAGGTTTCAACTACAGTTTAGAAGGTTAAAAACAAATGCATGCATGGCTCAAAAGCAATCTAGGGAAGGTGCGAATAAGCGGGGAAATTCTTCTCGGCTGACTCAGTCATTTCATTTTTTCCTGTTTGAGCCGTTTTTTCTCCCGTAAATGCACTGTATACCGATATGGGCAGGGCGAAGCGCTAAAGTACAACAATCTTATTGTTAGCTATTGTCTTGGCGTTCCAGAAAATCTTTAAACTCAATAGTATAAAGCCGTAACAGCACCATGGTTAACGCAAAAATAATTGGCCCATAAATCAAACCAATTAAACCAAAGAGTTGCAAACCACCTGAGGTATCCCCAGAAATTCTGTAGTTAAAATAAAATGTTAGTTGATTGGGGAACATTCATGGCGGTTCCTGATCTGATCATTCGCCAAAACTCCCACACCGCGGATGCTCACCATGAATGTAAAAGCTATGCTCGCTGATTTCCTCACCTTTGTCACGCCAAAATCAATGCATAAAGCCCGATTTTCGGTTTTGCTAGATGCGGTAACCGCCCTGGCAAAGGATGCGTGTTGCACCGTTACTGCGATTGGCCGGGCGATGCCTGGCTCTTCAGATAAGGTCAGTATCAAACGGGCAGATCGTCTACTCAATAATCCTAACCTGCAACGAGAGCTGCCATTGATTTATGCTGCGCTGACGGCTTCTATTGTTGGCCATAAAACTAAGCCGATGATTTTGGTTGACTGGAGCAATGCCGATACTGCCAAGCGACACTTTATCCTGCGTGCCAGCATTGCCGCTGACGGTAGAGCGTTGACTCTGCTACAGAAGATTGCCGCCGCAGAAGATTATACCTGCCCACACCTACACGGGGCGTTTTTAAAGCAGCTTAAAGCCATGCTACCCAAGGACTGTAAGCCCGTAATTGTCACTGACGCGGGGTTTAAAGTTCCATGGCTGAAACAAGTGCGTAAGCTGGGATGGCATTATGTAGCTAGAGTTCGAGGCAATGTGAAGCTTAAATTGGCAGAGCAGGACAAGTTTATCAGTGTTAATCAGCTTTATCGGCAAGCGAAGAAGGATCCAAAAAGTGTAGGAAAAATCATGCTTGCCCAAACACAACACTATGAAACGCAGGCCGTCCTGGTTGGCAAAGGTTATAAGCTATTGAAACGCGATAAAAATAAGACGTATAAGGAACCATGGTTGTTGGTGTCATCCTTAGCTGACTGCCATGGGTATGCGGATAAAATTGCTAAGTGCTACAGTAGCCGAATGCAAATTGAAGAAAGCTTCCGTGATCAGAAAAGTCACCGCTATGGCCTGGGTAGCGATTTGCATGGTACCAAGAAGAAATCTCGCTTAGAGATACTGCTACTACTGGCCGCATTGGTTAATTGGTTTCATTACCTGCTAGGTAGCGCAGCGGAGAAAGCGGGTTTGCACCTGCGTTATCAAGCTAACACCGTTAAAAATAGGCGGGTATTGGCCCTGAATTTCCTTGGGATATTACTTTGCAAAGAACCCAAACAGCGAATACGCAGGCAATATTATCAGCAGGGACTTAAACAAATACTACAGTGGGTGGTTCAGTGGGACTGGGCAGTAATCAAACAGGCTGATAGCTGATTGTATGAATGGAAATTTTGTGGGGATCCCTCAGGTTGTCTAGACTTCTTTTAACAGTAAAGTTATCATAAAACTGAATTTTATTTTTTAGGTAAGTTTATGCATTCTATCCGCATTCGTTAAGACACAACTATTTGCATAGTGACACTATTTTATAATGGTGGGCTTTTGTTGTGTCTTTAAGAATATATGCGGATATATAAAGTAAAAGTATGCTTAATTTATAAGTATGCTTTTAGTGCATAGTTTCCAGTTATAACTTAATTGACTAGCTATTTGTCCACCCTGTGGATGAATAGCTTTTTTTTTGGGAGGACACTGTGATGCTAGCTTTTGTTTTCACCTAAATCCTGTTTGCTGCATAAAAAATTTCAAGAGCTAAACAGGAGTAAATAAAAATGAGTTTAATTATTAAAGCGAGAAACATACGCTTGGATTATGCTGGGCGTGATGTTTTGGATATTGATGAATTGGAAATTCACTCTTATGACCGTATTGGTCTTGTGGGTGATAACGGAGCAGGAAAGAGTAGTTTACTCAAAGTACTT
Organism: Providencia sp. CIM-Carb-044; assembly: GCF_033901115.1. Classification (NCBI taxonomy): domain Bacteria; kingdom Pseudomonadati; phylum Pseudomonadota; class Gammaproteobacteria; order Enterobacterales; family Morganellaceae; genus Providencia; species Providencia sp. CIM-Carb-044. The sequence goes on from NZ_JAXADV010000028.1 coordinate 4,466, forward strand.
AATGGCGAAATTGTTTTAGCCGAAGCGACATTACAGCGTTTTGGTGATTTTGCACATATCAGCCAACTGGGCGGAATCGAAATAGAAACGGTCGAAGACCGGGCAATGTTATCTCGCCTTGGTGTTTCCAATGTACAAAACGACACAATGAGTGGCGGAGAGGAAACTCGTGCAAAAATTGCTGCCGCATTTTCCCAACAAGTACATGGCATTCTAGCGGATGAACCAACCAGCCACCTTGATCTCAATGGAATAGATCTACTTATTGGTCAACTTAAAGCATTTGATGGAGCATTACTTGTTATCAGTCATGACCGATATTTTCTTGATATGGTTGTAGACAAGATATGGGAGTTAAAAGACGGTAAAATTACGGAATATTGGGGTGGTTACTCGGATTACTTGCGTCAAAAAGAAGAAGAGCGACAACACCAAGCCGTAGAATATGAGCTGATGATGAAGGAACGGGAGCGATTAGAATCTGCTGTGCAAGAAAAACGCCAGCAAGCTAATCGATTAGACAATAAGAAAAAAGGAGAAAAATCCAAAAACTCTACCGAAAGTGCTGGACGACTTGGGCATGCAAAAATGACTGGCACCAAGCAAAGAAAACTGTATCAGGCAGCTAAGAGTATGGAAAAGCGTTTGGCTGCATTAGAAGATATTCAAGCACCAGAGCATTTGCGTTCTATTCGTTTTCGTCAAAGTTCAGCCCTAGAACTGCACAATAAGTTCCCGATTACGGCAGATGGTCTGAGCTTAAAATTTGGTAGCCGTACTATCTTTGATGACGCTAACTTTATAATACCGCTTGGCGCTAAAGTCGCTATAACTGGATCGAATGGAACAGGGAAAACGTCCTTGTTAAAAATGATATCAGAACGTGCTGATGGATTAACCATATCTCCAAAAGCTGAAATTGGCTACTTTACACAAACAGGATATAAATTTAACACGCATAAATCTGTGCTCTCCTTTATGCAGGAAGAGTGCGAGTACACAGTTGCGGAAATTCGTGCAGTATTGGCTTCAATGGGGATCGGAGCGAATGATATTCAAAAAAACTTATCCGACTTATCGGGAGGTGAAATCATCAAACTGCTTTTATCCAAAATGCTTTTAGGAAAATATAATATTTTGCTTATGGATGAACCAGGAAACTATCTTGACCTAAAAAGTATTGCCGCATTAGAAACAATGATGAAGTCCTATGCAGGAACTATTATCTTCGTATCTCATGACAAGCAATTGGTCGATAATATTGCTGACATTATCTACGAGATCAAAGACCACAAAATCATCAAGACTTTTGAGAGAGATTGTTAATGATAGCCAATCTAATCCGAACATTAATTATTGAACTCTTTAAAGGAAATTAAAAATGACAATTCAAGATATTCAATCACTTGCTGAAGCACACGGCTTGTTGCTTACGGACAAAATGAATTTCAATGAAATGGGCATTGATTTTAAGGTCGTTTTTGCTCTTGATACAAAGGGGCAACAATGGTTGCTGCGTATTCCTCGTCGTGATGGCATGAGGGAACAAATCAAGAAAGAAAAACGCATTTTAGAATTGGTAAAAAAACATCTTTCTGTAGAGGTTCCTGATTGGAGAATTTCATCTACAGAATTAGTGGCTTATCCCATACTTAAAGATAATCCTGTTTTAAATTTGGATGCTGAAACCTATGAAATAATTTGGAATATGGACAAAGATAGCCCGAAATACATAACATCTTTGGCAAAAACCTTATTTGAAATCCATAGTATTCCTGAAAAAGAAGTTCGGGAAAATGATTTGAAAATTATGAAACCTTCAGATTTAAGACCTGAAATAGCAAACAATTTGCAGTTAGTAAAATCTGAAATTGGTATAAGTGAGCAATTGGAAACCCGCTACAGAAAATGGTTGGATAATGATGTTCTATGGGCAGATTTCACCCAATTTATACATGGCGATTTATATGCTGGGCATGTACTAGCTTCAAAGGATGGAGCTGTTTCAGGCGTTATTGATTGGTCAACAGCCCATATAGATGACCCAGCGATTGATTTTGCTGGGCATGTAACTTTGTTTGGAGAAGAAAGCCTCAAAACTCTAATCATCGAGTATGAAAAACTAGGGGGTAAAGTTTGGAATAAACTATATGAACAGACTTTAGAAAGAGCAGCGGCCTCTCCTTTGATGTATGGTTTATTTGCCTTAGAAACTCAAAATGAAAGCCTTATCGTTGGAGCAAAAGCTCAGTTGGGAGTTATATAATTTAAAAATATGATTGCTGAGGCACTGTTGCAAATAGTCGGTGGTGATAAACTTATCATCCCCTTTTGCTGATGGAGCTGCACATGAACCCATTCAAAGGCCGGCATTTTCAGCGTGACATCATTCTGTGGGCCGTACGCTGGTACTGCAAATACGGC
>NZ_JAXADV010000029.1:0-2746 GCF_033901115.1 Providencia sp. CIM-Carb-044
AAAGAGAGCAGACTAAACCAATAGAAAAACAGGCCGCTTAAAACGGTCAGAGGTGACAACTACCTTGAAAAACGCCGGGAGCACGGAACATAGCAAATTGATTTACATACCAGCCGCTTGCAGCAGCGGGTTGCTGTTGCCATCGCCTTTTCCCTTGACGATATTCTTCAGAATGCCGTTACTGCCAATGATAAAGGCTGTGCTTTCATCTTTATTTCCGCCGAAAGAACTAATTTCGCTGTAATTGTAGGTAAGCCATTGGTCTGAACCGTCAGCAGTCATTTTCTGAGGAACGCCAAGAGCAGAGATAATTTCGTCTTTGGTTGTTTTGCCGACTTGAAACTTCGACACAGTAGCCTGGCTAACTTCAGTCCCTTGCTTATACGCGCAGCCAGTTGCACCAATGGCTGTTAAACCGAGCATGATACATAGTACTACTTTTTTCATTTGTAACTCCCTTTCAGTGAGTGTCAATTGACAACATATATATATCACATAAAAAACAAATATCCAGCTTTTGCCATTGGAATTCTAACAATAAGCAATGCTGATAGGTGTAATGGATAAAATACATAAAAAATATACTTCATCCGAGGCATTTTGATATTCAATTTCATGGCTATCAAAATGATTGGCACTGATAACAGTGCCCAATAGTTTTGGTTTACATATTGAAGCGATAAGAGCGAAATAAGGCCACATGCAATAAAGATCAATTTTTTCGTTTTGAAGTAGGCCCACATAGAGAGGCACAATGCCATTCCGAATATCCAATATTCACACAAGGTGGCACCTGCAATAAACGCCAGGAGTGCCATAATGTAAAAAACATGCCCTTTATGTTCCAATAGATAAACAAAAACGGAAGCAAAGAAAAAAAGCCATAGAATATTTAATGGCCACCACCCGAACCTGACCCCGCCAAGCAGAACAAAAGGGATGCTGGATATACAGGCAAATATAAAAAGACGGATGCACATTCTTTTTAATGCGCCTGAAGTGAATGCGTCCACCCTGGAAAAATTAAATGCAATAACAAATGCAAAAACAGGGAATGCAATTCTTCCAATTTCAAACAAGAATGGGAGTGTTCCGTTAAATAAATATTTATTGATGTGATCTCCGAGCATTGAAAAAAGCGCCAACCACTTCAGCGATTCAAGATTTTTGTTTTCGATTGAAATCATTGGGCCACCGTTACTGTTCTCGGTACATAAACAGAAGTCTTTGTCTTCCCTTCTGTATTGATTTTTTTTACAGGCTGCTGCGTCTTTTTTTCTGCCTGATTAATTACAAATGAGCCCACTTCCGTATCGAACCTGGTCTCTAACCAGTCGGCCCATTTGATGGCTTTCTTGATTAAGTCCCTTCGATAAATATTGTTGAACTCTGGTGTCCTAGAATGGTAATTAGCCACTCGCGTCCAAATATCACCACTATCATTATCTATGTGGTTTCTGATCCGCCAGGCGGCCAAATCGAAGGCATAGCAACCATTTGATGCCACATCATCGGCGCTGATGCCATATGATGCCAGATCACGCAAATATCGAGTGTTGAACTGTAGCCAGCCAACATCATGAGTGCCGTTAGTGTTTAAAACCCATTGGCCAGGCTTCCCCCGCTCCTTGTCGGCAACGGCAAGCATGATATTGGCCGCAATATCATATTTAACAGCAGCTGTAATTGCACAGACAATCCTTTCTTGCTCCAGCGGGGGCAATCCTGTATCCATTTTTAGTTCCAATAGTAAGTTTCGCCAATTACCCCACCGTCTTGATAAACAGTGATGTAATTATGGGTTGCAGTGCAACCATTCTGGCCTGTTCCGCTATATGAAGATGGAATACATGGGCCATCTACATAATGAGCTGGTATTTCCTCATACTGTGTGCAGCTGTATTGAGGGCCTGTGTTGCCATATCCTGTTATTTCATATTTCACGCATTTTTGAGATGCGGGAATATATGAAACAACACCCATCTGATAATCCATATTGGGCATTGTTCCATCAGGAGCATCCACAACGCATGACATAAGATCAGGAAGAGGCGGCCTTAAATGTTTAATTCGGTTTTTGAAGGCTGATTTAGCACCACTGCAACCACTTGGGAAGCCTGTCGGCAAGCAGAGCCAGATAGCACAATCATCTTGGTCAGCCGCAAAAACTGGAATTGATAAGGCCAATGAAATGGCCGCAATTAAAAAATACTTTTCCTTCATGGCGTATCCTTATTTTCTATCCCGAAAGGCTGCAATCTCTGATTCCATTTCTCCACTAAGAGAATTTTCGTTTGGAGTAGAAGATTCGGAGTTGCCACCATTGTTTATTGAGTTAATGAATTCTCTTGCTTCATTGGCCGCTGCAGATCGAGCCTGGTTGCTTTTTATTTCGTTTGCTTCAGAAATGGCTTGATTGTCGAGCCTAGCTTGAGCATTGGCCCCAGGGTTTTTAATTTCCTGAGCTAATTTACCCATCATGGAGTTAGATGCTCGGTCTTTTCCTTTATCAAGCAAATCATGTGTTTTATCCGTTAATCCTTGGTCTATACCGCTACCAAGGATTGAACCTGCCTCGACAGCAATTTTTCCAGCTTTCGCCAGTTTTGAGCCGATGCCATCTTTTTTGCTCGTTGAACCCTTACCTGAAGAACTTGATGCGCTGGAGCTTGATGAGCTCGTGGTGTCAGAGCTGGAGCCTGATGAGCTCTTGGTGTCAGAGCTGGAGCCTGACGAGCTCGTGGTG
>NZ_JAXADV010000029.1:2846-6672 GCF_033901115.1 Providencia sp. CIM-Carb-044
TCGGAGCTGGAGCCTGATGAGCTCGTGGTGTCGGAGCTGGAGCCTGATGAGCTCGTGGTGTCGGAGCTGGAGCCTGATGAGCTCGTGGTGTCGGAGCTGGAGCCTGACGAGCTCGCAGTGGAGCTTGAGCCAAAGCCTGCGGCATCAGCGAAAGATCCAGCACTGGCAACAGCGTTAGTTGCTTTGCTTATGAGATCAGAACCAGCCTCGACATTACTTCCCGCTTTAGACACTGCATTCATAATGGCCTGCATTCCGCCTGCAACATTGCTTGCACCGGCTACGGCTGCCGACGCTGCCATGCTTGCTACAGCAGCTGCTGCACCTGCTGCAGTAAATAGTGCCCCAGCCCCAGCCGTGGATAATCCTTGTGATGCGCCAATACTTGAACCATTGACAAGCCCCCCTAAAAGGGGTGGGATTTTGTTTGTTAAAACATACAAAATAAGGGTGCAGACAGCGACAACGGCTATTTCTTTAACTTCACCTGCACTCATGGCATTCGAGTAGGACAAGATTATATTCTGTCCAATCCCAACCAGGATTATCATGCTAAATAGTTGAATGCCTATGCTCAAAACTGTCTTGTAATAATTAATGGCCATGTCGGAAGTCCAACGACTCCCACCGAAACCAAGAAACAGAATTCCACCATAAGCTAGAATCCATGCGGATATTAGAAGCATGAGCATGTTTATTGCAATTAAGGATAGGATTACCAATATGGCGATTCCAAGAATGCCCCCAATTAGCAGGTAAGCAATTGCATTTGTCGGCCATAATGGAGTGTTGTCTATTATCTTTCCAAATAAAATAAACCCCATATCTATTATGCCGCTAGGGTTAAGTTTTGGTAGTCCTGATGCTTGCCCCGCCAGTTGTTCTAATCCGTCAAAAATAGATGCAACTAAAACAGGCGCTTTTTCTAATAGCCACCAAAAAAAACCAGTGAACATTATAAATTTGATGAACTCAGCAAAGAATTCACCTATGTCAGCACGACGTAGCGCCATCATGCCAAATGTCCAAACCATGCTGATAGTAGCTAGGGCCCAAAACAAAAATGTGGCATGACTTGTAATTGTGTCGCCCCAGCCAGCCGCGTTTGCCTTGAATTTTTCAAGGAATGATTTCATCAATCCTTCGTTTGTCACTTCAGCATGAGCAAACTCTGACAAAAGAATTAGAAATAAAAAGATAGTCTTTCTCATATCATCCTCTTTTGTCGTTGAGCATGTCTGTAACTGATACGTCAGGGTCATTACTCATTTTGTATGAGCCGCGAGAGAAACATTTTGTTGCTAATGCTTCTTTTATTTCATTGTCTTCAATGGTTGCTCTGTACTTTTCATTGCATGTTTCGTCTGTGGCCTCTGGTACGTTTTTTCTAAAACAACCTGATAGGGCCATCATGCAAATAAAAATAATAAAAGTGTTTTTTAACATCGCCTATCTCCCGAGCAAGTCGTTACTAGACCAGCCTGCGTCGTTGGTCGCCTTATATGTTCCGCTTATGAACTTTTCTTCGCTGGCCTGATTTCTTGCGTCTTTGTCAGCTTGAGTGGCTGATTGGGTCGCAATCATATTTTGCTGTGATATAAGGAGGGCGCGAATTTGCATTAGCTGATTTGTTTGTGCGCTTGCCAACTGATTGGCATAACCAATAGCCGCTAACTGGCCATCGGCATTTTGGGCTGATGCTTGGATTTGAACCAGTTTTTGAGCATCTGAAGCAAGGGAGTCCTGCTGAATTGATAAACTTTTGAAAACTGCATCATTGGCTTTCTTTTGTGCTTCTGACGCCAAACGTTGATTTTCTTTCATTGCCTCCCATTCCTGCTCTGTGCATCCGGTTGAACTGAAACAAGGGGATGACCGATAGAAAGCAACGTCCTGGTACTTATCCAGATACGCTTGTGTGCTGCCCAACTGGTTCTTGTAGTAGTTCAGCGTATCAATAGAGGCCCGTAGATTGTTCATTGTGCTTTGGGCTTGATCCCATATGTAAGCGGTGGGGGCCATCGTGTTCTGCAGCTGATTTTCATACTGCTGCAATTGCATTTGATAAGACTGAATTTGCTGGGTTGTTTGACGCACGGCTTCCATCGCCGTCATGGTGTTTTGTACCAGTCCTGCGGCGTCAATAACTGGGATACCTGCATTGACCTGGCCGATGCCGGCCATCATGGCCAGCACCAATACAGTTTTAGCTGCTAAATTCTTGTTCATGATTTTTCTCCTTGGCGTTAGTAATCAAAGGCCTCATAGGGCTTTGAAAACGTCATATCCTTGGTCACGATGACATTGAACCGGTAGCCAGGCCGGATCTCGATAGTTGGTGCAATATTCATGTTTCGTGCGATCAACTGGGCGGTAACTTGGCCTAGCTGCTGACCCAAGGCTTGGCTCATAGCTTGGCTTGCGCTGACACCATCCCCATCGTCTTGTCCCTGATCTTGACTAAGAGTGACACCCGCCGTAACAGCTGACATCAGGACAGCAGAGCTAAACAAACGCCAATAATGGTTGTTCACTCGATCCTTAAAGCCGGCATAGCCTGCACCATCCGCACCAGGCATAGCTCCAATATCCATTGCCTTGCCGTCCGGAAACACGATCCGCTGCCATGCCACCAACACACGTTCTTGACCGTATGCCACATCACTGGAATAAGTTCCGACAAGGCGACTCCCCTGGGGAACCAACAGCCATTTACCGGTTGCAGTGTCATAGACGTTCTGTGACACCTGAGCCATGATCGGGGTCTGACGCTCAGTGGAACGAAAACTCACGTTAAGGGATTTTGGTCATGAGATTATCAAAAAGGATCTTCACCTAGATCCTTTTAAATTAAAAATGAAGTTTTAAATCAATCTAAAGTATATATGAGTAAACTTGGTCTGACAGTTACCAATGCTTAATCAGTGAGGCACCTATCTCAGCGATCTGTCTATTTCGTTCATCCATAGTTGCCTGACTCCCCGTCGTGTAGATAACTACGATACGGGAGGGCTTACCATCTGGCCCCAGTGCTGCAATGATACCGCGAGACCCACGCTCACCGGCTCCAGATTTATCAGCAATAAACCAGCCAGCCGGAAGGGCCGAGCGCAGAAGTGGTCCTGCAACTTTATCCGCCTCCATCCAGTCTATTAATTGTTGCCGGGAAGCTAGAGTAAGTAGTTCGCCAGTTAATAGTTTGCGCAACGTTGTTGCCATTGCTGCAGGCATCGTGGTGTCACGCTCGTCGTTTGGTATGGCTTCATTCAGCTCCGGTTCCCAACGATCAAGGCGAGTTACATGATCCCCCATGTTGTGCAAAAAAGCGGTTAGCTCCTTCGGTCCTCCGATCGTTGTCAGAAGTAAGTTGGCCGCAGTGTTATCACTCATGGTTATGGCAGCACTGCATAATTCTCTTACTGTCATGCCATCCGTAAGATGCTTTTCTGTGACTGGTGAGTACTCAACCAAGTCATTCTGAGAATAGTGTATGCGGCGACCGAGTTGCTCTTGCCCGGCGTCAACACGGGATAATACCGCGCCACATAGCAGAACTTTAAAAGTGCTCATCATTGGAAAACGTTCTTCGGGGCGAAAACTCTCAAGGATCTTACCGCTGTTGAGATCCAGTTCGATGTAACCCACTCGTGCACCCAACTGATCTTCAGCATCTTTTACTTTCACCAGCGTTTCTGGGTGAGCAAAAACAGGAAGGCAAAATGCCGCAAAAAAGGGAATAAGGGCGACACGGAAATGTTGAATACTCATACTCTTCCTTTTTCAATATTATTGAAGCATTTATCAGGGTTATTGTCTCATGAGCGGA
>NZ_JAXADV010000002.1:0-706939 GCF_033901115.1 Providencia sp. CIM-Carb-044
GTCATTACGGCCCATCGCCCTGGGTCGGAAAAACTACCTGTTTGCCGGCTCTGTTGGCGGAGGGGAACGTGCCGCTGTGCTGTATTCGATACTTGGCACCGCCAAGCTCAATGGCATCAATCCCAATGCGTATTTAACTGCAGTGCTAAAACGTATCGGTAATCATCCGATCAACCGTATTGATGAACTGTTACCCTGGAACATCGACTTATCTGCCCAGCCAGGTGATGCTATCTAAGACACTAAGTGTCCACTAAAAATTAAGTGGACACTTAAATTAGAACACCTACCTGTGATCGCCGGACGCTTACTAATATCGTCAGAATAACATCCCATATTCAAAAACGCATCACTCGAACACGTGAATGTTTTTAATTGATAAATTTTTACTGCATATTGAGAGTATTCCTGTTAGTAACTCGCGGTAATAGCATAATTTGCAAAACACAAATGATAATCATTCTTGACTGAGTGTAATGTAAAAGTGTACATTTGAGTACACTTTGAATAATGATGACAAAAGAGATGATTATGATGAACAAAAAGATGATAGAAACAGAAAGCTGGCCAATCTGTGAGATGAATGTATTTCCTTCAACGATGGATGAAACCCGTTTATGGTTAGAGGAAATGGATATGCTATTGGCAAGAAGAAATGAGTTTGTATTGATATATCCTCCGGTGGTTAAAAAAGAAAAACCATCCTTAGAAGATATGGAAAGCATGAAATATATACGTCGTTGGTTGAAAGATGCAAAAGAAGCGATGGAGCAACATTGTCGTGCTCTGATTGTTACCCTACAACCTGACGGGCGAGATCAAGAAGAAATGGAACGAATGGCACCCATGCTGTCTGCGTTGTACGGCCCTCAAGTTTTAATCGCAAATAATTCCATGGCAGCCAAAGAACAAGCCCAATCAGTTCTAGCTTAGTCGGCTGTGGTTTTACTGATTTTACGGATATAACTGGCGATGATATCGACAGACATAGCAATTTGCTGTTGAATAAATTCATCGCTGGGCTTGAAATCAGCAATACAGAAAGTGGTGATAAACACATCCGCTTTTAGCATTTCTAGGTAGCGTGAAGAAATGCTTAACAATGTTTTTTCATCCACTTTAACGTCAGGAAGCAAAGCCAATTTTTGTGTCAACAGACGATAGCTTTTTACTGGACCTTGCTCAAAAAATGCGTGAGTTATTTCTGGGAAACGGTTGTATTCACCTAAAATTAACCGGTATAACCCAATGGATTCAGGCTTAAGCACATTCAATAAAAATCGAGAACCATAAAAAGAAAGTATGGACTCAATCGTATCCAGTGGTGGTGTTTTTTCGTCGGGCTCTTGAAAAATATCATCAATCATTGATGCAATAACCGCAGCAAATAACCCTTCTTTATCACCAAAATTTTTATATAAGGTTGAGCGAGAGCCCCCAGCACGTTCAATAATCATATCCAGAGTTGCGCCTTCAAACCCATATTGCAGAAAAATTTCAGTTGCTGCAGTGATCAACGCCTGATGCCGACGTTGGCCTTTTGGGGTTTTAGCTGTTAGAGGGCTATTCATAAATGGTTAATCCTACAATTTGTCTTCAATAAGAAAATAACATAACAAATTTTACGAAATAGTTTAAATCACGTTACCTCAATCACAGATTTACCTGAAAGAGATCATCATTTAAGCTGATATTTGTCTTTATGATATTTATAAAGATTAACATGTTTAGGTAGATATCTGAATGGTTGTCACAATGTTGGGGGCAAGATGACAGAGCATGTATTAAATGAGCAAAAAACAGACCAAGATGATCCTGTTAATCAGCAACGTGAGGTAACTCGGCTATGTATTGAGTGTGGTTTATTGTTATTGCAACATGGCGCTGAAAGTATGCTCGTTGAACAATTGACGACCCGTTTGGGTATTGCACTTGGAGCAAGCCAAGTCGATAGTGCTATTTCATCTAATTCATTAGTTTTAACCACTATAATTGATGGTCGCTGCTTAACGTCAACACGACGCATTATTGACCGCGGTATAAATATGCATGTTGTTACTGAAGTTCAGCATGCAGTCATCCTAGTCGAACATCATTTGTTAGACCGAAAACAATTAAAAAAGAAATTATTATCAATTAAACCGTTGCGTTATCCTCGATGGTTAATGGTGCTGATGGTGGCACTATCTTGTGCTTGTTTTAGTAGGTTGAATGGAGGTGGATGGGAGAGTGCGTTAATTACATTTTTAGCTAGCGGTTGTGCAATGTATGTGCGGCAAGTGTTAACTTCCCATCAAATGAATCCGTTAATTAATTTTTGTATTACTGCCTTTGTTGCTACCACGGTCTCAGGTTTATTATTGAAAATACCGTATTTGGCTGTGACTGAAACAATTTCGATGGCTGCCAGTGTATTGCTTTTAGTTCCCGGCTTTCCATTAATTAATGCAGTCGCTGATATGTTTAAAGGGCATGTTAATACAGGATTAGCGCGTTGGACAATGGCGAGCCTTCTCACTTTGGCTACCTGTATTGGGGTTGTGTTAGCAATGACAATCTGGGGTTTAAAAGAATGGGCATAGAATTTCTATTCTCTTTATGTGAGAAAATGCTATTAGCCGCTATACCGGCAGCAGGGTTTGCTATGGTATTTAATGTGCCTGTAAGGGCATTGAAATATTGTGCCTTATTGGGTGCTATTGGCTATGGCTTTAGAATGATACTGATGACATTAGGATTGCAAATTGAGTGGGCAAGTTTTCTTGCTGCAATTTTAATCGGTATTATCGGTATTCAGTGGTCGCGTTGGTGGTTAGCTCATCCTAAAGTGTTTACTGTTGCTGCCGTGATCCCGATGTTCCCAGGTATTAGTGCCTATATTGCAATGATTTCAGTCGTGAAAATATCTCAATTTGGCTATAACCCTGAATTAGTTGAGGTTTTAGTGACTAATTTTTTAAAAGCCTCTTTCATTGTTGGAGCCTTGTCTATTGGTATTTCTTTACCTGGTTTATGGTTATATCGCAAAAGACCAAGCGTGTAATTTTTAATGGCGTGGCTTACTGGCATTCTCGTTATGTGAGTAAGTCATACTTTACTTTTTACTAATAAGACTTAGATATCCTATTAAAGCTGCATAAATTCCGATATGGATGGTGAGCCATAAAATTGGGTCATCTCTGATATCATTTATGCTACTATTTGATTAGAATATGTGATATTTCTTCTTATGCATTAATGTGTTAGAGGAAAAACTAATGCATTTATATTAATTCTTCGCATATATTCTTATTAGTGGTGTTATTTTGAAACAATTTAGCTTGTCCAAATATTATCAATTCATTTTTTCGATTCTATTATTTCTTTTCTCTGCTTTTTCATTTTCCGCACCAAATTCGTTTACAGAAGCTAAAGTGCTAAGTAAAACGCAGGTTTATGCAGATCAAAATCATCAAGGAGAGGGAACAATATATTGTGGTTGCCAGTGGGAATGGGTAGGAAAAAGCGGGGGAAAGGTTGACTTAGCCTCTTGTGGCTACCAAGTGCGTAAACAACAGAACCGAGCTGAGCGTATTGAATGGGAGCATATTGTTCCAGCATGGGTGTTTGGTCATCAAAGGCAATGCTGGCAAAAAGGGGGGCGGAAAAACTGTGTGTCTAGTGACCCTATTTTTGGCCGAATGGAAGCAGATATGCATAATTTAGCGCCTTCTATTGGTGAAGTGAATGGTGATAGAAGCAATTTTAGTTTTGGGCAATTATCCACTAATACACCGTATCCATACGGAATTTGCCGTAGCCGAGTTGATTTTAAACAAAAAGTCTTTGAGCCAAGAGATGAAGCCAAAGGGCAGGTAGCTCGAGTATATTTTTATATGCATGACCGCTATAACTTGTCTATGTCACGTCAACAACAACAGTTATTGATGGCTTGGGATAATAAATATCCTCCAACCTCTTGGGAAATCAAGCGAGATAATCGAATCGCTAAGGTAATGGGACATCATAACCCATTTGTGACAGGGGAGAAAAAATGGAATTTAAATCATAAAAATAGTGCAGAGGGAGTTAATATTTCACCAGTCTCACCCTTAAATCAGCCTCAAGTAATAGAAGCTAAATCTATTGTATCAGATGCGGTTGAAATTAAAGGTAATCGTAATTCTAAAAAATATCATTTTTCACATTGCGCTAGCTTCAATACCATCGCTGATAAAAATGCCGTCATTTTCACTGACGAACAATCGGCTAAAGCCGCAGGTTTTGAGTTAGCGGGAAATTGTAAAATACGCTAATTATCCTTTCAAACCACAATAGTTAACTAACTGATTATTGTGGTTTTACTTTTTTTGTTTTTATGTGTGATAACGAAAAAATTTAATAAACGCCCAAAATTTTGTTAGAAAAATGTTGCTTTATCAAAAAAAATGACGCTATATTTAAAGCAGTGAAAACTGCAATAAAAACATGGACTCATTGGGGCACAAAAAATATTGCAGTTCGTCATATTACTGTCACATAGATTCATTAGTTTAAAAGTATCGCTGTTACAGGAGAAACTAATGGGAAATAAGTGTTTATACACGAGAATACAAAGCCGGTTACCACTCCATCATGAGATTTCCATGGTGAGATTGGTAACCGGTTTTTTTATTAGCCGAGTTATGGCATGGAGTTACAGCCACATAATAGATATTTGATATTAACTTTGAGCTTGAAGGGAGCTCGCCTCTGTTTTGAATAGTCCGTCATTTGAATTGACATCACTGATACCTGGAAGGGTTAATACTATGAGTAGACAGAAAGCTGCAACAAAGGCACGCCGTGAAATGAAACGTTCATCACGCAAAGATCGCTCAGGTCGTTTTGATATCAATAACGTCGCATCATTTGCTGAATTTACTGGCATTGAAGCTATCGGTATGGCAAAAGAACGGCGTGATGAATCCCCTATATTGCCCAGAAATGAAGCTCAAAAACTCTATATTAATTCCATTAAACATAAGCAATTAATTTTTGCGAATGGCGAAGCGGGATGTGGTAAAACTTACATCAGTACTGCACTTGCGGCTGATGCGTTAATTCATAAAGATATCAATAAGATCATTGTGACAAGGCCCGTTCTTCAAGCGGAGGAAGATCTCGGTTTTTTACCGGGGGATATGTCAGAAAAGTTTGCGCCTTACTTTCGTCCAGTCTATGACGTCTTGGTGAAAAGGCTCGGCGCATCTTTTTTGCAATATTGTTTGCGTCCCGAAATTGCTAAAGTGGAAATAGCCCCATTTGCTTATATGCGAGGCCGAACATTTGAAAATGCCGTCGTGATATTAGATGAGGCTCAGAATGTCACAGTCACTCAAATGAAAATGTTTTTAACTCGGCTTGGTGAAAATGTGACGGTGATAGTCAATGGTGATGTGACCCAGTGTGATTTACCAGAAGGTGTGTCTTCAGGGTTAGCTGATGCATTACAACGTTTTAGTAGTGATGAAATGGTTTCAATGGTGAATTTTACTATAGAGGATTGTGTGAGATCACAATTATGCCATAAGGCATTATTGGCTTATAACCACTAATTAGCATTGCTATTAACTATATGCCCCGCGATTTACCCACGGGGCATAGGTTAGACTCCTATATAGGAAGCCGATTAGTGATAGAGCATCTCATGTACGATTTGCTCATCTGTGAGGGTATATGGGTAATAAGTTGGCCAATTTTCTAGCTGACTTAATAATTTTTCCTGAGATTCATTTCCCATGTATAGGTGGAAATGCCCCGAGGCTTGTGGTTCAATAATATGGTCACTAAACTGGATAAATTTAGGCGCTTTTGAGTTTGCATCTTTGCATTCAAATAAGTAACGAACGCCTTTTTTTCCTGAAGTATAATGAAGAATTTTGTAACCGGCGTAGTCATATTTACAGCTACTTACAGTACCATTTTGAGTAAACTCAATAACATCGTTTTCAATACCAATACTGTCAACATCAGTGGCATAACCTTTTTTATAATATTCACGATACTCTTCAACAGTTTTGTCTTTATTTTTCTTCGCTTTACTTTCTAGAACCTCATCAAGTTTTCCATTTAATAGCAATGGATTAACAGATTCCCAGATGCCTTGCCAGTCACTAAGAGATCTATCTTTGACGTCAGTATCTTCAAAAATCCCTTTTGAAGCTTGTAGCGCTTTCTCTGATTGTGGATGGGAGTGACTATGTGAGCCATGAGCAGCAGCAGTATAGCTAGTGAGAGCTAATGCAATATAAAGACTAGTTTTTAAAATTGCCATTTTGTACACAGTGGTTTTCCTATTTTTGTAGTGAATATAGCGACCATAAAAAACCATTATGTTATAACATAACATTAATAGGTATGAAAAGTATTTTAGGGAGTTTATTGTTGAGGAATATAATGGCTAACAACTTGGTGAAGACAGGCAAGATCAGGAAATAAGTTCACTTATTAGAATTTATAAACCAATAAGCGAACTAAATATTTGAAGTGAGGTTAATCGTCAGGATTATCCATTACAGCATGGCGCTCATGATGGTAACCTTCCTCATCATAGCCATATCGCCAGTAAGGGATCGCATAGATATCATCACGACCAAAACCTTTTTCACGACGAATATAACGACGCAAATCACGAATAATTTGGTCTTCACCTGCAATCCAGAAAGCGCAGTCGCTGCTTGGGATGTCCCAAGACTTAAATGTGCTAATTAATTCAGCGGTTTTGGTGATATCACCACAAACCCAAATCACCTCAACTTGTTCAGGTTTTTTTAGTTCTCTTACGTCTTTTGGGTTATCTAATCGTAGTACAACTTTGCCTTGGGCATTCGCTGGCATTTTTTCTAATAATGCGGCGATAGCGGGTAGGGAACTTGAATCACCAGCCATGAAGTAATGTTGTCTGGCAGGTAATAATGGGTCTGGGCCACCTGGGTTGGTAATTCCCATCCAATTTCCTGGTTTTGCATCCCGAGCAAATAGATATGCAGGGCCAGTTGCGCCATCATGCATAGCAAATTCAATATCTATCTCGCTAACTTCTGGACGGATGGCTCTGACGGTATAGGTACGAACAAATGGGCGAGGTTTGTCTTCTGGCCAGCTACGGCCTTCTTTACTTAGGATAGGGAGTGCGGGCTGGCTGATTAAATCAGGGGCTAAAAATATTTTCAGGTGCCCACCTTCACAATCTGTTGGGTATGTATTGAGTCTTTCACCGGTGAAAGTAATACTACGAATAGATGGGCTGATATCGGTTATGGATTTGACTTGAATGAGCTGTGGTGGAGCCGGGCGGTAAATGTTTTTTTCAACAGGTTGTTCAGTGGCCACGGACGATCTCCTTTATTAATGATAATTTTATTATATGGTAATTATTATCATTATCATGAATAAACTTGCAAGTTGCAACCGCTAGCGGATGATTGGGGGCGGATATTTATATAGAGAGATTTTCAGCAGTAGAGAGGGCAATTCACGGTGATGAATCGTTAATTTTAATAAAAATGCCGTATGATTTTTAGCATACGGCATATCGAACGGTAAATTACTTCACTTTCATTCCAGCGGCGGTCATCATCAATTTAAACACTGACGAAAATGCAAATAAAGCAAGTACACTTCCGAACCAGATAATGGCCATCCAACCGAGTTTTTTCCACCAAGGAGAGGCACTCACGCTATCAGTGGTAGCCTTGCTCTGGGGTAATTTTTCCTCTGAAGACATAGTAACTCCAATAGGTATAAACCAAAATAACAGGAATAATGAATAACGCACCCACTAACATAAAGCCTAAACTTTCGGATGGGCCTGCGGCATCACGGAAACTTATTGCAGGTGGAATGAGCGTTGGCCAAATGCTGATACCTAGACCAGTAAACCCAAGGAAAATTAACATTAAAGCCGCTAAGAATGGCACGCTGTCATGTTGTTGGCGATTAGCGTTTTTTAGGATCAACCAAGTACAGGCTAATACCAGTAACGGAACAGGTAAAAAGAAGAACAGGTTCGGCAGTGAGAACCAACGCTCAAAGATTGCCTCATTTAACATTGGGGTCCAGAAGCTGATTACCGCAATGACCGCTAACATCAGTAATGTTAATGGTTTTAGAACGCGATACATTGTGCTACGTAAGTGGCCTTCAGTTTTCATGATTAACCAGCCACAAGCTAGTAGTGCATAAGCGACCACGAGGCCAAATCCGCAAAATAGTGGGAAAGGTGCGAACCAATCGAAGTAACCCCCCATGTAAACACGGTTTTCCACATGGAAGCCTTGGATAAAGGCACCAACTACCACACCTTGAACAAAGGCGGCAAAAATTGAACCCCAAATAAAGGCGTGATCCCAATGGCGGCGGTGTGATTCGTCCGCTCTAAAGCGAAACTCAAAGGCGACGCCACGGAAAATCAAGGCCAATAACATGAAAGTTAACGGAATTGACAGGGCATCAAGGACAATCGCATAAGCGAGAGGAAAGGCGCCAAATAAAGCGGCTCCACCTAAAACTAACCAAGTTTCATTGCCATCCCACACAGGGGCAACGCTATTCATCATCAGATCACGGTCTTGGCTATCTTTTAGCGCAGGGTAAAGGATCCCAATGCCTAAATCGAACCCATCCATAACAATATACATCAACATACTAAATACGATGATGACAAACCAAATGAGAGGTAAATCAATGCCCATGAGCTGCGTCCTCCGCGATGCCTTTACGAATTAATTTCATCATGTACATGTAGCCGATACCGAACACCCCACCGTAAACCACAAAGAAGGCGATTAAACTGATACTCATGTGCATTTCACCATGTGCACTGACTGCATCAGAGGTTCGTTGTAGCCCATAAACAACCCATGGCTGTCGGCCTATTTCTGTTGTAAACCAACCCGCTAAAATGGCAATCAAACCAGAAGGAGCCATGACGAACATAAAGCGTAGGAAGGTTTTGGATTCATACAGGTTTTTACGATAACGTAGCCATAAACCCCAGACTCCAGCCGCTATCATTAATAAGCCCAGCCCGACCATTACACGGAACGACCAGAACACCATAAACACGTTCGGCCTGTCTTCTGGCGCGTATTCTTTTAATGCAGGCACTTGTTTATCAATGCTGTGCGTTAAAATCAGACTCGCCAGATAAGGGATCTCAATGGCATATTCGGTTTTTTCCTTCTCTTGGTTTGGAATACCAAATAAAATTAGAGGGGTGGCTTCACCGGGTTTGTTTTCCCAGTGACCTTCCATTGCGGCCACTTTAACCGGTTGATGTTTAAGTGTGTTTAGGCCGTGAGCATCACCGATTAAAGCTTGAACAGGGGCTAACACTAAAATCAACCACAGGGACATGGAAAACATTTTTTTCATGGCACTGGATTTATTGCCTTTGAGTAAATGCCATGCCGCAGAAGCACCAATAAAGAATGCCGCAGCAAGGAAAGCAGCCGTGGTCATGTGCAATAAACGGTATGGAAACGATGGGTTGAAAATAACCGCAAGCCAATCAACAGGAACAATACGCCCATCGATGATTTCGAAACCTTGCGGTGTTTGCATAAAACTGTTAGATGCCAAAATCCAGAAAGTGGAAATGATGGTACCTAATGCAACCATGCAGGTGGCAAAAAAGTGCAGTTTTTCACCCACTCGGTTCATGCCAAACAGCATGACACCAAGGAAACCGGCTTCAAGAAAGAACGCGGTTAATACCTCATACGTGAGCAATGGGCCGGTAATTCCACCCGCAAAATCTGAAAAGAAACTCCAGTTGGTACCAAATTGGTATGCCATCACCAATCCAGAAACAACGCCCATTCCGAAATTAACCGCAAAAACTTTCGACCAAAAGTGGAACAGTTTTATATAGTCCTCGTCACGAGTTTTAAGCCATAGGCCTTGTAGCACCGCAAGGTAACTTGCTAGCCCAATAGTAATGGCTGGAAAAATAATATGAAACGAGACCGTAAAAGCAAATTGTATACGGGCAAGTTCCAGCGCAGTTAGTCCAAACATATTGACCCCTGAGTGGATATGTTAATGGCACGCAATATTTAACGTTTTGATGAGAGCAATTGAGGCGCTAATCCCTAGCAAAAGGAATTGCTCACACCTGAATGCAAAATAACCGTAATTCAACGAAAAATTTTTTGTGCTTATAGTTAAAAAAAAGTCAGGTGAATGTGTGGATAAGTAGAACATGAGACGATAAACTATAATAGTAACAATTATTGGGATATTAACTATAACAGTTGAGGCGGCTATGACGAGATACGAACAATTAGCAGCGCAAATTCGTCAGCAAATTGAAGACAATATCTGGCAAGTGGGCGACAGATTACCTTCATTGAGGGAAAGTGTTAAACAGTCTGGTTTAAGTTTAATGACTGTTGTGCAAGCATATCAGTTACTTGAAAGCCAAGGATGGGTCGTTGCTCGGCCGCAATCAGGGTATTACGTGGCAAACCGCAATAACGCATTTGCTGCCGCAAAAGGAGGAAAAGGGCTACATTTGAATGAAAATGTAGAGATTAATGCCTCTATTTTTGGTGTCCTACAAGCTTGTAAGGACCCGAATATTATCCCATTTGGCTCTGCATTTCCAGACCCCGCCTTATTGGATGATCCAAAACTCGCGAAGTCTCTTGCGTCTGTTGCTAGGCGCTTATCGAAATTTAATACCCCGGCTAATTTGCCTCCTGGTAATGAACAACTGCGTCGTAACATTGCTCAGCGTTATGCAACCCAAGGGATCCATGTCGCTCCGGATGAAATCGTGATTACAGCAGGGGCAATGGAATCTTTAGTTTTGAGTTTACAATCGGTGACTCAGCCCGGGGATTGGGTCGTTATCGAATCTCCTGCATTCTATGGTTCACTTCAGGCAATTGAGCGGTTAAAACTTAAGGCCATTGCCATTAAAACAGACCCGTTATTTGGTATTGATCTTGACGCATTAGAGGATATTGCGAGCAAATATCCAATTAAAGCCTGTTGGCTAATGACGCATTATCAAAATCCATTAGGCGGAACGATGCCGCAAACAAACAAAAGACGTCTGGTCGATATCCTTAATAAGCATCAAATTACTTTAATTGAGGACGATGTTTATGGGGAACTTTATTTTGGTAGCAAACAGCCAATACCCGCAAAGGCACTTGATACTAAAGGTAATTTCTTTCATTGTTCTTCATTTTCGAAATGTTTAGCACCGGGGTATCGTGTGGGTTGGGTGGCTGCAGGCCAACACGCGACAAAAATTCAACATTTACAAATGATGAGTACCGTTTCTGCCAGCGTTCCCACGCAATTAGCTATTGCGGAGTACTTATCATTAGGGGGATATGACAGCCACCTTCGTAAACTGCGTTTAACGATGGAACAGCGTCAGCACCAAATGTTGAGTGCAATAGCAAAATACATGCCTCAGTCAGTAAAAGTTAATACACCAAAAGGTGGGTATTTTTTATGGCTAGAGTTTGAACCGCCGTTTAATGCAATTCGGTTGTATCAACTCGCACTAAAAGAAGGTATCAGTATCGCGCCGGGGAGCATGTTTTCCACAAGTGACCAGTTTAATCATGCATTTCGTCTTAATGCATCGTTTACATGGAATGAGAGGGTGGAGGAAGCAATGAAAACTTTAGGTCGTTTATGTCACTTTTTAATCAATGAGAGGCGTGATTAGTCACATTATCATCGTTAATTCATTGCCCTGAAAGATTAACTTTGCCAATCTAGGTATAAATCTAAATGTGTTAGCAGCAACAGACGGGAGGTAATGTGAAAATAAAATGTTTTGACATAATGGAATTACCTATCCTTGATTGGAATGATGGTGCGGGGGCCAGCCAAGAAGTGTTTTGCTGGCCGGTTGCATCGGATTATTCATTACGCGCAAGCATTGCAACCATTAACCAAGATAGCTATTTAAAGCGCTATGCAGAAGGGGAAAGGCTGGTGGTATTGTTGAATGACCAGCCGCTTCTTTTAACCGATACCAAAGCGTTTGAGCATCGCCTAGAGCGCGCAGGTGATCAAGCCCAATTTTCAGCTCAGCAATTTTGCGCGGTAAAAGTCTCAGAGCCATCAGTTAAGTTAATGAATTTTATTTTTCGAGATGATAGGTGGGTGGCTATAAACTATTTCATCACTGAAGATTGTAGATTACCCGCCAACCAAGCGGGGTTAGTCTACGTGCTCAATGGCGAATGGGAAATTTCAGGGGCAAATTGCCATCATATGGCGCAAGGACAAGGAGCGTGGTGGTTACCTGATATCGGTGAAGGAGATATAAAACCACTTAGCACCGATAGCAAGTTAATCTGGATTGAGTTATTACCCCGCTAACTGGTTGCTAAACCGATAGCGGCTAGCGTTAGCATTCCACCTGCAACACCTTCGGTTATACGACGTTTTTTATCATTATAAGCTTGTTTATTATGCATGGATGCAAATAATGCACCTATTACGCCGTAGATCACGACACACGAAAGTATAAAAGTGGCTGAAAGTATCAAGGATTGGACAGCGACACTTTCTGTTAGCTTAATGAAATTCGGTAAAATAGCAAAATACACCAGTAACCCTTTGGGGTTAAGAAAGCTAGTTAAAAATGCTTTACCCACGACCGCCTTTGTTGACACAGTTTGAATTCTTAAGTCTCCGGCTTTCATTGCAGATAACACCATGCGAATAGCAAGGTAAGTGACATAAGCGACCCCAACCCATTTAATGGTGTGGAAAATCATGGGTGAAGCTGCAACAATCGCCGCTAAACCAAGTGCAGCCAGAATCGCATGTGCCACATAACCCAATATAATACCCAAATTCGCTTTCAAGGCCGCTGAGGTTCCTCCCGATAATCCTTGTGCGGAAATAAATAGAATGTCTGGGCCTGGTGTGCAGACTAAAGGGATCACGGTTGCGCTAAATAAGAGTAAGTTCTGTAACTCCATTTCAATTCCTCATTATTGTTCATTGTTATTTTCACGCAACTGGCCAGTAGCGATAAAATTATAGCGATAATCCAATGATATTGGATTTTTTTATTGCTTTAAAACAAACAAAAATTGGTATTTAATATCATTAATTAATATAAAATTGAGGGGGAATGCCAATGAAGGAAAGTAGGCTAAAACTGGATGCCATTGATAGGCATATCTTACAAGTATTACAAAGAGATGGAAAAATTCAGAATATTGAATTAGCTAAAGAAGTGGGGCTTTCCCCGTCACCTTGCCTACGTCGCGTGAAATTACTTGAAGAGGCTGGGGTTATCAAACGTTATGTAGCGGTGTTGGATGGCAGTAAAATTGGAGCGGGCCTTTCTTTATTTGCTCGTATTTGGTTTAAAACACAGGATGCTAAAACCATCAACCAATTCGTTGAAGACATTAAACAGATGCCTGAAGTCGTCGAATGTCATCTAATGGCTGGGGAATGTGATGCACTGATCCGTATTGTGACGGAAGACTTAGCTTCATATCGTCGTTTCCATGCGGATCATTTAACACAAATTAGCAGTATTCAAAGTATTAAGACGGAGGTACCAATGGAAACGGTTAAGGTTACTTATGCTTTACCACTTTGATGATAATAGCGAATAGAACGATAGTGACAAATTGAAAATGCTTAACGATTAATTTTAATTATATAAATTAAATATGATAAAAAGGATAAATAGTCACTATGCTTTATTTGTTGGGGAGATTTATTTTTATAAGATAAAAATAAATAATAATACAAAAATGAATGGATGAACATTTTTTGAATTTTAATTTTACAAATTGAAATATTATTATGATTATTTTAATGTTAACAGGTTAGTTTTATTTTATTTTTTAGTATTGTCTAATTGGCTATTTAGTTTTTATATAGCGACTTATTTGATGAGATTATTCTCATATAATGAGAACGTTGCTGAGTAATAATTTGGCTATGCTGGCAGTATCAGCTAATTGGTTGATATATAAATAATGAAAGGAAAGTTTTTTTGATCTTGCGCAACATCATATAATGCCACTAACTTATACTGCCATTAATACTAAATCAAAATAAAATAATGCGAATATTTCTTATTTAAAAAATATTTTCAATTTAATCGGTAATGATGTGAGTCTTTATAAGCATTTTTCTAATTGTCACAGGTATTGTCATACCCGTCTATTAATTGATTATTTGCGATCTGAGTCCAATTGAAAATTCAACGAATAATAGGAACTATTTGCTCATAAATTGAAGGTAAATTTATGATCTATCCTATTACAGATAGAACAATCTCTACAGTAAATAACCAAAAGTTTAAGCGTTATACTATTCGCTATTTGGATATTGAACAGCAAACACAGCAGGCAATTATCGAATATGGACTTAATTTTGAAGACCCTTTTGCACAGCAACATGAGATTGAACAACTCAAACTAGATATAAAAAGTAAAGGCGCAATTTTTGCGAATAATGGAAAGAGTATACATTGTAATTGGTTATCAAGTGCTTGTGTACAATGCCGTACAGGGGAAGGGAGCCACACGACATTTTTGTCCTTAAAATGCCACCGCGATTGTTACTTTTGCTTTAACCCAAATCAAGAAAATTATCAGGAATTTCAAGAGGAAATGCGTGATGCTATTGGTGAAGTTGATGCGATAGCAGAACAAGGCTATACACTTACCCATATCGCATTAACAGGAGGGGAACCTTTACTTTTTCGCCAAGAAAGCATTGCGTTTTTCCAAGCAGTCCAACAGAAATTACCTTTAGCTCATAGCCGTTTATATACAGCAGGTGATCCATTAGACCGTAATACGGCATTAGCTCTAGCTAAAGCTGGTCTACAAGAAATCCGCTTTAGTATCAAAATTGATGATCCTAAAGAACGAATTACTAAAGTTTTACATCGCATTACTTTAGCTCGCGAAATTTTTCCAACTGTAATGGTGGAAATGCCCGTGATCCCCGGTACAGAACCGCAGATGTATCAATTACTTACTCAGCTTGATGATATTGGTATTGATGGTATCAATTTATTAGAGTTTTGCTTTCCACTAACAAATAGCGAGGCTTATCAAACTCGCGGGTTCATGCTTAAAAACCCACCTTATGAGGTGTATTACAACTATTGGTATGCAGGTGGATTAGCTGTCGCACAGAGTGAACTAGCCTGCCTCCGTGTTCTTAAATTTGCACTAGAAAATCAGTTATCTATTGGAGTGCACTACTGCTCTTTAGAAAATAAGCATACTGGGCAAGTGTACCAAAGTAATGCTTTTTTTGAACACAACGAACAAATAATAGGAAAGCATTATATTTTTTCCTCTCGGGATTATTTTTTTAAAAGCGCCAAAGTTTTTGGTGACGATTGTGAAAAAGTGGCGGTTTTATTGAAAAACGCAGGCGTTTCTTATCATCAAGAATTGTTGCATGGATTTTTGCAGTTTAATCCTGAAGCAATTTGCTTATTAACCCCGCTAGCCAAACTACCTATTGCATTGACTTCCCACATTATTGAGCCCGATGAACAGGGCAATCCTTTAATTAAAGAAGTGCGAGTTGAACTCACCACACCCACTGAATTTTTATTGACTGACCTGTAGGGAAACATTTATGACCAATGATGACCAAATTTTAGATTTTCTTTATGCGCGTCAATTTGCTTATGACGTATTACGGCGCTTGTTTATGGAAGAACCGACGCCAGAATTATTAAGTTATTTAAGTGATTCAGGGTTGTTGTTATTCCCCTGTGATGAAGCATTACCTGTAATGAAAAATGCGATAAATGAGATGCATAAAGACTTAAACAATAGGCGGATACAAGCCAATAACGAAGATTTCGAAAATTTGCATTGGGATTTTACTCGCTTATTTATTGGCCCAGAAGCCCCGCCGGCAGCGCCATGGGAATCAACGTATGTTTCTCGTGACAAATTGTTATTTCAAGAAAGTACCTTAGCAGTGAAGTCTTTTTATGAACAGTATGGCGTTCACTTGCCAGAAGGTGATATGGAAGCCGCTGACCATATTGGTTATGAGTTAGATTTTATGTGGCATTTAAGTCTACGTATTACTGAAGTTATTGATAGCGAAACTGAAAATGTTGATTGGACTAAAGTAAACGCATTATTGCTCGGGTCTGTGACATTCCTGAATACCCATTTATTGGCTTTTATTACGCCATTTTGCCGCTCAATGTATAACCATGCAGAAACCGCATTTTATCGTCAATTAAGTTCATTACTTGAACTTTTTTTACGCAATGATATTAAAAAAATCAATGAATTAGTCAATTTATAATAATAAAACAAAATGAAGAGGTAAGAGCAATGTCAGAAAGACAGAAAATAGCCTTAAGTCGCCGTTCATTTATAGCTTGGACATCAGCGGCATCAGTAATGGCTACGTTACCGCTGAGTAAGCAATTATATGCGGCAACACCAGAGGAGGAAAAAGCAGTTGCACAAGCCACTGATGCAGTAACTCAAGGGAAATGGAAACCCGTAGCCTGTTGGCATAACTGTGGTGGCCGCTGTGTTAATAAAGCATTGGTGGTCGATGGTGTCGTTGTTAGACAAAAAACAGATGATGTAGTTGCAGATTCTCCTGATTTCCCACAACAGCGAGGTTGTTTACGTGGTCGTTCACAACGTAAACAAGTCTTTGGGGCGGATCGTCTGAAATACCCCATGAAGCGTAAAGGCTGGGCCCCGGGTGGTGGGGACAAAAGCTTACGAGGACGGGACCAATGGGTGCGCATCAGTTGGGATGAAGCATTAGATATTGTGGCATCAGAGTCGAAACGTATTAAAGAAAAATATGGTAACGAGTCTATTTGGATCACGGGTGGTAACGGTGTTGATATCCAAAACGTTTACGCCAAAGCGGGGGGTTTTGTTGGGGATTGGGGAACAACCTCGTGGGGAGCATGGTTTGAAACACCAGCCCATTTAGGATTACTTGAAGGATTTTATACCTTTGGTACCAATGACCGTTTTGATATGCGTAACTCCCAGTTGATCGTGATGTGGGGGGCAAACCCAGCGTGGAGTAGCCCGGGTAGCCCAACCTATAATTATTATCAGGCAAAAAAAGCTGGGGCTCGCTTCATTAGCATTGACCCAAGTTATACGACGACGGCAGAGTTAATGGATGCAGATTGGTACCCCATCAATCCGGGTACTGACCATGCATTAGCACTGGGTATTATGTACGCACTATTAGAAATGGATAGCCCTGACAGTCCGTTGATTGACTGGGATTTTTTACGCCGTTGCACAGTTGGTTTTGATGAAAGTAATATGCCCGCAGGTGCAGACCCGAAAGGGAACTTCAAAGATTATCTATTAGGCACCTATACGGGAGAGCCAAAAACACCTGAGTGGGCCTCTAATATTTGTGGGCTGTCAGTGAGTGATATTCGCACTTTGGCACGTGAAATCGGTGGCACTAACCGAGTCGCATTGCTTACAGGTTGGGCACCTGCTCGAATTCATAATGGTGAAGGGTGGGTGCAAGCATTCTCAACCTTAGGCTTTATGACTGGCCATATGGGAAGGCCTGGCCGGATGACAGGGGTTAGTTGCCATTTCGCTGCTGGAAATAATGGCACGCGGCTCGTTATGGCGGGAGCAAGTGGGCTACCTTCAGTACCAAATCCAGTCAGTTTAAAAATCAATCACAATGAGCTTAACCGTGCATTATTAGAGAAAAAATTCCGCCAACGTGGTGTGGGAGATGTCGATGCAAATATCCAAATGATCATTCATCCATTCAATGCCACGTTACAAACACGAGCCAATATTTCGCAAAGCGTTGAGGCCTACCGTAAAGATGTGGAATTGGTTGTGACCGCAGCGTATGTTCCGCATACTTGCGCCAAATATTCGGATATTGTCTTACCGGTGACGACTGAGTGGGAGCGTGAAGGAACCATATTAAATCCAAGTAACCGTGAAGTTATGATATCTGCAGTGAATGTAACGCCACCACTTTATGAAGCGAGAAGTGACCAATGGATCGCCAAAGAAATAGGTAAGCGTCTAGGTATTAATGTCGATGAAGTTTTTCCTGTTTCGGAAAAACAACAATTTTTCAATAAACTCAATGGCGCAACAATCATTGGTGAAGATGGTAAGACAACAGAACCATTAATCACAATCACTCAAGCGGACATTGATGAATGGCAAGTAACAGGCAAGCCACAACAGGGGCGAATTACCCTCAATGAATTTCTTACTGTTGGGAAATACCAAGTAAAACGGACTGCTGGTGATAACTATGGCTATATTGCCTATGAAGATTTCATTCGCGACCCACAGGCTAATCCACGACCAACACCAAGTGGCAAATTTGAAATTTACTGCCAAACATTAGTCGAAAAAGCCGATGAGTGTGGCTGGACTAAATTACCACCAATTCCTGAGTATATTCCGTCTGCAAGTGGTTACGAGGCTAGCTTTAGCGATTTCTCGAAGAAGGAGAAAGGGGATTACCCATTCCAAATCTATAATCCACACTATTTACGCCGCTCTCACAGCACGCTTGATAATGTGCCTTGGTTACGTGAGCAGTGGCCAAGCCCAATTTATATCAATGCGTCTGATGCGAAACGTTTAGGTATTAAACACGGTGAAACTGTGTTGATAACGAGCCCACAAGGGAAGATTGTGCGCCCTGCATTAGTGACACAAACGATGAAGCCGGGCGTGGTCGCATTACCCCATGGCAGTTGGACCGATGTTGACGAAAAAACAGGGATAGATATGGCGGGAGCCGACAATACGCTAACCATTCAAGTCCCTACAGGGCTTGGTACATCAGGGTGGAACACGATGCTATGTAATATCGAAAAATGGCATGGTGACCAGTTAGTTCCAGATGCAGCAATTCCACAGCGTATTATATTTTAGGGGGCAATAAGAAATGGATAAACAAGTCGGATTTTATATTAATGTTGCCACTTGCATTGGTTGTAAGACCTGTGTTGTTGCATGTAAAGACAAAAACGACCTTGAAGTCGGGCGTAACTTTCGCCGTGTGTATGATATTGAAGTGGGGGAGTATCCACGTCCTCGGACTTGGCACTTGTCTATTGCCTGTAACCATTGTGATGATCCGCAATGTGTAAGTCATTGTCCTACCACCGCAATGCACAAACGAGAGGAAGATGGCGTTGTCTTAGTCGACCATGATAAATGTGTGGGTTGCCGCTATTGTACGTGGGCTTGTCCATATGAAGCACCTCAGTTTGATGCCAGTATTGGAATGATGACTAAGTGCGACACTTGTCTTGATCTCCGTGAAAAAGGAGGAAATCCAATGTGTGTTGATTCTTGCCCTATGCGTGCGATTGAGTTCGGTCTAATTAGCGAATTACGTAAAAAATATGGCTCGAATGCAGATATTGCCGGGCTACCTAGCTCAAGTATTACCAAACCGAACCTAGTTGTCGGTACAAAAGGATAAGGAGAATTATCATGCATGAATTTCCGTTGGTGATTTTCACCTTATTTATGCAAGCTTCTGTGGGGTGCTTGTTAGTTTCATTAGTATGCTATTTTCGTGTGCTTGAAGGCGGAAATAACCTACAAAGCGTCCAGTTTATTAAACTGCCTGTTCTAGCTAGTTTTGTTCTGGGCTGTGTTGGGTTATTGGGTTCATTATTTCATATGGGTAACCCGCTACACATGTTTTATACCATGTTGCATGTATCGACCTCATGGATGAGTCGCGAAGTGTGGGCGACTGCAATTTATATGGCGCTATTATTTTTCAGTGTCGCGCTGCTATTGCTGAAACAAAAAGCGAACGCGCTGCTACTGTTGCTTAGTGCGTTAGCAGGTATTATCTATATGTACGCAATGTCAGCATTGTATGCTAACACCTTGTTTAATCTCTGGAATGGCTTATTTACCTACGCCAGTTTCTTTGGGGCGGTATTACTGGTTGGTGGCGTGATAGCGGCATTATTACTGGTAGGTTCTTTACGTCGCAATGATAAAGAAGAGCAATTAAAGCGAGTGGTTAAAATTACACTTGGTATTGGTGTTATTGGGATCTTACTTATGCTGCTGGGCGCATTATCTCTACTCGGAAATATCGGGGAGCCTATTTATATGGGAATGACGCCGCGTGAACTACCTGAGGGTTTAGTGAACTTAAGCATTGTTAGAGTCATACTTATTGCATTAGGAGTTTTGTTTGTTGGCCGTTTACTGTGCCAAAAAAATGGGCGCAATGTGAATGCAACATTCGTTATGTCACTGGCAACACTCTGTATTTTTGTCGGAGAAGGGGTTGGCCGAGTGGTATTTTTCTCACTGGGTGGTTAATGCCTTTAGAGGCAAAATGATATTTACCTCTAATTATATCATGTTTACCAATAATGTTAACCGAGGGGAAGCTCCCTCGGTTTTTTTAGCTTTATTCACTCTCAATAACCCTTTATATAATAAGGAATTAAAACAGAATAATTTCAAAATAAATAGTAAATTAAGTTGATTGTTTGTAATGATTATAATTATCATTATCTCTCTTAATCTCCTTTATTGCTTATTCCTTATGAATTTAAAAACTAGCAAGCTACTCATATCATTAGCTATTTCAGCGGCATTAGCGCCTTATCATGTATTTGCTGTTGATAATCCAAAAAATGATCAGATTACAGTTACAGGCAATTGGCTTGAAAATACTGAAGATGGTGAGGTGGTATTTAATCACCCAGGTGCGCGAACAGTAAAAAACCAACAACAAATCAAAGAATCAGGCAGTGAAACCATTGCTGATGCATTGAAAGGGATACCCGGTGTGCAGGTACGAGAAAGTAACGGGACAGGTGGGAGCGATGTTTCCTTGAATGTTGGGGTTCGTGGGTTAACCTCACGCCTTTCACCTCGCTCAACGATTTTACTCGATGGTATGCCACTAGCGGCAGCGCCTTATGGCCAACCTCAGCTGTCGATGTCGCCATTATCACTAGGGAGTATTGAATCTATTGATGTGATCCGCGGAGGAGCTTCCGTACGTTATGGGCCACAAAATGTGGGTGGCGTCATTAACTTTGTGACAAAACCTATCCCGAAAGACTTTTCTGGTGGTGTTTCGTTACAAACCCAAGGGGCTAAAACAGGAGGGCTCAAAACCCTAGTCGATGCGTCCGTGGGGGGCTCAAAAGCCGATGACTCAGCAGGAGCGATACTGCTGTATTCAGGGTTACATGGGCAGGGCTACCGTAAAAGCAATGATAATACAGATATTGATGACCTGATTTTAAAAACACGTTATGCCATAACCGATAACGACGAGTTACTGGCTAATTTTCATTATTATCATGCAATGTCAGGTATGCCAGGTGGGCTAACTCAAGCGCAATATAACGCTGACCCATTCCAATCAACACGGCCTTATGACCGTTTTGAAGGAAATCGACAAGACATGTCATTGAAATATAAACATGAAGAAGATGATAAACAATTTGAGTTAATGACATGGTTTAGTAAAAGTTATCGGGGGAGTTATATAGAAAGTGACCATAAAGATAAAGCGAATGAAAGACGGTTAGTTTCTTACCCTCGTCACTATACCGCGTATGCAATTGAACCGAGTTATTCACAATTATTCCGTTTTAATGATATTTCACATGAAGTGACGGTGGGATACCGTTATTTAAATGAAACCGCAGACGAAAAAGCTTACCGTTCAAATTGGTACCAAGCCGGCACTCAAGGTTCGCGGCCGAGTACTAATGATTATTACCAGCACACATCGGGTGGAACAGAAGCCCATGCCATTTACCTTGATGACACCATTGATGTTGGTAATTGGACGGTGATCCCAGGGATCCGCTATGAGAACATTAATATTCATTTAAATGACAGTTTTAAAAACCAAAACAGAAGTAAGCGATATAGCGAACCGCTTCCTGCGCTGGCGGTGATCTATCACATTGATGATGAATGGAAACTATTTGCCAATGCCAGTACGTCATTTGGCAGTTTGCAGTATTTTCAGTTGAATACGAAAGGGGTAGGGAATTCACCCGCAAATGGGTTAAGTGCAGAAAAAGCACATAACTATGAAGTGGGGACTAAATACGATAATACTGCGCTATCTCTTGAAGCGACATTATTTTATATCGATTTCGATGACCAATTACTTTACGTTGAAAATACAACGGGTTGGACAAATTTGGGAGCCACAACTCATCAAGGTGTGGAATTGGCAGCAAGATATAACCTGTCTGAGCTGAGTGATAAATTGGATGGTATAAGTGTGTATAGTACTTATACCTACACTAAAGCGGTAAGTAAAAAAGGGGATTTCGCTCATAAGGATTTACCGTTTTATTCACGGCAAGTCTTTACCGCAGGTAGCCGTTATGAAACTGGTAATTGGGTATGGAACTTAAATACTTATGCACAATCTACCCAAGAATCGCCAGGAACATCAAGCCATTATGTAACAAAACCAAGTGCTGATGGCCGATACGGAACAATCCCCGGTTATATGGTGTGGGACGCACGAGGCGAGTACCATTTTGGAAAAAGTTTGTCTGATTTAACGCTATCTGCTGGTATTAAAAATCTTTTTGATCAAACTTATTTTACACGTTCTACGGATAACAATTATGGTATCTATGTGGGGCAGCCAAGAACTTACTATGTTCAAGCATCCGTAAAATTTTAATAAAAATAAGGCAGAACAATGATGATGAGAAAACTTATCAATGCATTCGTGCTGATTCTTAGTGCTGTTAGCCTACTATTTCCAACTAATAGTTTGGCGGCACCTATCACTGTGACGGATATTGCGGGTAGGGATGTGACGGTTAATGCCCCTGTATCTCGAGTGATGCTGGCGGACAGCCGTGTTTTAGTTGCGTTAAATATATTACATCCGCAAGACCCATTAAAAGGGATTATTGCTTGGGATGATGCGTTAATTAAAAAAGCGCCTGATTTGAGTATTGCGTACAGCAAAAAATTTCCACAACTCAGTCAAATACCTGTTTTTCCCAACCCTTATACGACAGATTTTAGTGTTGAAAAGGCTTTAGTAGCTCAACCTGATTTGTTAATTTTTGATATTGGCTTAAAAAGTAAGCTTGCTGAAAGTGGCACCTTATCGTTATTGGAAAAAAGTGGTTTACCCGTTATTTTTATCGACTTTAGGCAATATCCATTAAAAAATACCATGCCGAGTATGGCATTACTTGGCCAAGTATTCGGTGAAGAACAACAAGCGCAAGCATTTAATCAGTTTTATCAACAAAAGTTAGACTTAATCCGTTCAAGAGTGGCTAAACTTAGCAAAGAGCAGCGTCCAAGCGTATTCATTGAACGAGCAGCTGGTATCCAAGGGGAAGATTATTGCTGTAAAACGTTCGGTAATGGTAATTTTGGCGAATTTGTTGAAACGGCAGGCGGGAATAACCTTGGTTCACAATGGTTTAGTATTGGAATGGGTGGGGAAATCAGTGAAGAACAATTGATTCACAGCAACCCTGATTATTATTTAATGACCGCAGCTGATTGGGATAGTACCCGTAAAGGTAGTGCTTCTGTGCCGTTAGGTTATACGGGGGATAAACAAAAGTCTTTAGCCCGCTTGAGTAAGCTAATGGATCGCCCTAAGTTTCGTTCATTATCTGCTTACAAAAACAAGCAAGTATTAGCGTTATACCAGCAATACTACGATACGCCATTTAACATTATTGCGGTGGAAGCGATTGCAAAATTTATCCACCCAGAGTTGTTTGCAGACCTTGATCCGCAAGCAGATAGCGATTACTTACACAAAACTTTCACTGCCCTAGAGGGGGATGGTGTGTTTTGGGTTCAAGCGGAATAATTATCTTCTCATATAGCCCGCTTTAGTGGTGTTGGCAGTTAAAGCGGGCAAATTTATTGGTTAATTATATTATTTTTAAGTTTCGTTGAGCACGGGCAAAATGATTTTTGACGGGTATTCGCTAGAAATATGTAGGCTATTACAAGCTATTTTCCAGGTTCTATCACCCGCGATAGTTTTACCTGTATTTGTATTGAAGTCATATTTAGGGAAATTGCTACTAGAAATATCTAATCGTATACGATGTCCTTTTGCGAAACGGTTTGCACAGGCAAACGGCTTAATTTTTACTTCGACAATTTCATTTGGGGTTAATAATTCCTTCCGTTCATAACCATGCCGAAAACGGCAACGTATGATGCCATCAGTAATATTCATGGCATAGCCTTGAGGGTAATCGGCACTGGGAGGGTAAACATCAATAAGTTTTGCGGTGAAATCTGTATCTAATGCATCACTGCTTATCCAAAGCGACACTTCAATTTCACCTGCTAAACAGACATCTGCTTGTAATTCCTCGGTTTCGAAAACTAATACATCACAACGGGCAGAAAGGGGTAAGTTATTTTGTTTACTACCAAAAAACTGGGGTAATTCACATTGATTGAAAGCCCCACCCCAAAATATAGGCTGACCTGAGGTTAAGGCACCGCCAATGGTAGGCACTGGATTCTTAGGGTCATAACAATAGGATATTGTGGTTGTTTTAGTGTAGGGCTGATGATGTAATTTGTTATCTGGCCACAGATAATACGCAGTTTTCTCAGTATTTGGCAAAGGCCACTGATGGTGGCTAAGCCATTTTCCCCCATGCTCTATACGTCCTTGTTGGTTGCGTTTACCACTTCCACCACCCATCATGAATATTGTTACTTCGTCACGATGGTTTTTGGCGCTCTTATCCTTTAAGTGAGTTTCAAACCAATTTAAACGGCAAGATAACCAACTTTCACTAACATTGTGGTCAAATGCTGCGATATCACCAAACTCTGCATCACCACTATGCGTGATATTACGGTCACCATGTAGCCAAGGCCCCATGATTAATTTTTGCGGTGATTGTTTTTTGGTAACAAATGCATAGTAGTTATCTAATGTTGAACTGACATAGGCATCGTACCAACTAGACATAAATAACACTGGGATATCCGGTATTTGGTCATAATAGCCTTCGGCATAAATGCCTATTTTCTGCCAATAATCGGAAAAACACTCTTCTTCCCATTGTTCAAATAAATACGATTCATATTCAGGAACATGTTTAAGTAATGTTTGTCCTTGATGCCATGGCATTGTCGTAAACCACTCATGGATATTTTCTTGTTCGAGTGCGGCTAAAATTTCGGGAGATTGCTGGGCGAGTGGGCTTAGTTTAGCTTGCTTAAACGCCCAAGTGGCTTGTTTGAGTTCAAAAGCCCCCCCTTGACGGATCCCGCATTGGTAGGCGTTGGCAAAACCGCCAGAATCCAGCACCATCGTCTGTAAACCTGGTGGATTTAAACACGCCATTGCTAATTGTGTATGAGCGGCATAAGAGAGACCCATTGAGCCTATTTTGCCATTACACCAGGGTTGTTTCATAATCCATTGTAATGTATCAAAACCATCTTCAGCTTCATTAATATATTTTGTGAACTTTCCTTCGGACTCATAACGCCCGCGGCAATCCTGATACACGACAATAAAACCATGTTTATTGAAGTATTTCGCCATTTCTTGGCGTGTTATTTGCTGGCCTGATACCGTTTTTTCCGAACGAGAAGGTGCGGTTTTATCATAGGGGGTTCGCTCTATAATAACGGGAAAAGATGCAGTTGATTGAGTTTGTGGAAAGTAAATATCGGTTGATAGCATTATTCCATCACGCATTTCTATTCGGTAATTCTTCATATCCATCTTACTAATACCCTATGGTAACGGCGACGCTCAGTAAACCAATGCTGATTGCCATAAAAATGATAAAAAGCGGTAAAATATATTTTGCCCAGGTGGTCCAACTGACACCGGCTGTAGCTAAAAAGATCAATAACCCACTAGATGTTGGTGTGATCATATTGGTTAGCCCATTACCCATTAAAAATGCAAAAACCGTTGTTTGAGGGGAAACACCAGAAATTTCACCAACGGGGCCTAAAATTGGCATTGTGACAGCGGCTTGCCCAGAAGTAGATGGAATAGCAATGTCTAATAATAGTTGGGAAATAAACATGCTATATGATGAAACATAAGGACCGTGATTACCGACAAGCCCAACTAATTGATGAATAATGGTATCAAGAATTTTACCTTGAGAAAGAATAATTTCGACAGCAGTCGCTAACCCAATTAACACCCCTGCGATGAGGACTTTTTTCATTCCACTGACAAATGCATTAGCGGCGGCACTTGCGGTCAAACCACTACAACAAGTTAAAATGACACTTAAGAATAAATAGTAAGCAGATAAATCATTATTTTTCCAATGCCAGCGATTAGAGGCATAGACTAAAAATGCAACACCGATAGCTAAGACAATTAACATAAGTTTATGGCGATGGGTTAATTGTGTGGTTTGATTATGTTCTTCAACCACATAGTTTGTGAGTGTCGTTTTACGAATGCTATAGAAAACGAATAAAATACCGAGTGTAATAAAAATAAGGTACGCCGCAATTCGCATACTTAAACCACTAAACACGGGTAAACCAACAAGCGGTTGTGCGATAGAAAGTGCATATGGGTTGGTGATGGAGGCGAGGTATCCTACCTTAACCGCAATAGCTACAATGGCAAGCCCAATAAGTTCATTCAACCCAACGCGTTTCACTAAGGCTATAACCATGGGAATAACCAAAAGATACTCTTTGGCCAACCCCATAAAGGTACTTCCCATGGAAAATACAATCATTAAGAAAGGGATTAACAAGTAGATATTGCCTCGGGTAACATGGAGCAATCGCTCTAGCCCTGATTCTATAGCCCCTGTTTTATTGAGAATACCAAACATTCCTCCGATGAATAGCACCATATATATAAGTGGCGATTGCTTAACAATTCCTTCGGGGATCGCTTTAAATAGTTGAGGCAAACTGACAGGAGCGGCAGTACCTTCCTCCGATTTCTCAGTGCCTAATAATTGCTCTAACGTAATGTCTTTAGTGATAGTTTGGTAAGAGTCAGGAATGACTTTTTTGCCATCACGCTCATATTGGCCTGAATTAACAAAATAAGTCATTAAAAAGGCAATGATAACTATAGTTAACATTACTAAAACCGGGTTCATTTGCCAGCCTGGTGGTGAAGATGGGCTTTGTATTGTGCTGTTTGTTGGTTGCATGATGTTGTCTCTTTTATTGTATTAATTATGAGTCGTAACCGAGCTGCCTCGATATACGTAAAGCAGACAGAAGCAGTTGCTCAGTCATATCTTGTTCTTTTTCATCAGAAAAACGGCTTAGAGGTAAGCTAATACTCAGCGAAGCAATGCATTCCCCATGTTGTGAAAAGATAGGTACGGCGATCGCACCAATACCTGCGGTTAATTCACCTCGGGTAATTGCAAAACCTTGTGAGCGTATGGTTACAATAGATTTTTCAATAGAGGGGTTCTTTTCAATAAAATGTGCTTGAACATCTTTAGGTGAGTAAGCCAATAGCACTCTGCCTGAAGCCCCAGATCCTAACGGTCGGCGATTACCAGCTTCACTGCGCACTTGAAGTGATTGTCCTGATGGCTTATGAAGAACTTGTAAAATTTCATCGTTGTCACGTATACGCATTTGAATATTTTCATCAAAACGTTGACGTAGTTGCTCTGCTTCAACCTCTGCGACTTGGATATAGTTAATTTGTTGGCGAGCGCAATTCCCCAAGCTTAATAATTGATGGCCTAAATGATAGGTAACCGGATTTTCATTTTTTTGTACGAAATGGCGATTTTCCAATGTGCATAATAAGCGGTATACCTTGGATTTATTCATGCCAGATAAGCGTGCAAGTTCACTTAACCCAAGATTGTTTTTTTCACCTAATAGCATCAATAACAATAAAGCATCATCAACGGCAGTGACAATATTCTCTTTCATCTTAACCTCGGCTGGTTTATACAATAAACCATTGGTTTATTTAATAAAATTAGCATGGAGAATAATAAAAAATGATTCAAGAGAGTTGTTAATAAATTGTGAGGTGAGTTAGGGTTTTAAAAAGGTATTTTTCAGTGATAAAAATGAAAGTGAAGTATTTTTAATATAAAACAATTGGTTATAGGAAATCTAAAATAAGAAAATTTTGATGACAACGCGAATAGAAATGATTGTAAATGGGAAGCTAATCGTCATTTATGGCGGTTATTTGGTTCACCTAGTGAAATTGATTCGTACACCAGCCACCAGCAATAAATAAAAGAACCTTCAACGGAAAAATGCGTCATTTTTATTGAATTTTTAAGGGAAAAATTCGGAAATGGCAGAGGTTATCAAAAAAGCATCGAAGGCATTTCTTAAATAATGAGCCTTATGGCAGAATGAAATTCACTTTCTTTAATGGATAACAGAGATGAAACTCGCGCTGGTCGGTTCTGGAAAAATAATCATGTCGGCTCTTGATGCCTTAATACAGGTGCAGGGGATAGAGCTAGTTGCACTGTGTGTTCGGGCGGAAAGTATTGAAAAGGGGCAGGTTATTTGCCAACAATTTGGTATAGCAAAGTTGTATACTGATTATCAAGAACTCCTGCAAGACCCT
Organism: Providencia sp. CIM-Carb-044; assembly: GCF_033901115.1. NCBI lineage: Bacteria > Pseudomonadati > Pseudomonadota > Gammaproteobacteria > Enterobacterales > Morganellaceae > Providencia > Providencia sp. CIM-Carb-044. The sequence continues at coordinate 28,597 of NZ_JAXADV010000002.1, forward strand.
GATATTGAGGTGATATACATAGGTTTGCCAAATCATTTGCACTTTCAGTATACCTTTGATGCATTGATGGCCGACAAACATGTGGTATGCGAAAAACCGTTTACACCAAATTGGCAACAATTGCAGGTGTTAATTTCCATTTCACAGACTAGAGGGCTTTTTTTGTTTGAAGCCATTACGTCTATTCATACTCCTGAATTTCATTTTATCAAACAACATATTGATAAAATTGGTGAAATTAAAGTAATTCACGGTAATTACTCCCAATATTCAAGTCGATACAATGACTATTTACAAGGCCGTATTCATGCCGCTTTTGACCCACAGCAAGCAGGCGGTGCACTCTATGATATTAATCTATATAACATTTATTTGTTATCGGCCTTGATGGGAGCACCCGATAGTAGCCATTATATTTGTAATAAAGGGTTTAATGGAATTGATACATCAGGGATATTAACCGCCCATTTTGGGCGTTCAGTTGCATCGTGCGTGGGAGCGAAAGATTCGGCGAGCCCTGGTTACTTTATTATTCAAGGTACCAAAGGGTATATTTGTATCAAGGGGGCTCCAAGTCTTTGCCAGTCAGTCGAGGTTTGCATTGACGGGGAAATATCCAGCGTATCTCGGGATACAACAATCAATCATATGGTCTATGAGTTTGCATTCTTTCGTGAGCAAATTGGCACTAAAAGCCATGCTAAATGTAATGAATTGCTTGAATTAGCATTAATTGTTTCAAAAATATTGCATCAATCACGGGACGATGTAGGGCTGGTATTTGAATCATAAATACATTGGCAGCGCTATGGCTGCCATAATTTGTCAATTTAAAATGAATATAAAGATGCTGCTGATTTACCAAGCTTTTCAGCAAGCTCAGATGCCGCATATCTATCCATGATCACTTCGATATAGGCCGCATGGTTCGATAGCTCGGCTTGTTTAATCGCATTGTCTAATTCAATACAGTTGGTAACACGCTGACAATACCAATCTGTACAGCCTAATGCGGCAGGAAGCTGTGCATAATTCCATTGGGGTAAGTCGTTGTAATAGGCTTCAGGGTTTTTACACAAAAGCCGCTCAATTAAATAGCCGTCATTATTTAGGACAAAAATAATGGGTTTTAAGCCAAAACGGGCAAACTGGCTAATCTCTTGGGCAGTGAGTTGGTGAGAACCTTCTCCAGTTACTAAAATCACCCGTTTGTGTGGCTCAGCTATTGCTGCACCAAATGCAGCAGGAGTGGCCCAACCGATAGAGCCCCACAAGGTTTGGTTATGAAACTGTGCATTTTCAGGTAATAAAGCAAAACCTAACCCCATGGATGCAGTTCCCGTTTCTGCAATAATAATATCGTCCTTACGGAACATTTTTTCTAGGCGAGGGTACAAATATGAGGCAGTAATTTGGCCATTTTCACCTTGTTGTGGAGATCCTAAACCTTGGGCTTTGATCCCAACATGGTTCAGTGAGGGCACAAGTTCTTTTAATTTATGTAACACATCTTTCATCAATACATTTGGATAGATAGCAGAGCCCACTTTCACGTGGTCAGAAAGAATGTTAATACAGCTTTCAGGGGCAATAGCTGCCGTGAAGCTGCCGGAGTTGAAGTCCGTTAATACTGCACCGATCCCCATAACACAGTCACAACTCTCGACAAATTCTCTCACTTCAGGATTCATTAGTTTTCCGTTATAAATCCCCATATATCGAGAGTTAGATTCGCTTAAGACCCCTTTATCCATAAACATAGTGGCATAGGGTAGGCCAGTTTTCTGAATAATAGCCTCAACATCAGTCGTTAAGCCGAAACGTGCTGTTAAAATTCCAGGAATAATGCAGGCTTTTGTACTCGATGTGAGCTTTTCGACAATAGCTGTAACGGCAGCTGATAATGACTCGCTATGACTTTTATTTATAGTGATAGTTTCAGATGTTTTATCTGCTTTAATTGGCATAACAGCGTAGTCAGAAGGGAAACCTAAATAAACGGGTCGAGATTTTTGTAAAGCGCTTGTAATTAAGCGCTCTGTCTCGGCAATACAGTTTTCAGGCGTTAAAATAGCGTGAGCACAGCTTAAGTGTTGGCTCATTTGATAAAATACATCGAAATCACCATTTCCTAGAGTGTGGTGAACTAAACGGTGGTTTTTTTGAACCCCACTTGCTGGCATACCAACAAGGTGAAAAATGGGAAGATGTTCGGCATAAGCGCCTGCAATACCATTTAAAGCACTAAGTTCGCCGACACCAAAAGTCGTCGATAATGCTGCTGCACCTTTCACGCGGGCGTAGCCATCTGCAGCATATGAAGCATTAAGTTCATTGCAGTTGCCAATCCAGCGCATATTTTCACTTTCACATACTGCATCTTCAATAGGGAATGCGTAGTCACCAGCAACACCAAAAATATCGTGAATACCGATTTGGTAAAGTCTGTCCAATACGTATTCGATAACCGTCTTATTCATCATGCTGATCTCCATTAATTGCTTAGCTAATAATTCTAAATTGAATTATTTTTATCGTTTATTGTGCTTTAAAGGAAATCACTTAAACTCATTCTATCTATAACTAAAAATCATAGGGGGTGGAATGGACATTCGTTCATTACGTTATTTTGTTGAAGTCGTACAGCTCAATGGTTTTAGTCGTGCGGCAGAAAGTTTATTTGTAACGCAACCGGCGATTAGCCGCAGTATTAAAAAATTAGAAGATGAGCTTGGTTATACCTTGCTGATTAGGGAAGTCGATGGCGTTAAATTAACGGAGGAAGGGGACATTTTATTGGCTCATGCAAAGCAAATTCTTTCACAGTTTAGCAGTATGAAAAAAGCGTTACAGGAAAGGTCGGGCCCTATATCCGGGGTACTACCTGTGGGGCTACCACCGGTGATAGCATCGACTTATTTTGCTGATATTATTATGGCTTTTAGCCAACGTTACCCACAGGTGGAACTGAAAATTCTTGAGTTAGGTACCCGAAAAATGCGTGAGGCAATGTTAAATGGTGAAGTTGAAACTGCCGCGGTGATGTTACCTTTTGCTGATGACCGCTTTGAAGTACACCCCTTTTCAACGGACCGATTAATGCTATTAGTCAGCAAACAACATCCACTCGCGATCCGTGAATTTGTTAAATTTAGTGAAATAGTCGATGAGCCTTTTATTTTCTTTTCTGATGATTTTCTAATTAATGAACTGGTTGTCAGTGCTTGCGGTGTTTATGGCAAAAAGCCCACTATTTCCGGACGCAGTAGCCATTTAGATTTGGTAACTGCCATGGTAAGAGCCGGGGTAGGGGTAACGCTACTGCCAGATAGTATGTGGCAGAATACCAGTTCAGTGGGATTATCCGTTATTCCAGTTATTGAGCCAATATTGGCTTACGATATTGCTTTAGCGACAGTAAAAAACCACCACCAAAGCCGTCGTGCCAAAGCATGGCATGATTTGGCGTTAACTATATTAAAGGCCAATAGGGCAAGATGAGGCAGTTAGTCCTGTATTGCTAAGTCTTGCATTAAACCGCCCAAAAATATTCATTTATTAATGAATATTGCTAAGGTTTAAATATTTATCTTAATTAAAAATTTTCTTTAATAAACAGAATCTATTGAGATTATAAAATAATTACATAAGAAATTATTTTTGATTTAAATCACATATGCGGAATATTGTTCATACATTAATGAATTAAAGGCGCTATTGTTAAGCAAATGAAAATAAATTGTTTATTTTATTTGGCGGGGTGACAAATGAGCGCAGTAAAATATGATTATATTATTGTAGGTGCGGGTTCTGCCGGTTGTGTTCTTGCTGCTCGGTTGATCCAAGAAACGCAATCTAGAGTATTACTTATCGAAGCGGGCGATAGCGATAACCATTTGTTTATTCGTATGCCTGCAGGTGTAGCGAAAATTATCGCCCAAAAAAGCTGGCCTTATGAAACTGAGCCAGAGCCTCATGCTAATAACCGTAAAATGCAAATTGCCCAAGGGAAAGTATTGGGGGGAAGTAGTTCTGTCAATGGAATGATTTATATCCGAGGACAGAAACAAGATTATGATAATTGGGCTCTAAACTATGGTTGTGAAGGTTGGGGATATGCGGATGTATTGCCATGGTTTAAAAAAGCAGAGAACAATGAAAGCCTGACAGGGGAATATCATGGAACAGAAGGCCCACTTCCTGTCAGTGAAAATAGATATCGGCACCCATTATCAATGGCATTTATTCGTGCAGCACAAGAGCATGGTCTTCCTTATCTCAATGATCTTAATGGAGAAAGCCAGCAAGGAACAAGCTTTTACCAGACGACAACGCATAATGGAGAAAGAGCCAGTACATCAAGAACCTATTTAAAATCAGTGGAAAAGAATGATAAGTTGACATTAAAGCTTGGCACTCAAGTGAACCGTATTATAATTCGCGATGGCCGCGCGATTGGTGTTGCTTATCAAGGGAAAAATGGCCATGAAGTTGAGGCATTCGCTAGTTGCGAAGTATTGGTTTGTTCTGGTGCGATGGGCTCTGCAAAATTATTGATGCTGTCAGGAATCGGGCCAGAGGAGCACCTATCTTCGTTGGGGATTGATACTCATGTGAATCTGCCTGTTGGCAAAAATTTTCATGACCACCTACATATGTCAATTAACGTCACGACTAAGCAACCAATTAGCTTATTCGGCGCAGACCAAGGTCTAAATGCGATTAAACACGGGGTAGAGTGGATAGCATTTCGCAGTGGACTGCTCACCTCTAATGTTTTAGAAGGCGCTGCATTTAAAGACAGTTGCAGCCAAGGTCGTCCTGATGTACAAATTCATTTTTTACCTATTTTAGATAGTTGGGATGATGTTCCTGGCGAACCTCTACCCGCTGCCCACGGCTTTTCTTTAAAGGTCGGGTACCTACAACCTAAGTCTCGTGGTGAAGTTTTATTGCGCAGCGCAGACCCACAAGCACCACTAAAGATACATGCTAATTATCTTGCGTCACCTGAAGATATGGAAGGTTGCAAACGTGCAGTTAAATTTGGACTGGAAGTATTGGATTGCCCTTCATTACAAGTATTAAGCAAAGAAGTTCTAATGCCGCCAGCGTCGGTGCGCCATGATGAAGCTCAACTTGAAGAGTTTGTCCGAAATTTTTGTAAAACGGTTTACCATCCTGTGGGAACTTGCCGTATGGGAACGGATACTACAACATCAGTGACTGACTTGCGGTTACGTGTACATGGTATCGAAAACTTACGTGTCGTGGACTGTTCTGTGATACCTGAAATTCCAAGTGGAAACACAAATGCCCCAACGATCATGATTGCAGAACGCGCAGCAGCGATGATTATAGAAGATAGGAACGCAAATTAGCCTTGCGATAAGGTAATAATAGAAAAACAGCATAAAATCAAGGCAACCACCCAAACTTTATGCTGTTTCAATAATCTTACGGTACTTAGAACGATCTAACATTAAGTTGTGGTGTTATATATTAAACCGTTATTTTGCTTTATTGATTTATAGTATTTTTATATTTAATGGTTTATTTTGTACTCGCGGTATATTCATTTAATTAAATCCATCAAATAAAATAGCGTACTTTTATTAAAGTTAAATAATTTCATACAATAAATTTACTTCTCAATGACTACTATAAAGTGACATAAAGTCGTATTTCCCTTTTTTGGATAATATGCCAAAGAGCGTTATAGGTGAAGCTGACTTGATTGGCTTGGGATGATGTAGATAAACCTTACCTTCACGATAAAAATTTCGACCGTGCATAATCATTTGAAAGCTAAACAAACTATTACTGATATTCCACTTTCAATATTCCAGAAGCGGTAAATAAACCTAGTTCAATTTCTTTCCCTTCATGAAAAACTGGGGACACCGTTAATACTGGCTGTGCATAGTAAGTAAAATTACGATATTCATTAGGTAATAAAGGCGTATTATCTGCTTGAATTTTTAGTCCTAAATTAGGGTTAGATGTTTCAAGCAAATCCGTATTAAAGCTTGCACTAGAGCTTTCAAGCTTTAATTTAAGATTTGGATTACTGGATGATTTACTTCCGCAATCCAAATGATAGTCAATGTTTTTTGTATAACGTTCACTGGTAAATCCGTGTAGATTTATTTCACCAAATGAGACTTCAATAGGTTGTCCAGGGCCATTTTCACCATACACATCACAAGTGCTTTCAATAACATCCACTTTAATTGTTAATGTATAGGTTTCGGCAAGACAAAAGCTACTAAAAAAAATAATCAGTATGTTAGTGAGAATTACAAATAGTAAAAGTGTTCTTTTTTTTATTATTTGAGTTAAAAATATCATAATGATTTATACTCCAATCGATAAATCAAATAAATTAATTTCAAGTAACTTAGATTTAATTTTTTAATTAATTACAATAGATAAAATAGCATTTCCTACCCTCGAACCTGGCTCGGGATTTCCTAATGAAGATAGAGTTGAACTAACGGAAAAGGTTAAGTTTGTATTTTTTTTAATATCCGCTTGAACTAAATTATTCAACATACATTTTCCTGAGACACATACATCTAATTGACTTTTTACACCATGTAATAAATCAACTTCATTTTCAGGTAAAAATTGAAATGTGGCACTCATATCGCCAGTACACGATATATCCCCATTAATTTTTGCTATATTTCCATTTATATTATTTGAGTTGACATTGCCATGAGATATCGTCAATGGCATAGATACATTGCAAGAAGGCAATACTGGGATCTCAGGGACATTAACTGAACAGGTTGTTCCTACATCTTTTCCATTCACAATTATTTGTAAGCATGTATCAGCATAACCTGTTGCTGATGCATGGTAATCGAAGAAATTTATATATCTAACATCAAACTGACCAAACTTAACGCCGAAGTCGGGTAATACTTCACTACAGTGCTTAGGTGTGTTTCGTGTAACTGAATAGTATTTAACAACACCTACATTATATATACTACTAAATCCAACTAGTAGAGAAATACTTGGTGTTTCCATAGAGGTTATAGAGCCTGTCGATGAGCGTCCAGTCGCAATAACTGTAATATTACACTCAGTATTCGTGCTGTTTTTTATCTCATCTGGAATATATAAAAAATAAGGGCCTAACGTTTTTGGTATAGTATAGTATGCATCATTAATAAGATTATGTAACTTACTTGTGGTGTATATACTGTTAGGATTTAATGGACTTGCACTAGTTTTATTATTAATTATAAATAGTAAAGCTAGCATCATTATTTTAAAAAAATAAATATTTTTACTTTTTAGCATTACGCTATTACCTATCAATTTTATAAATTATTATCGTGATGCTATGACGTTAATCATATAGCATTTCAAAAGCAATTAAAGCAGAAAAAGCACCAGGTATGAGTGGACCGGACGTTCTTATAGCTGAGACATAATAAATTAGGCTATTTTGGCCCGATGCAATTAACGTTGGGTTACTTTCTTTACCTATTGGTAATATTTCTCCTGCTGAATTTGCTACTTGCAACCCAAAGCCGTATGCCCCGTTGACTTGAATAATATTTGAATGTTCAGGTTCACTTGCCGCTAAAAATTTGATTTTGACCGCAGGCTGTGTGCTACTCCATACTGTTTTTCCAGTTTGGAAATTTTGAAGTTCAGTTTGAACTTGCAAGCAATTTAACAACTCAATTTGGAATGGAATAGGTTGCATCACTTGCTCAGAAGAATTTAGATCACTAAATGATAAATTTCCTAGCGAAACGGATTGGTTACTAGATTTCATAGCTAATTCGCATGGGTTTTCAGTTAAAGAGCCTGAAACATGGATAACCCCATGCTGGCCATCAACCTCCCAACCATCTGTAGGCCTGAACAGATTATTATTGTCAGCAATTGCCGGCAATACTGTGGCTAAGCAAAGTGAAATGACCATATATTTTGAACGTAACCAACGATATATTTTTGAGCTCATAAATATGTCCCCATTTAGCTTTATATTCCTTTACTATTTATTTAATAAATTTTTTGTAATAACAGAGCAGATTGTATTTTTACAATCAAAGGTTAATTTGGGGCGACCACCATAATCATTAATATAAGTAATCACGGGGGTATTACCTAATTGCTCATTTGTCATTCCAATATTGATCTCACTAAAGGGCGCAATCATAATTGGATTAAATTCTTTCGCATCTGTATTTGCATGGGCCCCTGCATTAATTATTGTGATATAATAAGGTGTTGGGTTTTTGGCAAAAACAAGATTTCCTTTCTTTTCAAGCTGCATTTTTTCTTGCCATGGCGCACTGTTTTGCTGTGGTGCAATTGCTTCTGGACGATAAAATAATTTTATTTTTGTTTGTAATGCAATCTGTAAAGTATTTGGTTTATCACTCTTAGGTGGAATCTCTCGCATATTAAAATAGAATAAAGACTCTCTATCCTGAGGTAAGTTTTTTACATCGGGTAGAGCTTCAATTTTCATTTGACTAGATTTTCCTGGTTCTAATCGTTGAACTGGTGGTAATACAATTAATGGTGATGTTATTTTTTTACTTTCTTCATTTTCAATCCAACCTTGAGCAAGATAAGGAAGTTGCTTATTATTATTATTAATATTTAAAGAGATTGACTTGTTCTCTCCATCAAAGATGACTCTTGTTCTATCTAATGATACCGCAGCCTCTGAAAAAGCACTTAGGGTTAAAGGCCCTAAAAAAATACTCATTAATGTCTTTTTGATATTCATTTGGTTATTACCTTTCATATTACTTTTATCTATTTAAACTAAATAATCATTTGACTATTGCTTTTACTACCTCGTTGCATGGAAGTAATAAATTATCTTGAATTTCTCGATTCATTAATTCAGAGGGGAAAATTATTTCACATGACATATTTTTACCCCATGTGACATTCATTATTTCTGAAGGATGAACACCGCTTATATAAGTATTACCTAAATCACCTACAATCCCTACGTTTTGCTTTTTATGATTTGTTACTTGAGCTCCTAATGGTGGATGAGTACCATCAGTAAGTACGATAACAGCCATAATTTTCTGACCTGAAATAACCGAAAATGAACGATATCCAACAGCACCTTCAGTTAATGTTGCTTGAATAACAGATTGTTGGGCATCTATATCATCAGGTAGCTTATTTAAATCAATTTGCGCTTTATTTCGATAGTAGCTACTGACATCTGAAATAACTGCTTTCCCAAATCGGTTTGATTCAACAGGAACACCAATACCACGAATCGTAATATTTGGAACATCATCAGTATCAACTAATATGCGTGCTCCCCCGAGATTATTTATTCTATGTGCAACCGTACCTTTCCCTGTTAAGGTCAAGCCACCTGAAGTGGAAAGGCCAAAAGCACTATATTGGTTATTTATATGATTCGCATTGGCTGACCAACGAGCATTATCCCCTTGATGTGAAATAAAAGCACTTGCGGTTCCACCTTTTCGATTTGCACCTGCACTTACCTGATAATTTGTTCTATCATCCAATCGGTCATAATAAGAAACACGATTAGTCGTATCATAGCGGCTTGTATTCATCGAATAACCAACATTTGCCCCATTACTTAGTGGGAAAGATAATGATACATAAGCGCTATCATCGGTCACACCATTATAAAAACTACGATTTGCAGATAAGCTAATACTCATATTTTTTATTGGACCGATATCCATATATTTCGATAGCATTAAACTGTAATAATCATTATCTTTTTTATCCCAATACGTCTGATGGTTATAATTTAAATATAATGATAACCCTATATCCTGGAAATTTTTATTTACAGATATAGTGTATAGCTCTTTGCTTCCATAATTGCGTAGCCCTGTTCGTTGGGTATTTAAGAAATCACTCATGCTCATATAACTTCGTTCTGAAAAACGATAACCTGCAAATTGTATCTGGCTATCGAACTCTTCAAATCGTTTAGAATAGTTAACTCGGTATGAGCTCCCACTTAATGTCCCTTCACCGGATAAACGGGCGATAGACTGAGTAACATCAAATGAAAGTGCACCGAATACGAGTAAATCCCGCCCAAATCCCATTGATAGCGCATTATAATTTTGGCTATTCAAACTACCGCCAATTAAAGACCAACCATTACTAATACCCCAAGAAAATTCACCTGTAATGAAATTTTCCCCTTCACTTTGGCGCTCGGTATTCGTTGGCTGGCCTAGCGCAAATTTATATTGAACTTGCCCAGGTCTTGTTAAATATGGCAAATTTGCGGTATCAACTTGAAACTCTTGAATTGAACCATCTTGCTCTTTAATGGCAACATTTAAAGTTCCTGTTATGGCATCACTTAAATTTTGGATACGAAAGGGACCCGGCGCAACTTGTGTTTCATACAGTATCCGTCCTTGTTGCATGACCGTCACTGTAGCATTACTTTGTGCTATCCCTGTTATTTCAGGGGCATATCCACGCAAGTTTGGTGGCATCATGCTTAATTCAGATTGCAAGCTTGCACCAATAAATCTAAAGCCATCAAAAATATTTGAAGCCAAATAGTCTTCACCCAGTACGAGTTTAGCCTTTAATTCAGATAGAGCTCGGTATGCATAAAAACGGTTCCATGTGAAATCAGATTGGTCACGTCCTTGGCTTCCTGTTGTATGGTTATAGCGGCTTTGCCAATCAGCTCTAAACCGCCAAACACCTAAATTGATACCTGCAACACCATTACTATTTACTGAGGATGAATTTGCTCCTCCATTATAGGAATTAGTGGCATTAGCATTCACATTATAATCAATAAGTAATGCTGATATTCCATTGTCCCAGCGAGAAGGGGGATCCCAGTTTTCTGATGTGTATTCTAGGTACGCTTGTGGAATACTGACATATAGAGATGACGTAGCTAAATCACCGCGCAGCAATAATCCTGGTAAGCTGTTTTCATTAAGGCATTGCCCTTCATGCCACCATGTTAATTTTTTTTGCGACTCAGAAGTAAGCCCGAGTAGCTTAACTATTTCTGGAGATAAACAAGGCTGACTATTATCAGGATCATACTCACCAGAATAATAGGGGATGCTAATGTCAGATATTTGTTCGTTATTGATTTTTAGCGTAAAGTTATAAACTCCGGGCATAATATAACCCGCACGAGAGAATTGGTTTAAATCAATGTTATTTTTGTCTTCTAAATCTAAAACATCAGTATTGAATTCAATATGATTATCTGCATTGATAGTTAAAGTCACACAACTGATTGTTAATCCAATAAGAATACTTAACCATTTTAATTTTGGTGTATAAATAGGTAACGAAGACATAAAACATTCCTAAAATCTAACAATAATTTATTTATTATTTAGTAATAATCTAGTTTAAAACGCAGTGATGTTTGATACTGCCCAGCACGTAAAGGTGTTTTATCTGAAATAACTTTTAACTGATAATTCAAAATATATTTCCCAGCTTTTATATCGTTCGGTAGTGTTTTTTTTCCTGGGTAAATATGTACTCCTTTCGAATCAGTTAATAATAGTGCTATACCTTGTGCTGACCCCGATACTGAAAAAAAATCCCCATTAGCAGGCCCATCAAATGAAACTTCAAATGTTTTCCATGGTTCACCTGTATAAGATGTTAGTTTGCAACCAATTAATGTAATAAAAAAATCATGTGCTTGTCCTTGTCCTTTTTGCTGTATTAATGATAGTGGTAAAATTCCCATATCAATGGATTGTTCATAAGAACCAGTATCAATACTACATGCCGTATCCATAATGCTACCTTGCATTATCAGATCCATTGAGTTATTTGCAGAAGCACTTTTTAAAAAAGGTAATAGTAAAAAAAAACACAATGATAAAATAACTTCTTTTTTCTTTGTTATCATATTATAACCATTAAAATATACACCACGAGGTCTATCAACCCCGTGGTGAGATAGCATCTTATAAAAATTTATTTAATTATATGCTAATGTAAAATTAGTAACTGCTTGGAATTTCCCTGGTGTTACTGGAATAACTTTGCTTTGCGCATCAACTAACTGAAGTCCAATTAATGATGCTTGGAATTTTAATGTGTTATTCCCTTCAACATAATTTTGTTTTGCGCCAGAGTTAACTTTAATTTGAGTACCCGATGAATTCATGATCTTCACTGCGGCACCAGTAGCATCACCTGTAATCTGTAAATAACCTGTATCTTTCCCCGCTTCAGTTCCCTTGAAAGTTACCGCAACTTGATTATCACCTTTTAGGTTACAGCCTTCTAATTTAATCTGAAATGGTTGTGCTGATGATTCACCACCGTTATCTAAAGTCACATTAGATACTTGGCCTAATGGAACTTCTTGATTCTCTTCACCAGGAGCAATAGAGCATGGCGCTTCAATAATAGAACCAGAAAATGTTACCGTTCCACTCCCTGCATCAACAGCTAAAGCAGATGTACTCATTAAACCAGAAATCATAGTTGCTAAAATAATTTTTTTCATTTTTTCCTCAAACGATAAGTATAGATATACATATAAATATTTATATGCATTTTTTTAATAAAAAAATATTTAAATAAAATATATTTAAATGGACTAATAAAAATAAATTGTATCAGATGCTGATATCTTATTTTTTAAAGAAATTACATCATCCGAAGGGGATTTTTGAACTTCAGCAATAATAAGCTTAATGACTCTTTCAAATGGACAATCGAGTGCTACGCTTAAATTAAATAACATATCAATACTAATTTTATTTATTCCACGTTCATAACGTGACATTTGTTGCTGTGAAACATTTACTTGTTTTGCTAGTTCACAAGCAGAAATACCATTCTCTTTACGTATTTTTCTTATAACTAATCCACAGTAAATAGAAAATAGATTATCTTGTGTTTCATATTTGGATATGACTCTATTAACTTTACTCATAATTAATAACAAGGTCTCAGTTTAATAATTTATAATTTGTTGTGCTCTTATATATTCCCTTTAAGTGCTTACAATTATAATGAGTAGTATTTTTTAAATCAAACCACGAAAAAGAATAGAGTCTATTTAATTGGCTATATTTACACTTTTTACAATTCAGTTGTTTTTCTTATCTAACAATAAGTTATAAACATTTAAAGTTTTTAACAATTTTTTTAAAATCAAATTTAGAAGTTAGCTTGTTAGTTTATTAGGCTTGGTTTGACATAAAAAAAAGTATTTTTATCTGAAATTAACAAATTTTAATAAATCCTCTTAGATTGTAACAAAATAACTTGATTTCAATCAAAAACACACACATAAGGAGTGATTATGTAATTTGAAAAACGAAAGACTTTAGAAAAAAGACAGTAAAATCAAGTGATTAATTAATACTCTCATTTGGAGTAAAAATCTACAAAAAAATACAATTAAATCATTATAGTAGCTAGCAGAGATGATGTGTGGCTTCTTATCATTACATCAATAGCCTTACTTATCTAAATATTTATACCTCCATAGCCGAGACACTATAGGGTTCTATCTGCTTAAATTTTTTGTTACGGGCTCTTCTAGCTTACTTTATATCTAGTAAGAGAGTTACTGCAGAGTAGTAAACAAGTACGGATATGTGTCGTTTTTTACCATAATGTTTTATTTTAAGATATGACTTAGGGCGGTCATTAGTCTGATATTTTTTAACTTGGCTTTGTTAGCCTGTAAATTCAAATTGTTATGAAAGTAAGCTAGATTCTATTTATTTAGAAAGAGAAGGAGAACCAATAGTGAGTTTTTATGATATAACAGGAGGGAAAACAGCATAGTATTATATTTATAAATTAAATATTATGCTGTTTTTTTGATTAATGATACTTTTTAGTTGGGTGCAAATCTAAAATATAGGTTTACACATTAAACAGGAAGTTGAGCACATCGCCGTCTTTCACGATGTAATCTTTTCCTTCTGCGCGCATTTTACCTGCTTCTTTAGCACCTTGTTCGCCACGGTATTGGATAAAGTCATCAAATGCAATAGTTTGCGCGCGAATAAAGCCTTTTTCGAAGTCAGTATGGATTTTACCCGCAGCTTGTGGCGCAGTTGCACCAACAGGGATAGTCCACGCACGCACTTCTTTAACTCCGGCAGTAAAATAGGTTTGCAGGTTTAATAACTGATATCCAGCACGAATAACACGGTTAAGACCCGGCTCTTCAATACCTAAATCCGCCATAAATTCATCGCGCTCTTCGTCTTCAAGTTCTGCGATATCAGACTCAATCGCTGCGCAGACAGGAACAACCACAGAGCCTTCGGCTTCTGCGATTTTATACACCACATCTAAGAACGGGTTATTTTCAAAACCATCTTCATTAACGTTAGCAATGTACATGGTTGGCTTTAATGTTAAGAAGCTCAAGTAGCGGATAGCCGCTTTATCTTCATTAGATAAATCTAATGTGCGTAACATGCCTGCTTGCTCTAAGTGCGGCAAACATTTCTCTAATGCTTCTAATTCTGCTTTTGCGTCTTTATCGCCGCCTTTTGCACGTTTTTGGACACGGTGAATAGCGCGCTCACAAGTATCAAGGTCAGCAAGTGCTAATTCAGTATTAATGACTTCAATATCTGCGGCAGGGTCAACTTGGCCTGCAACGTGAATGATATTGTCGTTTTCAAAACAACGAACAACATGGCCAATGGCTTCGGTTTCACGGATATTCGTTAAAAATTGGTTGCCTAGGCCTTCACCTTTGGATGCACCTTTCACTAAGCCCGCGATATCAACGAATTCCATAGTCGTTGGTAATATACGCTGTGGCTTCACAATTTCAGCTAATTGATCAAGACGTGGGTCTGGCATTGGCACAACACCCGTGTTTGGTTCAATTGTACAGAAAGGGAAGTTGGCTGCTTCGATGCCGGCTTTGGTCAATGCATTAAATAGGGTGGATTTACCCACGTTAGGCAAACCAACGATACCGCATTTAAAACCCATATGTTTCTCACCTTAATAGCAAGGGGCAGCCTCACGCTGCACCCAATGTTTAGAAATTGGCGCTGATTATACACAAAAAGTTGATTCGGATGAAATGAACTCTTATGCGGTTGCTTTAAAACCATGTAAACGATTGATGGCTTTGTCCATCCCATCAGCCAGGAGAATATCTGTGCACCTAGCTGCTTCATCAATCGCATCATCAATGAGCTTTTGTTCAGATAAAGGCGGTTTGCCCAAAACAAAACCAACAACTTTATTTTTATCACCCGGATGACCAATACCAATGCGTAAACGATAAAAATTCGGGTTATTGGCGAATTTGCTTTGAATATCTTTCAACCCATTGTGCCCGCCATTACTGCCACCTAACTTCATTTTAGCCACACCTGGTGGTAAATCGAGCTCATCATGGGCGACTAAGATCTCATCGAGATTGATGCGATAAAAATTAGCTATAGCGGCAACAGATTTACCACTTAGATTCATAAAGGTGGTTGGAACCAGCAGACGGATATCGTTACCATTCATATTAATGCGAGCGGTATAACCAAAAAATTTAGCTTCTTCTTTCAATGGCTGATTATGGCGCTCAGCCAGTAAATCAACATACCATGCACCTGCATTATGGCGCGTTTGTGCATATTCAGCACCTGGATTGGCAAGTCCAACAATTAACTTAATTTTGCTCACGGCGATGATTTCACTATCAGTTATGAAAATAATGCCTTAGTTTACCTTGTGAAATACAGGATGTACAAAATTGTGATAGATAAAAGTCACTATGATTATAATTGCCGAATAAACTATTCGGATTTTCTGGGTTTTTGATAAAAAGCACTTTTTGTACAGATATTCTTGCTAACTTCCTTCCTTGTGATGTCTATCGCAAAAAATTTTACTTAATGCACTATAATCATTACATAAATATAAATTATGACCGAATTTATTTACACATGCTTGCTTATCAGTTTACTGGTACTGGAGGTATATATGAAACGGAAAAGCGCTCATCTTCTTGGTAATGTCTTCATGGGAATCGGAATGGTGTTGATGATCGGGAGTATTGGTGTCAACTTATTCTCTCATATTGTTAACTTAGGCCTTTCAGAACTTATTACCAATGGTTCCTTATTCGGCATTTTTATCGGTGCGATGGTATGGTTAGTCGGTGCAAGGATCGGCGGCCGTGAAAAAGTTGCAGACCGTTACTGGCAGTTAAAACAACAATATCATTCACGCAGAGATAATCACCGCTATCCATAAATAGCCTAGAGCAATTAATTGCTGATAATGGTGAACAAGTTTGATAATTAGGCATTAAGAAGAGTGAAATTCCAAAGAATTTTGCTCTTTTGTCGTGAAGATTGTGAGTTATTTTAGATGGCTATTTTTATCGTTTTATTACGTGAAATCACCACTATGATTGGCGATAGAATATAAACATAGGCATCGATGGTTTCTTTCCTGCCAAAATCATAAAGCCCCTGCAAATTACATTGCAGGGGCTTATATTTTTTATTGTGACTTTTTCATTATGGTTGAACGCTAAAACCCAATATTGGAGAATTAGTGCTCAAACATTGCTGAAATTGACTCTTCGTTGCTGATACGACGGATAGCTTCAGCTAACATACCTGAAAGCGTTAAGGTGCGAACATTGCTCAGCGCCTTGATTTCAGGAGAAAGAGGTATAGTGTCACAAACAATGACTTCATCAATGACTGAATTTTTGATGTTGTCTACAGCATTACCTGAGAAAATCGGGTGTGTTGCGTATGCAAATACACGTTTAGCACCACGTTCTTTCAGTGCTTCAGCTGCTTTACACAGAGTACCACCGGTATCAATCATATCGTCCACTAAGATGCAATCACGACCTGAAACATCACCAATGATATGCATAACTTGAGAAACGTTCGCACGTGGGCGACGTTTGTCAATAATGGCCATATCAGTGTCATTCAGGAGTTTTGCGATAGCTCTAGCACGTACCACGCCGCCGATGTCTGGAGATACAACGATTGGGTTTTCCAAATTCTTCTGTAACATATCTTCCAGAAGAATAGGGCTACCAAATACATTATCCACAGGAACATCAAAGAAGCCCTGGATCTGCTCTGCGTGTAAATCGACAGTGAGCACACGGTCTACACCTACACTTGACAGAAAATCGGCAACAACTTTAGCGGTGATTGGTACACGGGCAGAACGTACGCGACGATCCTGTCTTGCATAACCGAAGTAAGGGATAACAGCGGTAATACGACCAGCAGATGCACGGCGTAGCGCATCGACCATAACAACCAGTTCCATCAGGTTATCATTGGTTGGTGCACAAGTTGACTGGATGATAAAAATATCACCACCGCGAACATTTTCATTAATTTGAACACTGACTTCGCCGTCGCTAAAACGACCAACAGCCGCGTCTCCAAGATTAGTGTAAAGGCGGTTAGCAACACGTTGTGCTAGTTCCGGTGTAGCGTTACCAGCAAAAAGCTTCATATCGGGCACGAGAAAAACCTCAGGCTTGCGTCCAGAGAGATATTGTTGACCAATAGCGACAAGGCTTATTGGTGCAATACACGGGTTATCCCAGCGCGGAACTTGTGCAGTGGGGAAACGTTAACGCCTTGAGCGACGAACCCTTGCACCCACGATGGGGCTTTATTTAACACCTGCAGGGCATCCGCTTGTGTTTCAAATTCAGAAAAAACACATGCGCCTGTTCCTGTAAGGCGAGACGGAGCATATTCTAACAGCCAAGAAACAAGCTGTTCAACCTCACGAAAACGTTTTCTTGCGATTGGTTCACAGTCATTTGCGTACGGAGCCAGTAATAATGCGGCTAGGGAGCGTTTTGGAGAATTTCGATTTAATTGTGGATCTGTGAAGATCATCGGGGTTGATATTTCAATTCCGGGATGAGCGACGAGATACCATTTCTCTTCAGGGGAAGCTTTGGTTAAAATATCACCAATCCCTTCAGCGAAAGCGGCATGTCCACGAACAAACACTGGAACATCAGCACCTAATGATGCACCTAATTCTGCAAGGACTTCATCAGAAACCTGTGTTTTCCAATGTTCGTTAAGCGCAATTAAGGTTGTTGCTGCGTTTGATGAGCCCCCACCAATACCACCGCCCATGGGCAATACTTTATGAATACAAATATCAGCCCCTAATGGGCCATAGTGCTGTAAGGTATCGCGGCAATAGGATTGTAATAATTTAGCTGCCCGTAAAATTAGGTTTTTTTCGGGGGGAACCCCTTGCATGTCAGTCAATAAATTCAGTTGGTCGTCATCACGTGCTGTAATGGTGATTTCATCGCCATAATCAACAAATTGAAATAGAGTTTGTAATTCATGGTAGCCATCAGAGCGTTGGCCTGTGATGTACAAAAAAAGATTTAATTTTGCCGGAGATGGCCATGTTAACGTCATTTCTTCAGTGTCCAACTATCCATTTTTAATTTGATAAGCCTGTCCCCTTGGCGTAGCTCTAGGTAGTTTGGCAGCATAGGTACCGTTTTGCTGTCATACGAAATGTAGTTGAGCTGCCAAGTTTCACCATTGCTTTTAAACGTGACACTTTTCAGCAGGTGGTTTTCATCTAAGGTAAAGTCTGTTGCACGTCCCGGTGAGCCTGTTAACCATGCAGTTAGGTCATCAATTGGAATTTCCATACCAGTAAGTTGATAGATAAGCTCGCTTGGAACGTCACTCATATGGGTTTGGCCATCTTTAGTGGTTAACCGAGCTAAATCAGGTTCAACGGTAAGCTCAAGTTCGCGGCTACCTAATGGGTTGGTCAGCAACAAACGGTACTTTTCAGGTGTATATTGTTGCCAGAAAAACTTAGCATACGTTTTTGTTTCTCCGCCGTTATAGGCAAATGATCCACGGGTTTGGTAGTCACGTAACTGACTTAATTCCTGTTGATGTGCTTTCCATTTCGCATCGGATGCGGAGCTGGTTCCTTTTGTGGTCGTTTGTGACGTTGTCACGCATGCGGTTAGCAAGACGCATGAAAGTGGCAATAGGCGAAAAAAATGCTTATTTATGTGCATAAAGGGCAAAGTTTGAGTTAATTGCATATCAAATCTCAAAGTTGTATTGGGCGCTGATAGCAGTCTCTAATTGAGTTACTTGCATTTAAAGAAGTTCAGTTTAGCGCGTTAAGGCCATCAGAGTCATCTATTACACTAGATGATATACCTTGCGGATAAAAACCTGTAAGTGATTTACCGTTTGTATACAAATAACATAGTGTATTGACAGGGAAAATGGTTCCTTAAAAATGTTATTAGGCCAATCCAGTTTGGGTTCATGTGGCGTTAAGTTATCAGGATAAACCTCACCAGTCACCATTTGCTTTCTGTGCGAAATAATTGCATTCTCTATGCATCTTATTGTAGTTAATTTATCATTGTAAATAATGATATGGCTGATAATCAGTTTCATATAGCATAAATAAACGATAAAATTACGATCAGTTGTGATTGGTAAAATAACCATTACGTCTGTTTTTTTCGGTTTATTTTTTGGCGTGGGTCATCTTTCTGAAGGATAGGCTTATGTAAACCGTAGAAAGAGAGACGCGGATCATCTACAATAGAACAATATAAATAACAGTATTGCTAAATTGATGGGGAATACCCATCGAGCATTACTGAAAATAATTAGCACTGTAAGCAATGTGAGTAAGTCGTAAAGCACAATGACCTTATTAGCCTTAGGCATCAACCATAAAACAGCACCAGTAGCCCTGCGTGAGCGGGTGACATTTGGTCCTGAAAAAATTGACCATGCACTTGAGGAACTTCTCAAACAGCCTCAAGTGAATGGTGGCGTTGTGCTGTCTACCTGTAATAGAACTGAGCTTTACTTGAGCCTTGAATCACAAGAACGAGCTCAAGAACAGCTAGTAAAATGGTTGTGTGATTTTCATGGTATAACCCAAAAAGATTTACAGCCAAGTTTATATTGGCACCAAGACGACCGAGCGGTGAGCCACCTAATGCGTGTGGCGAGTGGCTTGGATTCATTAGTTTTGGGAGAGCCACAAATATTAGGGCAAGTAAAAAAGGCGTTTGCACTTTCGCAAGGTAACCATTCGTTATCAAGCGAACTTGAGCGTCTTTTCCAAAAATCATTTTCTGTTGCAAAACGTGTGCGTACAGAAACCGATATTGGAGCGAATGCAGTTTCTGTGGCATTTGCTGCTTGTACACTTGCTCGTCAAATATTTGAATCACTTAAGCATTTAAATATTTTGTTAGTTGGCGCAGGGGAAACTATTGAACTTGTGGCTCGTCATTTGCGCGAACACGGCGTACAAAAAATGATGATAGCTAACCGAACACGTGAACGTGCGGAGCTATTGGCCAATGAGGTCAATGCACAAGTTATTTCGTTATCGGATATTGATAACCGTTTAGCTGAAGCGGATATTGTCATTAGTTCAACGGCGAGTCCTTTACCCATTATAGGGAAAGGGATGGTCGAGCGTGCAATGAAAGTACGTCGTAGTAAGCCGATGTTGTTAATTGATATTGCCGTTCCTCGTGATATCGAACAAGATGTTGAAAAATTAAGAGATGTTTATCTCTATACTGTGGATGATTTGGAATCTATTATTGCACAGAACCTTGCTCAGCGAAAAGCCGCAGCCGTTGAAGCTGAATACATTGTTGAGCAAGAAAGTAGCCACTTTATGGATTGGTTGCGCTCACAAGCGGCAGTGTCTACAATTCGCGATTACAGAGAACAAGCTGAGGCCATTCGGGCAAATATGACTGAAAAAGCGTTGACGGCTATCCGTCAAGGTGCAGACCCTGAGCAAGTGATCATGCAATTATCGCAACAATTAACCAACCGCCTTATTCACGCTCCAACCAAATCTTTGCAGCAAGCTGCAGGAAATGGGGATGTAGAGCGTCTAAATCTACTTAGGGACAGCTTAGGGCTGGACCATCAATAACCACATTTTAATCATAGGTCTTATATAACGAATGAAGCCTTCTATTGTCGCAAAACTAGAAGCATTACAAGAACGCTACGAAGAAATTGAAGCGCACCTTGCTGATGCAGGTGTAATTGCCGATCAAGACCGTTTTCGTGCTTTATCAAAAGAATATGCTCAATTGTCTGATGTCGCTAAATGCTTTAGCGCATGGCGCACAGTACAGGATGACATCGAAACAGCTGAAATGTTGTTAGACGATCCTGAAATGAAAGAAATGGCTCAAGAAGAGCTTAAAGAAGCCAAAGCGCGCAATGAAGAGCTCGAACAGCAATTACAATTGTTATTGCTTCCGAAAGATCCTGATGATGAATATAACTGCTTCGTTGAAATCCGTGCGGGAGCAGGGGGAGACGAAGCGGCAATTTTTGCGGGTGATTTATTCCGTATGTATAGCCGCTATGCAGAAAACAACCGCTGGCGCGTTGAATTAATGAGCACGAGTGATGGTGAACATGGCGGTTTTAAAGAAGTTATCGCGAAAATTTCCGGTGATAGCGTTTATGGTCGCTTGAAGTTTGAGTCAGGCGGTCATCGTGTTCAACGTGTCCCTGAAACTGAATCGCAAGGCCGTATCCACACTTCTGCTTGTACTGTGGCTATTTTACCTGAACTGCCAGAAGCTGAGTTACCTGAAATCAGCCCTGCGGACTTACGTATTGATACCTTCCGTTCATCGGGAGCGGGTGGTCAGCACGTTAACACCACAGATTCTGCAATTCGTATTACCCATATTCCAACAGGTATCGTTGTTGAGTGCCAAGATGAACGTTCACAACATAAAAACAAAGCGAAAGCGATGTCTGTGTTAGGTGCGCGTATTCGCCAAGCAGAAATGGATAAACGCCAAGCCGCGGAAGCCTCTGAACGTCGTAACCTGTTGGGTTCTGGTGACCGTTCTGACCGTATTCGTACCTATAATTTCCCTCAAGGCCGAGTGACTGACCACCGTATCAACTTAACGTTATACCGTTTGGATGAAGTAATGGAAGGAAAGCTGGATTCACTTATCCAACCTATCATCAATGAATACCAAGCAGACCAACTTTCTGCGTTGTCTGAGCAGGAATAATGCAATATATCGAATGGGTCAAGCAGGCAGCGAATCGGCTGTCTGCAAGTGACAGTGCGAAGCGAGATGCTGAAATTTTACTGGAACATGTCACAGGCCGCAGTCGTACCTATCTTTTTGCTTTTGGTGAAACGGAACTCAAAGCCGAAGAATTCCAACAAGCTGAATTACTTTTACAACGCCGTGAGAAAGGTGAGCCTATCGCCTATATTATCGGTGAACGTGAGTTCTGGTCTCTTCCTCTTTATGTCTCTCCTGCAACACTAATACCTAGGCCAGATACTGAATGCATTATTGAACAAGCATTATCTAGGCTAACAGAGCAAAAAAATCAAATTTTAGATTTAGGCACTGGGACAGGGGCTATTGCATTGGCTTTGGCGTCAGAGATGCAACAAAGTCAGGTTATTGGTGTTGATTTTAACCCTGATGCAGTTGCTTTAGCACAACGAAATCAGCAGCGTTTGAATATTTCAAATGTCAAATTTATACAAAGTAATTGGTTTTCTTCACTATCAATTCAACAATTTGATATGATTATCAGTAATCCACCCTATATTGATGAAAATGATATGCACCTCAGTGAAGGTGATGTGCGATTTGAGCCGTTAACCGCTCTAGTGGCGAAGGATGAAGGCTTAGCTGATTTAATGCATATCATTAAAGAATCTAAAAAGTATCTTAAAAATCAAGGGTGGTTGCTTCTTGAGCATGGCTGGACACAAGGTCTTGCGGTGCGTGATTTATTTAAAGTACATGGGTACACCAAAATTGAGACTTGTCTTGATTATGGTGGAAGAGAGCGAATTTCACTCGGTCAATGGAATGGTTAAGTGGCGTAGCAGTGGGAATGTAATGAAAACCATAGCGAATATAGAGTTTAATCAACTCCCTTTAAGTGAAGGGATCATGACTGTGTCACAATGTATCCGTCATGATTTCCCGCTGATGAAAGTGCAAGCTCAGTTAGATAGCTTAGTATCATCAGCCAAGTCTTGTATCGATTTAACTGCTGATAATGAAACAAAAATTCAGCAATTGACTTCACTTTTCTACCAAGAATGGTCGTTTGGTCCAGCTGAAGGAATTTATTTGTTATCGGATATGCTGTGGTTAGATAAAGTATTGTCATCTAAGCAAGGTACACCAGTGACACTCGGTGCTATCTTCTTGTATGTTGCCGAACGCCTTGGTATTGCGATTTATCCCGCTATTTTTCCTACGCAATTATTATTTATCAGTGAAAGAAATGATGGCAGCCAATGGGTAATTAACCCTGTTAATGGCGAGTCTTTATCATTACACACATTAAATTTATGGCTCAAAGGAACAGTTGATCCTTTTTCTGAATTTTACCATGACCAACTGGATGTAGCAGAAAACAGCGTTGTCATTCGTAAAATTTTTGACACATTAAAAGCGTCATTAATGGAAGAGAAAAAGATGGAATTAGCGTTGCGGGTTTGTGAAACGCTTCTGACTCTTGACCCTGAAGACCCTTACGAAATTCGTGACCGAGGGTTAATTCTGGCACATTTAGACTGTAATCATGTGGCATTGAGCGATCTCAATTATTTTATTGAGCATTGCCCAGAAGACCCTGTTTCTGAAATGATTAAAATACAAATTTATTCGCTGGATAACCATCCGGTCGTATTACATTAATTAACATACAGGCCTATCCCCTGTTTTAATATTTAAGGTAAGAGTATGCAACAGAAAGTAGTCAATATTGGTGATATCAATGTCGCGAACGACTTGCCGTTTGTGTTATTTGGTGGAATGAATGTATTAGAATCCCGCGATATGGCGATGAAAGTGTGTGAGCATTATGTCACGGTGACACAAAAGCTGGGAATTCCTTATGTTTTTAAAGCGTCATTTGATAAAGCAAATCGCTCATCAATCCACTCTTATCGTGGCCCTGGTCTTGAAGAAGGAATGAAAATATTCCAAGAGTTGAAACAAACATTTGGCGTAAAAATCATTACGGATGTTCATGAGCCAGCACAGGCCGCCCCTGTTGCTGAAGTCGTTGATGTTATCCAATTACCTGCGTTCTTAGCACGCCAAACAGATTTAGTTGCGGCAATGGCTAAAACAGATGCAGTAATTAATATTAAAAAACCACAGTTTATCAGCCCAGGGCAAATGGGGAATATCGTCGAGAAATTTATCGAAGGCGGTAATGATAAAATTATTCTTTGCGACCGCGGTGCGAACTTTGGTTATGACAATCTAGTGGTTGATATGCTTGGCTTTAATGTCATGGTCCAAGCATCAAAAGGCTGTCCTGTCATTTTCGACGTAACCCATGCACTGCAATGCCGCGACCCGTTCGGTGCAGCATCTGGTGGCCGTCGTGGCCAAGTTGCTGAGTTGGCAAGAGCTGGAATGGCGGTTGGAATAGCAGGTTTATTCCTTGAAGCGCATCCAGACCCAGACAACGCACGTTGCGATGGCCCATCAGCACTGCCATTAGATAAGCTGGAACCATTCCTGAAACAAATGAAAGCAATTGACGAAGTTGTAAAAAGCTTCCCAGAGTTAGATACAAGTCGCTAAGTTAGGCGGTTTATGCAACTCACTGAAGTCGTTTCTATGTTCGGCGCTGATTTACAGCGCCGATATGGTGAAAAAATCTATAAAATCACCTTACATGGTGGCTTTAATTGCCCGAACCGTGATGGCACCCTTGGGCGAGGAGGCTGCACTTTTTGTAATGTGGCCTCTTTTGCTGATGAAAGTCAGTCATCTCAAACTATTAGTGAACAAATTCACCAACAGATCACCCGAATTTCCCGCGCAAAACGTTATTTAGCTTATTTTCAAGCCTATACCAGCACTTATGCCGAAGTAAGCCTATTAAAACAACTTTATGAAGAAGCCTTACTGCAAGCCGATATTGTTGGTTTATGCGTAGGAACTCGCCCTGACTGTGTCCCTGAATCCGTTTTGTCTTTGTTAGGCCAGTATCAACAGAAAGGCTATGAAATATGGCTTGAGCTAGGTTTACAAAGTGCTCATGATAAAACACTACATCGTATTAATCGTGGCCATGGTTTTGATGCATACCGACAAACAACGCAAAAAGCCCGTAGCCTTGGATTAAAAGTGTGTACGCATTTGATTTGTGGATTACCCGGGGAAAATGGCCAAATGAACATGGAAACACTTGATAAAGTGCTTGAATGCGGAACGGATGGTATCAAATTACATCCGTTACATATTGTTGAAGGCAGTGTGATGGCCAAAAGTTGGCGAGCAGGGCGCTTGGCAACGCTTTCTCTTGATGAATATACCCAAACTGCTGGTGAAATGGTACGTCATACTCCGACTGACATTGTCTACCACCGTATCAGTGCAAGTGCAAGAAAGCCAACTTTGCTCGCCCCGAACTGGTGTGAAAATCATTGGGTGGGAATGAATAATTTATATCAATATTTCTTAAAATGGGGAGGGCAAGGCTCCGCGCTTTGACTTCTTTAATGAGAACAACTATGAAATCAAATTTTTATAAAGCTATTATCGTTTCATCTCTAATTACGTTTTCTTTTCAAGCTGCCGCTCAACTTGATATTACTCCTGAAGATAAACAAAAATTCGTACAAACTCACCAAAAAGCAGTCAAGAAAGATGCCCTTGCTCAGTACCAACTTGCTCAAATGTATTTTTCCGGTTTAGGTGTCCTACAAAATTTTAATAATGCGCGTTTATGGGCAAATGAAGCGGCAAAAAACGGTAATGCGGATGGTTATGCATTATTGGCGGATATCAATCTATTAAGTGATAGTTACTTTTCGCAGGAATTGGCTGATGCCCGTAAATACGCGACAAAAGCGGTTGAAATGGGCAGTACGCGCGGAAAAATCAGTTTAGCAGAGTCATTGATAAATCCAATTGCAGGCAAAACGGATTATCAACAATCTATAGAACTTCTTAATGAAGTTAATGCGTTAAATAACCCGGATTATTTTATTGCTCCAATTTTACTTGGTGTTATCTATTTAGATGGCAAAGGCGTTGCAAAAGACGAAAAGCAAGCACAGCAATGGTTTGATAAAGCAAATGAGATGACTTATCCAGGCTATGCAGAGTGGATGGCTGCGTTTAGATTTTCTGAAGATAACACAGGAACGGTGACCATCGACCAAGTTAAAGCAAAAAAATTAAGGGAAATAGCCTGCGAAAAAGGAAAAAATGCAGGGAATGAGATGTTTTGTTTTAGTGAGTGATAGCTAAACCGCCATGTGAAATAGCATGGCGGTTTGCTTTGATACCTAAGTTAAGGCGTTGTTGTTGATTTTTCTGTGTCGATAGAACCTGCCTGTTCGATAGCTTTAACGGCTTCAAGTGCATGATCCATTGAATTATAAAAGCTCAATACGCCTTCAATAGGTGTCACTTTTGCTCTTGCCAAAGTTTTTAATGGCTGGAACGGAATGTCACAAACTAAGACATGGGTATCTTTGCGTACGGCATCTATGAATTTTTCGAAAGCTTCTAAACCACCTGCATCTAAAACCGGCACTGCGTCCCATTGCATAATAATGGTTTCATAACCTGCGCTTTTGACACGCAATTCATCGAAAATACGCTCAGCAGCAGCGAAAAATAACGGGCCATTTATTCTTACGACTAAACGGCTTCGCTCTTCGTCTGTTTCTGCGAGTTGTGTTGAACGGGTCATATTGGCAATACGCCGCATGAACAATAATGACGCGAGAACAATCCCGACAGTGATAGCAATAACCATATCAAATAGAACAGTTAGAGACATACATAGTACTAATACAATAATGTCATCTTTTGGCGCGCGTTTAATCAGGTAAACGACTTTGCCCGCAGCACTCATGTTCCAAGCCACTATCAATAGTAATGCAGACATTGCGGCTAATGGCAGATAAGAGAGCATTGGTGCAAGAACTAATAATGTAAGTATCACCAGTATTGAGTGAATAATCGCAGAAATGGGGGATGTAGCACCTGCACGGACGTTAGCTGCAGAGCGTGCTATTGCAGCGGTTGCTGTGATCCCACCAAAAAAAGGCGCCGCAATGTTCCCCACACCTTGGCCAATAAGTTCACTATTGGAATGGTGCTTGGTTCCTGTCATGTTGTCCAATACTACAGCACATAACAGTGACTCAATTGCGCCAAGTACCGCCATAGAAAATGCTGCAGGCATTAATGCGGTGATCATCGCCCAGTTGATTGGCGCACTTCCGGGGAGTTCCCATGGCAAAATAAACTGCGGTAGGATAGGGGGAATACCATTACCTTCAGTACCATCAGGCAATAAATAGCTAAATTCAGAACCGATAGTCGCGACTTCCATACCAAATAATGAAAGTACCCACATGACGAAAGTCCCGACAATAAGGGCTGGCAAATGGCCGGGAAGTTTTAATTTTAGTTTAGGCCAGAAGATAAGCACCAAAAGGGTTGAAAGACCAATTAGTGTGTCACTGTACTGAAAAGTGGGGAAGGTATTGCCAATAGCAATGAGCTTATCAACATAGTTTTCTGGGACATGCGCCATTTGCAAGCCAAAGAAATCTTTAATTTGCATGGTAGCAATGGTGATAGCAATTCCCGAAGTAAAGCCTAAGGTGACAGAAACGGGTATGTATTCAATAAACTTACCAAAGCGAGCAAACCCCATCGCAAGAAGTATGACACCCGACATCAATGTGGCGACTAATAACCCACTTAATCCAAATTGTTGAGAGACAGGATAGAGGATCACCACAAAAGCCGCTGTGGGGCCTGAAACGCTATAGCGTGACCCACCAGTTACCGCGATGACGATCCCAGCAATCGCGGCAGTATAAAGCCCATATTGAGGCGGAACACCGCTAGCGATAGCCAAAGCCATTGCGAGGGGGATAGCGATAATACCCACGGTAATACCCGCGATTAAATCCTTAATAAAGCGGGTAGCCGTATATTTTTCTTTCCAACAAGAATCTATTAGCGCACTAAAAGGGCGCAACCTATTAATTTTTTTTGTACTCATTATACCCTACCAAATAACAGGGTGAAAAATAAACGAAAGATGTACCTATAAGGATACGCTTAGCAATCTAAAAAAAATCTGTTATGTATCAATGAATCTGCAATTATCATAACGTTTTCAGTAACAAAAGTAAAAAACCGTTATATTATAAAGAAAAATAGTTAGAGTACATTTTATATGGCTATTTTTCTTTTTTAGACTGTATATGTGAATGATGTAATCGTAATTTTATTTTTTAAGTAGTAATTATAAATCATTATAAATAAATAATTAGTCAACACGTATAATGGCTAGATTGTTATGATTGCTACCAATAATCCTATCCATTGCAGTAGTACTAGCCCAAGAGCACGTATGAAAAGACGTTTAGTCCCAGACCACCTTTGCTGCATCGTACAATGTTTAATTTTGCTTGGAAATAAAAAATTTAAAGCGTTATCAAAATGTTCTGTTTCATTATGTGTGTAGATAATTTTAAAGAAATGGTTATCTAGCCATAGGCGATATATATAATATTGGCAAATTATAAATATAATTACATTGACGAATAAAATATATTTAGGGTAATTAGAATCCAAAAATAAACTTAATTGGCAAAATAATGCTAATACAGACCCTACAGCGAAATAACGCCAACTATGAGTCAAAATAGTGATGACTTCACCTTGTTGTTTATTCATCAATGTATTCATTTTTTCACTCGGTTTAGGTGGTAATGGGTATACCAATAATTCAGCTGCTCTATCGTTGCTGTATTTAAAATCACTTGTGGGCGAGTTTGCTCAACTAATACTACGGCCCCTTCTATATTTTTAGCATCACCATGATGTACCAGCCATGCAACAGCCACAGTCGCACTTCGTGAGTAACCTAATTTGCAATGAATATATACCGCACCGTGTTTTACCAACTCATCCATAGTATGGACTGACTTTTCGATATCTTCCGCGCTTAGAGGTAACAAATCAATTTGCGGTTGGCTACAATATTTCAGCCCTTTACTGTAAGAATTGCGAGGCCATTCGCAAGTCATATCTAAAACAGCTTGAGTTTGCAAAGCGTAAAGCGGGCGCCCTCCCAAAACAATATGTTTACTGACAATACTGGGTTGTGCGCAGTGCTTAGCGAAGTAATGATAGGTTCCCCAAGCAATCAGCCGGTATGGTAGTAATAAAATAGCAGCTGAAGGGGAAATATTACCTTCCGGTGTTTTTTGGAAAACGCTGGCTCCGGCTCCTAAATAGCCAAGGGTAATAAAAAAGAGGGCAATAGCAGGCCATAATAGTAACCAAGCGAACCCTTGGAAGGTAAAAGCAAGAATAAAACAAGCAAGAGAACTGGTTCCATAGTTTTTACTCATTTTAAAACTGCGAGGAGAACTTGTGTAATGCCATTGCCAATGGGTTTGTATAGGAAGTAAATAGCTAATTAATAGGCCAACGACAAAGCCAGTGATGACATCAATAAAGTGGTGTTGCCATGTGGTTAGAACTGAAATTAAAATTAAAACAGACCAACTATGAAGCAACCAGCGCCATTTTGTTGGTGTATGTGCTCGAAAACGTAACCATAGGATCCACAATAAAATAATATGTAATGAAGGGGCTTGGTTAAAGGGGAGATCAAATAGCTCTAGGCTGTTAAACATCCAGCCAAATAGGCCATCAGTGCTTGGTCGAGGGAAACTAAACTTTAGTGGAAATAGCAAAAAACCAATACAAGCAACAAGAGAAGCCGTGATCAGCCGTAAGCCGTGGATGGTTTGTTCTTTACGGGTCGTGCAAATAAATAATGATAACCCATAGAATAAGTCAATGCTCCAATAGGGAATGATAGTCCAAGGAAGAAATGGGATATGTGTTTCCCAAGAAAAAACGATAGAGGGAACCTGGTCTAACGTTGCGGTATAGGTATTGACTTGGCCATAAGTTAAGAAGAAAAAAGGTGCTAGAAAAACTAACCATAGCAAACCAGACAGTATTATTTTGCGTCGAGGTACAACCTGTTGAGGTTCGCGGGTTGCAGTTATCATCCTTTATCCTATTCCTTAAATGTCAACGAACTGGTGGTGATATTAGTAAATGATTGGGAAAACAAATAACGCTAAGCAGCATAGGTGCTTTGCTAACAATAAACAACGGCTATCATCTAAAGTTGAAGTAAGTGATTGATGGCAATAATGTGTCACCAATCACTCTGGAGGATAACTAGATTAACGCCGTCTAGCTATAGATACGCTGAATATGCCCCAGTTATCAATTGATTGGTTTAGTTTTTCAAAGCCCGCTTCTTCAACTAAAGCATCCATTTCGCCTTGGCTACGGCAACGCATAACCCATGCTTGCCCACCTTGGTGGCTTGGGAGTACCCGGGCAATCATTTCAACTTGAGGGTGCCATGGTTGACAGGTATAAATTAATAGCCCGCCAGATGGAATTGCCCGAGAAAGCCCATTTAATGAAGCCTTTATCATTTCATTATTGGGGAACAGCTCATACAAACCACTGACGATGCCAATTGTTGGCGATGGTGAAACCGCAGCTAGATCATCGGCATCAAAAGCATTACCTTCAGTAAATTGGATTTTGTCTTCAAGGTAACGTTCTTTTATATGTAATCGCCCTTGCTCAACATTGATAGGGCTATAGTCTCTTAGCAGGACGGACTCGACTTTTCCATAGTCATTAATCGCATCAAAAATATAACGACCTTGGCCTGCGGCAATATCCATAATTCGCACGGGAGTCCCTTTCTCTGTTAGGTCACGAATAGCCTGCCGAATGATGTTTTCAATATTGACTTTGCGTTGGCGTATTCCTTGCCAGCCAATACTGTTGAGATATTGCCTATCAATCACACGGCCAAACAAGCCTTTCCCCTGCGCTTTATCGCGATATACGTAATCAAGGGTCGAACCTGAATCAAACCCTTTATCATAACCAATACGAATACCTTCAGAAGCTTTGCCAAGTGTGCTCATTGATTTGCTCATAATTTTATAAGCAAGATTTTTGGGACACCATTTAGGTAATGGTGTCATGAGTGAACGATATTTTTCAGCGCTGACACTCCACGTATCTTCATATTGATAATTATGTTGGTAGCGCGGTAAGGCGAATAATTTGCCAATAAACTCACGGATTTTCTCAAGTGGGATATGGCGTTCTTTTTCACCTAAAGTGTCATGATAAAAACCGGGTAATATATGCTTTTCTTTTATTGGGGTGTTTAATTTTTCAAAAAACTGATGTTGAGGCCGGTGGTGAACAACGTGGTCGCTACCCGAAATAAATAGTTGAGTGGGCAAAGTAATTGCACCCGCATCAGCAACGATGCGATCAGCCGTTTTATACAGCTCAAGTAAAATATTGACGGCAATAGGGCGAGTGATCAATGGGTCGCGATTAAACGAATCAATTCGTTGTGCATCGTGAGTGAGAAATTTAGCTTTAACATACGAATTTACATAGAACAAGCCTCGAGCCTTTTGCATTAAAGCAAGCCCTGTTCGGGCAAATGGAACATACAATTTAACTTTAAATGCAGGGGAGGCGAGTACCATCCCTCGAATTTTGGGGGCGTAGTCATGAACCCAAGCGGAGACAAGAACGGCACCAACACTTTGCCCAATGACAATGATATTTTCTAACGGAATATTATATTCAGCGGAAATGTAACGCACAAACTCATCGACATCATTGATGGATGTGCTTAGTGAAGGGCTATAACCTCGAGGGCCATCATTTCTACCATGGCCACGGGCATCCCATGCAAACATAGCATAGTCAGGTAAATTGAGTTCATCGACTAAATGGGCGACTCGGCCGGAATGTTCATGGCCTCGATGAAATAAAATAATCGCTTTGTTGGTCGGCGTTTCTGTTGGCCAATGTCGATAAAAAAGAGAAGTATGGTCACTGGTGGTAAATTGGGACTCAATAACGGGACGTTGCGTCAGATAATCTGTCTGAACGTTCATAATTCTTCCTTAATTATTATTCGCAGGTGTAGATAATTCACAAAGAGCACGGCGAATACGGTTATAGCAAGTATAAAACAGCAACAAAGTTAAAAGGATAAACAGATAATTTACCCAACTAGAAAAGATAATCTGTGGAAAAATGCTAACGAGCAGTCCTAGCGTACCAAAAATAAAGGCTCGATCACTTTTACCAATAGGGCCGTCATAGCGCCGAGATGCACCAATTGATTGAGCGATAACGCCAATAAACTCAGTGAGTAGCGCAAGAAATAGAATTAATAAAATAAGCCAAAATGCTTGAGGGAAAATAACGGCAAATGGTGAGTAGAGTGCGACATCTGAAATGACATCACCAAGCTCATTTAATATTGCACCCAGATGGCTTTTCTGGTTGTGTTCTCTTGCTAACATGCCATCAATCGCATTGAGTGCCATACGAATAAACAGAACGAAAGGTAATAAAATAAACAGGTGCGGATTTGGAATGAACAGTAATAGCATTCCGCTGATCACGGATAAAAGTAAAGCCGCCAAGGTGACTTGGTTGGCGGTAACTCCCATACTAAATAACTTATGAACAATTGGACGAAGCAGATCTTGAAATTTAGGTTTCAGATCGTAAATGGTCATTGAGTGTTCCTTTCTCGTCACTGCACAATGATGCAGCTTTGGGATATATCAATACCCGATTGATTGATGTCTGCAATAAGAGCTATCTTAAGTTAGAAAATAACCAAGGAATATAGCTGTGTTATTTTAGTAAAAAATTATTCTAACTATTTGAATAATTAACTAAAAACATTTAATAAAATTAAATGGAATGGATTTATTCACGTTGAGGAAAACAGATTAACAATATGATACCCGATCACGTCAATATCTTTTGTTTATCGATTTTTGAACGCATTCGTTTAAATTGGCTGGGTGTCATTGTGGTCATTTCTTTGAATTTACGGCAAAAAGCGCTGTGATCAGCGTAGGCACATTTACTGGAAATCTCAGTGATTGAAAAATCATCTTCGAGCAGTTCAATAGCATGTTCAAGCCGCATTTTTTGAATATATTGCTGGGGGGTTATCAAAAAAATAGCTTTAAACTGGCGGTTTAATTGGGAAAGGGAGAGGCCAGATATTTCAGCAAGAGTTGTCATTTTTATAGCGGTATCAAAATGTTCACTAATATGGCGTTCAACACGGCTAAGCTGGTTGTTCAGCTTAGGACTGACAGATTTTACATCTTGTAAATCCACTGAAATTCCTGCAACCCCAATAACCTGGTTACGTGTATTAAAAATAGGAACCTTAGTCGTTAAGCACCATCCCAACAAACCCGCTTTATACAGGTGAAGCTCTAGTTTATTAATGACGCTAATTTTCTTTTCCATCACTAAATAGTCCTGAGAACTATAAGTTTGGCCGAGTTCCGAATGAAAAATATCCTCAGCGCCTTTACCAACGAGATGATTAACACTGTCGATTTTACAACGAGTAGCTAGATTATCATTAGCCAATAAATACTTTGCATTATGGTCTTTTATAAAAAAAGTCACATTAGGCAAGGTATTAATTAGAGGCATAATTAAACCTAAATGATTTAATAAAACGTCAATATTATCAACGGGAAACAGCATATTTTCCTGACTAATCAATAGCAATTTATTTAGATTGATCATGCTGCGCTCCGAAATATTAAATTAATCTTACTAATTCTGTTAAATATTTTGAGATTGTGCAGAAAACCGCATAAGTTTGTTAGAAAGATATCAAGAGTTGTTAACAAAAATCAAGCATTCTATTAACAATGATAATAAATAGGATGCTAGCTGATGCAATCTCAATATACCAAAATTGAAGTTATCGATTCCCATACCGCAGGCGAGCCAACTCGGCTAGTCATTGATGGATTCCCTGATTTAGGGCAACAAAGCATGGCATCGAGATTGGAGCAATTACGCAAGCAACATGATGTATGGCGTAAAACCACCATTTTAGAGCCACGTGGCAATGACATTCTTGTTGGCGCATTACTCTGCAAACCACAAAACCCAGCGGCAACAGCAGGTGTGATTTTTTTTAACAATCAAGGTTATCTGGGAATGTGTGGCCACGGCACTATCGGTTTAGTGGCTTCGTTGCATTTTCTCGGTCATATCACTTATGGCAAACATCTTATTGAAACTCCGGTAGGAGATGTGACGGCGCAACTACACCAAGATGGTAGCGTGAGCATTCAGAATGTTTATTCATATCGTTATCGCAAAGCGGTACAAGTTAATGTTCCAGACCTCGGCCCCATTACTGGGGATATTGCTTGGGGCGGAAATTGGTTTTTTCTTGTTGAACAGTCACCAGTCGCCATTGATTACCAAAATATTAAATTACTGACAGAAGTCAGCTTAAAGATTAAACAAGCCTTAGCTGATCAAGGTATCTACGGTAAAGATGACCAAGAAATTGACCATATCGAATTATTCGGTTCACACCCCAATGCTAATAGCCAAAGTTTTGTTTTGTGCCCTGGTGGCGCTTATGACCGCTCGCCTTGTGGAACAGGAACCAGCGCCAAACTTGCCTGCTTAGCGGCAGATAAAAAACTGGCAGCTGGTGAAATCTGGCATCAAGCCAGTGTTATTGGTAGCCAATTTCAAGCCAGTTTTCAGCAGGCAGATGAAAACGGCATTATTCCTACTATTCGCGGACATGCCTATATCAGTGGGAAAAATACCTTATTGATAGATGAACAAGACCCATTTCGGTTTGGAATTTCGGTGGCATAGGGGAATGAAATGGAACGCAAATATCCAGTGATTGTAGTGGGTGGCGGTATTATTGGCCTGAGTATTGCGCTGACAGTTCAAGCTAATGGGTCAAACGTATTGTTGCTTGATAAACATGAAATTGGCCAAGGCGCCTCA
The DNA here is from genome assembly GCF_033901115.1 of Providencia sp. CIM-Carb-044. Classification (NCBI taxonomy): domain Bacteria; kingdom Pseudomonadati; phylum Pseudomonadota; class Gammaproteobacteria; order Enterobacterales; family Morganellaceae; genus Providencia; species Providencia sp. CIM-Carb-044. The sequence continues at coordinate 63,593 of NZ_JAXADV010000002.1, forward strand.
TTTGGCAACGCAGGGCATATTGCGACAGAACAAGTTTTTCCGATTGCTGACCCGAGTGTCTTAAAATCACTTCCAAAAATGCTACTTGACCCATTAGGGCCTTTGCGCTTGGATTGGCGTTATCTATTACCCTTAACCCCTTGGTTAATAAAATTATTGGGTAATATGCGCCATAAGCCTTTTACTCATATTCATCACACCTTAACGACATTAAATAGTGCCGCTTTTGATTCATGGCAAGCATTTATTCAAAAATGGCAATTAAGTGACCTTGTCAAAATGAAGGGGTCACTGTTGGTGGCTGAGAAAAAAGAAACTCTCGATAAGTTAAGTCATCACAGTGAGTACCTACAAAGTATTGGTGTGACAAATCAATTGATTGGTCAAAATGCGCTACTCACACGCGAACCTGCTTTATCTGAAAGCCAAATCGGGGGCATTTTTTATCCAGATACAGGCCATGTTGTGGATTTATGTGCATTACACCAAAAGTTGACCGAGGCGTTTTTACAAGCGGGTGGGCAGGTATTAACCCACTGTGAAGTAACAGAAATTACATCAACATCGAATCAACAAGCAGTATTGACAACGACCCAAGGGCAGTTCACAGGACAAAAAATTGTTATTGCAGGTGGCGCATTCTCTAAATCATTAGTCAAAATGGTCAGCCGCATCAAAGTGCCACTTGAAACAGAGCGTGGTTATCACTTGATGTTGCCGAATGAATTAGGCCGTTTATCAATACCAGTATCAAGTATGGATAGGCGTTTTATTATGACGCCAATGTCTCAAGGTCTACGCCTTGCAGGAACCGTGGAATACGCAGGGCTAAAGCGCCCCGCAAATATGCAGCGTGCTCAACATTTTCTTCCGTTAGCACAACCAATGCTCAAAGAAGCATTAAACAGCCAACAATCGACATCATGGATGGGGTTTCGCCCATCCACATCAGACTCATTGCCAGTTTTAGACCACAAAGGCCCCTATATTTTTGCATTTGGTCACCAACACTTGGGGTTAACCCAAGCGGCGATCACTGCAGATATTGTAAATAGTTTTATACATCAGCAGCCGACAAGTATCGACTGTACCCCTTTTTCCATTGAACGATTTCTTTAATTTTGAGGCGAATTCAAATGAATTTCCATGGCATTCTTGTTCCTTTAGTGACCCCGTTTCATGATGATTTAACACTAAATGTCAGTGCACTTGCTGAATTAACTGAAAAACTTATTGAGCAAGGTGTTACTGGTTTAGTAGTTTGTGGGACAACAGGGGAATATTACGCATTAAATGAAGATGAGCGTAAAACCGTGCTATCTACCGTTTGCAAGATTGCAAAAGGGCGAGTGACATTAATTGCGGGCATTAACGACTTATCAACCGAGGGGGCAATCGCACGCGCGAAACAAGCTCAAGAGCTCGGTTATGAAGGGTTAATGTTATCGCCTCCGCCGTATAGTCTGCCGGACCAGCAAGGGGTGTATGCCCACTATGAAAAAGTCGCAAAATCAACACCATTACCCATTATTATGTACAATTTTCCCGCTCGGATTGGTATTGAAATCGACATTGAAACGGTCATTAAGTTAGCTGAAATTGACAATATTGTCGCCATCAAAGAAAGCAGCGGTAGCTTTAGCCGAGCACTGCATCTATTACAAACACCATTCAAAAATTTTGAGGTCATTTGTGGCTGTGATGACCAACCTGTGGATTTCTTCTTTTGGGGTTCGAAAAGTTGGATAGCGGGTGCGGGGAACGTATTCCCCGCAGAGCAAGTTGCTATTTTTAATGCAGCGCAGGCGGGTGACTGGCAACAAGCGAAGCAAATTATGACTGAAATCTATCCTGCAATTTACTCAATGGAGTCAGGGAACTATAACCAAAAAGCCAAGGCGGGTTGCTTGAATGGAACGTTCAATGTTGGCCCGGTTCGTTTGCCTCTGTCAAATCTAGCGTCTCAAGAACGCGATGAATTCATTAAATTAATTAAACGCTAGGGGGAAATATGACCATGACCCAACAGCAGGTGTTTGAATGTGCAAAACAAGGAAAACTGTGGGCAGGCAATTTGATTGCAGGGCACCCAGAACAGCAAAATAAATTAAAAAACCGTACCCCAATCGATAATAGTGTTATTGGTTTTATTGCTGACGGTGATGCGAACGATATTAATGCCGCGGTACAGGTAGCGCGTAACACATTTAATCAAGGTGAATGGCGCGGATTATCGCCTCAAGAACGTAAAGTTGTCATGCTTAAATGGGCTAATCTCATTGAAAAACACAGTGAAGAACTTGCGGCGCTAGATTGTATTGATGCAGGTAAGCCTATCACTGAATGCTTAAATACGGATTTACCTGCAACGATTGACACCTTTTATTGGTATGCCGAAGCGATTGACAAACTGTTTGGTAAAATTGCACCAACAAGCCATCAAGAATTGGGGTTGATAGTGCATGAGCCTATTGGCGTGGTTGGTGCAGTGTTGCCGTGGAATTTCCCTGCTCAGATGTTTGCATGGAAAGTGGCACCCGCTCTTGCGGTAGGCAACTCGGTGATTGTGAAACCTGCCGAATTAACCTCATTAAGTGCTTATCGTATGGTGGAACTGGCCTATGAGGCAGGAGTCCCTAAAGGCGCATTAAGTCTAGTCTGTGGGTTAGGTGAAAAAGTCGGGGAAGCCCTTGGCCGCCATCATGATGTGGATGTTGTGTCATTCACAGGTTCAACAGAGGTAGGGCGTTTATTCTTAAAATATTCAGCAGAAAGTAACTTAAAAGAAATTGTACTCGAATGTGGGGGAAAAAGCCCTCAAGTGGTGTTTGAAGATGCCAATATTGAGGCGGCAATTCCGCATATTATGGCGGCTGCCTTTTGGAATATGAGTGAAAACTGTAGCTGTGGTTCTCGCTTAATTGTGCATGAAAGCATCAAAAAAACACTATTAGAGAAGCTTGCCGTCGCCGTTAAAGAATGGAAAGTCGGCGACCCAAGGCATGCGGATATTTCAATTGGGCCAATGGTCGAACAAGCTCACTTTGAAAAAGTGAAATCATTTTTAGATACCACATTAAAGGAGGGCGGAAAACTCATTGCTGGTGGGAAGGTCCATCATGAATTGGGGGCTGGATGGTATATCGAACCGACAATTTTTGATGAAGTCACGCCTGAAATGTCACTATTTAAGCATGAAGTTTTTGGCCCTATTTTAGCCGTTACGTCTTTTAAAACTGATGATGAAGCGGTCGCTTTGGCCAATAACACTCAATATGGTTTAGCGGCTTCATTTTATAGCCAAAATATTCACCGAGCCATGCAAATTGCACAGCGTATTAACGCAGGCACCGTTTCCGTCAATGGTTTTAGTGAAGGCAATATTACAACGCCGTTTGGTGGCTTTCGTCAATCAGGCTTTGGCGGTAAAGACAACGGTTTAGAGGCATTTGAACAATACACTCAAACCAAGGTTATCTGGTTTATTCATCAATAAAAACGTTGACCTGAGTACCTTATTGGACTCAGGTTTTTTTTACCCTGCAAATACAAATAAACAATTACAATAACGAAGGAGTACAAAATGGAAGCCATCGTTAATACAATCGTTGGTTACATCTGGGGTAATGCATTAGTGGTGTTATCGCTAGGTGTTGGGCTCTATTTTACATTAGCGACTCGCGGTGTACAGTTTCGCTATCTCATTAAAATGGTATGTTTGTTAAAGGAAAATAAAGCGTCAAAAGAAGGAATTTCCTCCTTCCAAGCATTCTGTTTAGCATTATCAGGGCGTGTAGGGGTAGGTAATATTGCGGGGGTGGCGACAGCCATTGCCGCAGGCGGCCCCGGTGCAATCTTCTGGATGGTTGTCATGGGGCTATTGGGGGGAGCAAGCGCATTTATCGAATCCACACTTGCTCAAGTATACAAACAGCGCTCTGATGGCCAATACCGCGGAGGCTCCCCTTACTATATCGAGAAAGGGTTAAAACTGAAACCATTTGCCATTATAGTGGCTGCGGTTATTTGCCTATCTTATGGAGTACTGGTTCCGGGTATTCAAGCCAATACCATTGCTGATTCCTTTCAAACTGCATTTAACTTACCCCCAATTGCGACAGGCGGCATTGTGACAGTGCTGATGGCATGGTTAATCTTTGGTGGTGTAAAACGTATTGCGAGTGCAGCAGACAAGATCGTGCCAATTATGGCATTGGCATATATCGTCATGATGGTGATCATCTTGGGTAGCCATTACGAACAAGTGCCGGGTATGTTCAGTTTAATTTTCCGTAGTGCGATGGGAATGGACGCTGTATTCGGTGGTATTGTTGGTACGGCTGTCTCATGGGGTGTGCGCCGTGCCGTTTTTTCCAACGTGGCAGGTGCGGGTGAAGCCACATTTAGTTCTGCGGCGGCCGAGGTAAGCCACCCTGTAAAACAAGGGTTAATTCAAGCGTTTTCTATTTATATCGATACTGTCGTTGTGTGTACAGCATCAGGTTTGATGATCCTTGTCACCAATATGTATAACGTTTTTCCAGATGGTTCGGCGACTGCCTTAGTCGAATATGTTCCCGGGGTTGCCGCGGGGACCGCATGGACACAAATGGCGGTATCAACAGTCTTTACTTCTGCAGGGTCGGGATTTGTCTCAATCGCCGTATTTTTATTCGCTTTCACAACCTTGATGGCCTATTACTATATTGCAGAAACCACGATTGTTTATCTCGATAGAAAATTGCGTTACCCTATTTTGAAATTGATACTTAAGTTTGTATTTCTGATTATTGTTTTTATGGGAAGCGTCCAGTCAGTTAGCTTAATGTGGAGCCTTGGCGATATTGGGTTCGGTAGTATGAGTTACCTTAATCTTATTGCCATAGTCTTCCTGTCAAAACCTGCATTACGAGCACTGCGTGACTTTGAGCGGCAGGAAAAACTAGGCGTTGATCCGGTGTTTGACCCCAAAGTCGCTGGGATAGAAAATGCAGAACTCTGGGAAGATATAAGCCGCGAATATCACGAACAAGGAATTGGTATAGAACCGAAAGAGAAAAAAAATCAAGGGATGGCATATCAAGAAGAAGAGAGGAAAAACTAGAAGAAAAATGGCGGTGAGGGAGGGATTCGAACCCTCGATACGTTGCCGTATACACACTTTCCAGGCGTGCTCCTTCAGCCTCTCGGACACCTCACCGTTTTTCTAAATCTGTTGTGGAGTAGGGAATAAAAACCTGCTCTGCAACGGGGCGCTACTATAGGGAAAATAGCGTCTAACGTCAACTCCCTATTTATCCTTTTTCCGACTTTTGTTGCTGTTTAGCTAAATAAAAAACAATTTGATTATTATCTAATCTTAAATGTTATCAGCTAAGGTAAATAATACGTTTAATGTTAATTTGAAACGGCAAGTCGTGAAGATAAAAAGCGTTAGCTAGTTAACAAAATTCTGATTGAATACAGTGTATCGGCTTGATTAACTTGAAAAGAAATGCCATTCGGCACACTCTGTTAGAAACTAAAGAGGAGTTGCCATGAATATTTTATTTTACCATCCATTTTTTGATTCAAAACAGTGGATTGAGGGCATGAAAGCGCGATTACCCCAAGTGAATATTCGCCAATGGGAAAAAGGGGATAACCAAAGTGCAGATTACGCTATGGTTTGGTTACCGCCTTATGAATGTCTCGCTGGTCGCAGTGATTTAAAAGGTATTTTCGCGTTAGGTGCGGGTGTGGATGCTATTTTAAAGCAAGAACAAGACAAACCTGGGACCTTACCGGCAGGCGTTCCTGTAATGCGTTTGGAAGACACTGGAATGGCGATTCAAATGGAAGAATACGCTTGTGCAAAAGTGTTAAGCTACTTTCGTCGTATGGATGAGTACCGCCAATTACAATCACAGCGACAATGGAAGCAATTACCAGCCTACCAACACGAAGATTTTGTCATTGGTGTTATGGGAGCAGGGGCATTAGGGCAAGCGGTTGCAAAACGCTTAGTCAGCTTTGGTTTTCATGTAAGAACATGGAGTCGCTCTGAAAAACAACTTGATAACGTAAAAAGCTATTTTGGTAATGACCAATTAGCTAGCTTTCTTTCTGGAACCCGTGTGATTATTAATCTTCTGCCAAGCACGCCAGAAACGGTGGGAATTTTAAACCAGCAACTATTTAGCCAATTAGAGCAAGGGGCATATGTTATCAACCTTGCACGTGGTGCTCATCTGATTGAGCAAGATTTGCTTTTAGCGCTTGAATCAGGGCAAGTTGCAGGTGCTGCGCTTGATGTTTTTGCGAGTGAACCGTTATCGCAAATGCACCCGTTCTGGACGCATCCACGCATCGCTATCACGCCCCATGTTGCCGCCTTTACAAAACCGAAAGAAGCCATGGATATGATTGTCAGTAATATCCAGCGCATCGAAGCTGGCCAAGCTCCTATTGGTGTGGTTGATATGCAACGCGGTTATTAGTCACTTCTTTGTTGCGAGTGGTCTTTATGAACACTCGCAATCATCACCCCTAATATCTTTCCTATTTTTTCGATATACTGAAAGTAACTGCTTCGGTCACGAGGTGTGACTACTGAATCTGAAAAATAGGATAATATATGAACGAATTTTCAATCGTCTGCCGTATTTTGGGGACACTATTTCAACGTAGTCCCTCTGATAGCCTCGTAAAGCCGCTTATTGATATGATTGCTCAAGATAAATTAAAAGGATCATGGCCATTGGAGCAAGATGAATTATGGTCGCGCATGGCAAAAGATCTCGATATCAATGCGGTTAATGCGGATTACCAAGCCCTGTTTGTAGGTGAATCCCCAGCAGTTTCAATGCTAGCGAATGATTACGATTCTGAAATTACAGAAGCAGAAGTTCGCGAATTTTTAACTGTGAGAGGAATGTCCCTGACGAATGCACCTGCGGATGCTTTTGGTGCGTTACTACTCGCGGCTTCTTGGTTGGAAGACCAAGCGGCAGAAGATGAAACAGCCGCCCAAGAAGAATTATTTGATAGCTATATTCTTAGCTGGTATGGCAGCTTTTTAGGTAAAGTTGAAGCGCATGCTACAACCACGTTTTATCGTACTTTAGCCCAAATTACGCGTGATGCAGTTATTGCTCTGCGTGATGAGCTTGACTCAGAAACCGAATAGTTGTGACGCCGTCACTTTTTTATGATGATGTTACTTATGTTTTAGTCAGCGGTATTGATTAATAATTTTGTTTGAAGATTGAATAAGCTAGAAAGGCAACAGATTTTTTGTTGCCTTTCATGCTTTTATCAATCGAAATAATTTATGGTTAAAATTAATCAACTAATGGAATGACAAATTTGCCCGGTTTGATTTCAAGCCCTTTAGCCAATTTCTTTGCGGTTGCTTCAGCAGCACCATTATCTGGATTCAACACATAAACAGGCTGAGTTTCAAAGAAAGTTTCAAGGGAACTATTTAAGTAAGGAATAACAGCTGACATAGCCGTATCCATATTTTCGGGTGTTACCTTGTAACTGCTAATATTTAACTCTTTTAAGTAAATTGAGCCGGTTTTGGCGTCAAAATAAGGACGAGCAGTGAGGGTCAGGTTAATTTGTGCTTCTGCTTTACCAATCAGCGAGTCTAATTTAACGGTTGCATCCCCTGTCAACGCGACTTTTCCAGGTTCACTGCGGCCGATTTCTGATTTTAAATTAGCGAGTTGAATATCCGCATCAGCAAAGCCAGTAATGCCGACCTTGTGGTCATATTTTACTTTATTAGCAAGATAATCATTAATTTGTGATTCACTAATACTAAACTCAGATAATTGACTACAACCCGATAAGAGAGTGAGAAAGCCCACCATAGCGGCGATTATAAACTTCTTCATAAAGACTCCTTTTACAGTAATACCGCTAGTTTAGCGCATTACTGCCCACTCAACATGACTGTTTCAATTTTTTTACGGTTAAATTGCTTATGCAGTGCCCATAAAGTGATAAAACCGATGATCCCTAATAAGAACCAAGGTAATTGTGGCATATTCCATTGGTGGCCAATATCGTACATCCAGCCGCCACCGGTGTAACCGACAGCTCCGCCTAAAGCAAGGCCTAAGCGGCTAAAGCCCATATAGCTCCCTCTGGCTCTTGGGTCAGCAAGTGATGCGCTTAGTGTTTCTCTAGCGGGGTCGGCAGTCACAGTACCTAAATAAAATAGGCAAATAAGGGCAAATAGCGTGTTGAGTGAGGTTGTCATACCAATTGGAAACATGCTGAGACTCATTAAAAATAGCCCGGCCATGAGCCGTTGCTCAAGGCGAAAATGTTTTTCGCTCCAACGAGCAATAGGGTAAAGCAATGTTAAGGATATCGCTGCTTCAATCGCATACATCCATTTGACGGCAGTTGGCGTCCCTGCTAACTCATTGACAACAATAGGAAACATAAGCATCACTTGTACTGACAACATAAAATAGCCAGCTAAAGTGACTACATAAGTCACAAAGCGTTTGTCTTTTAGTACGCGGCCCATACCTTCTTTAATAGGGGTTCTGATGGTTGATATTCGATAAGCAGGTAACAACCAAGCATTACAGATAGCAGCAATAATAAAAACAGCAGCGCCAACCCAGCAGACATAATGGAAGTCATATTGTAATAACCAACTACCAATCAGCGCCCCAATAACGGCTCCAGCACTGTCTTGCATTAAGAGTAAAGAATAAAAACGGCCGCGTTCATAAGGGCGAGTTAATTTAATAACTAATGCGGTTCGTGGGGGATCAAACAAGGTTCCACCCAGTGCAGAAAGGACGCAAGATAACCATAAAACCCAAGGGTCATGGGCCACTGCCATCACTGCAAAACCACTGGCACGTAATAGCATTCCAATAACAATCATGGGTTTCGCACCAAACCGGTCAGCGATAGCACCGCCAAAGATACCTAAACCCTGTTGAACAAACTGACGAAGCCCTAAGGCAAAACCCACCACCACGGCGGCCCAACCCAGTTGATCAACAAAACGAATAGAAATAAGCGGAAAAACAACAAAAAAGCCGAGGACAACCAACATGTTGTCAAGCAAAAGGAAATACTTACCAAGGCTTCTTGCCCGTGACACCTGCGCCATGAGACACCATCAGAAAAATAGCAAAGAGGGAATGATGCTTAAAATTAGTTATTAATAATATCAGTATATTGAGGTTTGATAGATGATATTTTTTTATCGATAAATATTCGTCATACTTCACTCTGTGACGGTGTTGACTGCGTTCGGCTCCTTGGGTCACATACTAGTGTATGCTCCCCAAGCTATCCTCTCTGGTCGCCTAGTCACAGAGCGAATTATTTAGAATATTGATAGGGCCATACTTCACTCTGTGACGGTGTTGACTGCGTTCGGCTCCTTGGGTCACATACTTGAGTATGCTCCCCAAGCTATCCTCTCTGGTCGCCTAGTCACAGAGCGAATTATTTAGAATATTGATAGGGGGCCATACTTCACTTTGTGACGGTGTTGACTGCGTTCGGCTCCTTGGGTCACATACTTGAGTATGCTCCCCAAGCTATCCTCTCTGGTCGCCTAGTCACAGAGCGAATTATTTAGAATATTGATAGGGGGCCATACTTCACTTTGTGACGGTGTTGACTGCGTTTGGCTCCTTGGGTCACATACTTGAGTATGCTTCACAATGAAGGCATCTAGTGATGTATTCATATTTTAATTTACGTAACATATTTTTCGTGAATGAATTGTAAGCTACACTTTAACGTTCTAAGTTATTGGCTTAGAACTAAAGAAAATATCTGGCTTTTTATTAATTAAGGGTTAACGATGTTTGGTTATCGTTCAAATGTACCGAAAGTGCGTCTTGTCACTGATAGAATGGTTATTCGTTTGACTTACGAACGTGATAATTATCGACTAGCTGATTATTACAGTCTGAACAAAGACTTTTTAATTCCGTGGGAACCCATCAGGGACAACTCTCATTACCAGCCCGCTGGCTGGCATAATCGGTTACAAGTCATGAATGAAATGCATCGAGAAGGAAGTGCTTTCCATTTCTTACTATTAGATAAAGAAGAAAACGAAGTTATGGGGGTAGCGAACTTTAGTAATGTATTGCGTGGCTCATTTTATGCCTGTTACTTAGGCTATTCACTAGGTGAAAAATGGCAAGGACAAGGTCTAATGTATGAAGCGCTAACCCAAGCGATTCGTTATATGCAACAACACCAAAAAATGCACCGAATTATGGCAAATTATATGCCTCATAATATGCGTAGTGGTCATTTATTGACTAAGCTTGGCTTTGAACGTGAAGGCTATGCAAAGCAATACTTACAAATTAATGGTGAGTGGCGTGACCATGTATTGACGGCATTGACAGATAACACTTGGGCGCTGAATAAAGCCTAAATTCCTAATTTACCTTTCAATCGTAGTCAGTTGCAGCGCTCGCTGTTAAACTGATGCGATTGTATTCTTTTAGTCTATCAATCATGAATTTATTAAAATCGTTGGCGGCAGTAAGCTCCATGACCATGATGTCTCGTGTGCTTGGGTTTATTCGCGACGCCATTATCGCTCGAGTTTTTGGTGCAGGAGCCGCGGCGGACGCCTTTTTTGTCGCATTTAAGCTACCGAATCTTTTACGTCGAATTTTTGCCGAAGGTGCATTTTCACAAGCTTTTGTCCCAATACTGGCGGAATACAAAAATCAGCAGGGAGAAGAGGCCACTCGTACATTCGTCGCTTATATTGCTGGGATGCTAACCCTCGCTTTAGCGATCGTAACTATCCTTGGTATGATTGCCGCCCCTTGGATCATTTATGTCACCGCACCTGGATTTACCGACGATGCTGACAAATTTGCGCTGACGACAGATCTTTTACGAGTCACATTCCCTTATATTTTTCTGATCTCTCTGGCCTCTCTCGCTGGGGCTATCCTGAATACTTGGAACCGTTTCTCAGTCCCTGCATTCGCGCCAACATTGCTCAATGTCAGTATGATCATTTTTGCTGCTTTTGCAGCCCCATACTTTAACCCACCCATAATGTCATTAGCATGGGCAGTGCTGGTTGGCGGTGTTTTGCAACTGGTCTATCAGCTACCACACCTTAAAAAGGTGGGCATGTTAGTGCTACCGCGCTTATCATTTCGTGATAGTGGGGTTTGGCGTGTAATGAAAATGATGGGTCCCGCTATTATCGGGGTTTCTGTTGCGCAAATTTCTTTGATTATCAATACGATATTTGCCTCTTTTTTACAATCTGGTTCAGTATCATGGATGTACTACGCCGATAGGCTAATGGAGTTACCATCAGGGGTACTTGGTGTAGCTCTTGGAACGATTTTATTGCCATCACTTGCGAAAAGCTTTACGAGTGGCAACCAAAACGAATATCGTCACTTGATGGATTGGGGGTTACGCCTTTGTCTGCTACTGGCACTACCTTGTGCGTTAGGGTTGGCGATACTCTCTGAAGCATTAACCGTATCTTTATTCCAATACGGTAATTTTACGGCGCATGACTCACTTATGACACAATATGCCTTAATTGCCTATTGTGTCGGGTTAACTGGGATGATTTTGGTGAAAATTTTGGCACCAGGTTTTTATTCACGCCAAGATATTCGTACCCCAGTGAAAATTGCGATTGTCACGTTAATCTTAACGCAACTGATGAACTTAGCCTTTATCGGGCCATTACAACATGCAGGTTTAGCTTTATCCATTGGGTTAGCTGCCTGTTTTAATGCGGGAGTTCTCTATTGGCAATTGCGCAAGCAAGATATTTTTCAGCCTTTAGCGGGCTGGAAAGGGTTTATCGTTAAACTATTGATAGCGTTAATTGTAATGGGTGCCGTGCTATTTGGTGTCTTACATTTTATGCCGTCTTGGCAAGAAGGTAATATGCTGATGCGTATGCTACGTTTGATAGGCGTCGTGATTGTTGGTGCGGGAAGTTATTTTGTTGCTTTATACGTGCTCGGGTTCCGCCCTCGTGATTTTATGAAACGCAGTATTGCCTAATTAATAAGTATGTCAATGACCTTAAAAGCCCAATTTTAATGAGGAGAGCTCATAAAATTGGGCTTTTTTATCTCTGTAATCTACGTAGTTAAGGTGCCAACAGGCATAAATTCTTTCCCTTCAATTTCTAATTATCTACTCAAATTTATTCTCTTTATAACTGAATTATTAATTTCAAAATTATTTCATGAAATTTCAATTGATTGTTTTCACTGATAAAAATAATATCCAGCTCTATTTCTGGGGTATATTTACTGGGTTGTTGTGACAGCAATTAATTTCAGGGGAGTATTCAATTTATTGAATATTACTTGTTGACCGATGTCAACGGAATGGCTATGTTATGTATCAAGGAGGTCGATGAAAAAACACCCAAATAAGCATGTTCAGGCAGCTATTGAATATGCGATAGAAAATGGCTGGGTCTGGGTTACAGCAGGAAACTCATCACATACTTTTTGCAAGTTACGCTGTGGTAACGCAGTGGGTGAACACAAAACACATATGATGAGTGTCTGGTCAACGCCAAAAGTTATGGAAGTGCATGCTAAACAGATAATACGTAAAGTGAATCACTGCATTGCTCTTTTAGGTTAATCCAAGCGGCTTAGGCCGCTTATTTATGTAAGATGGGGAAATTATGGCGCTATTTACTTTCACATTAACACTATCGGGTGTGACTGCTGATACGGAAGGCTTAGTTGATACCTTATTCGCCGCAGGCTGTTGCGATGCATTGGTGTGCTTTTATGGTAAATCGGTTTATTTAGAATTTGATAGGGAAGCGGAATCTTTTGATCTTGCAATTGAAACTGCGATTACAGATGTTGAAAGTACATCGCTGAATATAAAAGTGGAATCTATTGATTCCGCTTTGGTTGGGTTAAGTGATATTGCAGAATTGACAGGGCTAACCCGTCAAGCAGTGGCTTTGCTGAAAGATGGGGCTCGAGGTAAAGGCCATTTCCCTACACCCGTACAACGTTTGAGAGGGACATCCCCGTTATGGGACTGGGCGAGTGTTGCTGATTGGCTACAACAGAATAACCGGTTGTCGAATAACCCTGAACTTTATGAACAAGCAAAAATACTTTGTAAATGGAACTTAGTACTCCGTAATTGCGCAAATGAATATATCGATGAATTACAAAAACGAACAACAAAGTTAGCGAAACAGCGCAAACAAAAACGGCTCACCAAAGTGAACCGTTAATAGACTATTTATTGATTTGAATTACATTCTTTCAACGGTTTCAATGCCCAGAGTATCTAAGCCCGTTTTTAGAGTTTTTTGAGTTAATGCAGCCAATTTCAAGCGGCTTTGGCGCTGGGCTTCGTCATCGGCTGACAAGATAGGGCAGTGCTCATAAAAGCCTGAGAATAAACCAGCTAGTTCATATAAATAAGCACACATCACATGAGGTGTACCATCACGAGCGACAGTTAGAATGGTTTCTTCAAACTGTAACAAACGTGTCGCAAGCGCAATTTCACGTGGGTCTTGTAATGAAATAGGCAGAGTTAAGTCTGCATGGGTTAAATTGGCTTTCTTGAAAATAGAAGCCACTCGAGTATACGCATACTGCATATACGGAGCGGTATTTCCTTCGAAAGCTAACATGTTGTCCCAATCGAAAATATAATCTGTCGTTCTGTTTTTGGACAAGTCAGCGTATTTAACGGCGCCAATACCGACAACATTTGCGACATTGAGCAATTCATCTTCAGGCATATCTGGGTTTTTCTCACGGATCAGCGCTTGAGCACGTTCAACCGCTTCATCCAGTAAGTCTGATAAACGAACGGTACCACCTGTACGAGTCTTAAATGGTTTGCCATCTTTACCTAGCATCATACCGAACATGTGGTGCTCAAGTGCCATTGATTCAGGGATATAACCTGCTTTACGGACGATGGTCCATGCTTGCATTAAATGTTGATGTTGGCGAGAGTCAATATAGTAAAGTGAGCGGTCAGCATGAAGGGTTTCATAACGGTATTTCGCACAGGCAATATCAGTTGTTGTGTACAAGAAGCCACCATCTTTTTTCTGGACGATCACGCCCATTGGTTCGCCTTCTTTATTTTTAAATTCGTCGAGAAAAACAACCGTCGCGCCTTCACTCTCGACAGCTAAACCTTTGGCTTTCAAGTCTGCAACAATACCGGGTAGCATACTGTTATATAAGCTTTCGCCCATCACGTCATCTTCGGTTAAAGTGACATTTAAACGGCGATAGGTTTCTTGGTTTTGCTGCATAGTGATATCCACTAATTTGCGCCACATTTGACGACAATATTCATCACCGGATTGCAGTTTCACAACGTAGCCACGAGCGCGGACTGCGAATTCTTCATCTTCGTCGTAGTGTTTTTTGGCTTCGCGATAAAATTCTTCGAGGTCGGCAAGTGCCATATCGGTGGCATCTTCATTTTGAACTTTCTCAAGATAGGCAATTAACATACCAAATTGCGTACCCCAATCACCGACGTGGTTGGCACGGATGACTTTATGACCAATAAATTCTTGAGTGCGTGCCGCAGCATCACCAATAATGGTGGAGCGTAAGTGGCCTACGTGCATTTGTTTCGCGACATTAGGCGCAGAATAGTCAATGACAATCGTTTCAGGCTTGACGGGCGCGATGCCTAAGCGCTGGGAAGCCAATGCCTCTTCAACATGCTTTTCAACCCAAGCTGGCTCAAGGAAAATATTAATAAAGCCGGGGCCTGCAATTTCAACTTTGCTGGCAATCCCTTCCAAATCTAAGTGATTAACAAGCTGTTCAGCCAGTTGTCGCGGAGCTATCCCCATCTTTTTAGCAGCGCCCATCACTCCATTGGCTTGGTAATCACCAAACTGAGCTTTAGCGGATTGACGCACAAGTGCATCACTGTCTTCTGGAGCACCCGCTGCTAACATCGCAGCACTAATTTTATCTGAAAGAATCGCCTGAATATTCACCGAATTACCTTAAATTACGAACATAGTTACCGCATTGTGCCATCACATGCGCATAACTAAAAGGTGGAAGAGAAAAATCGGCAGGTTTTATACCACATTTTGGGGCTCTCATGCTACAGTCTGCGCCACTGTTTAGCAGATAAGTTTTTGTAAAGGGGGCGTTAAGTGCCACAGTTTAGCAAAATTTCGCAATTACAAGATTTATGGGATGACCTACCTATATTCATAGGTAAATTACAACAGATGGCGCAAGAGATAAACGTATTATTGTCATCCTTTCCGATTGACCATATTTCAGTGCGTTGTCATCATATTGAAACTGCAGAACGTTGGCACCAAGGGTTAATGCAATGTGCCCAACTTTTATCTGATAATATAATTAATGGCCGACCGATTCGTTTATATGAGCTAAGTGAGCCATTAAATATCGCGGGTCAAGATGTATTTATCATTGAGTTGCCTTTTCCAAAGGACAAAATTTACTCGAAAGAAAGTTGGGAACACATCGAAATGGTAATAGATGTTGAGCCGAATCAGCTAGAAACCGCGGCATTGCAGTTATTACCTGAACCTTTACCCCAAGGGTATAGCATTAAAATGAGCCAACCCAAAGGGCAGCAAGAAAGGTTGCCAAATCCAACATTAGCAGTGTCAAATGGTGAGATAACAGTTAAATACCATCCATTCTCACTAAAAAAGATAATTGAAAGTGAAAAATAAGTGATGTAATTAACGTTATTGATCAATAGTCCCCGTTAACTTTTGGCGGTGTGATATCCATCCGATAACATTTTTTGATAAATGGCATTATTAGGCGAATTGTTAACGTTTAACATTAAATCTTTCATTATTTTTTTGGCACATAAAGCCAGTGTTTTATTGCTCTATTTCGGAGGTTGTCATGGCAAAACTGGAAATCTGTTGTTTCGGAATTGAATGTGCCCAAGTGGCTCAAGAATATGGTGCAGATCGTATCGAACTGTGCTCTGGCGCCGCTGATGGTGGTCTGACACCCAGTTATGGTTACCTGAAATTAGCGAAAGAGAAACTACATATTCCAGTTCATCCTATTATTCGTCCTCGTGGTGGCGATTTTTGCTATAACATCAGTGAGTTTGATGTGATCCGTGAAGATTTAATCATGATTAAGGAAATGGGCTTTTCAGGTGCCGTTATCGGTATATTAGATAGCGAAGGGCGTATTGATATCAATAGGATGCAAACGTTGATGGAAATAGCACAAGGAATGAATATTACTTTCCATCGTGCATTTGATATGTGTATTAACCCATCGTTAGCTTTAGAACAATTAAAGGAACTCGGCGTGGCTCGCATTTTAACTTCTGGGCAGCAACAAAGCGCGGAGTTGGGCTTACCTCTCTTGAAAGAGTTACATGAAAAAAGCCAGCAAATCAATGGCCCACAAATTATGGCGGGTGCGGGCGTACGTTTAGCTAACCTCAGTAAATTCATGGAAATCGGTTTATCTGAGGTACACAGCTCTGCTGGGAAAACGGTACCATCAACCATGAGTTACCGCAAAGTAGGCGTTACAATGGCTTCTAATAGCGAAACCGATGAATTTACTCACTATTGTGTGGACGGCCCTACAGTAGAAGCGATGAAGGACTTTATTTCTATTACAGAAAAAGTTTCCGTTTAATTGCCGCTAGCCATAATACGCAGCTTTACTATTTACCTGCACGGCTTTGATATGGAAATTTTAAATAGATTGTTATTCACTAAGGAAAATCAATTAGTTGGTTTTTCTTAGTGTTTATTAGCTACCATGCAGTTAATTATTGCTAAAATAGTCGATAGAAATACTAATAATATGATTTATTTATCATTAATAGCTTAATTATTGCTTGTGTTGATGCATGTCAATTAACCACTTTTTTTATAAGGCTACTATCTAATTACTATAAGAATACTAAGTAATTCAATTTATAATAATTAATAAGGTAGCAATGTAATGATCAATAAAATCAGGGAAACAGCGCTGAGTAGGCGACAGTTTATTCAAACTTCTGCCTCTATCGCTACAACAACGGCTATCGCCAGCTCTATCTCTCTACCTTTTTCCGCTCAAGCAACACCAACCATCACAATTCAACCAGATGAAGTCAGTGAAAAAATCAAATACAGCGCATGCTTAGTTAATTGTGGCAGTCGTTGCCCACTTAAAGTACATGTGAAAGATGACGTCATTACTCGTATATCGAATGAAACCATGTATGACGACACTCAGTTTGGTTTACATCAAATACGTCCTTGTTTGAGAGGGCGCTCTGTTCGCTGGAAAACCTATAACCCAGACCGCTTGAAATACCCATTATTACGTACAGGTAAACGGGGAGAAGGCAAGTTTAAACGGATCAGTTGGGATGAAGCGACGACGATAGTGGCACAAAAATTGCGCTCAACTATTGATACATATGGCAATGAAGCGATTTACTATCAGTATGGTTCAGGATCTACCGGTGCTAATTTACAAGGACGTAATGCTTGCAAGCGGTTATTAAGCCAATTAGGTGGGTTTCTTGACCAACATGGAACCTACTCAACCGCACAAATAAACGGTGTTATTCCGTATGTTTATGGCAAGTTGGATGATTCGCTGTTATCTGAAATAGCCAATAGCGATTTAGTCGTCATGTTTGGCCATAATATCGCGGAAACACGGATGTCCGGTGGTGGGCAATTCTACGAAACCTTAAAAGCGTTGGAAAAAAGCCAAGCTAAAGTCATTATTATTGACCCACGTCGTACTGATAGCGTGACAACACTAGGTGCTGAATGGATCCCGATTTATCCGGGCACTGACGGTGCGCTTGTCGCTGCGATTATCCATACATTAATTAAAGAACAATTAACGGATGAAGCCTTTTTAGCTCAATACTGTGTGGGTTGGGATAGTCAGACACTCCCTGAGTCCGCACCAAAAAATGGTTCCTATAAGGATTATATTTTAGGGCTCGGTGATGATGGTATTGAAAAAACGCCGCAGTGGGCTAGCCAAATTACAGGCGTCTCACCAGCTCGTATTATTCAACTGGCTCGTGAGCTGGGTAATGCAAAAGCCGCGTGGATTTCTCAAGGTTGGGGGTTACAAAGAACGGCATCAGGTGAACAAGCTGCACGGGCTGTGATGATGTTACCCATTGTCACGGGACATATTGGACGCCCAGGAACGAATGCCGGAGGATGGGGAGGAAACGTGGCGTATTCTGTGCCAGGTTTTGCTATTCCAAACCCAGTTAAAACCAAAATTCCGTGTTTTATGTGGACAGATGCGATAGCGCGCGGTACCGAAATGACCGCGACAAACTCGACACTGCTCGGTAAAGAACGACTTGAAACCAATGTGAAATTTTTATGGCACTATGCGAGTAATGTCACGGGTAACCAACATTCTGACTTAAATAAAACCCACAAAATTCTAACGGATGAGTCCCTATGTGAATTTATTTTGGTTTGGGATACGCATATGACGCCATCGACTAAATATGCGGATTTAATTTTACCTGATGTGACCAGTGTTGAATCGAATGATTTAATTAATAACTCGTATGCCAGTGGTGCTTACCATTATGCTATCCGCCTACAGAATGCGATTACGCCATTATGGGAATGTCGCCAATCTTATGATGTTTTAACTGATATCGCTGAAAAACTGGGTATTAAAGACCAATTTACCGAAGGCCGTACACATGAGCAGTGGATAGAACATTGCTATAACTTGATGCGAGAAAAAAATCCACATTTGCCAACGTTTGAAGAAACGAATGACATGGGAATTGTTGATAGAAAATTGGCGAATAGTGCAGATTATATTGCTTTAAAATCATTCAGAGATTCACCTGAAACCTCACCATTACCAACACCATCGGGTAAAATTGAAATTTATTCAGAAAGGCTCGCTAAGATAGCGAAAGAGTGGGATTACCCTGCTGACCAGCGAATACCTGCTGTGCCTGAATATTGTGTGAATACTGAAGGCGTTGAAAATAAGCAAGCTAAACAAAAATACCCGCTGCAAATGACTGGCTATCACGATAAAGGCCATGCGCATTCTTCATATTTTAATATTGCGATGCTACGCGAAGCCGTTCCGCACCAGTATTGGATTAACCCAATTGATGCGTCTGCTCGTGGTATTCAAGATGGTGATGTGACTGAAATTTTCAATGACCGTGGATGTATGCATATTAAAGCAAAAGTGACAGAACGCGTATTACCCGGTGTGATTGCAGTTCCGCAAGGTGCTTGGCGAGAAGTCAATGAAGAGGGGGTCGATATTGGTGGCTGTATTAATACACTCACCACACAGCAGCCTTCCGCTCTCGTTAAAGGAAATCCGCAACATACTAACTTAGTTGACGTGAAACGTGCATAAGGAGTGACGAATGAAACAGTATGGTTTTTATTTTGACTCAACAAAATGCACAGGTTGTAAAACGTGTCAGGTGAGTTGTAAGGATGAAAAGGACCTTGATTTAGGGCCTAAATTCCGTCGGGTATACGAGTTTGGTGGTGGAAGTTGGCAACAGCAAGAGGGGATATGGCAACAGAATGTTTATAGTTACTATCTATCAATTTCCTGTAATCATTGTTCTAACCCTACCTGTGTTGCAGGTTGCCCAACCGGTGCAATGCATAAACGTGAACAAGATGGGTTAGTAGTAGTAGACCAAACCATTTGTGTCGGGTGCCGTTACTGCGAACTACGTTGTCCATACGGCGCACCACAGTATGACGAAAAGAAAAAATTGATGAGTAAATGCGATGGGTGCTATGAGCGGGTCGAAAAAGGGATGAAACCTGTTTGTGTTGAATCTTGTCCACAACGCGCATTGGACTTTGACGATATCAACATTCTTCGCGAGCGCCATGGCAATATTAGTGGGATTGCCCCCATGCCAAACCCAGCTCTTACTAATCCTAATATTGTCATTAAGCCGCACAAGGATGCTAAACCTTGCGGTGACAAGAGCGGTAAATTACAAAACCCAGCAGAGGTATAACATGCACGAACTTCCACTCGTTTTTTTCACCGTATTGGGGCAGTCGGCAGCAGGTTTATATTTATTGGTATATGCGAGCCGAAAACTGGGCATGTTGAGCGAAACCCAATTGCGTCATTCCAATATAGCGGCATTTGTCATTATGATCATTGCGCTAGCCATCGGTGGGCTACACGTTGGGCAGCCTCTGCGCTTCTTTAATATGCTTTTAGGTGTAGGCCGTTCACCAATGAGTAATGAAGCTTTGCTTAGTGGTATTTTTGTTGCTTTTGGGGCTGCAACTTTATTATTCACCTTATTTATTAAAAATAAAGCGCTGAGTGAACTGTGTAATGTTGCCACGGTTATTTTTGGTTTGGCATTCGTCTGGTCAATTCCTCAAGTGTATAATATTGCGACGGTAGCCAATTGGTTTACTGTTTTCACAACAGTACAAATGTGGATGACTCTGTTAGTTGCTGGTGGCGCATTGGCTATTCTATTCGGTGCTCAGCGGTTAGGGGCGATGGCATTTTTGATTGGTTCAATTATTATTTTTGCCACTCGTGCCGCTTATGTGTCATTTTTAGGCGAAATAGGACCAGAGATTAGTGCAGAACAAGCTGGTTTTTGGAGCTTCCAGTTAGTCGTATTAGCGGTGATGCTGTTTGTTTATCCGGCTCTGTTATATCGCGGAAGAAACTCATCTGTAATATTAGGCTTATGTGCGCTAGCCGTTATTTTAGCGGAGTTAGCTGGCCGAATTGCCTTCTATAATTTATGGCAAATAACAATGTAATATCTTGATAAAAATGAAATAAAATGCCTACGACGTAATTGCCATAGGCATTTTTTTATGGTTTACGAGCAACTAAAATAGCGCGTAATGGTGCAGGGTAGCCCTCGATAGTTTTGGTTTTATCATTAGGGTCTAAAAATTCAGCCAATGAATCTGTTTTCATCCATTGTGTGCGGCGTTGCTCTTCCAAAGAGGTCACTTCTTGGTCAACAATCCGGACATCAACAAAACCACATTTTTCTAACCAAACTTTGAGCATTTTAGCGGAGGGAATAAAATAGACATTACGCATTTGAGCATAACGGTCACCGGGGATCAAACACTGAAATTCATCCCCCTCAATAACTAGACTCTCTAAAACCAATTCACCTTCGCTCACTAATTGGTTCTTAAGTTGCCACAAATGGTCGAGCGGTGAACGGCGGTGATAAAGTACACCCATTGAAAACACAGTATCAAATGCCTTTAACTCTGGCAGTTGTTCGATACCTAAAGGCAATAAGTGCGCACGTTGGTCATCGCCCAATAATTTTCTCACCGCCTCAAATTGGCATAAAAATAATTCAGTTGGGTCGATACCGACAACAAATTTGGCATCTTGCCCTAACATACGCCACATGTGATAGCCACTGCCGCAACCGACATCTAAGACATAACGGTCCTTTAGTGATGAAATATGGGGTAATACGCGATCCCATTTCCAGTCAGAGCGCCATTCGGTATCAATATTCACACCATAGAGAGAAAAAGGGCCTTTACGCCATGGCATTAATTGTTCAAGAATATTATTCAGGCGCCGAGTTTCACCGGCTGTGAGCTCGGGTTCACGTGTAGCAGTCACGCTGTTGCGTAAATCCAAATCAGTAGGGACCATTACTGGCAGGTTATCTAGCATTTTTTCCCATGAAGAAAAACCACCGTGTAACCCTTGTTTTTTCCATGCTGAAAGTTGTGCCGGAAGCGTTTCAAGCCAATGACTTAGGGGGCCAACCGCAATTTGTTGGTAAAAACGACCAAAATCAATCATGCTTAGGCCTCTTTAACCGCTAACAGTGAACCAAAATTAAAACACTGGAACCAAACTTCACAGTGAGTAAAACCTGCATTTTTTAAACGCGCTTTATGTGCTTCAACAGAATCTGTGAGCATCACGTTTTCTAACATGCTACGTTTTTGGCTGATTTCTAATTCGCTATAGCCATTCGCCCGTTTGAAGTCGTGATGCATATTGAATAATAACTCACCGATTTCTTTATCTTCGAAGTTAAATTTCTCAGAAAGGACTAAAATACCGCCGGGTTGTAGCCCTTGATAAATTTTACTGAGTAATAATTGGCGATCTTCTGGGTTGAGAAACTGCAAAGTAAAATTGAGCACAACCATAGAGGCGTTTTCAATATTTACATCACGAATATCACCTTCTATAACTTCAACCGGTGTGTCAGCACGATAGGCATCAATATGGCGGCGGCAACGTTCAACCATTGCAGGGGAGTTATCAACAGCAATAATTTTGCTTTTTTCTACTGTAATATTACGCCTTATCGATAAGGTTGCTGCACCTAAAGAGCAGCCTAAATCGTAAACATGGCTGTTGGGTTTGACAAAGCGACCCGCTAGCATGCCAATCATCGTAATAATATTAGAGTACCCTGGCACGGAGCGTTGGATCATATCAGGGAATACTTCAGCAACTTTTTCATCGAATTGCCAGTCACCAAGGTTAGCGATAGGCGCAGAGAAAAGGCGGTCTTTTGAGGTTGGATCCGAGTTTGACATAAGTTCTGTATTAATCAAAAACAAAAGTAGGGAAGGATTGTATCAGAAAGGCAGTCTACTGAAAATCAATCCATAAGCAATGAAATAATGAGCGGCACATTAATAATTCGTGCCGTTACAGAGAATAAAAACTAAAGATTAAATGAAACGATTTGTAGCCAAGGTAGGTAATAAGTATTGGCGATAACCATCAGCGCCATAGCAAGGTAAGTTGCTACCATGCCTGAACGGCGATATGAGTAATCGTGATTTTTTAAACCATAAGAGTGCAGTATTCGCCCTGCAATTAAGATCAAGCCACAAATATGAATCATCCACACTTGTGCGCCATTCATTTCCATTAAAAGCAATAAAATTAAAGAGATGGGAATGTATTCGATGGCATTACCATGAACGCGGATTGCGGTTTGCAACTCATAAAAACCGCCATCACCATAAGCTATACGGTATTGATTACGCAGCTTCACAACATTTAAGGATAATCTAAGCAGCAGTAAGGCACCCAGTACAGCGTACAAAGAGCTGACCATTTTTTACTCCACCATAAAACGAATCAAACTATGAAAACACCTAAAAATATAAGTTATAGTAATGGGTATTAACAATATTTGGTGAATTGTAAATCCTAAAAAGCCGTTCGACAAATGAAATCACAACTTTTTTAAGTAATCATATATGCTTTATTGAATTAATCCGTCTTTTTTTAATTGTGACAGAATGGTCACTGCCGTGCTTGAGCAGCGAGGTAAATCGTTAATGCTAAACCAATCCAATTCGGCAATCTCAGCAGCAGGATGGGGTTCGCCTCTATAGTCCGCAAAGTAGCAACGAATACGGACTTGCGTTCCATCTGATTTTCCATCAGCAGGGCCAATAAACTCGCCATAAAACCGGATAGAACTGATAACTAAGTCGAGTTTTAATTCTTCGGCAATCTCACGGCAGAGTGCTTGTACATCCGTCTCACCTTGCTCGCGTTTTCCACCGGGTATATAAAACAAACTTTTATTATGGGAACGCACCATCGCAATTTTGTGATCTGATAGGGTGATTAACCCAAGCTTATCGATGATTTTAACACTCATAATAGGGGCACTCTATTATTTACTGATGATAAAATAATTATGGTTATAAGTGAGTCATTAAGTAAACTGATAAAATTACTTAATGACTTAAATTAAATTTTTAAATGCTATTTCTTTTCAACGATTTTTATCAATTCATAACGAATACTTGGGGCATCAGCCGGTGGGTTAGGTACATCGAATTGCTTCACTTGTACAGTATAAGAGAAGCCTGGTTGATATTCGAAGCCTTGAATTGAGCTATAAAAAAGTTGCCAGTCATCACTTGGGTTTTCTTTCACTTTCATACACTTCATTGGGGCAACGCCCATACAATCAGCAAGTGAAGAATCAATATAAAAAGTTTTTGTATTATCAGTCTCTGCGGGTTTCATGTTTTGGCATCCAGCAAGTAGTACGAACATGGAAGTGGCAAGTATAATTTTTTTCATGGGTAGTCCTTAAACTGCAGATGGTGATTAATTCAGCGTTATATCTATATATTGCGATTATAGCAAACTGAAAAAGGTAACGATTCTGAAATAGAAAGATTAATGATTAAAGAGGTATTTATTAATCAATAATTGAATTGGAATGCATTAAGTGGTGATTTTTTACTCAAAAAGGCTTCGAGCTGATGAAATAAACCTTTGCTGCAATATGTACATGGTGCGGATAGTCCCTTAAAATCGATAGGATCATCGTGATAGACGTCTATCTCGCTATTCAATTTTATTATTGTTGATTAGTAAAACAATAATTGATGAAAATATGATTAAAAACAAAATGGTTTACGCGTTATGTAGAATACGTAACTATTTGTCTAACAGAATTTCCTGTATAATGTCTGCCTTTTTGACATTCTGAATTTTCAGCCCGTGTTTCGCAAATAAATAGGGTTCAGCAAAATGCCAAAATCCCGCAGCAAGCAAAAGCACAACAGCTGAGTAAAAGGATATTGTATGCGTACTAATTATTGTGGGCAGTTAAACATCGCTCACGAAGGCCAAAAGGTCACTCTTAGTGGATGGGTAAACCGCCGCCGCGATTTAGGTGGTTTGATTTTTATCGATATGCGTGACCGTGAAGGTATCGTGCAAGTTTTCTTCGATCCCGATCGTAAAGACATATTTGAAAAAGCGTCAGAGCTGCGTAATGAGTTCTGTATCCAAATCACAGGGACAGTACGCGCACGTCCAGATAGCCAAAAAAATAAAGACATGGCAACGGGCGAAATTGAAGTTTTTGCTGAAGAACTGAATGTTTTTAATAAGTCAGAGCCACTGCCGTTAGATAGCAACCAAACAAATACAGAAGAGCGTCGTTTAAAATATCGTTATTTAGATTTACGTCGCCCAGAGATGTCTGACCGTCTGCGTACGCGTGCTAAAATCACCAGCTTTGTTCGTAACTTTATGGATAAAGAAGGGTTCTTGGACGTTGAAACGCCAATGCTAACCAAAGCAACGCCAGAAGGTGCTCGTGACTATTTAGTACCAAGCCGTGTTCATAAAGGTAAATTTTACGCATTACCGCAATCACCACAATTATTTAAACAATTGCTGATGATGTCAGGTTTTGACCGTTATTATCAAATCGTAAAATGCTTCCGTGATGAAGACCTACGTGCGGACCGTCAACCTGAATTCACCCAAATCGACGTTGAAACCTCGTTCATGACTGCAGAGCAAGTGCGTGAAATTATGGAACGTATGATCCGTAATTTATGGTTAGAGGTAAAAGGGGTTGATTTAGGCAACTTCCCAATCATGACCTTTGCGGAAGCTATGCGTCGTTATGGTTCAGATAAACCAGACTTACGTAACCCAATGGAGCTGGTGGATGTTGCGGATATCGTAAAAGATGTTGAATTTGCGGTGTTCTCAGGCCCAGCAAACGATCCGAAAGGTCGTGTTGCGGCTCTGAAAGTCCCCGGTGGCGCAGCTATGACCCGTAAACAAATCGACGAATATGGTCAATTTGTTGGTATTTATGGTGCGAAAGGCTTGGCTTGGATGAAAGTCAACGAGCGAGCTAAAGGCCTTGACGGTATTCAAAGTCCAGTTGCAAAATTCTTGAGTGAAGACGTGATTAACCAGTTATTAGACCGTACTGGTGCCGTTGACGGCGATATCTTGTTATTTGGCGCGGGCGCGAAAAATGTGGTGACCGATTCAATGGGTGCGCTACGCTTGAAAGTAGGTCGTGACTTTGAATTAACCGATTTAAATAGCTGGCAGCCACTGTGGGTGATTGATTTCCCAATGTTTGAAGATAATGGTGAAGGCGGGTTAACTGCGATGCACCATCCATTTACGTCTCCTAAAGATTTCTCACCTGAAGAACTGGCGAGTAAACCTGAAGAAGCCGTTGCTAATGCGTATGATATGGTCATCAATGGCTACGAAGTTGGCGGTGGTTCAGTCCGTATTCACCGCAACGAAATGCAACAAACAGTATTTAGTATTTTAGGTATTAATGAAGAAGACCAACGCGAAAAATTTGGCTTCTTATTAGATGCATTGAAATATGGTACACCACCACATGCAGGCTTAGCATTTGGTCTTGACCGTTTAGTGATGCTGTTAACAGGAACTGATAATATTCGTGATGTTATTGCTTTCCCGAAAACAACAGCGGCCGCGTGTCTAATGACGAATGCACCGAGCCATGCTAACCCGGATGCATTAACGGAACTTGCTATCGCTGTAGTTGCGAAAGACGAAGAGTAAGTTCAATGAAAAAATATAAGCGCCCAGAATCAGTATTAGTCATTATTGTGGCTCAAAATAGTGGACGGGTGCTTATGTTACGACGTAAAGACGACCCAGACTTTTGGCAATCAGTGACTGGAAGTTTGGAGCCTGATGAAAAACCGTATGAAACGGCGTGTCGTGAAATTAAAGAAGAAACAGGTTTTGAGGTTGAACAGAACCAGCTGCAAGATTTGTCGCACAGTATCATCTTTGAAATTTTCCCACATTTCAGGCATCGTTATGCACCCGATGTTACGCATTGCAAAGAACATTGGTTTAAAATGGTGCAAAGTGAAGAAAAAATGCCATTACTGACGGAACACAGCGAATATCGTTGGCTAGCACCAGATGAAGCGGCGAGCTTAACGAAATCCTGGAGCAACAGTCAGGCTATTTTAGAATTTGCTGTTTAATTATTTATTGACGTTTTTTGGAGATATTTCATGGCAGGTCATAGTAAATGGGCCAACACCAAACACCGTAAAGCGGCACAAGATGCTAAGCGCGGTAAAATTTTCACTAAAATTATCCGTGAATTAGTGACTGCAGCGCGTTTAGGTGGTGGTGATCCCGCAACAAACCCACGTTTACGTGCAGCGGTAGATAAAGCATTATCTAACAACATGACTCGTGACACCTTAAACCGTGCTATCGCTCGTGGTGTTGGTAATGATGATAACGATAATATGGAAACCATCATTTATGAAGGTTATGGCCCAGGCGGAACGGCTGTTATGGTTGAATGTTTAAGTGATAACCGTAACCGTACTGTTTCTGAAGTGCGTCATGCATTTACTAAAACGGGTGGTAACTTGGGGACAGACGGCTCTGTTTCTTACTTGTTTACTAAACGCGGCGTAATCACCTATGCGCCTGGTGTTGATGAAGATGCGATCATGGAAGCGGCATTAGAAGCGGGTGCTGATGATGTTGAAACTTATGATGATGGCGCAATCGATGTTTACACAACGCCAGAAACTTTTGGTGAAGTGAAAGATGCATTAGATGCTGCGGGTTTCACCAGTGAAGCTGCAGAAGTCTCAATGATCCCATCAACTAAAGCCGAGTTAGATGCAGAAACAGCGCCTAAATTGTTACGTCTTATCGATATGTTAGAAGATTCAGACGACGTTCAGGAAGTTTACCACAATGGTGATATTTCTGACGAAGTCGCTGCCACACTGTAAGTTGTGAGGCACTAAATGGCGGCCTAGTCATTTAGCATAATCCGCGTAGAGAAAGCGGGCTGATGCAGCCTGTTTTCTCTAACGCCTTCGATGCTTTCCTTCCTTTTATTCGCTATACTTGGCTAAGTATCAGTGCCATAACTCGCCTTTATTATCACTATTCTGAATGTTGGATTTGATATTCAAATAGCTATTTGATTGAAATTGATAGTATTATGAAGCTTATTAGAACAACATGATTAATATAAAGAGGCATAAGTAAATTTATATGGCGATTATTTTAGGTATTGACCCTGGCTCTCGTGTTACGGGGTACGGTGTTATTCGCCAACAAGGCCGGCAACTACTGTATTTAGGTAGTGGGTGTATTCGTACACAAGTTGATGATTTACCAAGTCGTCTGCAACGAATTTACGCGGGCGTCTCGGAAATTATCACTCAATATCAACCGGATATATTATCCATTGAACAAGTCTTTATGGCGAAGAATGCGGATTCAGCATTAAAACTTGGGCAAGCTCGGGGAGTTGCGATTGTCGCCGCTGCAAACATGAATATACCCGTATTTGAATATGCAGCACGTCAGGTCAAACAAACGGTGGTAGGCACAGGAGCCGCAGAAAAAAGCCAAGTACAACATATGGTTAAATCGATTCTGAAGTTGTCAGCGAGCCCACAATCTGATGCAGCAGATGCTTTGGCAATTGCGATAACACATTGCCATTTCAATCAAAACCTTTTAAAAGTTGGCGACCCACGGTTAGTTTTAACTCGAGGTCGTTTAAGATAGCGAGTTTATCTTAAACAGAATTGCTTATTAATAAATAGCGCGTAGCTGGATATGCATCCAGCATTTTTTATGGTATAAACAACAGTATTAATGATAATAAATCAACCTGTTCAGGGTTTGGATAGTATGTTCAGGGTTTAGATAGCAATAGAGGGCTTCAATGTGATAGGTCGTTTACGTGGTATTGTTTTAGAAAAGCAACCTCCAATCGTATTATTAGAACTACAAGGTGTTGGTTATGAAGTCCATATGCCAATGACTTGTTTCTATGAGTTGCCCGAAATTGGTCAAGAAGCGATTGTGTTCACTCACTTTGTTGTTCGTGAAGATGCTCAATTACTATATGGGTTTAATGATAAGCAAGAAAGGGCGCTATTTAAAGAGCTGATCAAAGTAAATGGTGTTGGCCCCAAATTAGCCCTCGCAATTTTATCCGGTATGTCTGCTCAACAATTTGTGTCCGCTATTGAACAAGAGGCTATAGCATCACTGGTTAAATTACCTGGAATTGGTAAGAAAACCGCAGAACGTTTAGTGGTCGAAATGAAAGACCGCTTCAAAGGCCTCAATGGGGATTTATTTAATCAAAATAGCGATATTAATCTGCCAAGTGTAAATAGCAAAGTACCAAATATGGCTGATATTGAAGCGGAAGCCGTAGCCGCACTGATTGCTTTAGGGTATAAACCACAAGAAGCAAGCCGTATGGTGAGTAAAGTCGCAAAACCGGATAGTGACTCTGAAACACTGATCCGTGATGCCCTTCGTGCAGCACTTTGATTGAGAGATTTTTAATATGATTGAAGCCGATCGCCTAATAACTGCTGAAGTATTACAGTCAGATGAAGAAGCTATTGACCGTGCGATCAGGCCAAAGCTATTGAATGAGTATATTGGTCAGCCTCAGGTTAAAGACCAAATGGAAATATTTATTCAGGCAGCGAAAATGCGAGGCGATGCACTTGATCACCTACTCATTTTTGGCCCTCCAGGGTTAGGTAAAACAACTTTGGCAGGGATTGTTGCGAATGAACTAGGCGTTAATCTGCGTACAACCTCAGGGCCTGTATTAGAAAAGGCCGGCGATTTAGCTGCCATGTTAACTAATTTAGAGCCCCATGATGTCCTATTTATTGATGAAATTCATCGATTATCCCCAGTTGTTGAGGAAATACTTTATCCCGCAATGGAAGATTATCAGCTAGATATCATGATAGGCGAAGGGCCTGCAGCGCGCTCTATTAAAATTGATCTCCCTCCTTTCACGTTAATTGGTGCAACGACTCGGGCAGGGTCGCTCACATCACCATTACGTGACCGGTTTGGTATTGTGCAACGTCTAGAATTTTATCAAGTTGACGATTTACAACATATTGTTAAGCGTAGTGCCCAATACATGGGGTTAGATATCACCGAAGAAGGGGCCTTACAGGTTGCTATGCGTTCGAGGGGAACTCCACGTATCACCAACCGTTTGTTACGTCGTGTGCGGGATTTTGCTCAAGTGAAAGGTGATGGTTCAATTGATGGGCTAATAGCTAACCAAGCTTTAGACATGTTAAATGTGGATGCTGCTGGTTTCGATTATTTAGATAGAAAGCTTTTAGTTGCTATTATTGATAAATTTATGGGTGGCCCAGTTGGGGTTGATAACCTTGCAGCAGCTATCGGGGAAGAGCGTGAAACCATAGAAGATGTATTAGAACCTTATCTTATCCAGCAAGGTTTTATTCAGCGCACCCCTCGAGGCCGAATGGCGACAGTTCATGCATATAACCACTTTGGTTTAACCCCTAAAGAAATTTGATTATATAAAATAAATAAGTATGGCCCCAATATTGTTATCAATATTGGGGCCATCTGTGCTAAAAACAGCGCGTGATGACTAAAATGCATAGCTTAAAGCTTAAATTAATTTTTCGCTTTTATTGTTAAGCTAAGTACGAATAGAACAGCCGATACCAATACGACAGACGGCCCAGCAGGGGTATCGTAGAAAGCAGAAAGTGTTAATCCACCAGTTACAGCAATCATACCAATTAAGATAGCGATAAAGGCCATTTGCTCAGGTGTTCGAGCAAAACGCCTAGCCGTTGCCGCGGGTATAATCAATAAAGACGTAATAATTAACGCCCCGACAAACTTCATTGCAATGCCAATTGTTAGTGCGGTAACTAACATTAGTAATAAACGCAGTCTTTGAATATTAATGCCATCAACAAAAGCAAGTTCAGGGCTAACCGTTATGGACAAAAGTGCCCGCCAACGATAAAAAAGCAACCCGCAAACGACAATAACGCCAATAAAAATCGTTATAATATCTTCATAGCTGACTGAGAGTAAGTCACCAAATAAGTAAGCCATTAGGTCAACACGGACATTAGCCATCAAGCTAACAACGACTAAACCTAAAGACAGTGAACTGTGCGCCATAATACCCAGTAAAGTATCAACGGCAAGTTGTGGACGCTTTTCTAGCCAAACTAAGATTAAGGCTAATAGCAAAGTTACAGCAATAACGGCATAGAATGGGTTGATATTTAATAGTAGCCCAAATGCGACACCTAACAATGAAGCATGAGCTAATGTGTCGCCAAAGTAGGACATTCGGCGCCACACAACAAAAGAGCCTAAAGGACCTGCCGCAATGGCAAGTAGCATGCCTGCTACCCAGCCGGGTAATAGTAACTCAATCATGTTTGCAGTCCTTGCTGTGTTGGTGACCAACAATAATATTGCCTTCTAAATCATGTTGATGATTATGTTGATGACGGTATACACCGAGTTGTTGAGCACCCCGATAACCAAACATTGCCACAAACTCAGGGTGGTTTGAAACAACGTCTGGCGCGCCAGAACAGCATATATGGCCGTTAATGCAAAGTACTTTATCTGTTTTTGCCATCACGAGATGTAAGTCATGGGAAACCATTAATACAGCACAATTAAGCTCAGTTCTTAATTGATTAATTAAATCATATAGTGCAACTTGGCCTGTAATATCAACACCTTGAGCGGGTTCATCGAGCACTAACAGGTCAGGTTTATTGAGTAGGGCGCGAGCCAGTAAAACACGTTGAGTTTCACCGCCTGATAATTTTTGCATCGGTTGCTCGAGTAAATGCGTTGCTTTGACTCTTTCGAGTGCAGGTAACAAATGCTCTTTACGAGCACCGAGCTTTAATAACATAAACCGTTTAACCGTAAGAGGGAGCGTCGTATCTAAGTGAAGTTTTTGTGGAACATAACCAATAGCAAGAGAAGAAGGACGCGTAATGGTACCTGATGTAGGGGCAAGTAACCCGAGTACAACACGTACAATAGTTGATTTTCCAGCGCCATTTGGGCCTAAAAGGGTTACGATATCACCTTTATTCAGTTCAAAGGTAACATCGTTAAGGACCTGTTTTTCGCCAAATGAAACAGAAATTTTATTTAAAGTCAGTAATGGTTGCATATGAAAAACATCTTGCAGAATTCATTTTGTGTTATATTATAACATTTCAAAATCAAAATCACGGAAAAAGACTGCTATGATACATAAATCGAAAAACATTGCCTGCAAATTTCTTTTCGGGGCGGTGGCGACCTCCGTATTAAGTGCAACTATGGTATCAACTGCTAATGCTGATGTTGTAACGTCAATTCGCCCTCTGGCCTTTATTGCCGCAGGGATTGCAGACGGTGTCACTGAGACACAAGTTTTATTACCAGATGGTGCTTCACCTCATGATTATGCACTTAAACCCTCTGATTTGAAAAAAATTAAACAGGCTGATCTATTCGTATGGGTTGGACCTGATATGGAAATGTTTTTACAGAAGCCAATCAATACATTACCACAGAATAAACGCCTAGCATTGGCTGAGCAGAAAAACATTAAGCCACTACTTATGGCGGAGTCACATGAAGATGAACATGATCACGAACATGGAGATGAAGCTAACCATGACAACGATCACGAACATCATCACCATGGTGAGTATAATATGCATATCTGGTTATCCCCAGAAATTGCAAATTACGCTGCGCAAGACATTTATGAGCGTTTAGTAGAGCTTTATCCTGAACAAAAAAATAAGCTAGACGTAAACCTTCGTAAATTCAAAGAAAATATGACGCAAAATGATCAGAAAATTGCTAATATTTTGCAGCCAGCTAAAAATAAGGGTTATTTTGTTTTTCACGACGCTTACGGTTACTTTGAAAAACACTATCAATTAGCTCCATTAGGGCACTTTACGATAAACCCAGAAATACAACCTGGCGCGCAGAAATTACATCAAATACGAACACAATTGGTTGAGCACAAAGCGCAATGTGTTTTTGCTGAGCCACAATTCAGGCCTGCTGTGATTGAAAGTGTAGCACGAAATACGGGGGTGAAAATGGGAACTCTCGACCCACTAGGAATTGGGCTGGCGATAGGGCCAGATAGCTACATGCAGTTTTTGACTCAATTATCAGAGCAATACGCCAGCTGCCTGGATTAAAAATAGAAGGAATTGTTTAAGTGCAGCAAATGGCCAAAAGTCTGGCTCAGGTATACGGTAGCCTGTCTAGGACACATAAAATTGTATTAAGTACGCTCACTGTAGCGACTATGGCCGTCGCAATTTGGCGGCCAGTTCATGTACCAACGACAACTGAAAATGATGGCACACCGGATACCATCATACCGCTCTCATTATTACCTGCAAGTGATGCTACCGACGATATAATTCAAGACAGTAGTGAACAGCTACCTGATGAAGGCCTTGCTGATACCGAAGCTGAAGCAATAGAGACAGGGGGAGAAGCTGCGCCTCTCCCCCATGAATATGTTGTTGCAAGTGGTGATAACTTAACGACTATTTTAACTCAATTCGGTATTGAAGCTGGGGATGTTGCAACGCTATCTAACCAACATAAGTCATTGAGAAACCTTAAAATAGGCCAATCCTTAAATTGGTCTTTAACAGAACAGGGTGAGTTAGAATCATTGACTTGGGATGTTTCTCGCCGTGAGACCCGTATTTTTACCCGCGTAGGAACGACAAATAAATTTGAAGAAACTAAGCAAATTCGCGAAGGTGAATGGACTAACAGTGTTTTAAAAGGTACGGTTGACGGTTCATTTGCACAAAGTACAAACAAAGCGGGCTTAACACGTAATGAAGGCCGTGAGGTGATTAAAGCCTTACAATGGCAGGTTGATTTCAAAAAATTGAAAAAAGGCGATAAATTCAGTGTGTTAATGAGCAGGGAAATGCTTAACGGGCGCAGTGAGCAGAGCCAACTCATTGGTGTTCGTCTGCAAACTAATGGAAAAAGCTATTATGCTTTTCGTGCTGAAGATGGGCGCTATTATGATAGCGAAGGGAATGGCTTAGAACGCGGTTTCTTACGTTTTCCAACCGCTAAACAGTTTAGAGTGTCTTCACAATTCAATCCTCGGCGAGTTAACCCAGTTACTGGGCGTGTAGCACCGCATAAAGGTGTGGATTTCGCAATGCCTGTTGGCACGCCAGTACTTGCTGTTGGTGATGGTGAAGTGATTGTTTCAAAATACAGTGGTGCTGCAGGCAACTTTATTGCTATCCGTCATGGGCGTCAATATACCACTCGTTACATGCATTTACGCCAATTGTTAGTTAAGCCTGGGCAAAAAGTTAAGCGTGGTGATAGAATTGCGCTATCAGGTAATACTGGGCGTTCGACCGGGCCTCATCTACATTTTGAAATGTGGGTGAATCAACAAGCAGTAAATCCACTTACTGCGAAATTACCAAGTTCTGGTGGTTTAACAGGAAAAGAGCGTAAAGAATATTTAGCGCTAGTAAAAGAAACGAAACCACAACTTAAACTACAGTAACTTAAGTTTCTATTTTATCGCTGGCAGGTACTTGTATCTGCCAGTTTTCTTTGTAATGCTCCCGTAAACTATTATTATAAGCTATAGAGAGATAGCTAATATTCACTTGAGTACAGCATGAATAAAGATCAAGACACTGATAGTAAAAAAGGCTATGTGCCAACTTTTCACCGTTCTTATCTATTACCTAAATATTGGGGGGTATGGTTAGGAGCGGGTATTTTGGCAGGATTGGCTTTCATTCCGGTTAAAATCCGTGACCCTTTACTCGCTAAAATAGGAAAATGGGTTGGGCGGCTGGCTAAAAGTGGTCGTCGTCGTGCCAAAATTAACTTACTTTATTGTTTTCCTAAATTGACAGAACAACAACGAGAAGAATTAGTTGATCGTATGTTTGAAACCGCACCACAGTCCTTTGTTATGTTGGCAGAGCTATGTCTTCGTGGTGCAAGTAAAACGCTAGCTAGAACGCATTGGCATAATCAAGAAATTATAGAGCGCTTAAAACAGCAGCAAAGCAATGTTATTTTTATGGTTCCTCATGGCTGGGCCGTTGATGCAC
Source organism: Providencia sp. CIM-Carb-044 (assembly GCF_033901115.1). Classification (NCBI taxonomy): domain Bacteria; kingdom Pseudomonadati; phylum Pseudomonadota; class Gammaproteobacteria; order Enterobacterales; family Morganellaceae; genus Providencia; species Providencia sp. CIM-Carb-044. The sequence continues at coordinate 98,397 of NZ_JAXADV010000002.1, forward strand.
CAGCGATGTTATTAGCAGCAAAAGGCCAGAAAATGGCTGCAATGTTTCATCACCAAAAGAACCCAGTTGCAGATTATTTATGGAATAAAGCGAGATACCATTTCGGGGGGCGCTTGCATTCAAGAGAAGCGGGTATTAAGCCTTTTATTGCTTCTGTTAGACAAGGATATTGGGGGTTTTATCTTCCAGACCAAGATCATGGTGAGGAGCATAGCGAATTTGTTGATTTTTTTGGTACATATAAGGCAACATTACCTGCAATCGGTAGGTTAATGAAAGTTTGTAAAGCGAAAGTTGTGCCACTATTTCCCGTTTATGACCATAAAACGCATCAATTGCATATTTTTATCCGTGAACCAATGGATGATATCGATGGTAAGGACGATAAGTATATTGCACGAAGAATGAATGAGGAGCTGGAATATCTGGTTTCCCCGAACTTAGAACAATACACATGGATACTAAAGCTATTAAAAACGCGAAAAGAGGGAGAAATAGAACCTTATCAGCGTAAAGATCTTTACCGTTAGTCTCCAGATGTACAGAATAATTTTTAAGCCATTACCTTTTGAGTAATGGCTTTTTTTTGTCTAAAAGTGTGCTCATCATAGAAATATACACTTAATCCCCATAATTTTGAAAAGCTGGGTACCATTATTAATGGTGTATAGTTATTTAATTTATTTTTATATTTCTTGGTTTTATTATTAGGCTATTTTTAGTTACTTGTATTGATCTTTTCGAGAGTATAAGAGAACTGATAGCTTTACATAAAAAAATATCCCCTATTAAAAATGATTATCGATATATCAAAATAAATAACTTAAAAACTTTTAAATATATGAGTAAATAAGGAATGGTATGTAAAAGTATTTATTAACGATAAATAAAATATATCTCCCAGGTTAATAATTTGGAGACTCTATGGTTAAAACCCGAACTACGCTAGACCAATGGATAACCCTACAAGCGGTGGTTGACTACGGTGGTTTTGCTCAAGCAGCTGAAATCTTGCATAGAACACAATCATCAATTAGTTATACCATCAGTAAATTAGAGCAAACGTTAGAAATTGAAATATTTTCTTTAGAAAAACGTCGTGCAGTATTAACTAAACAAGGAGAACAGTTATTAGCGTTATCAAGAGAAGTAACAAATAAAGCGATTTCATTAGAAGAGGTTGCCAAGTCATTAAATTATGAGGGAAATAATAAAATTAATATAGTTATAGATTCGCTATATCAAAGTGATGAAATACTTAAAAAAATTGGAGAGCTAAGCTGCTCTAGAAAGGATTATGATATTGATCTTAAGAAGATTTCACTAAGAAAATCAGATGTTTTTACAATTAAAAATTATGATTTATTAATTACTCATCATTACATTGAGTCGTTAAATCCCATATTTCTTGAACAGGTTGAAGCGGTGCTTGTAACCAACCCAAATCATAAGCTGCAACATTGTTCAGTTGACAATATACTGAAAATAATGGAAAAAACCGCCTCAATTTCTTTGAAGCTTACAGGTATGAATGGGATCAAAAGCATCCAAACTATCCATATTTCTAATGTGGAATTAGCAATTAAATTAGCCGAAAATTCGGTTGGTTATTTATGGTTGCCGAAAAATTTAATCCAGAAAGAATTAAATAATAATTCATTAAAAGAGCTGAAAATAGTAAATAAAAAGTCGTTCTATAATTTTTATATGTATATTAATAAAATCTCAATGGCAAATGAAATTTTAAAAAACTATCTAATTGCTAATAAAAAATCTAAATAAAAGAGCCAGTTCATAAATGATAAAAACAAAGCATTAATATTTTAGATGCAATTTTAAAAAATTCAATGTATCCATTGGTTAACTTAACTAAAGGTAGATGATATATTTCTTCTGAACTAAAAATATGAGTGATTTATTTGTTTATGTAGTAATTAATAATTAAAAATCTATATTATAGGAACTATTATGAGTATTCTAAAAAAATCCCTAACTATAATAGGGGTTACTTTAGCTGTAACATCTACGCCAACTGTTTTTGCTTCAGGTACAATTAACTTTACTGGGGAAATAACTGATATAGCTTGTACAGTTGATAGCAACTCAAAAAATTTAAATGTTGACCTTGGAAAGGTATCAGCTAAAAGTTTAGCCGCACAAGGAGAAGTGGCGGGTTTAAAAAACTTTACTATTAAACTTGTTGATTGTCCAACAAACTCCAAAGTAACTGTACGTTTCGGTGGCACACGTGATACCGCAGACAACGATATTCTTGCAATTAACCAAGCTGTAGGCGTTGCAAATAATGTCGGTGTTGCTTTATTTGAAAAAGATGCAATAACGCAAATTAAGTTGTTTGAAGATTCAAAACAAATTGAATTCGATGGTACAACAGTAGACTTAGACTATGTTGCTCGTTATAAAGCGACTGGTGTAGTAACTGCAGGGCCTGCTAATAGCAGTGCAGTATACAGTATTCAATATCATTAACTAATTGGAGAGTGACAATGGTTACTCTCCTTCTTATTTCAATATAATGGTTGTTTTATGAAAAAAATATTTTTTTCAATCTGTATATGTTTTTTTTCTATAACTAGCACCTCTCAAGCTTCAGGGATTAGTGTAGGTGGAACACGTTTTGTCTATGAAGAAAATAAACGTGAAATTGATATTCCTATTTTCAATAGTGATAAAGAAAAACCTTTTTTAATTCAAAGCTGGGTATCACCATTTGGCGGAGAGGGGAAAGCACCATTTATTGCCATACCACCATTATTTCGTATTGAGCCAGATACAAATGGTTCAGCTAGAATTTCTTATATAGGTGAGTCTATCGGTTCAAATACTGAACAAATTTATTTGCTTAATATCAAATCAATACCACCAAAAAATAATAGTATTGAGAATGAACTACAGATAATCATAAATTCACAGTTTAAATTATTTTTAAGGTCGAAAGATATAGAGCCATTCGACTTTAAAAAAATTTTTTTAGTTGAGAAACCAGATGGGATTATGATTGATAACCAAACTCCATATCACTTATCAATCAAAAATATCCTTGACAATGGCAGGGTCATTGACGGTGCTAGTTTAATATATCCATTCAAAAATGACTATATCATTAAGAAAAAAATAAATAATGGTGACTCAATAGTTGTTCAATTTATCAATGACTATGGCGCTATTATAGAGAAAAAAACCAAATAAGAGTCTCTAAGATGCCAGTTTTTTGTAAAAAAAATACGCTTATGTATTCTAATGTTTTTACTGCGATTAGCTTAATATTTTATATCAATAATACAATTGCTAAAGATATTTTTGATATTAATGCAATTAATTCCGGAATGGAAAACCAAGTCGCAGATATAAATAGTTTAGGCTACCTATCATCTGCGGGAGGGCAATTGCCAGGAGATTATTTTGTTGATATCTATATAAATGATAAATTGGTTGATAACAAGAATATAAGGTTTTTATTTGATGATAAAGCTAAAAAATTATCTCCTGAAATAACAAAAAAAATGCTGCTAAACTGGGGCGTGAAAAACTCAGCAAGTGAAAAGTTTTCAGCAAGTGGAGAGGACGAATATTTGAATGACATTAGTAAAATTATTCCCAGTGCTAATTATCAATACAGATTTGAAACCCAACAATTACAAATTAGTATCCCACAAATTGGATTAGAAAATACGAGTAGAGGCTATATTGAACCAAAGGAATGGGACGATGGAATCACCGCTACATTTGTTAACTACACAGTTCGGTTTAATAAACATTGGTACCAAAATAAGAATAATAGAGATGACTCGTTCTTAGGTTTAAGAAGTGGTATTAATATGGGCGCTTGGCGTTTCCGTAATCATAGTACCTACAGTAAAACGACATATGAAACGAATTGGAATAATCTACAAACTTATGTAGAACGTGATATTCGTAGCTTAAAAAGCCGCTTAACGATTGGTGAAATATCCTCTGATAATGGCGTAATAGAGAGCACCCCTTATCTTGGAGTGAAGCTAGTATCTGATGAAAGTATGTTACCTCAAAGTGAAAGGGGTTTTGCACCTACAGTGACTGGTCTTGTACAATCAAACGCGATTGTTACTATCAGCCAAAATGGCAACGTGATTTATCAAACCACCGTGCCGCCGGGTAGGTTTGCGATTAATGATTTGTATCCAACGTCATATAGTGGTGATCTTGAGGTCACAGTTGAAGAAGCTAATGGCACGGCAAGGTCTTTTATTCAGCCTTTCTCTGCAGTGCCAATGATGCAAAGAGCCGGCACATTAAAATATAGCGTAGATATTGGTAAATATAATGTTGATGGTGCACGACGTAAACCTAATTTTGCGCAAGCATCAGCAATTTACGGCTTGCCATATAACTTATCCGTTTATGGAGGTTTCTTAGTTTCTCAAGACTATCAAGCCTACACAATAGGTGCTGGAGTAAATTTAGGCAAAATTGGCGCGATATCAACAGATATTACAGAAGCATCGGTACAATTGATTGATAAAAAGAGTGCGAAAGGGCAAGCGTATCGAATTCAATATTCGAAATACATTCCAAATACAGGCACTTCTTTTTCTTTGGCGTCATATCGTTACTCAACAAAAAACTATTATGATTTTTCTGATTTGAATAATTATCTTTATAATATGGGGCGAAAAAAACAACAGTTTCAAGCATCAGTCTCTCAGTCACTTGACGAAATCGGTTATTTATCGGTGAATGGTTACCAGCAATATTATTGGGACAAAAGTGGTTCTGATAAAAGTTTAACAATGAGTTTTAGCTCTAATTATAATTCATTGAATTACAGCGTTGCTTATTCTTATATTAAACAAAACTATTCAAAAACAAATGACCAAATGCTGTCATTCAATTTAAGTATTCCTTTTGATTTGGGTCGAAAAAATAATTGGGCTAACTATAGCTATAGTACCAGCAAAAATGGAGATTCGATTAGCTCATTAAGTTTTAATGGTATGCAATTAGTAGATAATAATTTGCAGTATAACCTTACGCAAAGATATAACCATAGCCGTAATGAATTTAGCAGTTCCGTTAGTGCAAACTATATAGTTTCATCAGGAGAATACAGTTTGGGTTATAACTATGACCCTAAATATCATGCTATCGATTTCAGTGCAACGGGAGCACTATTATTGCATTCTGGCGGGTTAACGACCTCTCGTACTATCTATGATTCTGCAGTGCTCGTTAAAGCAGAAGATATAGACAATTTAAAAGTAAATAACGCGCAATCACTTTACACTAATTCGTCAGGTTATGCAGTAATTCCCACAGTGAATCGTTATGAACGAAATAAAATTAGTGTCGATACTGCAACATTAAGTGGCAATAATGATGTTGCGATTAATACAACGACAGTCGTTCCTACTCAAGGTGCGATTGTATTAGCTAATTTCCAAGCAAAACGGGGTGCTAGAGTTTTATTAAAACTCAAGTATGCGGGAAAAGCAATTGCATTTGGTACACAAGTTTCTGTTATGGAAAGTGAGGAACAAGTTACAGGCGGTATTGTTGCAAATGATGGGGAGGTTTATTTAAGTGGCGTTCCAGAGCAAAGCAAGATAATAGTGAAATGGGGCAACGGTAATAATCAACAATGTACAGTTCCACTTTTATTATCATTAGAGAATGAAAAAATTCAGTTTATAGAACGAGTTTGTGAATAGGAGTTATCATGAAAAATTTAGGTCTAAAAATAGGCATTTCGTTCCTTTTATATTCACAATTCGGGGCTGCTGAATTTAGGGCTGAATTTACCAGCCAATTAGTTAATCCGAATAAAACACTTTATGTATCACGAACTTTACCAGTAGGTACTTTTATTGGTTCTATTGATTTAGGAACCCACTCTCCATGGACGTGGTGGAATGTGACGGGTAATACAGAAGTTGGAATTTACGTACCAATCGAACCAGGAAATTCAAGGTATATTCCGGGTATAGGTTATGTTAGAGAAATTAATAGTTCAGGCGTTGGTTATACTTTGCATGGTACAGTAATGAGCCCTTGCTCTGGTTTTGCATATGTTGATGGGGTAAATACGAAAGATGGAAATAATAATAATAGATTTATATGTGGCTCTAATGCATCTTCAGCAACGTATACTGTAAAATTAAGGGCGGATTTTTATAAAGTTGGTAATAATGTTAAAAGCCAAACTTTACCAATATCTAATGCTGCGATGTTGATTTTATTCCACAATGGTTTCATTACTACAGATTTATATGGGAGGTTCGAACCCAAAGTAAATATGGGGCCAATCAATGTTATTTCGAGTGGTTGTGAAGTCAAAAATAAATCAATAGACGTACCATTCGGTAACGTTAGTAAATTGTCATTTACAGATGTTGGTTCAACGAGTTCTGAGAGCAAGCAAAATTTTCAAATTGAATTAGATTGTGACCCTATATCTCCGATAAAAATTACGTTTATTGGAACTCAAGATTCAAGTCAAACACCAGGGGCAATCGCACTTAATAATTTAGCCGATGAAAATACAGCGAAAGGTTATGCCATCCAAGTAAAGCACAACGGTATACCCATTAAGCTTAATCAATTAATACCGCTCGCCAATAAAAATGACATAGGGCAATACAACATTCCGTTGGAAGCCGCGTATATCCAAACTCAATCTGCAACGGCAGCTGGGAAAGCGAATGGTACGCTACAATTTAACCTACAATATCATTAAATGCTATTTTCTCTGTATTTTACGCAAGTGATGCAGAGCTATACTTTCTTGTGTTAATTCTTTTTTAAGTTAGATAGCGTTTCAATATAAAGGAAAGCCCCCACCCATAGGCGAGGGCTAAAAGATTATTCAACTTCTAGAATACGACAAGTATTCGTGCTACCTACAGTGCCCATTAAGTCACCTTGGGTGACAAGAACCACGTCACCACTCATTAAATAGCCGTTATCACGTAAACGCGTGACAGCTTCATTGGCAGCCGCAATACCATCTGTATGGGTGCTACAGAAAACAGGTGTAACACCACGATAGAGAGAACATTGATTAAGGGTTTTTTCATGACGAGACATGGCAAAAATAGGTAAACCAGAGCTGATCCGAGACATCATACGAGCAGTACGGCCAGACTCAGTCATTGCTATGATAGCTTTAACCCCTTTAAGGTGGTTAGCTGCATACATTGTTGACATTGCAATTGCTTCTTCAGGGCTATTAAACTCCGCATCTAAACGGTGTTTAGACACATTTAGGCCCGGCATTTTTTCTGCGCCAAAACAAACCTGCGCCATCGCGGCTACCGTTTCTGCTGGGTACTGGCCTGCAGCGGTTTCAGCAGAAAGCATAACGGCATCAGTACCATCCAACACCGCATTCGCAACGTCCATGACTTCGGCTCGCGTTGGCATAGGGTTAGTGATCATCGATTCCATCATTTGTGTTGCGGTTATAACAACACGGTTTAATTGGCGAGAGCGGCGGATCAATTTTTTCTGGACAGCGACTAATTCAGGGTCGCCAATTTCCACTCCGAGGTCACCACGAGCAACCATAACGACATCAGAAGCGAGAATAACTTCATCCATCACTTCATCATTGGCAACGGCTTCTGCACGTTCTACTTTAGCAACAATTTGGCATTCACAACCTGCATCACGAGCTAATCGGCGTGCATAATCTAAATCTTCACCTGAGCGAGGGAATGAAACAGCTAAGTAATCAACATTAATTTTTGCTGCAGTTTTTATATCTTCTTTGTCTTTTTCTGTTAATGCTTCAGCTGAAAGACCGCCACCGAGTTTATTAATACCTTTATTGTTAGATAGTTGGCCACCAACAGTAACTTCTGTAAATACCTGTAACCCTTTGACTTCAAGGACTTTCAATTGTACTCGGCCATCATCAAGAAGCAAAATATCACCTGGGACGACATCGGCAGGTAAGCCTTTATAGTCGATACCTACTTTCTCTTGGCAGCCTTCACCTTTACCTAAATTGGCATCAAGAATGAATTTATCGCCAATATTTAGGAAAACTTTGCCATCTTTAAAAGTGGAAACACGAATTTTAGGACCTTGCAAATCACCGAGGATCGCAACGTGACGTCCTAAACGAGCGGCAATCTCACGTACTTTGTTCGCACGTAATAAATGGTCTTCTGGAGTTCCGTGGGAGAAGTTAAGGCGAACAACGTTGGCGCCAGCGTTGATAATTTTTTCAAGGTTATTATCGCGATCTGTAGCTGGACCAAGAGTTGTAACAATTTTAGTTCTTCTAAGCCGTCTAGACATGTATTACTCCGTTGACCTGTAATGGTGTTGATAAAAGAGTGAAACCATTTCACTCCATTTCGAAACCTGTTTACTGCAAATAGGGATGCTGACACGAGCACAGCTATTATATACAGCCAATTTCTTAATGCTATCAGGTCTGTAAAACTATTAAAGCCTGAAAGCAAAGAAAAGCATTTATACAGCCAATTTATTGCCTTTAGATGCTATCAAACCGCGAATCACGTAATGCTTCTTTGACGCGCTTCAAGTTATCTCTAAATTTTTCACCTCTTCTTAACGTAAAACCCGTTGTTAGTACATCAATGACAGCGAGCTGCGCCATTCTTGATACCATTGGCATATAGATATCAGTATCTTCAGGAACATCAATAATGATAGATAAGGAAGCGGCTTGAGAGAGAGGTGAGTTTTCTGAGGTAATTGCAATTATAGTCGCGTCATTTTCCCGTGCTAAACGTGCCATATCAACTAATGCTTTGGTTCTTCCTGTATGGGAAATGAGCACAATAACATCTCCTTCATTACTATTGATACAGCTCATACGTTGCATGACAATATCATCGAAGTATATGACAGGAATATTAAAGCGGAAAAACTTATTCATTGCGTCGTGCGCGACAGCTGCAGAGGCGCCAAAGCCAAAAAAACTGATTTTCCGAGCTTGAGTTAATAAATCAACAGCACGATTAATTGCACTGATATCTAATGTGTGTTTTACATTATCTAATCCAGCCATAGCAGATTCAAAAATCTTATGAGTATAGGTATTTACTGTATCGGTTTCTTCTATATGGCGGTTAATATAGGGGGTGCCGTTGGCTAAGTTTTGTGCTAATCGTAATTTAAAATCAGGGAATCCTTTCGTATCCATTTTTCGACAAAATCGGTTTACTGTTGGCTCGCTAACATCAGCTAATTGCGCGAGTGTGGCGATACTGAGATGAATGGCATTTTGTGGCATACCTAGAATAACCTCAGCCACCTTTTTTTCTGATTTACTTAAAAAATCGAGACTTGTCTTCATTTGTTCTAAAATATTCATATAGCAAAAGCGCCTATTTCATCGAAAGGAGAAATTTTTGAGTCATCACGTTATCCTATTATTGATTTTAAATTTCTTGCTGTGATGTCGTAATAGAGAGTGAAAATATACTATGTATGATATGTAAGCTATCTGAATACAGGTGATAAGTAGCAGCTTTTTATGAAACTTTGACCCGTATCTAATTTTCAGAATAGTAAACATCCTACTTATTTTGTTATTTTTTTACGGAAGCTGTCTCCATTCAGTTAAATCGCATCTTTTTAATACACTAAAAATTATTCAGTGTGTAACATAAGATCAAACAGACAATATGTTGTTTTTTTCATCATAAAAACTGTGATCGGTATCATGAACATTTACTGGGCACTAGCAACAGGGTACATTAGCGGAATTAGGGCTAATTTTAACAAAATTACAATAAGGCCTATCCTAGTTAGGTCTTACATTCCGCAAATTGAGGAGAACCAATATGGCGGTACATAATGCTGCTCAAGCTTGTGACTTAATTATTTTTGGCACCAAGGGAGACCTCGCTCGTCGTAAGCTGCTGCCATCGCTTTATCAGTTAGAAAAAGCAGGTTACATTCATCCAGACACGCGCATTATTGGTGTTGGTCGTGCTGAATGGAGTCAAGATGATTATGTCCACTTTGTCAAAGAAGCGTTAGATAAGTTCTTAAAAGAAGATCTCGATTCAGCATTGTGGGAAAAACTAAGCGCTCGCTTGGATTTTTGTAACTTAGACGTTAACCAGACTGAAAGTTTTGTGCGTTTAGCTGAAATGTTAAAACAAGATGCACAACCCGCTATCCATTACTTTGCTATGCCACCGAGTACTTTTGGTGCTATGTGTCAAGGGTTGGGTCATGCTAAATTAAATAAAAAGCCAAATCGCGTTGTCATGGAAAAACCACTGGGAACGGATTTAGCGTCGTCACAAGAAATTAATAATGAAGTGGCTAAGTATTTTGATGAAAGCCAAGTCTATCGTATTGACCACTATCTTGGTAAAGAAACCGTTTTAAACTTACTCGCATTGCGTTTTGCAAACTCGTTATTTATCAATAACTGGGACAACCGCACTATTGATCATGTCCAAATCACGGTTGCAGAAGAAGTAGGAATCGAAGGTCGTTGGGGATATTTCGACCAAGCAGGCCAAATGCGTGATATGGTACAAAACCACTTATTGCAAATCTTAACGATGATTGCCATGTCACCACCGGCAGATTTAACCACTGACCGTATTCGCGATGAAAAAGTGAAAGTCTTACGTTCTTTACGTCGTATCGACCATACAAATGTGCGTGAAAAGGCAGTACGAGGGCAATATACCTCTGGTTTTGTTCAAGGTAAAAAAGTCCCTGGATATTTAGAAGAAGAGGGTGCGAACAAGCAAAGTATGACCGAGTCATTCGTTGCTTTGCGTGTTGATATCGATGATTGGCGTTGGGCAGGTGTACCTTTCTATTTACGTACGGGTAAGCGCCTACCTGCAAAATGTTCTGAAGTTGTTGTTTATTTTAAAAAACCAGCATTGAATATTTTCTCTGAAAGTTATCAAGACCTGCCTCAGAATAAATTAACTATTCGTTTGCAGCCAGACGAAGGGATTGATATTGAAATTATGAATAAGGCACCAGGCCTTGATCATAAACACCGTTTACAAACCACTAAATTGGATTTAAGTTTCTCTGAAACTTTCAACCAGACTCACCTTGCAGATGCTTATGAGCGTTTATTACTTGAAGCCATGCGTGGCATTCAAGCACTGTTTGTTCGCCGCGATGAAGTAGAAGAAGCATGGAAATTTGTTGATTCTATTATAGATGCATGGGCAATGGACAATGAAGCGCCTAAGCCATATCAAGCAGGGACTTGGGGGCCGATTGCATCTGTTGCGATGATCGCACGCGATGGCCGTTCATGGAATGAGTTTGAATAATATTATCAATATTTGAAATATTAGGTAGTATATTGACTAAAATGGCGGGGTAATCCCGCCATTTATCTATGCTTATCATATTGTTAGGTATGGCTACATAGGATATTAAAGGATTAATTCGCTACGTCCTGTCGCTGCCATATGAATAATCGCTTGCTCGATGCGTAAACATGCCATTTTAGCGGCATCAGGAACGGATAGTCCCGCTAATAACTGAGCGGTGAGTTCAGCGCCAAATAAATCCCCCGTTCCTTTTGGTGTGACAGGGTAACGTTTGTGGCGGATTACGGCCACGTTATCTTGGGTAACACAAACGACTTCAATGTTGTCGTCATCAGGCTGGAAAGCACTTGTGATGATTACCCACTGTGTATTTCCCTTTAATAAGCTACGGGCTGCAGCCGTAGCATCATCCAAGTTATGGACTTGTTTGCCACTTAACGTCATGAGCTCGAATTTGTTTGGAATAATACCTGTAGCTAAAGGAATGACTTTATCGCGGTATACCTCGGCAATTTCGGGTGGAATATAAAAACCGCTGTCTTCATCTCCCATGACTGGGTCAACAATAACCGGTAGTGCCGTTCTTTCTTTACGAACTAGAGTTAACCAGTTTGCTAAGTCTTGGGCTTTTTCTGGGGAACCTAGATAACCAGTCAAAATAGCTCTTACAGAATTTAAGCTACCCCGCTCAACAAAACCGTTTAAATAACCACGAAACCACTCACCAGGCAACTCACCACCATAGCAAGTTGTATAATGAGGCGTATTACTGAGTACTACAGTAGGTACTGCCGCAACACGTAAACCTTGTTTTGTCAGGGCTGGAACGGCAATACTATTTCCAACACTGCCATAAATAACTTGTGACTGAATTGAAACAACATCATAAGGTAATGGTGTTGCATCAGTGGAATTTTGGAAACTATTGGAGGTAAGGCTAAAGGCGTTCATGGCTCTCTCTTCGGCATATTACAATCATATAGCTACTATAAGAAGCTTGTTCAATCAGGTTGTCAATGCTAAAAATCGAATAGCTTAATTAAGGCGTGATGAGAGTATAAAAAGTGGAAAAAAGAGATTTTTTTATAAAATAATTCCAGTGAAAAATTTATCATCATCGCTTGTTTATTCGCGCAATAGTTGATAGCTCAAGGGTTGATTAGCATATTAATGAATAGTTATGCATATTTTTATTCAATACAAAAAATGTTTATATTCATTGACTTAATAAATTTGGCATGTTAAAAATAAACTGAAATTAACTATCAACATGAGGGTTCGGAGTAAATTGGGTAGATGTCTACCTGATGAAAAGAATAAGATATCATGCTTAGCTCAACTAGCGGCAAGATCAGCAAGTCCCAAAAAAGAACGACACACAGGCTTTTCCTTTCAGCTATCCTTTCCAGTGAACACTACTGGTGTGGTGCATTATAGCGTCTCTCTCGATTATTCATTTCGCTGAATAAACTCAGCAACACGTTGTTATTTATTTGAATTTTCAACAACTACGCAATAGTAATCTGTATTTTTTATCTGTACAAAAAATAGACTATTACGTGGCTATATATAGAGAGATATTATAATGATTTACTGGATATTTTTAGTATTAGCTATCGTAACTGAAGTTATCGGTACACTATCAATGAAACATGCCAGCGTCAGTGGAGATTTTACTGGTATGGTCGTGATGTATGTGATGATAGCAACATCATACATTTTACTTGCTGTTGCAGTTAAAAAAGTGGCATTAGGTGTCGCCTATGCACTATGGGAGGGTATCGGTATCCTTTTTATCACAACATTTAGTGTCATGTGGTTTGGAGAAACGCTATCACCGATGAAAATTGGGGGGTTAGTATTACTTATCACCGGTATTGGACTGATTAAATCAGGCACCAAGAAAACCACCGTTCGTCAATCTGCACAAAAAGTAAAACAAGTTACACAAAACGCGGTCAATGCAGCCAAAACAAATGCTTTAGTTGGACGCGAAGCTAAGTCGGAGGCGTAATATGGCCAGTCATTTTGAATGGTGGCATGCTGCGTTTTTGATCCTAGCAGTCATATTAGAAATCGCAGCCAACATTTTGTTAAAAATGTCGAATGGGTTTAAACGATACTGGATAGGTATTCTTTCTCTAATTGCGGTACTCGGAGCTTTCAGTGCATTAGCGCAAGCAGTAAAAGGAATCGAACTTTCAATTGCCTATGCATTATGGGGAGCATTCGGGATTATCGCGACAGTAGCAGCAGGTTGGATACTTTTCAATCAACGGCTAAATTATAAAGGCTGGGGAGGGATTGTGTTATTGCTACTAGGAATGGTTCTCATCAAGATGTCGTAATGCTCGTCATATTTTGCAGTGTCGCGTTGTTGGCTACATTCGTTAACCCTAGTCACATACTTGTGTATGGTCCAAGGGGTTAACTCACTTGCCGCCTAGCAACATCACAAACTATTTAGAGCATGGATGGGCGCTAATCATTGGCGCCCATTTTAATCAATCAATTGCTGCAACAACCTTAATTTCGACTTTATATTCAGGCTTCATCAGTAATGCTTGGACAGTACAACGAACAGGTGCGCTTCCAGCAACAACCCATGCATCCCATGCTTGGTTCATCCCAGCAAAATCGGCTTTATCAGCGAGGAAAATGGTGGCATCAAGAATTTTACTTTTGTCTGAACCAACACGTTCAAGCATCACATCAATCGCCGCGAGTGTATTTGCTGTTTGGGCCACAATATCAGCGTCAAGATTTTCAGGAACACTGGTGTAGTAAATTACATTATTGTGAATGACAGCTTCAGACCAACGATTATCAGGGTCAATACGTTTGATAGTCATAATTATTCCTTATTATACATGTGGCTCAAGAATAACAGTTTGCAGGCTGGATGAAAATCAGTTGTTCAACGAAGTAATAATTACCTAAGCAGGGTTAAGAAACTCATGGTAAAGTGTGCCCTCATTATTCCTAATAAATAGGTCATGTAGTGCACGACGATTTTTCTGCGGATGGCTTTTTAGCCAGAACAATTCCTGGTTTTCAGCCTCGAGAAGCACAAGTTACGATGTCGAATGCAGTAACCGAGTCGATTGAGCAGCAGCATGTGCTGGTGGCGGAAGCGGGTACTGGAACAGGAAAAACATATGCTTATTTAGTTCCTGCATTGCGTAGTGGAAAAAAAGTCATTGTTTCTACGGGATCAAAAGCCTTACAAGATCAACTGTATCACCGAGACTTACCGACAATTATTGATGCGATGAATTACACTGGACGGACCGCGTTATTAAAAGGGCGTTCGAATTATTTATGTTTAGAGCGATTAGACCAACAATCCCTCGGTGGTGGTAGTCTTGAACCGGAAATATTGTCTGCTGTTGTGAGGTTACGTAGTTGGTCCATTGAATCTGAGTTAGGTGATACGAGCACTTGTCATGATATTGCGGAGGACAGCCCAGTTTGGCCGTTAGTGACTAGCACCAATGATAATTGTCTTGGAAGTGATTGCCCACGTTATCAAGAATGTTTTGTCTTAAAAGCACGACGTAAAGCTTTAGAAGCGGATATTGTCGTTGTGAATCACCATTTATTTATGGCTGATAGAGTCGTGAAAGACACAGGTTTTGGAGAGTTAATTCCCCAAGCAGAGGTCATGATTTTTGATGAAGCGCACCAAATTCCTGATATAGCCAGCCAATATTTTGGTCAGCAACTAAGTAGTCGCCAATTGCTTGATCTGGCACGCGATATGATTATGGCCTATCGAACTGAGTTAAAAGACCAAGTGCAACTGCAAAAAAGTGCAGATAGGCTCACTCAAAGTACGCTAGATTTCCGGCTCAATTTGGGGGAAAACAGTTTTCGTGGCAATTTACGTGATTTACTAAAGCGCCCTGAAGTACAAAGGGCATTGACATTACTTGATGATTCTCTTGAACTTTGTTACGAAGTGATCAAAACCACTTTGGGCCGTTCACAGAGCTTAGACTCTATTTTTGAGCGTGTTACTATTTACCGAAATCGTTTGAACCGTTTAAAAGATGTGACAATTGCAGGCTACAGCTATTGGTTTGAAAGTTATGGTCGCCATTTTTTACTGGCACTAACGCCATTAACGGTTGCAGATAAATTCAGCGAAATGATCGCAAGTACGCCAGCCAGTTGGGTATTTACATCAGCAACTTTGTCGGTAAATGAAAAACTAAGTCACTTCACTGACCGTTTAGGTCTAGCCACGGCAAAAACGCTATTATTAGCCAGCCCATTTGATTATCAAAGCCAAACTTTATTATGTGTTCCGCGTTTTTTACCCGAACTCAATCAACGAGGCCTCGCACAAAAATTGGCAACCATGCTACGACCTATGATTGAAAAAAATCAGGGACGTTGCTTCTTTTTATGTACATCACACCTGATGATGCGTGAATTGGCCGAGGAATTTAAATCTTCATTGACATTACCAGTTCTAATGCAAGGGGAAAGCAGTAAAAACAAACTGTTATCTCAGTTTATTGCTGCGGGGAATGCTGTTTTAGTTGCCACTAGTAGCTTTTGGGAGGGGGTTGATGTGCGAGGTGATGAATTGACTTGTGTCATTATCGATAAACTCCCATTTACTGCCCCTGATGACCCGCTATTAAGAGCGCGCATCGAAGATTGTGAATTACGGGGTGGAGAACCATTCTCGGATGTCCAATTACCAGATGCAGTTATTACTTTAAAGCAAGGTGTAGGGCGGCTAATTCGAGACACTAGTGATTATGGTGTCATCGTTATTTGTGATAACCGTTTAGTGACTCGCCCTTATGGTGAGGTTTTTTTACGTAGCCTTCCGCCATCACCACGAACAAGAAGTATACAAAAAGCAATTGCATTTCTTGAAGAGAAAAGGCAAGAAGTTAATAGAGTGAGGTAAATCCCACCTTGTTTTTCTGCTATTCCTACGGCCGTTTATGTTAATATAATCGGCATCTTTTAATCAGAAACTATTAATTTGCCGGAGTTTAGGCATGTCGAGTCGTATTCTTGCTGTTGATACAGCAACAGAAGCCTGTTCAGTCGCACTTTGGTGTGAAGGTGACATTATTTCGCGTTTCGCGATTTCTCCTCGAGAGCACACACAAAAAATTTTACCGATGGTTGAGGAAGTTCTTGCAGAAGCTGGGATGGGGTTGAACCAGCTAGATGCATTGGCTTTCGGACGTGGTCCTGGTAGTTTTACGGGGGTTCGTATTGGTGTTGGTATTGCACAAGGGTTAGCACTAGGGGCTAATTTGCCCATGATTGGCGTTTCTTCTTTAATGACACTTGCTGAAGGCGCCTTTCGTATAGCGGGGCATCATCAGGTATTAGTGGCTATTGATGCACGGATGTCAGAAATCTATTGTGCCCAATATCAGCGAACATCCGAAGGCCAATGGTTAGATGAAGAAACTGAAGCAGTTCTACTTCCCGACGATTTTAAGAGCAAAGTGACAGGGCTTTCAGGGCTGTGGGGTTATGCAGGTACTGGGTGGGAGGCATATCCCTCATTGTTGAATGCATCAATTACATTAGCTAACAGTCATATTACGCTGCCTGATGCGCAAGATATGTTACCCATTGCTGCTCAATTATGGCAACAGGGAAAAGTGGTTGCCGTTGAAAATGTTGAACCTACTTACCTGCGTAATGAAGTTACATGGAAAAAATTGCCTGGTCGTGAATAATACACAGAAAATTAATTGATGTTGAATTGGCTATATCAGGTGATATGGCCAATTTTTTATATTACACACAAAACAAATCAAATATTGAATAATAAAAATACAAATCGAATCATTCAATAATTTAGGATATTATTAGGTGGTAAGATAATTCTTATGGCTACTTTTAACATATCGTGTTTTGTTTACTAAATGCTATTTAAAATTGTATTACCTGAATTTATAATATCGCTAATCGGAGGTGGTCTATGAATATTGAATTAAACTGCCGTAATGCACTTAAAGGTCTTTTTATTGCAAGCGTATTAGCGCTGACAGGGTGTGTTTCAATACCTGCTTCAATTCAAGGCTCGGTTCAAAACCCAACAGATAACTTAACATCGGTACAAAATGCTCCTGAAATGTATATTGGCCAAGAGGCGCGTTTTGGTGGGAAAGTCCTTGCAGTTGAAAACGAAGCAGCAAGAACACGTTTAGAAATTGCGGTGATGGCATTGAATAAATATGATGCAGCACCAGAGCTTAATTCCCCTTCAATTGGCCGCATTTATGCGTACTTAAATGGTTTTCGTGAGCCAAGTGATTTTACTAACCGTTATATCACTGTGGTGGGGAAAATCACGGGGGAACAGCAAGGGAAAGTAGGGCAAGTTCCTTATAAGTATGTCACGTTAGATGTAACAGGTTTCCAACGCTGGAATGTCGCACAAAGTGTTATGATCCCGCCGTCTGGCCCTTGGGGTTATGGTTATTATGGCGACCCGTATTTTTATAACCACCCATGGGGTTATGGTTATGGGTACGGTTATCCAGGAGGCCCAGTACCCGTACAAACTTATCTAACAGAATAACGATTATTTTTCTTTATTTAAAGGCCCCGATTATTGCGGGGTCTTTTTGTTTTCCGTAAAAAGATTATCTAAATAAGAGCTGATAAATAAGAGTGTTTAATAAAAGTATTAGCTAAAATTTAATCCCAGCAAAAGTGACTTCGGTTAATGTAATAGATTAAATCCCTTCTTAAGTGCGAGATAACCTTTCCAAAAATAGCGTAAAATCATGTATAATCAGGCAATCTTGTACAGATTTACATCTGTTTAACGAATTTAAGACAAACTAGGCGGCTTAGTCCGCCTAGTTTTTTCTTGAAGGAACAAAATTTATTTAGTGATAGACCTCTCAACCTTGACATTGTCTGTTTTTCAAACTGGTACGCTGAGTTAATAATTTGTTAAAAGAGATGTTGAGTATAATAACTTCACTAAATTCAGGAGTAACATTTTGGAAAAAATCTGGCTAAAAAATTACCCTGCTGATGTGCCGGAAGAAATCAATCCTGATAGCTTCGCTTCTCTAGCAGAGTTACTTGAAGATGCGGTCTCTCAATTTGCCGACCAACCTGCATTCATTAATATGGGAGCAGTGATGACTTATCGGAAACTTGAAGAGAGAAGTCGCGCTTTTGCCGCCTACTTACAAAATGGACTTGGTCTTAAAAAAGGGGATCGTGTCGCATTAATGATGCCAAACCTATTACAGTATCCGATTGCCCTGTTTGGGATATTGCGAGCAGGTATGGTGGTAGTCAACGTCAACCCACTTTATACCCCGAGAGAATTAGAGCACCAATTGAATGATAGCGGTGCAACCGCAATTGTAATTGTGTCGAATTTTGCACATACACTGGAAAAAATTGTTTTCAATACCAAAGTGAAACACGTCATTTTAACTCGTATGGGTGACCAGCTTTCACGTCCTAAAGCCACGATTGTTGATTTTGTTGTCAAATATGTAAAACGTTTAGTCCCTAAATATAACTTACCAGACGCCATCTCCTTTCGCCGTGCCATGCATTATGGCTATCGTATGCAATATATTAAACCTAACATTGCTGGTGATGACTTGGCCTTTTTGCAATATACAGGTGGAACCACCGGTGTTGCTAAAGGGGCGATGTTAACTCATCGCAATATGTTAGCAAATATTGAGCAGGCAAGGGCAGCTTACGGGCCTGTACTGAAATTTGGTGCTGAATTTGTTGTCACCGCTTTACCGCTGTACCATGTTTTTGCATTGACAGTAAACTGCTTACTGTTTATCACTGTAGGGGGCGTTAACTTATTGATTACTAACCCTAGAGATGTACCGGACACCGTAAAACAATTAGGACGTTATCCGGTTACGTCAATTACCGGGGTTAATACCTTATTTAATGCATGGTTGCACAACGAAGAGTTTAAAAAACTGGATTTTTCGCGTTTACGTCTTTCGGTTGGTGGGGGGATGCCTGTTCAAAAAGCAGTTGCAGAAAAATGGCAAAAGCTCACTGGGAAACATTTACTCGAAGGGTATGGGTTAACGGAATGTGCGCCACTAGTTACAGGTAATCCTTATAATTTAACCAGTTATAGCGGAAGTATTGGTTTACCTGTTCCATCAACAGATGTTAAATTTCTTGATGATAACGGCAACGAAGTCGCTATTGGTGAACCTGGTGAAATGTGGGTAAAAGGCCCGCAAGTCATGAAAGGGTATTGGAACCGCCCTGATTCCACTGCGGATACGATAGTGGATGGTTGGTTAGCGACAGGGGATATCGCTGAAATTGATAGCGAAGGGTATATTCGTATTGTTGATCGTAAAAAAGATATGATCATCGTTTCAGGTTTTAACGTCTATCCAAATGAAATTGAAGATGTCATTTCTGCACATCCGGACGTGATAGAATGCGCTGCAATTGGTGTACCTAGTGAAAGTACAGGCGAAGCGGTTAAAGTTTTCGTTGTAACGAAAAATGCGAATTTAACGGGTGATGAGCTAAAAACCTTTTGCCGCCGTTCATTAACCGCGTATAAAGTCCCTAAGATATTTGAATTTCGTGATGAATTACCAAAATCTAACGTGGGTAAAATTTTACGTAAAGACCTACGTGATGAAGAAAAATTGCAAAGAGAAAAATCACAAGTATGATTGTGGTTTAGTCGTAAATTATAAATAGATGACGCCGGTTTTAGCCGGCGTCATTGTGATGAAAATAACAAAGAGAAACTTGTTTTGAATTATCGTTTAGTAACTACAGATAGCGAATTAGCCCAAGTATGCCAAGAGGCGAGTAATGCACCATGGCTCGCTTTGGATACCGAGTTTGTTCGTACCCGAACATATTACCCACAACTAGGTTTGCTACAGCTATATGATGGAAAGCAAGTTTCGTTAATTGACCCATTATTAATGACGGATTTTAGCCCGTTCAAAGCACTTTTAACGAATCCTGAGCAACTTAAATTTTTACATGCAGGTAGTGAAGACTTAGAAGTGTTTATGCATGATTTTGATTGTGTCCCTGAGCCGATGATCGACACACAAGTTGTGGCGGCATTTTTAGGTTATCCAATTTCTTGTGGTTTTGCATCATTGGTTGCTGAACATTTAGGTATTGAACTAGACAAAAGTGAATCACGGACAGACTGGCTTGCGCGTCCTCTGAGCGAAAAACAATGCGATTATGCAGCCGCAGATGTGCTGTATTTGCTGCCATTAGCTGAAATTCTAATGGAAAAAGTGACTGAAGCGGGCTACTTGGAAGATGCCAAAGATGAGTGTCAACGTGTTGTGGCTCGTCGGCAAAAAGCCTTAAAGCCAGAAAAAGCCTACATGAATATCCATAATGCATGGCAGCTACGTGATGAACAGCTCGCTTGTTTGCAATTATTAGCCGAATGGCGTTTAAACCAAGCTAAAGCCCGCGATATGGCAGTTAACTTTGTAGTAAAAGAAGAGCATCTATGGAAAGTGGCTCGTTATTTACCGAGCTCTCTGGGTGAACTTGATGCACTTGGCTTAACTGGGCAGGAAATTCGTTGCCATGGCAAGCGCTTGTTAGCCATTGTCGAGCAAGCAAAGCAACTTGAAGAAAGTGAATACCCAACACCTGTAGCGAATATTACGGAACAGAGCCAATACAAAAGCTTATTTAAAGAAATTAAAGCGGTGGTCAAAGATATTGCTGAAAATGAAAAATTTAATGCAGAACTATTGGCTTCTAGGCGGCAAATTAACCAATTATTGTCGATTCATTGGGGTTTAAAATCTTCGGTTACACCTCCTGAACTGTTATCGGGGTGGAGAGGGCGATTACTCGCCGAGCCCATTACAAAGTTATTAGCAAACGAGTAATATATTAAGGTACAAGAAGAGAGCTTCTTGTACCTTATTTAAATAGCTTAGCTTATTTATAATCTTCAATCTTATCTTCATTTTTATTTATTATTCATTCAATAAACTTATAAAAATATACGTCACATTTACTTGTGGGTGTGTTTATCTTATTTTCACTCAAAATTTGTAATTACTCTTAAAATTCAATTAATCTTTAATGTAAAACGTAATAAATAAAACTATCCATTATAGGGTCTTTAATTAACCAGTTAAAAAATAAAAGGTTATTTTATTTTTATGGTTTAATAATAAAAAATTGAATTATATCCCTTACATTTGTAAATAAAAATCATTTTCATATACTGAATCTCGAACATTAAAGGAAAGAATAACCTTTTATTTAATGTGTTTCGTTAATAAACCAATCTAATTCAAACTTCTATTGAAGAGGATGAATAAATGAAAAAATTATCACTAATTACAGTCGCAGTATCTTTGTCTATATTTTCTGTTGGTGTTATGGCAGAAACGGAATCAGCACAAAGCTTAAAATATGATCTTGACCTAACAAACATTATTGTTGGTAAAACCCAATCAACCATGGGGCCACACGGTGGTAGTATTGGTGCACCGGGTATCGGTTCTCGCTTTATGAGAAATGGAAAAACAATTTCGTTCTCTGGTTTAAAAAACTTAGTCACGCAAAAGCCTGACAACGTGTATGTTTTGGAAAGTGGCGGTAGCCCGCACGGTGGAATGGGTAAGTTCCAATTTAGCCAGGTTGCAGATGCCGAGGTATATTTCGGTGATTGGTCACAAACTGGGGAAGCCGATGACGCAATGCACACGGTTTATTTCTCTGGTGAGAATGCAACGACAGAAGTGCCAACCAGTGGCCAAGCGACTTATACTATAGCGGGTATTAACCAGTTTGCAGGTGAAGAAAAACAGACGGGTTGGTTTAATGCTGACTTCGCGGATAAATCATATACAGGTGCATTAGAAGGAGTAAATAGCCACTCCATGGCAGGGGATATTAAAGAAGACGGTAAATTTAGCGGTACTGCCATTGCTAATGGAATACACCAAGGTGATAGTATGGGGCAACTCTTTGGTGATAATGCTGAACAAGTGGCGGGTATTCTCTCTTATGCGGATAACCGTGAGTTAGACACGGCATTTGGTGGCCAGAAAGACGAATAATTACTGAACATATAATTAGCTAAAAAAAGTAGGCAAAAGTGATTTTGTCTACTTTTTTATTTTTGTCATTAAAATGGTAGCCTAATCATGTTATTTTTTAATAAAAAAACACATTTAATATATTTGAGTTTATTATTACTTTTTTCTCTCCCTTCGGTATTGTCAGCTCAAGAGCTAAAAGGAGGAGTTATCGGTAATTTAAAAGATTATAGTAACAAAAAACATCAATCAGAAATAAATAATGTTAAATATAGTGAAAAAAATATCGACGAACTTGGTTTTATTCTTTATGATCTCATTCAGAAACAAGATTTTGACAAAATAAATGAAATTATTGGTAATTACGTTGACCATAAAGACCACGATAAAGAATTGGTTAAATATATTCATTCAGAAAGGGCGGTTTTAAATAAACAGTATGATTTAGCAATTAGCCTATATAATGAGATTTTAATTCACAAGCCTAATATGTTATTGGTTGAGTTAAAACTTGCACAAGCACTGACTTATGTTAAGCACTATGAATCAGCATTATCAATATATCAAAATGTCAAAGTTAAATATAAAGAAAGAATATCAAATGGGTTAACTAAATTTATTAAAAGTCAAATAATAGATTTAGAAAATAAAAATCGTTGGCAAGGTACGATTAAGTTAGGCTCAAGTTATGATTTTAATTTAAATGAAGCATCAAATAGCCGTGAGATGTACTGTTTTCGTAGTAAATGTATGAATAGTAGTAACCAGTCTATCGCTGGTGGAAAGTGGCATTATTATACTAAACTATCAAAGCGTTTTCCTCTAGTAGGAAACCACTCAACGGTACTCTCATTAGGTGTGGTTGGGGTGGAGCCAATGAAAACAGTCACGGCTAGAAAAACGAATATATATGTTACTGGGGGGTATCAATTTGATAACGCGAATACAAAGTTCTATATACAGCCTACCCTTGAGGCTAAATGGCATGATAACCAATACTATAATTTAAGCTTTTGGGGGAAAATAGCGGCAGAATACACATTGAGCCGTCGAGTAACATTTCTAAGTGATATTGAATATAAAAATAAAATTTACCCTTATAAGTATAGTTTTAATAACGGCGATAAATGGGTTTATTCAGTTACTGGTACCTATTTAATAAACCCTCGATTAATGGTTTTTGGCAGTTTTTATGGAGCTAACAGGAAAAAGCAATACGATAGTGAGAGCTATGTACAGTATGGGGTTAGGGTGGGTTTTTTAAAAGTAACCGAACTGTGTGATCTACTTGTTGCGATAGGTTATAAGCAAACAAATTTTGAACGGTTTGATGCATTTTTGAATGTAAAAAGAAAAGATCATAATGGGTATTTAAACACCCAATTAACATTTGATAAAAATAAAATATTAACTTTTACGCCTTCTATTTATTTTAATAGCCAAGTGAATAAAAGTATTGCAGATATTATTTATTCTTTTAAGCAAAGTGAAGTCGGTGTCAATTTCACCAAGAAATTTTAATTTTCACCGGAACAGATAATGAAAATCAAAACAGTGATAGCCATTAATATCGCAACAGGGTTATCTATTGGCAATATTACAAACTTAGTCTATGCACAACAAAGTGAAAACATCGGTTCTATTGTGGTAAATGATAAAGCGGCCACAATCAAAGAGCGTGATAGAAAAGGGGCGGATGACCAATATGATAAAGACGAATCAAGTATTTACATTAGTAAAGAAGAAATTGATCGTTATAAAGGTACTAACCCCGCAGACACTATTAACCATGCGGTAGGGGTATACAGTGGAGATGCCCGTAATAGCGGGGCAATAGACCCCAATGTTCGGGGTATACAGGGGCAAGGGCGTGTCCCGGTGACTGTAGATGGTACAGAGCAAGCTATCACTGTTTGGCGTGGTTATAATGGGGCGAATAATCGTAATTACATCGACCCGAATATGATTAGTAGCATTAAGGTAATGAAAAGTGCAACACTAGACCGCAATGTGCGTACATCGACGGGGGGAGGAGTTGCCATAACAACGCTAGGCATTGATGACGTTGTGGATAAATACGACAAGTTTGGTTTTGATATTAAATTAGAAACATCGAGTAACTCGACAAAACCGAGGGTTAATCAATTAAGCCACGGTATAGATTACCGTGATGATAAGCGGCTATTGAATACGTTAGACATGCAGAAGTTTCGTGGGATTTATTTTAAAGATCACGAAATGCTTGTTGATCCTCGCAGTAAAGGTAACGCTAATTTCTTTAATCTGCAAGATAACGCAGCGCGTATTGCCGTTGGGACACGGCAAGAAAAGTTTGATTTGATGCTGGCATACAGCTATCGCAACCAAGGTAATTATTTTGCTGGGCGCCGAGGGGCGGGTAAATTTTATGACGACATCATTACTTATGACCCTAATAACCCAAATAAAGCGATAGATCCATATATGCCCTTCGTAGCTAGGATTTATGGGCCAAATAAAGAGGTGGCGAATACATCAAATGAAATGTCGACATGGTTAGCTAAATTAAACATGATGCTACCTAATTCACAGGACTTATCCCTTGGTTATATGCATACATCAAGTCATTATGGCGAAATCATGCCATCGCAAATTCGGTATCATGATTTAGAGGGAAAAATTCCACAATGGCCTTTAGCTAACTTGGCGCTAAATACTTTTTACGCCAATTATTCGTTCAAACCTGAGTCCATTGGTTGGATTGATTTTCGATTAGGCTATTGGTTAACAAAAACGGATTTAAACTCAAATACCGCAGGTGGCCAACCTAGGGAACCAATGGAAAGGGATTGGAATTATGAATTTGGTCGAGATAAAAATGTAGCTAAAAATCCTGCTATCAATGGCACCTTAGTTGATGGGATTAAATTAAACCAACTTAACGATCGCTATGGTGTTTCATTATCCAATAAATTTCAAATTACACCTGAATTTAAAGTGACTTTAATGGGAAGCTTAATTGATGAAACCATTGGTAGTCGTGAAGATATCTTTAATTCGGATTCGACCCCAAAGGGTAACATGTTCCGGGCTATCCCTAGGGAAGGTAAACGTCGGGAATATAATGGGACTATTCGCTTTGATTGGCAGCCTACCGAATGGTTAAGTCTGAATGCGGGGGCTCAATATATTAGCTACTGGTCAAGGGATTTATTAAAAGAGAGACGCATTGCGGCTAAAGATATAAATTATGCACCTTATAGCCATATAACGGCGAGAAATTTCCTATTATCCCGTTTATTAAGTGCGGAAGAATACCAAACAATAAAACAGTATATTGATGATAAAGGGAATACATATAATGATATAAAAGGAAAAAGTTATGAGAGAAGAATTTTTATCGAGCAAGCATTAAACATGAAAAAGGATTCGTTATGTGATGTTGGATTAATAGGGAAAAAATTAGAATTTAGAATCACAGAAGTTAACCATGTAGTGAAATGGAAAGTGGATGAAAATAACCGATTTGTAGCTAAAAATAACCCATTTTATAATGGGGAGGTTGATTTAAAAGAAGAAAAAATAGACCCCGTCACCGGTTTAAAAGCCAAAAAATATCTCGTTGACCGCGATATTAATAACAGTCAAGATGAAGTGAAGTATTCCAATAAACAAAAATTTAAAGCGCCGAAAAGAAATGAAGAATCAGCTTGGGCTCCGGCATTAGGGGCAACAATTTACTTAACAGAGAACGATCGAATATTTGGGCGTTATTTAGAAACCGTTAGGATGCCAAGTATCTTTGAAGACACTATTGGTTTTTCGGGGGGAAGAGAGCCGAATTACACGCCACCGGTTTATTTGCCAGAACGCAGCCATACGATAGAACTAGGATATGTGCGTAATTTCCAAGATCTCGTCGCGGCAGAAAACCATGCTGATTTACGCATAAATTACTACAATACCGTAGTCACAAATGCCTTTGATAGGAACGACAGGTTAGTCTTTACGCAGGTTGATAAACATAACACGGCCGGTTTGGAACTGTTGGCGCGTTATGATAATGGCTGGGTATTCGGTGACTTAGGGGTAGATTACCGCTTAAAAAATGAGGTTTGTGATGAAGTTTCATTGATGGTAATGGATCCCTATAACCAATTTGGTGGCTCAGAGTGTACAACAGCAGGGTTCCCTGGCGGCTATTTGCGTACTCAATTGCAACCTAAGTACAGCATTCATGCCAACCTAGGTTTGCGTTTTTTAGATGAACGTTTAGAAGTGGGTAGCCGCATGCGTTATCACAGCAAAGCAAAAAATGAAGATGAAGCGGAAATGATGGATAAATACCCGTACCAGTATGCGCCATTAAACAATGATCCAATGAGTTGGAATGCCGTTTTTACCGCTGATGCTTATGTTAATTATCAGTTTAATAAAGACCTATCATTTGAATTATTAGCCACAAACTTATTTGATGAATATTATATAGACCCATTAACCCGTAGTATGATGCCTGCACCGGGTAGGACTGTGCGTTTCAATATCACCAGTCGTTTCTAAAAAGGATCCCCCCCTTCGCTGATACTGTTGCATTTATGTATTGGTGAGGGGGGCTGTTAGGGATATTAAAATGATTACTTTACGTTTTAATTTTGCTGTTATGGTTTCCTTATTATTCCATTTTGGCATCGTTTTTTATTGTTTAAGTATAGAAAAAACACGTTCTGCACAAATTTATACACCAATACAAGCAGCTATTGTTTCTGTTTCATTGATGCAAAATGTAATTGAAAAGCAAGTAAACGATACAATATTAAATAATAAGCTATCAGGGGGCTTACTTGCTGAATCACAACAAAATGAAAATGCAGTAATTAAAGTTGCTAATAAAAAAAGTTCACATAGCGATGAAAATAAAATTTCTGATGATCAGAAAAAAGTCATCAAACAGAAAGAGGAAAAACAAACTAATAAAAAGGTTACTCAGCAGAAAGAGCCGCAACAAAAAAGTGAAAAAAATGATGATGTAAAACAAGAGCAGCATGTGGGGAAAAACGATAATCAATCTAATGCGGCAGGCCAGAAGGGAGCACAAAGGACGACCTCGGTAGGAAATGCAATAGATTCAACGTATCAAAGCTATATTGATAAATTACGTAGTGAAATTGAACGACATAAACGTTACCCAAGAAAAGCGAGAAATACCAATATCCAAGGAGTTGTAAAAGTAAGTTTTCAACTTTCCTCATTAGGGGAAATTACGATGGTGCGTATAGTTAATTCCTCAACACATAATACGCTCGACCAAGCTGCGTTATCAGCTGTACAGAAAAGCCGCTCAGTAGGAGCACCGCCAGAAGGTTTAAAAAAACTGATAACAATGGAAATTAAATTTGAATTATAAAACGAATAGGTTTTTACTTTAGTAGAATTATAGCGTAACCATTTGATTAATTGGGCTAAATCATAAAAAGTAAGCCGCAAGCTATTGCATGAAACAAAAGTTAGACAGCGGCTTTCTTTCACGAATTATTTTTCTGTTGTCGTTTTTATGTCGTCACCTTCTGGCAACGTAACGTTTAGTTCAAGAACAGAAATATCATCCCCTTTTTGCTCAAATTGCACTGATAACATCTCAGGGTCAACTTGGACATACTTACAGATAACCTGCAAAATATCTCTTTTCATATCTGCAAGATATGGGGGCTCGCTATCACCACGGCGGCGTTCTGCAACGATGATCTGTAATCGCTCTTTTGCGATATTCGCTGTCGTTTTTTTTCTCGACAGAAAGAAATCCAATAAAGCCATTATTTACCCCCCAAATAGGCGTTTTAAGAAACCTTTTTTCTCTTCTTCAATGAAACGGATAGGGCGATCTTCACCTAAAATACGTGCAACACAATCATCATAGGCTTGGCCTGCATCAGACTCTGTATCCAGAATAACGGGTTCGCCTTGGTTGGAAGAGCGCAGTACAGATTGGTCTTCAGGAATAACACCGATCAAAGGAATACGCAGAATTTCCAGAACATCTTCCATGCTTAGCATATCACCACGCGTTACACGGCCTGGGTTATAGCGTGTTAGCAATAGGTGTTCTTTAATTGGTGCTTCGCCTTTTTCTGCGCGGCGTGATTTTGACGCTAAAATACCCAAAATACGGTCTGAGTCGCGAACAGAAGAAACTTCTGGGTTGGTAGTAATAATAGCTTCGTCAGCAAAATATAGTGCCATTAAGGCGCCACTTTCAATACCTGCGGGGGAATCACAAACAATAAAATCAAAACCAAGATCGTCACTTAATTCGTCAAGAATTTTGCCAACGCCTTCACGAGTTAATGCGTCTTTATCGCGTGTTTGCGAAGCAGGTAAAATAAATAAATTCTCGGTGCGCTTATCTTTGATTAAAGCCTGATTAAGGGTTGCATCACCTTGGATAACGTTTACGAAGTCATAGACTACTCGACGTTCACACCCCATGATAAGGTCAAGGTTACGTAGGCCGATATCAAAATCGATCACTACAGTTTTGTTCCCTTTTTGTGCCAGGCCAGTAGCTATGGCCGCGCTTGAAGTGGTTTTACCAACGCCACCTTTACCTGAAGTCACTACAATTATGCGTGCCATGAATAATTCCTTGTAAATAAGGTCTAATTTAAATATTCGATGTTAAGTTTGTTATCAACTAAACAAAGTTTAGCTGCTTTGGCGAGAAATTCAGCAGGGATTTGATCGCTCAGCCAATATTCACCTGCAATTGAAACCAGCTCAGCTTGCAAATGAGTACAATAAATCTGACTTTCAATATCGCCGGAGGCTCCAGCTAATGCACGGCCTCGCATCACGCCATAAATATGGATATTACCATCTGCTAATAGTTCTGCACCTGCACTAACATTGCTTGTGACGATCAGATCACTATTTGGTGCATAAATACGTTGTCCAGAACGAACAGGGGTATTGATAATACGAGTTTTACGATATAAAGGTTCAGCTTGAACTACTGCAGCCGGGGGGTCAGGCTGAATTTCAACAGGTTTTTGGCTTTTACCTTCGCTTAATATTGGTAAACCCGCATCGTTTGCTTTTTGTCGCATTTGTGGGTCAGTGCACCCACTGATACCAACAATACGTAATCCCGCAGAAATAACAGATTTATGAATACTCTGTAAATCTGCATTTGGGGATAATTCAGCGATGTTAATCACGACAGGAGCATTTTTAAAGAAATCAGGAGCCTGATTTACTTTATCTTGCAGCGATTTTTTGATGAGTTTAGGCTCTTCACTGTATAAGTGAATAACTGAAAGAGTAAAACTGCTGCCTTTAAGTTCTATTGGCGATTGTGGCATCTATCCAGACTCAGCAAATTAAAATTTCCGAAACAATCCTCGGGTGAAGATATTCTGTAAAACAATAGCATGTTATAGTTACTGCATACTTCAAGCAAGCTAATGAACTAAGAAAAAGAGTTAAATATAATGATTTGTGCAATTTATAGAAGCCCTAAGCGTGACCAAACTTATCTTTATATTGAGAAGAAAGATGATTTTTCACGTGTTCCTGAGGAATTATTAGTCCAATTTGGAACACCTCAATTTGCTATGCTCGTCTCATTAGATAAGCGTGAAAAGCTTGCCAATGCTGACTTGGCAAAGGTTAAATCTGATCTCATAGAGGTTGGTTATTACCTACAATTCCCACCTCCGGTGGAAAATTTGCTTTCAGAACACAAAGAACTGAATAACTAGAGCAAATTAAGAAAATCCTGAAAAGCAATAACACTCTGGAGGAGACGAATGAAACCAACGTTATTATATACATTAGTCGCTGGTTTGTTTTTAACAAGTTGTTCTGCAACGCAGAACGAATCAGTTGTTACTCAACCGATTACAGTAGAACAAAATGCGGCTATAGCCCAAGAAGTCGTTGCTTTAGACAAAGCATTCCCTATTGAACAACGTGAACCGTCACAATTTCCTGCTTATGTGGAATTACTGAAAGAACATGCTATTACTCAGGGGATTAAGCCAGACACCATTGAACGTGCTTTTGCTAATGTTCATTTTATTGAGCGTGTTGTGAAAGCAGATAAAGGCCAACCAGAGAAAAGGGCGACGGTTACATTAGCAAGCTATTTAAAAAATGTACTCCCACAATCACGTATCAATGCGGGCTATGACAAATATTTAGAAAACAAATCCATTCTAGATGCTATCAGTGATAAATATGGCGTTCCACCTCAGTTCATTGTTTCGTTATGGGGATTAGAAAGTGGTTTTGGACGTTCACAGGGTAAAGAGGATGTGGTTTCAGCACTTGCGACATTGTCTTTTGAGGGGCGAAGAGAAGCGCTTTTTAGCAAACAACTTTTAGCTGCGCTTGAGATAATGGATAAAGGCTATATTCCAGAAGATCAACAACTTAAAGGTTCATGGGCTGGTGCTATGGGCCAAAGTCAATTTATGCCAACCTCCTATTTGTCCTACGCAGCGGACGGTGATGGTGATGGAAAAATGGACATCTGGAATAATAAATCTGATGTATTTGCATCCATCGCTAATTATTTGTCAACAGAAGGTTGGCAAGCACAATTGCCATGGGGTTACCAAGTTAATTTACCTGCAGATTTTAATAAAACGTTGGAAGGCGTAAAAGCGGAACAAGGGAAATCTGTCAGTGAATGGCAGAAACTAGGCGTGGCATTACCTGCATTTGCTCAGTTACCTTCAGACGTAAAAACGTGGGTGGTTATCCCTGATGACCCTGAAGGCAGGGCATTTTTAGTGACTGAAAATTTCCGTACCATTATGCATTGGAACCGCTCATATTATTTTGCATTGAGCGTATGCATGATGGCAGATGGTATCGCTAATAAAATAAAATAACGATAATAGGAGTACTATTATGTATCAACATCGTGACTGGCAAGGTGCGTTACTTGATTTTCCTGCAAATAAAGTTGTTTGTGTTGGTAGTAATTATGCAAAGCATATAAAAGAAATGGGGTCTGCTACACCGGAAGAGCCCGTTATTTTTATTAAACCAGAAACTGCTTTGTGTGACATTACTCAATCAATTGTTATTCCAAAAGACTTTGGTTCTGTTCATCATGAAATTGAGATGGCAATTTTAATTGGTATGCCATTAAAAAATGCGGATGAAGACCGTGTATCACGCTCTATCGCAGGTTATGCAGTTGCATTGGATTTAACCTTACGTGATTTACAAGCTAAATTTAAGAAAGCTGGTCAGCCATGGGAAAAAAGCAAATCATTTGACGGGTCATGCCCAATTTCGGGTTTTATTCCTGTCAGTAGCCCGAATGATTTACAAAATGTTCAGCTTTCTTTAGAAATTAATGGTGAAGTTCGCCAAGAGGGCTCGACGCGTGATATGATCACCCCAATTTTACCACTGATTAGCTATATGTCCCGTTTTTTCACATTGCGTGCAGGGGACGTTATTTTAACGGGAACACCTGAAGGTGTTGGCCCATTAGCTTCTGGTGATATGCTAAAATTATCAATTAATGATCACTCGCTGACTACTCGGGTTATTTAAGTATAGGATTAATAAGTATTATGTCGCAGTTCTGGCAAGTTAAAACTTTAGATGAAATGACAGATGAAGAGTGGGAATCTCTTTGTGATGGTTGTGGGCAGTGCTGTTTGCACAAGTTAATGGATGAAGATACTGATGAAATCTATTTCACTAATGTCGCTTGTAATCAGCTAAATCTAAAAACTTGCCAGTGTAAGCATTATGAAGATCGCTTCAGTTATGAAGCGGATTGCATAAAGCTTAATCGCTATAACTTAGAAACGTTTGGATGGTTGCCAAGTACTTGTGCTTACCGTTTGTTATTAGAAGGGAAAACTCTCCCAGCTTGGCATCCATTAAAAACAGGGTCCAAAGCGGCGATGCATAATGAAGGTGTGTCCGTTCGCCATATTGCAGTTAGAGAAATTGATGTGGTGGACTGGGAAGAACACATAATGAATAGGCCTATGGGTAAGGGATAGTAATAAATCCTCAATATACAATAAATTATTATGGAAATTTCGTTACTAACAGTAGGCTTAGCTGCCATTCTAAATATTGCTATTTTGCCTGCGATGATTTCTTTTTTTGAAAAATTTAGCCAAGCGGCATTGATGATGTTTTATACGTTTTAATCAATGTATTATAGTGCTTTGAATAAAAGTAGACAGTAATAATCATCATGTTAAAACTGGGTGTGATTATTTATCCTATTAATAATAAGAATACTTATAATTAATACTTCATATTACATCTAATTACGAGTTTTTCTGACTTAAAACTTTAAGTGCATAAAAAATTATCTTTATAATTGATCATTAACCAGTATTTTCCCGCTATGGCTTAAATTACAATATTTTTTATTTAAGAAAATATTGTAATTTGTGACCTCTCATTTTGCCTTTCTCAAGATACTTCGCTAATCTATTTTTAGTAAATACAAATGTAGGGGGATGGAAATGAAAACATTCGGTGTGGTACTCACAATGATTGGCCTCGTTACTGCGATTATTTCTTACAATATGGATGTAAGCATTCCTATTGTTTATGGGGAAAGTGTGAAAGATATGGGCCTGGCATTTGATAGACAGAATTATATTATTGGTAGTTTGTTAGTCGCATTTTGTGGTGTTTTAATTGTCCTATTTGACAATAAAAGACGGAAGTAAAATAGGCTTTATGGCTTACAAATAGATATATAGTCATAAAATGTTAGCTAGTATTATTTGATATAATCCAGATATTGATAGATATAAGTAAGATGCCAATAATTACTCTTAGAGGTAAACATGGCAGGCTGACAGTTGAAATTTTAAGTAATAATGCTGATAGACTAAAGTAATTTATTGACTGTTGTTGATGAAGTTTTGAACATTAAATGCGATGTTGTTTTATTTATGAATAAAAACCAGTTTATATTAGTTTCATTCCGTTATAATAAACAAACATTCCAAACTGACTTAAAAAATATTTCTTATGAAGAAAGTACTTGTATTAGCTAGTTTTGTGCTCATTTCTGGATGTGTTTCCAATAAAACCGAAATAGAGCCTAAGGCTGTAGGCATGGCAAATCCAGCATCAGTATATTGCGAACAAATTGGAGGGACTCTGGAAATTGTAGATACAGCACAAGGGCAGGTAGGTTACTGTATTTTACCATCAGGTGAAAAAGTTGAAGAATGGGCTCTATACCGTCAGAAAAAACACTAATCAATCATTCACTTCTTGATTACCACAGCAAAAATCTTTTGCAAGATTTTTGCTGTGGCTCCAATCTAACAATATTTCTATTTTAGATTAATCATTTCTTGAAATTAGCCGATATTACTACCTGCAATATATGTGCTTTTATCAGTTGATCAACTAGATAACTATGTTGATGTACACGTGAAATTCTTCGTAGACACATTATGCGGGGAGTTCCCATATTTTGATGGCCTTATATGGATTTTGTAAGGGTGTCATCATATTTTTATGGCAAATTATTGATATAAAATATTTTTATCTATTAATGTCTCATAATCGATAATTTATGGTACTAAAATAGAAACAGCTACCTTATGTTATGTAATTGCTAAATAAATTAGGCTTATTAGAGCGATTGATTTACTAAAACGGCGCTAAACTGTCCGTGAATAGAAAAATAATAGGCAGATAAAGCGTCTTTTATCGATGGCTTTTTGGTTTAGATCACACTTTAACACTCATAGTGAGTGATTTAGGAATATTCTTAATGTTAAAATTTGCCGTATAGATCACATTTTCATAGAGTGTTCGTTTTAAGAAAACACTCTTATTTTCATATGGTTAGAAAATGAGAAAATTGACATAACACAGGCTATAGTTTGTTCAGTTAATCATGTTTTCTTATTCTATATCAAAAATAATGATAATTTTTTTTAACATAGGTTCGACTAAATGATTTGATATTCTATTTTTTACTTCAATAAGAAGTTGAATGAATAAAGGATTATATTGCGATTTTATCACTATTTCTTCTTTCATATTTATTTCCATCACTCCATTTATTTTTTAATTTAGATTAAAATCGATATTTACCTCGCTTAAAAACATATTTTAAAATTATAATAATGACTAAAGTTGATTGTTGATATAAAAGAATATCTATACACTCATAATGAGTGAAATTGATGTTCAAGCATAATAATTCGGAATTCAATATTTTTAATTGTTTGGAGTGACATATCTTTACAGATCAATAATCATTAATTTAATTAATGATTTAGCCCTAATTAGATACTCTGTAATGGATTAATTTTATAGTGATAATGTGAGATAAAGTGTCAAAATGTAAATGAAAACATATATTAAATCTAAATATAATGATTTTTGCTGTTTTTGATAATCTGTATTTTTTGGTTTTGTTGGTTTTTAATCTTATATTTAAAAAAAATTAGATATTAAAAACTAAATATTAGGCTTTTCACGAGTAAATTAGTGAATATTGAAAATCAAAATACCCAATCAATGCTTGTCATTTAATAGCCTGTAACTATCAAAAAATAAATTAGCGATGAAAAAAACGATTTAATAAAACTTAAGTTATTATGTATCCTCTCTTCGAAATCATATAGAGCATATGGTTATAAATTCTAAATAGGACTAATTAAGAAATATATTTATTTGCATTAAACGAATGGTTCAAAGTGAAACGTAAGCCGTAAGTCATACTCCATGTATGATTAGGCTTTTGTTTGTATTTTTTACCTAACAATAAAACAAAAACTTAATCAGTTCTTTTTAATGTAAAAAATAATTACCCTCATATTAGGAAATGAAAATGAAGAAAGTACTACTGACTGCAGTTGCAACAACTATTATTGGGTTATCAACAGCTAACGCTGCAAGCACCAACGTTGGTGGCGGCCAAGTTAACTTTCACGGTAAAGTAACGGATGTTTCTTGTACTGTTTCTGTTGATGGACAAGGTAGTGATGCTAGTGTTTACTTAGCACCAGTATCATTAACAGAAGTACGTGACGGTGGTGCAGATGCATTGTTAAAACCGAAATCTTTTGTTATTGACGTAACAAACTGTGTTGCAGCAGATGTTAAAGATGTTGCTAATGACTCCGCTATTGATAAAACATTATTAAACGTTAACTGGACTGGTGGTAACTTACTGCAAGGTGCATCAGGTAATTCAGAAGGCTACTTAGCAAATACTGAAACTACAGGCGCTAAAAATATTCAATTAGCACTTTCAACTGATGATAGCTCTGACTTGTCAGGTAAAATTATTCCTGGCAATCCATCTCAGAAAAAAGTTAAAGGTGATTTGACTAAAGTTGAAAATGGGGCTCGTTTCCAATATTACGTTGGTTACGCAACTTCTACACCTAAAGATGTAACAACAGGTGAAGTTAAAAGTTATGCAACTTATGAAATCACTTACCAATAATGACTTAATAAGCTAATTTCTTATTAGTTTTAGTTACGTAAGTAATCTTTAAATATTAACTTAATCAGCTTTACTATGATAAGCGGTAGGTATACTGCCGCTTTTATTTTGAGGATCAAATGAAAGCAATAGTATTTATCTTCTGCTTCATTTTCAGTACGCATTCATTTGCTAATAATATTATCGTTAATGGTACACGGTTTATTTATCCTGGAAATGAAAAAGAAATTACCGTGCAATTAAATAACACTGCCGACCGTCCTGCAATTGCACAGGCGTGGCTTGATACAGGTGATGCGTCAGAAACACCGGATACGATAAAAACACCATTTCAGATTACACCGCCAATCTCTCGTGTAGAAGCTAAAGGTGGACAAACTTTACGAATTAAATTAATGGATAAAGGAAGCATTCCTCAGGATCGCGAAAGCTTATGGTGGTTGAATATATTAGATATTCCCCCTATGGCTAAAGCTAAAGAAGGCGATAGTCAGAATGTATTGCAATTAGCGATCCGCTCTAGATTTAAATTCTTTTATCGGCCAACAGGCCTGAGTAGCCGTGAATTAGCGCCAGAGCAACTTGTTATAAAAGCAAATGGGAA
Organism: Providencia sp. CIM-Carb-044; assembly: GCF_033901115.1. Lineage (NCBI taxonomy): Bacteria > Pseudomonadati > Pseudomonadota > Gammaproteobacteria > Enterobacterales > Morganellaceae > Providencia > Providencia sp. CIM-Carb-044. The sequence continues at coordinate 134,802 of NZ_JAXADV010000002.1, forward strand.
GAGTATTATTATAGATAATCCGACACCTTATTATATTACTATTACAAAAATTTCAACGGATGGTAAATCTGGGTTGAATGAAAAAACAATTTTATTAGAACCGAAATCTCAAATGATAGTTGAATTAAAACAAGTCGTAAGGTCAGGAAGTCATATCGTAATTAATAATATTAATGATTATGGTTCAGATATTTCGGTGAAAACCACCGTTAAATAGGAATATATAATGAAACAGCGAGAGTTAATAAATAAATATAGCAATACGCTCTCTGTGACTTGCTTTGTCACTGCATGCATAGTGCCTACGTTTTATGCTTGGGGTGAAGAAGATACAACCTATGAATTTAATAGTGGTTTTATTATAGGTAGTAAAGAAGATGTTGATTTAACACGTTTCAATTCTTCAGGGATTAGTCCCGGAAAATATTCAGTTGACGTATATACAAATAACAATTGGAAGGGACGCTACGACCTTAATTTTGAAGAGAGAAAAGTGGTCAATTAGTAGTCTGTTATACACCACAAATGCTATCTGATTTTGGTATTAATATTGAAAAACTAAACCCTACAGTTAGTAAAGATAGTAATGCTTGTTTACCATTAAAAGACTGGAATGACCAAAAAGACGTCGTTGATACATTTCATTCTTCTACATTGCGTTTAGATATTTCTGTTCCGCAAATATATGAACAGAGAATTTCCCGTGGTTATGTTTCTCCCCAATTTTGGGAAACGGGAATTCCTGCACTAAATATCGGTTATATGGCTAACTATTATGATAACCATACTAGTGGTTCAAAAGGAACTAATAACGCCAGTGCTTATTTGGGGCTGAATGCTGGTTTAAGCTTTGATGGATGGTTGCTTAAACATATTGGAAATCTTAACTGGCAACGTCACGATGGAACGAATTGGAATAGTAATCAAACATATCTGCAGAAACCAATAACCGAACTAAAGTCAAAAGCGACAGCAGGACAGTTTTATACAGATGGTGATCTCTTTGACAGTATTAGTTTACGAGGCGCAAAAATAGCAACAGATGACAATATGTATCCTGATGGAATGTCAACATACGCGCCTGAGATTAGGGGAATAGCACAAAGTAATGCTTTAGTAACGGTAACGCAAAATAATTCTATTATTTATCAAACAACTGTTGCGCCAGGACCTTTCAGCTTAACGGATGTCTATCCATCAGGTTACGGAAATGATTTAGTTGTAACGGTAAAAGAAGCTGATGGAAGTGAAAGCAGCTTTAGCGTGCCATATTCTTCATTAGCACAGTTATTACGTCCTGGTTTTACACGTTATCAAGTTTCTGGTGGTAAAGCGGATGCTGATGGATTGAGACATCGTCCATTTATTATGCAGGGTACTATTCAGCATGGCTTAAATAATACATTTACGCTATATGGCGGCGTCACTGCATTTGATGATTATCAAGCCTACTTAGTAGGTACCGGTGTTAACACAGGGTTTGGTGCAATTGCTGTAGATTTAACTCAGTCGAGAACGGCATTCAAATATAAAACAGAAAATGGGCAAAGCTACCGTTTAACTTTTAGTCGTTTATTTACTCAAACTGATACTAACTTAGTGCTAGCTGCTTATAGGTATTCAACGAAGGATTACTATAACGTCAGCAATGCATTATATGCGATAGATAATGATAAGCGTGGTGTAGAGAATACTTTAGGACGTGAGAAAAATGGTTTCAGCTATACAGTAAATCAAAATCTTCCTGATGGTTACGGTGGGATTTATTTTACGGGACGTATTTCTAATTATTGGGATAAGTCGGGGACAGAAAAGCAATATCAATTAAGTTATAACAATAACTTTAACCGTCTTTCTTATGGTGTCGCATTTATGAGAGTTTATGCAGATAATACGAATAATAAGAAAGATGATCGTATTAATATAAACTTTAGTTACCCACTGTATTTTGGCGAAAGTCAGAGTGCAACACTGACCTCAAATACGACATTCAATAATGAAAAATTTGGTTCTAGCCAAATCGGTGCGAGTGGTGCATTCGATAGGGATAATAATTGGACTTATGGCGTAAATACCTCTGTTGCAAACGGTGGACAGAAGAATATTGGTTTGAACACAGGTTACCGTACACCATTTGTTAATACGAATGCGAATTATAGCCAAGGTCAGGGATATCGTCAGTTCGGTCTTGGTGCAAATGGTTCGGTTATTGTGCATTCTGAGGGCGTAACATTAACACCGAATACTTCAACAACGATAGCTCTGATCGAAGCGAAAGGAGCGGAAGGCGCATCAATCATGGGTGCACCTGGAACTCGTATCGATGGAAATGGTTATGCTGTTGCTCCTTATGTTAGGGCTTATCGTATTAATAATGTAGAAATTGATCCGAAAGGAAGTCCTGAAGATATTGTTTTTGAAAATACGGCCACACAAGTCGTTCCTTATGAAGGAAGCATCGTTAAGGTTAAATTTAGTACTAAGGTCGAAAAAAATATTGCATTTAATGTTGTAAGACCTGGAAATAAACCATTGCCATTTGGGGCTAACGTTACTGATATAAATGGTGAGTCTATAGGTATCGTTGGTCAAGGTGGAACCGTATTTATTAGTAGTGAAACTGCAAAAGTTGCAATTATAAAATGGGATAATGGGCAGTGTTCATTTTCTTTAGAAGCTAGCAATAGTAAGGAAAGTTTATGTCAATAACGAAACAAATTCGTATGTATATCGGAGTTGGTGTATTTCTTACCGCTAGTTACGTTTCTGCGTATTGTGATAGAACCTCAACTCGGACATATGTATTAAATATGCAGATGGGGAGAGTTGTGGTAGACCCTAACTTAAAGGTTGGGGATACCATTGCGGAGCAAACTTGGGATATGCGGGAAAACTCAAGTGCAATATATGCGTATTGTACAAGAAATACACCGATAACGGCTTCGGTTACTATGCCAAGTTTAGTTCCAGTAGGAAATAAGGTTTACCAAACAAACGTTCCTGGAATTGGCATGAAATTTCACCGTGAAGGTGCAGTGAGAATGACGTATCCGGATACATTTTATGCTCCTAGCTCAAGTAATTATTATCTTGCGGGATCAAAGTTTATTTTGACTTTAGTGAAAACCGCTCCTGTTACAGGCTCAGGAACTATAGCCAGTGGTCTTTATACATCTTATGGGTACATTCCAAATAATAACCCATTTTTGGTCACGAAATTAGATGCTGAAGCGATAACAATAGTTTCTCCGTCTTGCCAAATTGAGGGGGGAACCGAAAAAAATGTTTATCTTGATCCAATTAAACGTTCACAATTAAATGGTATTGGAACAACGGCAGGTGAAAAAGATTTTGATATTCGCTTAATATGCAGCGGTGGTGTCAGTATTTCTGGTTTTGCAAATGTTAATATGACTTTTAGTGGTGATATTCCAAAAAACATGAATAATCGACAAGGTGTTTTGGTTAATCAAAATAAATCCACCAGTGGAGCTGCGGGAGTTGGTATACAAGTTTTAGAGCGTAAGACTAATAAATCACTTATGTTTAATGAAAAATATAAAGTTGGAAATTTAGTTGACCGGCAAACAAAATATCTTGACTTAAATTATAAAGCTCGTTATTACCAGTATGAACGAACAATCTCTGCTGGAGAAGTGAATTCTAAAATGGTTTTCAATATTACCTATGATTAAAATATTATATATAAAATTTATTGCTAAAACCATTAGTTAATTTTATGAAATTTAAATGTATGGCTAATCTTCATATAGAGGATTAGCCTTTTTACTTTTATAGTTCTAAAGAAAGTGAAGTACAAATAACACGGGATAGAAATGTCTATGTTACTTGCATTTTATTTATATAAATTAATTTTTTATTTACATTAAAAGTTATCTTTAGAGGGGGCAATGACACTTTCAGCTGTATATATTAGCTCTTGGTTGAGTTCATTAGATGGTTCATTTTTATTTGATTTTGAATTGCTTACATAACCTTGGAAAAACCATTCAATAGGGCAATTTAATGCTTCAGCAATATCCACTAAATGATTAATTGGAATTTTGTTAATACCATTTTCATAACGAGATATTTGCTGTTGACTTAAATTTAATTTATCAGCTAAATTCGCACCTGATAGACCGAGCTCTTTTCTCCGGTTTTTTATTTTTATACCAATTATAGTATGAATGTCCATATGACATCCTCAATTTATATGAAAAGTTGTTATTTAATGCACTTAATTCAAATTACGTTTCATAGTATATTAAAAAATAAATAGATTTAAAAGTTTTAATGAACATAATTATGATGAAAATCGCTATTTTTAGTTTGGTTATTTGCAATAAGATAGCATTACTTTTAATGTGGTTATTGTTGTTGAATAAGTAAAAATATCTATCGTTACTATTTTTCATAGCGAAAAATATAAATTTTAAATTTCCTTTATAGTTATTTTGTTTTATTTTTCTTTAAAATCAAATTATTGCATCCTTGTTGTTGTGATAAAATTATCAGGAAGCAAAGTTAATATATCGTTACGGCATGTTAACTTTTTGTTTTTTACTTAATTTTTACTTAAAGTATTTAGTTATTAAAATTAAAGATAGAAAATAAATCAATGATATTTATGACATATTAATTTAATTGATATTAACTCAATGCTTAAATCATCTTAAATGATTACTCTGTTAATGGAACTTCTTCATCAGACATAATATGCCACGACCTAGATTTTATTATTGAGGTATTGTGCACTTTATTATATATATTTTTCCTCGCGCTAAACAAATTTTTACAAGCGTGATAAGGCATAAATGTGGGTACTCAAGTATACTGTATAAAACCTATTGGCACTTTCATTACCAAATTAGTGAGGTCCACAATGAAATTGTATATTTATGACCACTGCCCATTTTGTGTTAGAGCTAGAATGATTTTTGGTTTAAAAAAGTTAGCAGTAGAGCAAATCGTTTTATTCGATGATGACATAGAAACGCCAACAAAAATGATAGGTCGAAAAATGTTACCTATCTTACAAAAAGACGATGGAAGTTATTTACCTGAAAGCTTAGATATTGTTCATTATGTAGATAGCATTAATGAACCTAAATATGCAGGAGGAAACATAACCCCTGAAGTAGAGGCTTGGTCTAAAGCGGTTTCTGCTGTGGTATATAAGCTTGTGACACCACGTTTTACACAAACTGATTTCCCTGAAATTAGTACAGCAGAAGCGAGGGCGGCATATATCGCTAGAACATCAAAATCTTATGGTGACTTAAACGAGTTTAAAAAAGAAACTTATACGTTGCTAGTTGAATTAGAGCCCCAATTGTCTTTATTAGATGCGTGGTTAGAAACACGTGGTGAACACATTGATATTAATGATTTTATTATTTTTCCAACCTTACGTAGTTTGAGCATAGTTGAGCACTTATCGTTTAGCACAAATATTCGGGATTATATGGAGCGAATTGCAAAAACCTCGAATATTAACTTGCTATTTGAACAGGCGAAATAGCCTATTTGGCTGCCAGTTCAGTGGGTTATGGCAAACGTATACCGCCTCTAAAAGAGGCGGTTGTACAGGATAATTCATTAATGGACGTAGTCACGTAGTGTATAAACTAATTTGTAATGACCTTGAATTAATACTAGCTGGTTGTTGTTTAATGAAATAACTGCGCCATCAGACAGTACTCGATTTATCATTGAATCCCATTTAGATAAATCTTCATCAACACATTCGAGTTCAGTTTTACTTAAGTTTTTTACGGTGATTTTTGCGTTTTTGATATTGCCAAATCCGTTAAAATCATTACACATTGATGCAGAAACAAACATTTTCTCGCCAAAAGCAAGGGAAGGTACAGTTTGCTTGCTACTAATCGTCTTACCATTCACTTCAGTTAAAATAAAACGATGATGCATCAACTTATTTTCAAGTGCTTGGTCATCATTACGCGCATTGACTTGATGAGTTTGGCATGCTGCTAGCAATAAACCCAAAATAGTAAGTGGAATTAGGCGTTTCATAGTTCCCGATCCAACTATGCGTTAACAATATTAGGGCAAGTTTCCCCATGACTAATTTGACGGATATTATTAAGCGTAGTTTGACTGATACTTGTTAATGCTTCTTCCGTTAAAAACGCTTGATGCCCGGTAAATAACACATTGTGACAAGAAGAAAGCCGACGAAAAACATCATCTTGAATTACATCATTAGATTTATCTTCGAAAAATAAATCACGTTCATTTTCATATACATCCATACCTAAAGCGCCAATTTTCTGTAATTTTAGTGCATTGATTGCTGCAACAGAATCGACTAACGCGCCTCGGCTTGTATTGATGATCATGACCCCATTTTTCATCTTTTTGAATGCATTTTCATCGAGTAGGTGATGATTCTCAGGTGTTAATGGGCAATGAAGGGAAATAATATCTGATTGTTCATATAAAGTATCCAAGTCAACGTATTCAGCGCCCATATCTAAAACAGCTTGGTTCGGGTATGGGTCGTGTGCGAGTAGGCGCATTCCAAATCCCTTTAAAATACGTAGCGTCGCTTGGCCAATTTTTCCGGTACCAATAATTCCAGCAGTGCGGTTATGCATATTAAAACCTGTTAATCCTTCGAGAGAAAAATTTGCATCTCGAGTACGTTGGTATGCTCGGTGGATCCTACGGTTAAGGCAGAGCATCATACCAACAGTATGTTCGGCAACGGCTTCAGGAGAATAAGCAGGAACACGGACAACTTGAATACCTAATTCTTTAGCAGCTTGTAAATCAACATTGTTAAAACCAGCGCAACGTAAAGCTAAAATTCGAATATTGAGTGCGGCAAGTTCTTCTAAAACAGCACGATTAGCTTCATCGTTAACGAAAATACAGATAGCATCTGCACCAACAGCATTTTTAGCTGTCTGAACGGTCAATGGAAAATCAAAATATTCAATACTAAAATTAAATCCAGAATTTTGATTAACTTGTTCCATGTGCTTGCGGTCATACTGTTTGGTACTATAAGAAACAATTTTCATCATGAAGACTCCAATTTTTAGGAACCAATTAGAAAAGAGTAGGTAAAAAGGTGTACCTACAAAATATAAACTCAGAATAAGACAATTAAGTTTGTAAATCACCTATAAATTAAGAAAATAGGTATCTGTTTACGATTGAATGTGGTTTATCTTTGTTAGTATCGTGTTTAATGAGGAAATTTTGTTGAAATTTATCACTTGCGCTATAGAACAATTCAAACAAGGGATGTAGTAATGCAGTTAATGAAAAGAGCATTCAGAATATTACTCTGCTTTTTGGGTGGAAGCATTGCTCTCTTAATACTTTTATGGATAACGATATCCCATTGGGCTCCAGTTGTTGCATCACACTATCTTCCTAAGCCATTTAAACTGTCGTTTTCAGAACCAAGAATTAGTCATGGCCAGTTGGATATAGCAAATATCAGTATAACAGCAAATAATTGCACATTAGTTCAGTTGAATAGCACAAGACTTTCTATCTTTCCCTTGCACGCTATTGTGGATGACCTTGATGTTAAAACTGAATGTTTGAGTGCTCTTGAGCCAACGAATGAAATGGATAATGAACCGATTAATATTGCAGAACTTATCGATAATATTCCGGTTTTTTCATTAGTTATCAATAATACCAACATACAGCCATGGAGTGATTACCAAGGCAGTATTTGGTTGCGTAAAAATCAGGTTAACCCTCTAGAGTTTGATTTTAGGGGCGACAATTTAAGGTTGTCATCTTTAATTAATACGGAACACCAATTAGTCATTCAAAATTTTTTAGCATTTCTACCAGAACAAAAGCAAACAATAGAATTATTTGGTGATGTGCAGCTCCCCTTAATGGCAAATCAGCTTCCAGAAAAAGGGGAGTTGAATGCTTATTTTAAGTTAATCAACCCAGAAAAATTCTTACAAGCTAAATTCAGTTGGTTGAATGACCAAGGTGTCTTTAGCGTCATGGATACAGACACAAAGGAAGAATTGCTTTATTTACCATGGTCACTATCGCCTTCTCGAATACAAATAGCGCAAGGTAAGTGGCAATGGAAAGAAGCAGATATCCCTTTACAAGGCGGTATCAGCTTTCAAGTTGATAACTGGGATAATACATTAAGTGAAATGGTATTTTCTGGGCGTATTAATATGCTCACACAAGCAAAGAAAGGGAAAGCCAATATTGTCTTAGCTGTGCCATCTACTCAGATAAATTTACTCAATGCTGATATTAATTTTAGGTTACATGGCCAAGTTAAATATGATGATATGGTGCTGGATATTAATTTGCCTGCAAAGGTTTCAGGCCAGTTAGCTGCCCCCAAAATTTCTTTTTTATCCAGTTCATTATTAAGAGCTTATGGCCGTCTTTCGGAAACACTGGTTCTTAATGAAGCTAGATTACCACTTGCAGGAACATCGTTAGGTGAAGAGGGTATTTCAGGACGTTTACAAGCTATTCTAAAAATTAAAGAGCAATATTGGGGGAGTTTTGATATTCATTTGGATGGCAAAGCTAATAAATTTACCTTAGATAAGGGAAAATGGTTTTGGAATTATTGGGGAAATGCCAATTTGCCCTCATTATCAGCTAATTGGGATATTAAGGGTAATGGGAGTTGGCAGGACACTTTAATCACATTAAATAGCTTAAATACAGGGTTTGACCAAATACAATATGGGCTTTTATCGATGAGGGCTCCACGTTTACAGCTAAGTAACCCATTGATTTGGCAACGTGATCAGAATAAAGCCAGTTTTAATGGAAAATTACAGCTTACCAGTGAACGGATGCAATTCGGCACTGAAAGTTATCTGCCAAGGATCACATTAAACGCAGATCTTAGGGGAAAATCTCCTGCTGAGTTTCAACTTAAAGGAGATTTAAGTACTAAAGATGTCGGGCCAATAGTCATCTTTGGGCGCTGGGACGGTGAAAGATTAAGAGGGGAAGCTCGTTGGCCTGAACAGTCGGTCACAGCTTTTCAAACGTTAATTCCTGCTGACCTTGGAATTGAATTAAAACAAGGCAAATTATTTTCTCAAGCCGCTTTTTCAATAACACCGGAAGAGGGTTTTATTGCTGGAGGACATTGGCGTGTCGAGAATACTAGCCTTTGGTTAAAAGATGGCGAATTATCAGGATTAGATTTTGTTTTACCGTGGCGTTTAAAACAAAGTACCTGGACTTTGGGGGGAAAAGCACCCGTTGAGTTGCGTATTAAACAGCTCAATAATTTATTCGAATTAACTGACATTAAAGCCGATCTCTCTGGCTCTTATCCGCCAACGGAAAATTCGCCATTAAAACTGACTAATGTAGGCTTTAAAACATTAGGAGGTGAAATATCGATGGATTTACTGCGCTGGCCACAAACTCAAGCCTCTACGATAAAATTAAAGCAGATTGAACTTAGCCAGTTATTTACCATACTAAAAGTGTCGCAATTTGCTGTCTCCGGTAAAGTTAATGGCGAATTACCTTTTTATTTAAATAATCCGGAATGGATAGTTAAAGATGGATGGTTAGAAAATAGTGGGCCATTAACGTTACGGTTAGATACCCAATTTGTTGATTCTATCCGAGAGGATAATATATCTGCGGGTTCGGCCATGGGTTGGTTACAATATTTGGAAATAAAACGCAGCCGTACAGATGTTAATGTCACAAACTTAGGGCTGTTAAAGATGACAACAATCCTTGAAGGGTATAACACGCAAGAAAAGAAAAAACGCGAAGTTCATTTGCATTATCAACATGAAGAAAATATCTTTCAATTATGGCGTAGTTTACGATTTGGTAGCTCTTTAGAAGAGTGGTTGGAAAAAAATTTATAATGAGCATAAGAATGAACGTGAAAATATTAAAATTCACTACAGCTATATCGATTGTGTTGTTGTTATCAGCTTGTTTGCGAGTTGAGGTCGCAACACCGGATAAACCCATCAATATTAATATGAATGTAAAAATTGAACATGAAATCCAAATAAAAGCGGATAGGCAAGTAGAAGAATTATTGAAAGAAAATAGTGATTTGTTCGGTGAGGTAAACCCAAAATGAATCGAATAATCAAAGTATTTGCCCTGTGTTCGTTATTGACTACCTTTCAGGCTATAGCAATAACGGTTGATGAGGCCAAAGAAACAGGTCTATTAGGGGAAACGTTATCGGGGTATTTAGCTCCAATTAATACGAGTAATCCAGAGGCTACTAAACTAGCGGCACAAATTAACCAAGAACGGGAAAAAAGATACAGCGAAATTGCTGCAAAAAATAATCTAAAAACAAATGATGTCGCAAGGATAGCAGGACAAAAACTTGTAGAACGGGCTAATCCTGGGGAGTTTGTGCGCGGAATTAATGGTCAATGGTTACAAAAGAAATAAAAAGCGCACTCAGAAAGTGCGCAAGATATAGCAATAGTAGCTTTGGGTTTTAACAATACCATGCTTAAAAGGATATATTTTAAGCAATAATGGTATTTATATGGCTTTGTGCTTGTTGATGTGCTCGTTCGACTGACTCTTGGCCTAACGACGTGCCTTCAGCAAAAACGAACTCAACGTCGGTAATACCAATGAAATTTAGAAATAGTGTTAAATAAGGCACCATGGTATCTGTTGGTGTGTCTTTATAAATACCGCCTCGACTCGTTAATACATATGCGCGCTTGTCTTTTAATAAGCCAACAGAACCTTGTTCTGTATATTTAAACGTGTGCCCTGAGCGAGCGATAAAGTCGAAATAGTGTTTTAAATGAGAAGAAATCGTAAAGTTATACATCGGAGCTGCAATAACAATCACATCGTGAGCTTTAATTTCCTCAATCAATGCATTTGACAGGTCCAAATGTGCTTGTTGTTGTTCTGTTTTCGTGTCACTTGGACCAAAAGCTGCTAAAATTTCACCGTCAATCGCTGGAATTGGCTCTTTGACTAAATCTCGTACAGTTACTGTATCTGCTGAGTGTTTTTCCTGCCATTGTTGAATAAAGTAATCTGCCATTTTATTGCTTTGTGAATAGTCAGCCAGAATACTTGATTTCAATAGTAATACTTTACTCATGTGTTCCTCTATTTTTTAGGTAAAACTTTATTGGTAATAATACGTGATGTGTAACTGATTGATAGGAAAAATATTAGATAGCTTTCTTCAAAAAAATTGATGGTATTTTTATGTGATAACAACAATTAAAAATAAAAGCGAAATTTAGCCCTCACAAATTGCGAAGCTGATTGGCTATCGTGTATTGAAATTTATTAAAGATAAGGATTCAACAGGTGAAATCCATACTGACAGCATTAACCGCTGATATTGGACAAACTTCATTACGTGACCAATGGTTACTGAAAAAAAGAGTGCAAGGTATTGCAAAGATCCAGAACGAAAAATCGCGCTCTGCGGTACTTGATGCTATCAAAATAGATATTGAAAAGGCAAAGCAAAAGGTTGAAATTAAACGATTAAATGCGCCTAAAATTGTGTATCCGGATAATTTACCGGTCAGCCAGAAGAAAGATGTCATTTTAGATGCCATTAAAAATCATCAAGTTGTTATTATTGCTGGTGAAACTGGGTCAGGTAAAACAACGCAAATCCCCAAAATTTGCCTTGAACTTGGCAGAGGGGTTCTAGGGTTTATTGGTCACACTCAACCAAGACGTTTAGCCGCGCGCTCAGTTGCGTCACGTTTAGCTCAAGAACTTGAATGTGAATTAGGTACAAATGTTGGTTATAAAGTACGCTTTAGTGACCAAGTGAGTGAAACGACTCAAGTCAAATTGATGACTGATGGTATCTTGCTTGCAGAACTACAAAATGACAAATTGCTGCTGCAATATGACACTATTATTATCGATGAGGCTCACGAAAGAAGCCTGAATATCGACTTTATTTTAGGTTATTTACGTCAATTATTACCAAAACGTCCTGATTTAAAAGTTATTATTACATCAGCAACCATTGACCCTGAGCGTTTTTCGAAGCACTTTAGTCATGCCCCAATTGTTGAAGTGTCTGGGCGTACCTATCCTGTTGAAGTTCGTTATCGTCCTATCATGGGAGACCAGAACGATAGTGACCGTGACCAAATTGATGGGATAATTGATGCGGTAAATGAACTATCGGTTGAAGGTAATGGCGATATATTGATTTTTATGAGTGGTGAGCGGGAAATTCGTGATACCGCCGATGCGTTATCAAAACTTTCTTTACGCCACACTGAAATCTTACCTCTTTTCGCAAGGCTCTCGAATAGTGAGCAAAATCGTATCTTCCATCCTCATGGGGGACGGCGGATCATTCTTGCAACAAACGTAGCAGAAACATCATTAACTGTACCGGGTATAAAATATGTCATTGATACCGGTTATGCACGAATCAGTCGTTATAGTTACCGTACCAAAGTACAACGTCTTCCTGTTGAAGCCATTTCTCAAGCTTCAGCTAACCAACGTAAGGGGCGCTGTGGCCGTGTTTCTGACGGGATTTGTATTCGTTTATACACAGAAGATGACTTCTTATCACGCCCAGAGTTCACGGACCCTGAAATTTTACGGACGAATTTAGCGTCAGTTATATTACAAATGACTTCTATTGGTCTTGGTGATATTTCTGCATTTCCATTTGTGGAGGCTCCAGATAAACGTAATATCCAAGATGGTGTGAAATTACTGGAGGAGCTAGGTGCCATTAAGTCCCATAAACAGGCGGATAAAGGGTATCAACTAACGGATATAGGCAGGCAGTTAGCCCAGCTTCCTGTTGACCCAAGACTTGCTCGTATGGTGATTGAAGCACGTAAACACGGGGCAGTACGTGAAACAATGGTGATTGTTTCTGCATTATCAATTCAAGACCCTAGGGAGAGACCGTTAGACAAACAGCAAGCTGCCGATGAAAAACATCGTCGTTTCCATGATAAGCAATCAGATTTCTTAGCTTTTTTAAATCTTTGGGATTACTTAAAAGAACAACAAACACAGCTTTCTAACGCTCAATTTAGAAAAATGTGTCGCCAAGATTTTCTTAATTATTTGCGTATTCGGGAATGGCAAGATTTGTATACCCAATTGAGGCAAGTGGTAAAAGAGCAAGGTTTTGCCATTAATAGTGCGGAGGCTGATTTTCGGAGCATTCACGTTTCGTTATTGGCTGGGCTGCTTTCACATATTGGACAAAAAGATGCAGATAAACACGAGTTTACTGGGGCTAGAAATGCACGTTTTACTATTTTTCCTGGGTCGGGTTTATTTAAAAAACCACCGAAATGGGCAATGGTTGCGGAACTTGTTGAAACGTCGAAATTATGGGGAAGAATTGCCGCATCAATCGATGTTGAGTGGGTTGAACCCTTAGCAGAACATTTAACTAAACATAGTTATAGTGAGCCTCATTGGTCTAAATCTGAAGGCGCGGTAATGGCGTCAGAAAAAGTGACTTTATATGGGCTACCCATTGTTGCATCAAGGCAGGTTAATTATGGGAATATTGACCCGTTATTATGCCGTGAATTATTTATTCGTCATGCATTGGTTGAAGGGGATTGGGTCACACGCCACGCATTCTTTAAAGAAAATCTGAAATTATTATCTGAAGTCGAAGATTTGGAGCATAAATCACGTCGGCGTGACATTTTAGTTGATGATGAAACGTTATTTGCATTTTATGACCAACGGATCCCGAATGATGTGATTTCCTCTCGTCATTTTGATAATTGGTGGAAAAAGGCATCTAAGCAACAATCTGACTTGTTAAGCTTTGAAAAAAGTATGCTGATCAAGGAGGATGCGAGTAATGTTTCGGCTCTTGATTACCCAAACTATTGGTATCAAGGGGATTTGAAATTTCGGTTGAGTTATCAATTTGAGCCAGGAACTGATGCAGATGGAGTGACTGTCCATGTACCACTTGCGATATTGAATCAGGTTCAGAATATTGGCTTTGATTGGCAAGTTCCGGGACTGCGTCATGAGTTAATCGTTGCTTTAATTAAATCATTACCTAAACCAATTAGGCGAAATTTTGTTCCTGCACCTAACTATGCTTCTGCATTTTTAGAACGAGTCCCTGAGCCTGAGGGGAGTGTATTGGATAAACTTGAACGTGAATTACGCCGTATGACAGGCGTCACTGTTGAACGTGAATCATGGCAATTAGAGCAACTTCCCGCTCATTTAAAAATGACATATCGTGTTGTAGGCGACAAAAATAAAACCGTTGCGGAAGGGCAAAATCTTGATGAGCTAAAAAATAGCCTAAAAGAAAAAGTGCAAGAAACGTTGTCTGAAGTTGTAGATGACGGTATTGAGCAACATGGGTTACATATTTGGAGTTTTGGTGAATTACCTCAACGCTATGAGCAAAAGAGAGGCGGATATTCCGTTAAAGCTTATCCTGCATTAGTCGATGAAAGAAATAGTGTTGGTATCAAGGTGTTTGAAACAGAATTAGAACAGCAGCAAGCAATGTGGGCTGGGGTGCGTCGATTATTACTGTTAAATATTCCATCGCCAATTAAGTATTTACATGAAAAACTACCCAATAAATCAAAATTGGGTTTGTACTTTAACCCCTATGGCAAGGTATTGGAGTTAATAGATGATTGTATTGCTTGTGGTGTCGACCAAATAATCTCTGATTTTGGTGGCGCGGTATGGAATGAAGAACAGTTTGAAAAACTGAAAGAGCTTGCACGGGCAGAATTAAATGATGTGGTTGTTAATATTGCTAAGCAAGTTGAACAAATATTAACGGCGGTGTTTGCAATCAATAAACGTCTAAAAGGGCGGGTTGATTTTTCGATGGCAATAGCGTTATCGGATATAAAAACACAAATGTCGAACTTAGTGTTTAAAGGTTTTGTGACTACTCATGGTTGGAAACGCTTACCTGATATTCTTCGTTATTTAAATGGAATAGAGCGGCGATTAGAAAAACTAGCTATTGATCCTAACCGAGATCGTGCACAACTGAGTAAAGTAGAGCATGTTCAGAATATGTGGCAGCAATGGTTAGTAAAATTATCTCCAGTTCAGAGAAATATGCCAGAAGTCCAAGAAATTCGCTGGATGATTGAAGAACTGAGAGTCAGTCTGTTTGCCCAGCAGCTTGGAACGCCATATCCAATTTCGGATAAGCGAATTATGCAGGCGATGGAACAGTTATCTCAACAACTGTAAGCCTTATTTTGACTAATTAGCGCTTCACGTATTCTGTATGTGAAGCGCTTTTCATTTTTAGTTGGCCTCAATCATTTAGTTACAACATGCTAGCGAATGATAAAAATATAAGCATCGAAGCTCATACAACAGAAATTTTAACCAGTAAAGGAGGGTGAAAATTGTGAAGGAAATTACGACTAGAAAATTATGGAGTGATTTAGTAATCAAAAAAACAGGATGTTGCAGTAAATGAAGGCTTAAATTTATGGGTTAAAATTAAGCCCTCGTTTCTAAAACTAGGCAACCAAATAATAGAGCGCAGGGATAGCGCCGATAGCAATGGCATATGCCATGATTTTTTCAATCGCTTTTAATGGCATTTGGCTGGTTTGCTGCTGGCGAGCATAGAAAAATACCAAAATACCAGGGGCATATAAAACGACGGATAATAGTAAATTGATTAACCCTGATGCATAAAGCAACCATAGACCATAAAGACTGGCAATAGCTCCAACGGCAAGTAATGCCTTATTATGACGTTCAAAAGCTACTTTTACTAAAAATGCACCGACAAGGAAATAGGGGACTAAAATCATTTCAGAGGCAATGGTAAGAAATGTATTGTAATTACTCCCACTAAGCCAAATAAGAATCAAAGATAGCTGTACTGCACCATTAGTGAGCCATAAAGAAGATGATGGAGCATCATTCTTATTTAATTTATTGAATATTTTAGGAAATGATTGGTATTGGGCTGCAATATAAGGTACTTCAGCGGCCATAATAGTCCAACTTAGGTAAGCTCCACAAACAGAAATAATTAGGCCCGCTGCAATAATAATATCACCACTCGAACCAATTAAACTTATCATGAGTGGGGCCATGGATGGATTTTTTATTTCTGCAAGTTCAGCTCTAGGCATAATACCTAAAGAAAGTAAGGTCACTAGAATATAGATAATTAAAGCAGAACTTACAGCGAAAATTGTTGCTAAGCCAACATCGCGGCGGTTTTTCGCTCGTGCAGAGACGACAACGGCACCTTCGATACCAATAAATACCCATAGTGTAATCAGCATGGTATCTTTGACTTGCTCCCAAACAGGAACGCCAAATTCGATACCACTGAAATCTGCATTGAAAATATCAAGTTTAAACGCAAAAAAAGCCAATACAATAAATAAGCCAAGAGGAACCAGTTTTGCCATTGTAGCAAGTTTATTAATCCCAGCGGCTGTTTGTACTCCACGAAGAACTAAATAGTGAACAAACCAGAGGAGTATTGATTCTCCGACTAGGGCTTGCCATGTATTCCCATCACCAAAAATAATGTTGTCAGGAGTATCAGTAAAAAAACTGATTGCTGCGAATACGATAACAAGATAAGACACATTCGCAACTACCGCACATAGCCAATAACCCCACGCCGAGCAAAAACCAATTAATTCCCCGAAGCCGACTTTGGCGTAAGTAAATATCCCACCGTCAAGGTCAGGTCGTATGCGAGAAAGCAACAATAAGGCAAATGCTAAAAAAAGGATGCCCACACCAGTAATTGACCAACCGATTATTAATGCGAGAGGGCTAGCCACTTCAGCCATATTTTGAGGGAGACTAAAAACACCGGCGCCAACCATTGAGCTAAGAACTAGCGCAGTTAGTGCGGTAAGACTCAAAGTATTTTTCAAAGTAAATCCTGAACGTTCAGAAATCAAAAGTTAAAATGACGTTAAAGTGCCATTACAATAATGAGTTTAACTAGTAGCCATTAAAAAAGCAGATAGAATGACTGCATGTTTTCAGAGTGTGGATTCTACGAACGAAATGACAGATATGCAATGGTAATGTATGCATTTTTTAAGATGTTTTATGCACTTTTTCAAAAGAGTGAGGATGAATAGAGTAAAGGACGAGATATAACCTAAAGTGAGAGTCTAAAAACAAAAAAACCAGCCGAGTAGGCTGGTTTTAACATCACATAAATTAGGACTATTTAAACAAGTCAGCACTGATAGTGACACTGCCACCATTAGATTGCCATTCTCTTGTAATATGAAAATATTTAGCCCCTTTCGCTTCCGCACGTTTTGCTATTTGGTAACGTACTTCAGGCGTATTGGTGTAATATCCAGAGAATGTAATAGAGTCAAATGGGACCATTTGTGCAGCTGCTGTTTTGTTGACCTCTTCGATAACATAACCACTTGGCAGAGTCACACTAGTACGACCCGGTTGACTGCTAGAGGTTTCAAAGAAGCGTCCGACTGCGGTTGTTGGTTCTTCAGAAGATGCAACACCAGGAATGCGAACTTTTTTAGCCGCTTCACCGCCCTCTGCTAATAGAGCACGACCAGCGTCAGAATCGGCAGGAACCACTGCGTCTTCATTAAGAACTTGTCGTTTCGGTGCATCTTTCTTATAGATATAAGCAGTTGCTAATGTATTTCCACCATCATTCATTGCGATATTACGAACCACATAGAACGAGGCAGCATTTTTCTCAAGTGCTTTTTTGGCGATAGCCTCATATAGGTCTGGTTGAGAAGGGTAAAAACCGCTTACAGTAACAGTATCAAAAGGCTCATATTCTGTTGCGTCAGTTTTTGACATTTCCTCAACACCACCGAATACACGACGTTTTGGTGTATCAACTTGTGGTGCGTCTTTTGCGTAGACATCAGCAACAACACGCATGTTGCCGCTATCACCTACATCATCAAGGCTTTGAATGTAAAAGGCATATGCCCCCATTTTATCAGCCCTACGGGAGACTGCATCGGATGCTTCATAAATAGCATTAAAGCGCCCGGTGACTGTTATACGCTCATAAGGTTTTAATTCAGTAGCCTGTTTTGGCGTCAATTCAACAGCCGCCTGAGTAGCAGTTATACTAGTTAATGATAACACCGCGGCTGCGATGACCGTAGTTTTCAGCTTCATACAAAATCCTTCCGCCTTGCGCAATTTATTATAAACATGCTGAATCTTAGTTGTATCACATGTACGTGATTATTACACGTAACGGAACCTGTTGTCTCATGATTTTATTTTTATGAGAAATAAATAATTATTGACTAGTTAAATTTACCAGATTTTTTAAAGTATCCAGTATTTTATTGACCTAAAACTAAGATTTTCACTGCGAATTCCATTTACTGTCTAAGAATCGTGATCAATTATGGATCAAGAAGCTTATTTTCAGTAGGTTATTAGAACATTAAAAATCTGTTTAGGCACAAAATAAGACTTTTCTCTGTGATGACAGTCATTATTTTAGCAAACACTCTATTAACAACATTACGTTAGGCATTAAAAAGGGAACATTATGCGTATTGGTATACCAAGAGAACGACTTGCCAATGAAGCGCGTGTTGCAGCTACACCATCTACAGTAACTCAACTTCTTAAGTTAGGTTTTTCTGTCTGTGTAGAACAAAATGCGGGTCATTTAGCCAGTTTTGACGATGTAGCATACGAACAAGCGGGGGCGGAAATCGTTGATCGTGATACTGCATTTGCTGCGGATATCGTTTTTAAAGTCAACGCGCCACTGGATGATGAAATTCCTCTATTAAAAGAAGGAGCGACTCTGGTGAGTTTCATTTGGCCAGCACAGAATGCTGAGCTAATGGAAGCTTTAAAAGCTAGGAAAATTAACGTGATGGCGATGGATGCGGTACCACGCATTTCACGTGCTCAATCACTTGATGCGCTTAGCTCAATGGCGAATATTGCCGGCTACCGTGCAATTGTTGAAGCTGCTCACGAATTTGGCCGTTTCTTTACGGGGCAAATTACGGCTGCAGGTAAAGTTCCTCCAGCGAAAGTCATGATCATCGGGGCTGGGGTTGCAGGCCTTGCTGCGATTGGCGCTGCTGGTAGTTTAGGTGCCATTGTGCGTGCCTTTGACACTCGTCCTGAGGTAAAAGAGCAAGTTCAGAGTATGGGGGCTGAATTCCTTGAATTAGATTTCAAAGAAGAGGCCGGTAGTGGCGATGGCTACGCCAAAGTAATGTCAGAAGCATTTATTAAAGCTGAGATGGAACTGTTCGCTGCACAAGCGAAAGAAGTCGATATCATTGTAACTACGGCACTGATTCCAGGTAAGCCTGCACCTAAATTGATTACCAAGGAAATGGTTGAATCAATGAAGCCGGGAAGTGTGATTGTAGACTTAGCGGCGCAAACTGGGGGGAACTGTGAGTTAACCCAAGCTGACAAGCTGGTTGTGACTGACAATGGCGTAAAAATCATTGGTTATACCGACTTACCAAGCCGTTTACCAACACAATCATCGCAGTTATATGGAACAAACCTCGTTAACTTGATGAAGTTATTGTGCAAAGAGAAAAATGGTGAAATAGACATTGATTTTGAAGATCTGGTAATTCGTGGGGTCACTGTGATTAAACAAGGTGAAATCACTTGGCCAGCGCCCCCAATTCAGGTATCTGCTCAGCCGCAGGCGAAACCGCAAGCGGTGGAAAAAGTTAAAGCGCCTGAGAAAAAGATGTCACCGACGGTAAAATATGGCTTGATGGCATTAGCTATCATCTTGTTTGGTTGGTTTGCTAATTCAGCACCAAAAGAGTTTTTATCGCACTTTACTGTATTTGCTTTAGCTTGTGTGGTTGGTTATTACGTGGTGTGGAATGTGACTCATGCATTGCATACACCGTTAATGTCAGTCACTAACGCTATTTCAGGGATCATCGTCGTGGGCGCCTTGCTCCAGATTGGCAGCGGTGGCTGGGTAAGCTTCTTATCCTTTATCGCCATATTGATCGCGAGTATCAATATTTTCGGTGGGTTCACTGTAACTCAACGCATGTTAAAAATGTTTCGTAAAGGGTAAGGGGTAACTTATGTTGTCGAGTGGAATTGTGACAGCAGCTTACATAGTTGCTGCTATCCTATTTATTTTCAGCCTTGCGGGGCTATCCCGTCATGAAAGTTCCCAACGTGGGAATACTTATGGCATTATCGGGATGGCTATCGCCTTGATAGCCACTATTTTAGGTCCTCACAGTGCTAATGTGGGCTGGATGATCGTTGCGATGGTCATTGGTGCTGTCATTGGTATTCGCTTAGCGAAAAAAGTTGAAATGACAGAAATGCCTGAGCTGGTGGCTATTTTACATAGTTTCGTCGGTTTAGCTGCAGTGCTGGTTGGTTTTAACAGCTTTATCGCCAGTGAAGGGCATGCTGATGTTGTGATGGAAAACATTCACTTAACTGAAGTTTTCTTAGGGATCTTCATTGGTGCAGTTACCTTCACTGGTTCAGTAGTCGCTTATGGTAAATTATCAGGGAAAATGTCATCAAAACCGATGATGTTACCTAATCGCCATAAACTGAATTTGGCGGCGTTAGTGGTTTCATTTATTCTGTTAGTGATTTTTGTTAAAACAGAAAGTGTCGGCTTGCAAGTCTTCTTGATGCTAATTATGACCGCGATAGCTTTAGCTTTTGGCTGGCATTTAGTCGCTTCAATTGGTGGAGCGGATATGCCAGTGGTGGTTTCAATGCTGAATTCGTATTCAGGTTGGGCTGCTGCAGCGGCAGGTTTTATGTTAAGCAATGACTTGCTGATTGTCACAGGGGCATTGGTCGGTTCTTCAGGTGCGATTCTGTCCTATATTATGTGTAAGGCGATGAACCGTTCGTTTATCAGTGTTATTGCAGGAGGCTTCGGTACAGATGGCTCTTCAACAGGCACAGAAGAAGAAATGGGTGAGTATCGCGAAAGCACCGCAGAGGAAGTCGCTGAAATGTTGAAAAACTCAACATCAGTAATTATCACTCCGGGGTATGGTATGGCGGTAGCACAAGCACAATATCCTGTTGCGGATATCACCACTAAATTACGTGAACGTGGTATTAATGTGCGTTTTGGTATTCACCCTGTAGCTGGGCGTTTACCTGGCCATATGAACGTATTATTAGCCGAAGCTAAAGTACCTTATGATATCGTATTGGAAATGGATGAAATTAATGATGATTTCTCTGATACCGATACCGTTCTTGTTATTGGTGCTAACGATACGGTTAACCCAGCGGCTCAAGAAGATCCAAACAGCCCAATTGCAGGTATGCCAGTTCTTGAAGTTTGGAAAGCAAGCAATGTTATTGTATTTAAACGTTCAATGAATACTGGCTATGCTGGGGTACAAAACCCATTATTCTTCAAAGAAAATACACAGATGTTGTTTGGTGATGCAAAAGATAGCGTTGATGCAATCTTACGTGCATTGTAATTTAATGAGTTACTAATTCATTTCAAAATAATTAGTAAAGTAAATAAGAAGGGGTGATTGGTTAATTCCAGTCACCCCTTCTTGATATTTGAGAGTTAAATCAGTTTATGTGATGCAGTCTTACAAACGCATCATTTGAGGCAAAATCGAGCGCAATTGGTTAGCCCTCGAGCAAAGGTAAACACTAATAAAAATGCTAGTGTAGATATAGTCAGCATGCTCATCATGAGAACTCCGCCATTGAAATGGTCCATGACGTATCCTCCTACTAGACTGCCAATAGTAATTAGAATTAAAAACATAAAGGTAATAAGGGCGGAACCTTTCTCGGTTAATTCTGGAACATGAACGTGCATCCACATATTGATTGTTGCAGGAACCATACCCGCAGCGATCCCCCATGAAGAAACAAATATGATACTGGTCGCCCAATTAAAATCTAAAACAGATAATGCGAGAAAAGCTAAGGCTAATAAAAGAGCACTAATCGCGAAATTATAACGAACATTATATTTTCCAACATAACCCGCCAGTATATTGCCAACTACGCTGGCCACTCCAAAAAAGAGCAATAATGCTGAAATTTGTCCTTCGATAAAACCTGCGGTTTGTTTAAAGAACACCGTAAAATAATTATACGCAGAGAAATGTGCTAAAAAAATCAGTGTGAATATAATTAACCCTTTACGCGCAATAGGGTGCGAAGGCATCAATAACAATTCCTTCCATTGCATAGACGAAGAAGGTTTTAATGATGGTAAAGAGAAATACTGCATTAAAAACGCGACAGCACCTGCAATAACCAGCGCAATATAAGGCATTCTCCAACCATAATTATCAGATAACCAAGCGCCTAGAGGTACTCCGAGCACGGTGACTAATGTGACGGCCGAAAAGAATATTGTTACGGATGTGGTAATTGACATATTTTTAGGTGCTAGACGTATCACTAAGCCTGCTGCAACTCCCCAAAAACCCCCTAGTGCAATTCCTAATGCGAATCGACCTAATAAAACCAAACTAAAATTAGACGCGAAAGCCGTAATTGCATTAGCTAATATCATGAGAGCAACTAAGAAAAGTAAAACTTGGCGTCTATCGATATTCTTTGCATAAATGGGGACAAATAGGGAGGATGCCATACCTGCGATAGATGTGACAGTGACTGTAAGTCCTGCGGTACCTGTTGATATTTGAAAATCATAAGCGATGTTATTTAGCACACTAATGGCTAAAAACTCACCAGTAACAATAATGAAGCAAGCAAAAGTTGCAGATAATAGTGAAAGCCAGTTACCATTATGCGAAGAAATATGAGTTGTTGTCATGCGCTTTCCATGAAAGTTAAGTAGTTTACAAAAAAGAATGATTTTATAGTGACCGCTATAAAATCATGGCGCTATTGTTTATGTGAATTTAGACGTTGTCAATTATTTTTATAATGATCACTATAAAATAGTTGTGGTATAGTGAATTGACTGCGAGTAAAGTGAGAATATGAATCAAATAAAACGCGGGCGGCCTAAAGGCTTTGACCAACAAGATGCACTAGCTAAAGCCATGCTATTGTTTTGGCGAAATGGCTATGTTGCAACCTCAATTAGCGATTTAACTCAAGAGCTAGGTATCACAGCGCCTAGCCTTTACTGTGCTTTTGGTGATAAAGCATCGTTGTTTAATCAATGTATTGATTATTATTTGATGAATGAAGCTTGTCCTATTTTGTCTATTGTAAAGCAAGCCAAAACAGCGAAAATTGCAATTGAATTGCTGATGTATGAAAGCGCTAAAAGGCTAATTCAGCCAAATAAGCCTGCAGGTTGTATGCTGATTACAGCGACAATGAATGGGTCAAAGCAAATCGAAGATGTGCAATTAAACGTCCAAGAAAAACGGAAAAGTTATCAGGAAATTCTACTGGCACGTATGCGTAAAGGCATTGATGATGGTGATGTTGCTCCAGATGCGCCGATTGAAGCTATCGTTGATTTTTATATAACGGTAATTGATGGTTTTACCATACAAGCTTGTGATGGAATTGATCTTGAAAGACTTAATCAAGTCATTTTTAATGCTATGCAAGCTTGGCCGATACTTAGTCAAAGTTCAGTTCAGCAATAACTTAGCCATGATTAAATTAAGTCCCAATAACATAAATATTATTGGGGCTTAATAAGTTTTAGATGATTAGCTAATCATCATCAGCAGGGTTGATAGGACAAACAAAACCGTCAGGTTTAATCGCTAATAAATCACATTTTAGCTTATCGATGACATGCTCCGCGGTATTCCCCAAAAAAGCCGCTGAAATGCCTGTACGGCCCAAAATACCCAGAACCACAACCCCAGCGTGCAATTCTTCACACATATCTGGAATAATTTTTTCAGGTAATCCTTCACGGACATGGGTATATTTTTCATCAATCCCAAATTTTTGCCGCAACTCTTTCATAGCAATTAAATGTTGGCCGCGTAGTGCGTTGTTATATAGGCTCGGGTCGAAATCAGGTAACTCTATGGCAATATTCATAGGAGCAACAGGATATGCACTCACTAAATGGATTTCCTGTTCCTTAATAATGCGAGTTGCTAAATCTTTTGTTTTTTCGACCAATTTGATATTGAGGTCATCGTGATAAGATTCCTCATTTGATAAGTTAACGGCGACAACCACTGAACCGTGATCAGGCCATACTTTGTCTTTTACCATCCAAACGGGAGCAGGGCATTTTCGGAGTAAATGCCAGTCTAGTGGGGTAAAAATAATCGACTCAAAATTATCGGTTTGATGCGCCATTTTCAGTAACAGGTCATGTTCGCCATTTATTACTTCCTGAATAATGGCCTCATATGGCTTGTTATGCCAAATAACTTTAATTTCAATATCAATGCCCGCTTCAAGATAGAAATGAGCTTGTTGTTTGATCCACGCTGCTTTTTGGCTTATTACACCTTTGCGCATGGCATTACGTTCTTCAGGAGAAAGTAAGGTTGTCATGTCATAGGAAAGGTCGTAGATAGGCAAAAACGCTTTTATCCGTCCACCATTACGCTGCACGATGTAGACAGCACGTCTTAATGCAGGTTGATCATCCTGATTTGGGTCAATTGCAACTAGCAGGTTTTTATAGTTTGCCATATTGAAATCCTCTCGATACACGGATATTTCCATATAGATAAACTATGATATTGAGATTAAATAGGCAAGAAATCTGGAGAAAAAAATGAAAACGGATCACTGATAACGTGATCCGTTTAGGGATATTAGCATGTAATTGCTGAAACTTTACCAGCGATATCAGTCAGTTTAGCCATATCCTCGATAGTGATGTACTTACCTTTAACACTTAGCATGCCACTTTTTTGGAAACGTCCTAAAAGGCGACTAATGGTTTCAACTGTTAAGCCAAGATAATTACCGATATCTCCACGAGTCATGGTTAATCTAAATTCTCTTGGTGAAAAACCACGTTCCGCAAAGCGGTGAGAGAGGTTAAGAATAAATGCAGCTAAACGCTCTTCCGCATTTTTCTTAGATAATAAAAGGATCATTTCTTGATCACCTTTAATTTCACCGCTCATTAAACGCATAATTTGCTGACGTAAATTAGGCATTTTGCCTGATAAGTCGTCTAAGGTTTCAAAAGGTATTTCACAAACCATTGAGGTTTCAAGTGCTTGTGCAAAACTTGGGTGCTGTGTATGAATGATAGCATCAAAGCCAACAAGGTCTCCTGCTAAGTGAAAACCAGTAATTTGCTCATCGCCTTCTTCGGTTATTGTATAGCTTTTTATTGTACCTGAGCGGATGGCATATAATGAACGCAATTCATCGCCTGCTTTAAATAAAGCTTGGCCTTTTTGAATTGGTTTTTTGCGTTCGATGATATTATCAAGTTGATCCAGTTCATGTTCATTCAGCGTAAAAGGAATGCAAAGTTGGCTAATACTGCAATCCTGACAATGAATAGCACAACCACCAGACTGGATGCGACGAACAACTCTTTTTTCTGGGATCATATTTAAGGCTCAATCAAGTTAAAATTATTGATATGAGTCAATTTTAACATAAGATAATGCAACTAGTAAGTAGTAATGTATGACAGAATCGACTTAATAAACAAAAAAGCCAATCAGAAGGCATGTGAGAAATTAGTGAATTTAGATATTCATGCTAAATTAAAGAAGATTACTAAGTATATAATTTGATATAGATTAAATTTTAGCCTCTAAACGATAAAAAGATGACTTACATCATCATAGTAGTTACTACTCTAAACTGTCGTAATTAAGCACGAAATATTAAACTAATTAGCATTAATTTAACACAAAAATAAATTTAGGAATATCAATTTTTCAAATTAACCTCAAAAAGGAGAATATAATGGCACTTATCCAACAGTCTTTACCCACCTCGATGACAGTTGTAGACATTATAGAACCTGGTGGACCAGAAAAGCTGCGATTAATTGATATACCGTTACCTAGAATTTCTGCAGGGTATTTGCTCGTTAAGGTGGAAGCTGCGGGGGTTAATCGCCCTGATATTTTTCAGCGTAAGGGGTCTTATCCTCCACCGGCAGATGCTTCACCGATTATGGGGCTTGAAATTGCAGGAACTATAGTTGCCAAGGCGGATGATGTAGAGGAATGGCAGCTCGGAGACAAAGTTTGTGGACTGGTTGCCGGGGGAGGTTATGCAGAATATTGTTTAGTGCATAAAAACATAGCCTTACCGTTAGGGAATTTATCTTTTATCGAGGGTGCAGCGATACCTGAAAACTTTTTCACTGTTTGGGCAAATGTTTTTCAAATAGGCAAACTTAAAAAAGACGAAACGGTACTTATTCACGGTGGAACATCGGGAATTGGTAGCGTGGCGATTATGTTAGCAAAAGCCTTTGGCGCAACAGTGATTACTACTGTTGGTTCAGAAGACAAAGTTCAAGTTGCAAAATCGTTAGGCGCAAATTGTGTTATTAACTACAGAAACGATGATTTTGTTGAAGCAACACTCAATTATACCTCTTCTCGAGGTGTTGATATGGTCGTAGATATTATCGGTGGTGATTATGTTGCGAAAAATTATCAAGTTGCTGCTAAATTTGGACGAATAATTCAAATTGGTATGATGAAAGGTAACCCTAAAGAGTTAAATATGATGCCTTTAATGGTAAAAAGATTAACTCATACGGGATCAACAATGCGTTCTCGAACTATTGAGGAAAAAGCAGTGATTGCCCAAGAACTAAAGAAACAAGTCTGGGGATTGTTACAAAATGGTGAAATAAAACCTATTATTAACAAAACATATCACTTGTCTCAGGTGCGGAGTGCCCATGAATATATGGAATCAGGTGATCTTGTTGGGAAAATTGTTTTGCTAAACAGTTAATTGGATTTACTTTCTGCGGTTTTCACTATTTAACTTTAGTTCTTTAAGAGCAGTGAAAATCGCACTATCTATAACAAATTTTTTACATATTCAAGCTTTTTCAGCGTAAAAATCTCTTTACAGTTGAATAAATTTTGTTTTTTTGTGCTTGTCCACAAATCAGAATGAAATTCCCATTAGTTTATTAATAATTTAATAGAAATAGATTATATCTATAAATAAGTTGGCCATTAACGGTTTGTTTATCAATAATTAATGCTTAAATGATATTTTTAAATGTATATCATTAATATATTGATATCTTTTATATAAACACAGCCCGTTATGCACTTTCCAATGATATTAAGTTAAGTAACTTAAGTGCAATTAGCACCCGTTAATTGTAGTTTGAAGGTGTAGTAATGATAAATAATTTTAAAAATTCAAAAATAAATGTAGATGCATTATTTTTAGGTCCTAAATCTGAAAATGCTGTCTTTTTCAAAGAAATGATGGAGTATTCAGTTAGTGAACATATGCATTGGCGTTCCAGCTATCATCCTGAAGATCCTGATCTTATCTCTACTGTTGACCGTTATGCTCCCGAGTACCGAGATACGCTTTATCGTACTGAAGGCATTCTTAATCAACTCTCTTCAAAATTAAAAACAACATCGGTTCCATGGTTCTCCCCCCGTTATATGGGGCATATGAATGCAGATACACTGATGATTTCTAATTTGGCTTATGTCATGGCGATGATGTACAACCCCAATAATTGTGCACAAGAATCTTCACCAACGACAACAGTTTTAGAAATAGAAGCCGGGTTAGATTTATGTGCCATGTTTGGTTATGACGTACAACATGCTTGGGGACATATTACATCTGGTGGAACGGTTGCTAACTACGAAGGTTTATGGGTAGCTAGAAATATTAAAACGTTGCCGTTAGCGATTATGCAGCATCCAAAATCCCAATACTTGCTAAAGGATAAAACTGAAAAAGAGTTACTCAATCTCTCAGTTTCCGCGGTTCTAGATTTAATTGACGAGTTAAAGAAACAACAAATTTTTGAGGAAATTCGTGATTTAACCTGCCGTGGTGTTGGAATAGAACAAGGAAAACTCGGTAAGTTATTGGTACCGCAGTCTAAACACTATTCATGGATGAAAGCGATGGATATTCTTGGTTTAGGCCAACAGAATATTGTGCAATTACCCGTTGATGCAAGTTATCGAACAGATGTACGTAAAATGCGTGAAACGGTATTTACATTAATTGAGCAAGGGGAGCCAATTTTAGCGGTAGTTGCCGTTGTTGGTACCACAGAAACTGGCGCAATAGACAATGTCAGAGAAGTTATTGAGCTACGACGTGAATGCGAGCAACGTTTTGGGGTTTCTTTTTATGTGCATATCGATGCTGCTTACGCGGGATACGCTTGTGCGATGTTTCGCGATGAAGAAAACCAATTTATGGAGTATGAGAATTTACTCCAACGCTATCATAGTGAAGGGATTTTTCCTGAAAATATGTTGTGGCCAAAACGTGATGTTTATGAAAGCTTTAAAGCATTAAGCCAAGCGGACTCGATTACCGTTGACCCTCATAAGGTGGGGTTTATTCCTTATGCGGCAGGTGCAATTTGTATGAAAGATAAGCGGATTGTGGATTTAGTTTCTTACCATGCCGCTTATGTATTTGAAGAGGTTCAAGAAAAGCAGCGTAAAACAGAAAAAACACAAAATGTATTATTGGGCTCATCTATTATGGAAGGGTCAAAAGCGGGCGCAACCGCAGCAGCGGTATGGGCTGCACATCGCTTAGTTCCGTTAAATGTTTTAGGGTATGGAAAAGTGATTGCAGGTGGGGTCATCACTGCCAATTGGATGATTGATAAAATTAATCAATGTGAGCCTTTTATTATTGAGGAACGTCAATTTTCAATTATAGCGATGCCAACGCCCGATTTTCACATGATTAACTTTATGTTTCGTGAAATTGGCAACACCTCTTTAGAAAAACAAAATCAATTAAATAAACGGTTATATGAATTATGCTCTTATGCGGCAGGCCGGAGTTATTCTAATGATTTTCTCACCTCATCAACCTCGCTAACTTATGAAGAATATGGCGATAACCCATTGAATCTATGTCGAGATGCACAATTCTCTGATAGTGAATGGCATAAAGTACGGTCGATTTATGTGCTACGGGCGGCAGTCATGACACATTGCCTGCGTGATAGGGCACATTTTGAAACCTATTGGGCAGAGTTAAAAAATATTTTTGAAGACAAATTACAACAACTCATTAATGAAGAAAATAAGTTAAATCACTCTAATTATAAAATTAATATTTAATTGATTGTTAGGATCTCAATATGAAAAATCGCACACTTGGTAGTGTATTTATTGTTGCAGGTACTACGATTGGCGCAGGTATGTTAGCCATGCCTATCGCTGCCGCGGGTAATGGTTTCTTAGTGAGCCTCGCTATGTTATTAGTGTTGTGGGCATTGATGTGCTACACGGCGTTACTTTTGGTCGAAGTTTATCAACATGAATCTCACGAAACTGGGATCGGTAGTGTTGCACAACGGTACTTAGGCTCTAGTGGCAAATTTATTACGGGTTTTAGTATGATGTTCCTGATGTATGCATTGACAGCAGCTTATGTCAGTGGAGCAGGGGAAATCATTACATCAAATTTGAAAAGTAGTTTTGCTATTGAAATGGCAGATTGGATGGGAATTGTTGTATTTACCGTCATTGGTGGGGGAGTTGTATGTTTCGGGACTTCATCCGTAGATTTTATCAACCGTATTTTATTTGCTGCAAAAATTGTTTTCTTAGTCATTATATTGGCATTAATGATGCCGCATGTTGAGCAACAAAATTTATTAGCTGCCCCAACTGAAAAAATACTTATTTTATCTGCTATACCGGTGTTTTTTACCTCCTTTGGTTTTCATGGTAGCGTCCCAAGTATCGTTAAATACATGGGGGGAGATGTCAAAAAATTGCGGGTTATTTTTATTATCGGAAGTGCTATCCCGTTGATTGCTTATATTTTATGGCAAATCGCAACATTAGGGAGTATTGGTACAACCACATTTGTTGGTATTTTGGCGGAAAACGCAGGGCTTAATGGATTATTAGATGCAATTAAAGATGTGGCTCAATCAGGAAAAACAGAGTTAATTGCACAAATGTTTATGAGTTTGGCGCTTGCGACATCTTTCCTTGGTGTTGCTTTGGGGTTATTTGACTTTCTAGCGGATTTATTTAAACGTCAAGATAATGCGTCAGGGCGTCTACAAACAGGTTTGCTCACCTTTGGACCACCACTAGTTTTTGCTTTATTTTATCCTAAAGGGTTTGTGATGGCGTTAGGGTATGCCGCAATCGCACTTTCAATACTGGCTTTATTATTACCTAGTGCTATGGCATTTAAATCAAGAACATTAAACCAACGGAAATATCAAGTGTTAGGCGGTGGATTAGGTCTTTCATTAGTATTTATTTGTGGAATTATAGTCATTGGTGTTCAGTTAGGGATTGTTTTCAACATATTACCTAATATTGGGTAATTGCACTTCGCTTCTATAGCCAGCCAACATACCGACGGCTGGCTTTATCACTTCAAAAATAGGTTAATTTCATATCTATTGCCAACTTTACTCAGTTAGACAATTTACCGCACATTTTTTACTGTTGTGTCGACATTTAGTCGGTATAATCCATATAAGAATGATTATCATTAGCACGTTATGCACAAAAATAGATATATCTAAAGCTGGCATTTTCTGTAAAAGTAACTATCATATTAGATATATCGGTTTTTATATAAATAACCACTGAGAATTTTAATGGCAAATGAACAACAACTCGAGCCGTGTTTGTGCAACGGTAAAAGTGTCAGTCGTATGTTTAACCCTAAACAGTTAAGGATTTATATCCTACATTTACTGACAGGGGGAATTAATTACGGTTATGAGTTAATAAAAAAAATTGCAGAAGAAACGGCAGGTTTTTATTGCCCAAGCCCAGGTGTGATATATCCAACTTTGACGTTATTAGAGGAGTTAGGGTTTATTTCGGCGGGTAAAGATAATGGAAAAGGGCGTAAGTGTTATGTCATAACGCCAGAAGGTCGCTGTTTTTTATTACTCAAAGCTGAAATATTGGCAGAAGTTCAACTAAAATTAAAATATGCTCAGGAATTAAAAGCAGGTAATCAATTCGCTAATGAAATTGAATGCGCTGTAGATAAATTTAAGTCATTGTTGAGACACCAAATCGTGATACAACAGTTGACGAAAGAAGAGACAACAAGAGTCGTTGAGATCATTAACCGAGCAGTGGAACGTATTGAGCAAGTCAATGCAGTGTTAGTGGCAGAGGGAAAATCAAATGGCTAAAACGAATGATATTATACAAGCAAAAGAGCGTTTATATATGAAAGAGACAAGCAAAATACCACAGAGCAACGCCCCGGTTTCATCTGAAAATGAACCGTCTGTGAAGACGAATAAAGACGTTAAATTTAAAGAGGTTGTATGCCCTAATGTGCCAACTTCATATTTTAAGCGAGCAAAGAAACAAAAAATAAAATAACCAATTAGATAGTTTACAAAATCTTTATTCACTTAAAAGACATAAAGAATAAACCTTATTTATTTTCTTATTGATGAACAACGCGACTCAGTCTTCTATTATTCCATCAATAAGGTAAATTTTAGGATGCATATAATTATTTTGTAAACTTTAGCTATGATCCTATATCAATATATAACTTCATAAAAAATCCCCTGATCACTTAACGTAACCAGGGGTATCGGTTACAAGCCCAATTTAGCGTGTATTTGGGCTATTTCGTTGATCCACTGCTGCTGTAATTGCGGTTTTTGGTGGTTTAATTTGCGTTTTTGATCCGCAAGTAGCTTTTGCTCCAATATCAGCAATGTTTCTAATAACTCATCTTCATGAGTAACTTCCTTACTGAGAATTTCAATCGTTGATTTAGAAGGGGCATTTTCCCCAAGCGTAGACGTTAACACTTGCTGGGATTGCTGCTCGATTTTATGATAAATATCATCAGCATTAAGGTATTCCTCTAGCCGATTATCATCGATAAACCAGAAGCGTTGGCAGCTATTTTCAATGAGCCATTTATCATGGCTTACAACCAATAATGCCCCAGAAAATAAGCTAATTTGCTCACAAAGTGCTTCCTTGCCTTCTAGATCAAGGTGATTGGTAGGCTCGTCCAATAAAATCAACTCATACTGAGCTAAACTTAAACCAATAAACAATAATCTAGCGCGTTCACCACCGCTCAGTGTTGCCACTTTCTGTTGGTGACGATTATAGGCAAACCCCGCTCCAATCAATGCCATTTTTCGTTGTTCATCGGTTAAAGGTGAAAAATGACGTAGTGCATCTAATAGGCTATCATTATCATTTAACTGCTCTAATTGTTGGTCATAATAACCAGCACGAATTGCTGGATGAAACTTCAATTGTGAGCTATAGCGTAAATTTTGTTGATAATGTTGCCAAAGTAGACGTAATAGTGTTGATTTACCACAGCCATTGGCTCCCATGATAGCGATACGATCACCACTTTTCACTTGATGAAATGCCGTTTTAAATAACTGATTTCCATTCGGTGTTGAAACAACGGTGTTTTCCAACTCTAAAACTCTATCTGCAGGAATAGCTTTGCCATTTAAAGCAAGCTTCCATTGATAGCCTTCAGTTAATTCGGTTTGGGCATCTTTAAGACGGTCAATATGTTTTTCCATCTGTTTGGCTTTGCGTGATAAGGCTTCATTGTCATACACATGCCCCCAAATCGCTAAACGCTTGGCACTTGATGCAATACGGTCAATTTCTTTTTGCTCTGCTTGATTACGGCGTGCATCAGTGATGTCTTTTTCACTTAATGCTTGCCGTGCTGCACTGCAAGGTAACCGATAAAAATGTAATGATTTATCTCGTAAAATCCAAGTACAGTTACTGACTTTATCTAATAACGATTGGTCATGGGAAACTAGCACAAAACTCCCTTTCCATGACTGTAAGAAATTACCTAACCAAATCAGTGTGGGCAAATCTAAATGATTACTAGGTTCATCGAGTAACAGTAAATCGGGTTGTTCAATTAAAGCACGCCCCAGCAGCAAACGTGTATGTTGTCCTCCACTGATGGCATTCGCTTTTTGTTCCCATTGTTCAGGTGTAAAACCTAATTCTGATAATAAAACTTCAGCCCGCCAGCGCTCAGTGACTTTATCTTGTTCAGGGAGTTTTTGAACAAGCGCATCAATCAGAGTCAAACAAGCGATTTCATCGGGTAAATGTTGTTCAATATAAGCAGTAACACAATGATTTGCATAGGTAATACTGCCACTATTAGGAAACAGTTGTTGGGTTATTAGCTTCAATAATGTACTTTTTCCACTCCCGTTATGGCCAATTAAACCAATGCGGTCACCTTGTTGGATGGTAAAAGAAATATCGCTTAATAAGGTAGAGGTTGAAGTATCGTAATTTAATGATTTTACAGTTAATAAAGTGCTCATAGCTTACTCAAATTTTAGGCGAAAAAACGCCAGGGTATAGTCGTAACGACAACCCAGTAAGCTGAGGGAAGATTTTCTTTAGTGGCTTCGCTCAGGCAGGGTTATCGCAGTATAAAACTGTGAAAGCCTGAGCTCTGGCGATTACCAAAGAAGTGTGAATATTCAATAAGATCACACAACAACATAAATTAGCCTCCTTAATATTCATTTAGTTAATCGATGAGAGAATTATAGCTAATATGTTATTTAACCAACAAGGTCCGAAAATGCGCTCTCTGATTATTATAGGAAAAAGCATATACAGGTATAAATGTTACTTATATCATGCGCGAAGAAATGAATAATATTGCTGTGAATTGGGTTCTTGCTATGTAGCGTTTAAAATCATGATTCAAAAAACAAGAGAGCCCCAAATGAACGTAGAAATAAAACCCGCAACATGTGATGACGCTGCTTTGATATTAGATATGATCATTGAATTGGCAGATTATGAAAAAGCACGTCACGAAGTTAAAGCCACGGTAGCTGATATTGAAAATTCCTTATTTGGAGCGAATTCAAGCACAGAAGCCTTAATCTGTTATGTGGATGGCCAGCCAGCAGGGTATGCCGTATTTTTTACGAGTTATTCAACATGGTTAGGGAATAATGGTATTTATTTAGAAGATTTGTATGTCTCCCCAGATTTTCGTGGCGCGGGTGCAGGAAAGAAGTTACTCAAGCATATTGCAGTGTTAGCCGTAGAACGAAAGTGCCAACGGCTGGAATGGAGTGTTTTAGATTGGAACCAGCCAGCAATTGATTTTTATAAAAGTATTGGTGCAGAACCGCAAGATGAATGGGTTCGTTACCGAATGGATGAAAAAGTGATTGCTGCATTCGCAAGCTAATATTTATTCATATTCAAACATCGTTGAATAAAGCCAGTAAATTAAGTTACTGGCTTTATTTTTTTATTTTGAATTAAATATGTACAATTAATGCCTTATCCTGATTTTTGTGAGTTTATTCTGTTTTTTTGTGACATAAGGCAACTAAACTTAAACCAAATATTGATAAAATGCCATTAAATTAAATAGATAGCCAATTTAATGGTAGTGCTAACACTTACTTGGCCAAGTTTTAAATAAAAATAATATTTTTAGTTTTAAGGGTATTTATTTCGTATAGAGACAGTTATGTCATTTTATTAATAATCACCAGGTTAATAATCAAAATAATTGTTGTTCCTTGTTTTCTCATTTAATGGAAAGGGATGGTATGAAAATAAATAAACAAAAAGTATCTTTTTACATCATTTTAATATTAATTATTGTTGCGGGTGGTTTCTATTACTGGAATGTTAATTCAGGTGGTCTACCCGCTGGATTCGCTCAAAGTAACGGCCGTATAGAAGCAACAGAAATTGATATTGCCACTAAGACGGCAGGACGTATTGAAACGATTAATGTAAAAGAAGGGGATTTTGTTAAAGAAGGGCAAGAACTTGCTCGTATGGATACGCGAGCACTCCAAGAGCAACTCCATGAAGTACAGGCACAATTACGCCAAGCCATCAGTGCAGTGACCACTGCCGAGTCTGCTTTAGCGCAACGTAAAAGCGAAAAAGTTGCAGCCCAGGCTGTTGTTCGTCAACGTGAAGCGGAGTTAGACGCAGCGCAAAAACGGTTAAATCGTTCTAGAGCTTTGGTGAGAACCAACGCCGTATCTCAGCAACAAGTCGATGATGATACAGCACAGATGCAAGGCTCTCGTGCAGCACTGGAAGCATCAAAAGCTCAAGTTGCCGCCGCGACATCAGCCATTGATTCTGCAAGCGCTGGTATAGTCCAAGCGAAAAACCGTGTTGATGCAGCGACAGCAACGGAACGCCGTATTATTGCGGACTTAGATGACAGTATTCTAAAAGCGCCAAGAAACGGGCGTATTCAATATCGTGTCGCTGAGCCTGGAGAGGTACTTGGCGCTGGCGGGCGAGTCTTGAACATGGTCGATTTAAGTGATGTGTATATGACATTTTTCTTACCGACTGAAGATGCAGGAAAAGTTGCCTTAGGCAGTGATGTTCACATTATACTTGACGCTGCACCAAATATCGTGATCCCAGCCAAAACCACTTTCGTGGCGAGTGTTGCTCAATTCACACCGAAAACCGTAGAAACACAAAATGAACGCCTAAAATTAATGTTCAGAGTGCGTGCACGAATTTCGCCTGAATTATTAGAGCAACATCTAGAATATGTGAAAACAGGGCTGCCCGGAAAAGCTTATGTGCGTTTAGACCCTAATGAATCTTGGCCTGCTGAATTAGAGGTGAGATTACCACAATGACCAATAAACTGATGGATGATGTGATTATCGATATACAACATGTCAGCCAACATTATGGTGACAATTGTGCGTTGGATGACATAGTACTTTCCATCCCAGCAAGAAAAATGGTTGGGTTGATTGGCCCTGATGGTGTAGGAAAATCAAGCCTGATCTCCCTGATTGCAGGGGCAAGAGTGATTCAACAAGGCCAAATAACGGTACTTGACGGTGATATGAGTGATATTGAGCATCGTAGAGCTGTTTGCCCTCGCATCGCCTACATGCCGCAAGGTTTAGGGAAGAACCTCTACCATACGTTATCTGTTTATGAAAACGTCGACTTTTTTGGCCGCTTATTTGGCCAATCAAAAGCTGAGCGTGAATATCGGATTCAGGATTTGCTTGAAAGTACAGGGCTTGCGCCATTTAAAGACCGTCCAGCAGGCAAGTTATCAGGAGGGATGAAACAAAAGCTTGGGTTATGCTGTGCGCTAATTCATGATCCCGATTTATTAATTTTGGATGAACCTACTACAGGGGTTGACCCGTTATCTCGTGCGCAATTTTGGGATTTAATTGACCGCATTCGTTTGCGACAAACCAATATGAGCGTTTTGGTCGCAACGGCTTATATGGAAGAGGCCGAACGCTTTGATTGGTTAGTGGCAATGGATGATGGCAAGGTGCTCGCTACAGGTCATGCATCTGAATTAAAAGCCCAAACTCAATGTGATGATCTTGAAGCTGCGTTTATTGAATTACTACCTGAAGAAAAACGCAGTGGCCACAAAAAAGTCGTGATCCCTCCACGTGATACCACAGAAGACAATATTATTGCTATTGAAGCCCAAGACCTAACTATGCGTTTTGGTAACTTCGTCGCTGTTGACCATGTGAATTTTAAGATCCCAAAAGGGGAGATTTTTGGTTTCTTAGGGTCTAATGGCTGTGGTAAATCAACCACTATGAAAATGTTGACGGGTTTATTACAAGCCAGTGAAGGGCAAGCATGGCTATTTGGTCAAGAAATAGATCCGAAAGATATCGAAACACGCAAGCGTGTCGGCTACATGTCGCAAGCATTTTCACTATATAGTGAATTGAGTGTTGAGCAAAATCTCGTACTTCACGCCAAGCTTTTTCATATAGCTGAGGACAAAATTCCCCAGCGAGTGGACGAAATGTGCCAGCGTTTTGAACTTGATGATGTGCGAGACGTAATGCCTGACGATTTACCTTTGGGGATCCGGCAACGGTTATCTTTAGCTGTCGCAGTTATTCATGAACCTGAAATGTTAATCCTCGATGAGCCAACTTCGGGAGTAGACCCCGTTGCCAGAGATATGTTCTGGAATTTGATGGTCGATCTATCAAGACGTGACGGTGTCACAATTTTTATTTCTACGCACTTTATGAATGAAGCAGAGCGCTGTGACCGTATTTCACTCATGCATGCAGGTAAAGTCTTAGATTGTGATACCCCTGCTAACCTGACCAAAAAAAGAGGCCTTGGCACGCTTGAAGAAACCTTTATTGCTTATTTACAGGATGCTGTGGGGGATGCAGGACAAGGGCAAGAAACTGCCCCTGAGTTCCATGTTGACCCTGAACTGAAAGAACAAGCGACCGAAGCGTTAAAAAAACGTTTTAGTTTACGCCGGTTATTCAGTTATTCCATTCGAGAAGGGATGGAATTACGTCGTGACCCAGTGCGTTCAACACTCGCGTTATTAGGGACTGTAATTCTTATGTTTATTATGGGTTACGGTATTAGTATGGATGTCGAAAATTTACGTTTTTCCGTACTAGATCGCGACCAAACGGGGTTAAGTCAAGGATATACGCTGAACTTAGCAGGTTCACGTTACTTTATCGAACAACCACCAATCAAGGATTATGATGATTTAGAGGCTGGTATGCGTAGCGGTAAGATTACCGTTGCGATTGAAATTCCGCCTAACTTCGCAAGGGACGTTGCACGCGGCAATAACGTTAAAATTGGCGTGTGGATTGATGGTGCGATGCCAAACCGCGCTGAAACTGTGCGTGGCTATGTGCAAGCGATGCACTTAGCATGGCTAAGTACGATGGCTGCTCGCCAACCCGTTGGCGTTGCTGGTATGCCAGCTATCGACATTGAAACCCGATATCGTTATAACCCAGATGTTCGTAGTTTACCGGCGATTGTTCCCGCAGTTATTCCATTATTATTAATGATGATCCCCGCAATGCTTAGCGCGTTGAGTGTTGTTCGGGAAAAAGAGCTTGGTTCGATTATCAATCTTTATGTCACCCCGATCACCAAATTAGAGTTTTTACTTGGAAAGCAGCTCCCTTATATTTTATTAGGCATGTTTAACTTTGTATTACTTTGCATACTGTCCGTCTATATATTTGGTGTTGAATTTAAAGGTAGTTTTCTGACGTTAACCTTGGCCGCATTTTTGTATATCAGTATTGCAACAGGAATGGGGTTATTAATTTCATGCTTTATGAAAAGCCAAATTGCAGCAATTTTTGGTACTTCTATCATCACTCTGATACCAGCAACACAATTTTCAGGAATGATTGACCCAGTTTCATCATTGGAAGGTATTGGCCGCTGGGTTGGGATGGTTTATCCAACATCACACTTTTTAACTATCACGCGAGGAACCTTCTCTAAGGGACTAAATTTATTCGATTTACAGTCATCGTTTATCCCATTACTGATCACTGTTCCATTGGTTATTGGGCTCAGTGTTTTATTCCTGAAAAAGCAGGAGGCATAGCGATGATACGTAAAATTCAGAATATTTTTAACCTAGGAGTCAAAGAGTTACGCAGTTTAGGCCGCGATAAAGCAATGCTAGCGTTGATTGTCTTTGCTTTTACGGTATCGATCTATTCGTCCGCAACGGTAACTCCTGGCTCTTTACATAATGCGCCCATTGCGATTGCTGACCAAGATAAGTCACAGTTATCAAATCGGATAATCAATAGCTTTTATGCGCCTTATTTCTTACCACCCGCGGATATCACGCCAGATCAAATTGATGGTTTGTTAAATCGTGGTTCATATACTTTTGCGCTAGATATTCCGCCTAATTTTCAACGTGATGTGCTTGCAGGACGGCATCCTGAAATTCAGGTAAATATTGATGCAACAAGGATGAGCCAAGCCTTCTTAGGAAATAGTTATATTCAAAATATTACCTTAGGGGAAGTGAATGAATTTTTAGCAAAATACCGTAGTAATGCAAGTTTACCTGTTGATTTGGAAGTGAGGATGCGCTTTAACCCTAACTTGACACAGTCATGGTTTGGTTCTGTTATGGCAATCATTAATAATATTACGATGTTATCGATTGTTTTAACGGGCGCTGCACTAATCCGCGAACGGGAACACGGCACCGTCGAACATTTGATGGTCATGCCACTAACGCCATTTGAAATTATGATGTCGAAAATATGGTCAATGGGGCTGGTGGTATTGATTGCATCTGGTGTTTCCTTAATTTTGGTTGTAAAAACATTGCTACAAGTACCAATCGAAGGCTCTATCTTATTGTTTATGTGTGGGGTGGCCTTGAGTTTATTTGCGACAACGTCGATTGGTATTTTTATGGGGACGATTGCACGCTCCATGCCTCAGTTTGGTTTGTTGATGATCTTAGTGTTATTGCCATTAAATATGCTTTCTGGCGGAATGACAGCGCGAGAAAGTATGCCTCAGCTTGTTCAAGACATTATGTTAACCATGCCGACAACGCACTTTGTTAGCCTTGCTCAAGCGATTTTATATCGCGGAGCTGGCTTCCAAATTGTTTGGCCTCAATTTGCGGTTCTTGTTGTTATTGGTGCTGTATTCTTTTCTCTCGCACTCATTCGTTTTCGCAAAACGATTGCCACCATGGCATAACCTACTGTACATAAAATATCCATTAATGCATAAAACGCTTGCTGAATTTTTCAGTAAGCGTTC
The DNA here is from genome assembly GCF_033901115.1 of Providencia sp. CIM-Carb-044. Taxonomy (NCBI): domain Bacteria; kingdom Pseudomonadati; phylum Pseudomonadota; class Gammaproteobacteria; order Enterobacterales; family Morganellaceae; genus Providencia; species Providencia sp. CIM-Carb-044. The sequence goes on from NZ_JAXADV010000002.1 coordinate 174,512, forward strand.
TAATGCTTCACCTATTAATTATTGGTGCATGATTAGGTTGTACCTATCAAATCAATAGTGGGTAATGATTGGATTAAGCTGCTGTAAAACAGTAACTTAATAGGCAACCAAACAGGAGAACATCATATGTCATTAATTAATACTCAAATCAAACCATTTACTAACCAAGCATTTAAAGATGGCCAATTTATCGAAGTTTCTGAAAAAGATGTTGCAGGTAAATGGAGCGTTTTCTTCTTCTATCCAGCTGACTTTACCTTTGTTTGCCCAACTGAACTGGGTGACATTGCTGACCATTATGAAGAATTCCAAAAATTAGGTGTTGAAATTTTCTCTGTTTCTACTGACACACATTTTACCCATAAAGCATGGCATGCAAGTTCAGAAACTATCGGTAAAATCAAATATGCCATGATCGGTGACCCAACTGGCGCATTAACACGTAACTTTGAAAATATGCGTGAAAACGAAGGCTTAGCAGACCGCGGCACTTTCGTTGTTGACCCACAAGGTATCATTCAGGCAATCGAAATTACTGCTGAAGGTATCGGTCGTGATGCAGCTGACCTGTTACGTAAAGTTAAAGCAGCACAATATGTTGCAAGTCACCCAGGTGAAGTTTGCCCAGCTAAATGGAAAGAAGGTGATGCAACACTGTCTCCATCTTTGGACTTAGTCGGCAAAATCTAATTAATCTAACTCAATTGATTAATACTGAATAATTCAGGTTGCAGGTGTTTAGGCCTGCAACTTGGATCACGACGGGTATATGTACCCGATTTTATGATAAAAATTAAAGGGGATTACATGCTCGACAATAATTTACAGGCACAGTTGAAAGCCTACTTAGAACGTTTAACTAAACCCGTTGAATTAGTTGCTAATATAGATGACAGCGAAAAATCAAATGAAATCAAGCAGCTGTTAGAACAAATTGCATCTCTGTCAGATAAAGTCACTGTACGTGAAGAGCGCAATAGCGCACTAAGAACACCGTCTTTTTTAATTACTAACCCAGGTACAGATAGTGGTTTGCGTTTTGCAGGCTCACCTTTGGGGCATGAATTTACCTCTCTTGTGCTGGCATTATTGCAAATCGGTGGTCATCCATCTAAAGAAGCGCAAGAGTTATTAGAGCAGGTTAAAGGTCTTGAAGGCGAATTCCACTTTGAGACTTATTACTCTTTATCTTGCCATAACTGCCCAGATGTTGTTCAGGCGTTGAACTTAATGGCAGTTTTAAATCCAAATATTAGCCATACGGCTATTGATGGTGCACTTTTCCAAAATGAGATTGATGAACGTAATGTGATGGGCGTTCCTGCGGTTTTCCTGAATGGAAAAGAGTTTGGCCAAGGGCGTATGACGTTAAGTGAAATTGTTAGCAAAGTTGATACCAACGCAGATGCGCGTGCAGCGAAATCACTCACAGAGCGTGAGCCTTTTGAAGTCCTTGTTATTGGTAGTGGCCCAGCAGGGGCTTCAGCGGCAATCTATACCGCACGTAAAGGGATCCGTACTGGCGTAATTGGCGAGCGTTTTGGTGGCCAAGTTATGGATACGGTTGATATTGAAAACTATATTTCAGTTATCAAAACGGAAGGGGCTATTTTTGCAGGCGCATTGAAGAACCACGTGGACAGCTATGATGTTGATGTCATTGATGGCCAATCAGTTGCAAAACTGATCCCTGCGGCAGAAGAAGGTGGATTACACCAAATCGAAACTGCATCGGGTGGGATCTTAAAATCACGCAGTATTATTATTTCAACAGGTGCTCGCTGGAGAAATATGGGTGTTCCGGGGGAACAAGAATATCGTACTAAGGGTGTAACATTCTGCCCACACTGTGATGGTCCGTTATTTAAAGGTAAACGTGTTGCCGTTATTGGTGGCGGTAACTCAGGTATTGAAGCGGCTATTGACTTAGCCGGTGTCGTTGAGCATGTGACCGTACTGGAGTTTGCTCCGGAACTGAAAGCAGATTCTGTATTACAGCAAAAAGCACGTAGCCTGAAAAATGTCGATATTATCGTCAATGCACAAACCTTAGAAGTAAAAGGTGATGGCAGTAAAATGACGGGTCTCGAATATAAAGACCGTACTGATGATAGCGTACATTTATTAGAAGTGGCGGGAGCATTCGTGCAAATCGGTTTATTGCCTAATACTAATTGGCTAGGCGACACAGTTGCTAGAAACCGTATGGGCGAAATCGAGATCGATGCACGTAACGAAACCAGTATTAAAGGTATTTTTGCTGCCGGTGACTGTACAACGGTACCATACAAACAAATTATTATTTCAGCTGGAGAAGGGGCAAAAGCCGCACTTAGCGCCTTTGATTACCTAATCCGCACAAGTACCAGAACCGCTGAATAGGTGTAATTTACTTTATATTCAGTGAGTTGTAGTCAAAAGGCACTCGGGGGCGAGTGCCTTTTTTTTGTGCATAATCTGTACAAAAAAGGCTCAAAAGTGCCTAAAAGTGTTCAAGTGTGGACAACTTGTGGACGATCTAAACGCTGATTTGATGGTACTTACAGCGGAGAAATGCATCCCAGTGTGGACAATTTGTGGACATGCAAAAGTTAAATTTGCCTCGGTTTTCGTCGTCAAAATCATCCTAAAACGAACAATCATTTAAGCTAACTCTGTTCCTCCTTTTAATGGATTATACGTAATCGCATCTTGAAGAAAGTCCGGTGCAAAGTGAGCGTAGGTCAGTGTTTGCTGTAATGTTGAGTGACCTAAGATCCTCTGCAAAGTAATAATGCTACCGCCATTCATCATAAAATGGGTTGCGAAAGTATGCCGTAATGCGTGCGTGGCTTGGCCCTGCGGCATATCAGGCTTAATGGTCTTTATGTGCTTTCTAAACATATCGTAAGAGGTGTTTGGAAAAAGCAAACCGGATTTTCGCGTACACACAGCATCTGCGACTTCTTGGGAAATCGGTACAATGCGCGCTTTGCCCGTTTTGGTAAAAGTGAAACGGATTTTATTTTGGATCACGTGCTCGCGTTTTAATTTAACTGCTTCCCCCCAACGCGCACCGGTGCTTAAACATAAAATCGCCACTTTTTTATTATCACCTTTTAATATATTCAGCAGCAGTCCGATTTCTTCATGTGTTAAATAGGACATCTCAGTCGCTTTTTGCTTTAACCGTGATAGCCCTCGTATTGGGTGCTTACCCATGAATAAATCCGTGCGCTTTAAGGCGGTAAATATGCCGCTTATCGCTGAAAAATCACGGTTTATCGTGGAGGGCTTGATACCCGCAGCGAGCCGGAGTTCGCGGTAAAGTGCTAATTGCTTATCGGTTAATAAGCACATTGGCGGGTTATCGAGTGCGGTTGCAATGCGTGTTGCCCTTAATAACGTGTCCTGCGCATAGTCGCTACTTTTGCCAAAGGTGTTCCACCACAAATCAATTAAGTCTTGTAGCGGCCGAATATCATTGGATTTATCTAACCAATCTTTGTGCATTTTGTTTGATAGGGCGTAACGTTCAAACAAAACGGCTTCGTGTTTTGTCTCAAATCGACGTCTGACGCGTTTTCCTTGACGGCCAGCCGGTCTAATGTCCACTTCATATTGACCATCTTCGAGTTTCTTAATTGCCATAAGAAAGCCCTCCGAGGGTCGATTGGCCTTGCGAGTTAATCTCACAAAATGCCTGATAAATTGTTAACCAGTTTTCTTGTCTGAGTGGGGTGAGCCTGAATTTTCGTGCCCAGTGTGCGCTAAAGCCGGTGCGATTTGGCCAGCTTCAGGGTTTATTTCGTCGAACATAAACCAATCGCGGTATTTTCTGAATCGTTTAACTGCAAATATTTTCACGCCAGATTCAAAGGTCATTTTAGATTTATCACTCTCATAACCGTGATAAGTGGCATAGTTTAGCCCCGTCAAATCAGCCAACTCTCTTTTTGTCATCTGTTCGGAATTGCGAATAAGCCGCAATTTCTCTCCTTGCGTTCTTGACATTATGTTGAGAACTCCATATTGTATCGAGTAATTGATATGTCCTTTGCATTGATGCAAAGAGTCCTAAAGCGCTAGAAAGCGCCTGACATAAGAGGGTAGCAGATGAGAGAGAAAATCGTAAGTCTGTCAGATGTTGTGACTGAGGAAAAATTCGCTGAGTTGATTGGTAAGCCAGCAAGCGCAGTGGCAGATATGCGTAAAGCAGGTAAGTTACCGATTGTTCAGATGAAAAGACCCGGCTCTAGTCGTGCGGAGAATTATGTGTATTTGCCTGCATGGAATAATGGTTTAAGGCTTGCGTATGAGTCGTTACCCGCGGAAATGCGTGACGGTTGGTTGGTGTGGCTGGGTTTAGGTAAGCCACAATGAGTCAGGTTATTTGTGTGAGCCATCATTGTGCGGTGTATCGTGGGTTTACGATTATTACGTTACCACGTAAGAAACAGACGCCAATCACACGTTATCACGTTTGGCATTTAGGGGAGTCGTTCGGTAAGTTTGATGCAATGGCTGAAGCGACAAAATATATCGATGGGTTGTGGAGGATGAAAGGTGGAAAGTAATTTAACTTTAAATCAAAAATCTAATTTAATGACTTCATCAATTGATAATTTAATTATTAACGATAATCAAAATAAGCATTTTCAAAACATTATTGTTTCTAATTCTATTATCTCTGGGGAGTGTAGATTGTACAAAGACAATGTTCATATAGCGAACATCGTCTTTAAAAAATAACTTTCACTTTATTGTATTGTACAAAACGCTGATACCACTAGTTAACAAGCTAGAAGCTACATTTACTAAGACTTCTTTTGTACCTGTTTTAGTCGCTTTAACTAACTCGTCACCAAATGATGATGAGCCATCAATTGAATTAGGGATTAGCTTTAATAATTCTAATCCTTTGGATGTTAAAACAAGATTTTTAGCTTGTCTCGGGTCAATTTGACCTGTGATATAACCCGTTTCAATTAACCAGTCTATGGCTGATGAAACAAAGATAGAATTTAAGTTTACTTGTGGAGTGCCTGTATTTTCAGCTGAAATTATTTGGGTATCAGGAAATAAAGTGGATAGTAAAAAAGATGTTTTTACTGGAAACTTTTCATATAAATGAGCAAGTGTAATACCAGTAACCTCATTAAATTTAACAATATTTTCAGGAGTAGACATGGATAATCCTTTGTTATCGAAACAGGCCAAAAGCAATGATGAATTATACAATAAAATCAGTGAATTAATTGATTATCAGCTTGGACTAGTTTTTGATGCTTATACTAGCAAAAAACAATGGAATGATCTTCTTGCAAGTGCCGATTTAAACCAAATAGCGGAAGCGCTAGCTAATAACTTGCACAGTGCGGGACTTGATGTTGTTACAGCCAGAAGAATTCTAAATAAGTAATGTTAGGTGGCTGTTATGCCTGATTCCGGTCAAGAAATTGCAGGCATAGCAAATATACCACACACGATGTTGCCGATCATGGTTAAAAAATCGGATTAGATATCGTAAGGTGATTATTAATATAGAAAATAATTAGAGTTAGATAGCAATTAAATAATCAAATTAATAAACAATGACCTTTATCGGTCAGGGCTTTTTATTACCTAAAAATGAGGTTTTAAAATGAGACATATTCCAGACCCTATATTTACCCCCGTCGCTGAAAATATAAAAGCGAATAGGGAAGATGAGCGTAAATCATTAATGAATCGTTTTGCTGATCGTCAACGTCAATTAGCCGACAAAGTGTTAACAGAGAAATTAGATTACGCGCAAATACACCAATTATTAGTCGATGAAGCGGATAAATTCGAATCGCAAGCGGGAGATCTTAACTATGTCTGATGTTATCGACCGCGCTAATGAACATGCTGCATTAGTGTTGGAACAATATATTAAAGCTGCGAGGAAACCGGCGAATAGGGTATCTGCGTTTGAATGTGAGAATTGTGATCACCCGATACCAGAAGCCCGCCGACAAGCGGTGATTGGCTGCACCTTGTGTATTGACTGCCAAATTTTGTTTGAACTGAAAGAAAAACATTACCACAGCGTATGAGAAATCATTTTCTGTAAGCAAATAAAAAGCACACAACCTGCGGGATGGACGCTGATTGTGTGCTCTAAGGTTATCACATGAAATCATATCATATTCAGGCGTTATTGCCTCGCCTTATACACGACTTTCAATTTAAAGAGCAAAATGGCTATTTGCGCCAAGGTGTGTGCCCAAATTGTAAGAAAAAAGAGCTATTTACCTCAATTGAAATGCCGTTTGTGTTGCGTTGTGGCCGTGAAAATAAATGTGGTGCTGAGTTGATTGTAAAAGAGATTTACCCCGATATATTTGATGACTGGTCAGCACACTATCCCAAAACGCAACAAGCCCCAAATGCAGCCGCAGATGCCTATTTACAGCACGCCAGAGGGCTTGATATCGCCCCGTTGAAAGGGTTGTATTCCGAGTCTAGTTATCATGCCAATGGGTTAGGTGCAGCAACGGTGAAATTTGCTTTACCCGAGGGGGCATATTGGGAGCGCATTATTGATAGACCCTCACGGTTTGATCGCAAAGCTAACTTTTTTGGTTCGTATAAAGGGTATTGGTGGACATTGCCACAACAGGATTTAACCCAAGCCAAAGAGATTTGGCTAACGGAAGGTATTTTTGATGCCCTTAGCTTGATTCAAAATGGTATTGCGGCTGTATCGTTAATGACTTGCCATAATTACCCTGAAGTTGCTTTGAATGCGTTGAGAATTGCGCTAGGGAACAATAAAAAACCGTTGTTGGTTTGGGCGTTAGATAACGGTGCAGCTGGCGAACGTGCCATGAAAAAGTTTGTTGCCCGCAGTATCGATGATGGCTGGAAAGCCACGGCCGCGAGACCCGCTGAAAAAGAGTGTGGCAACGATTGGAATGACTTGCATATGAAAGGCAAGTTAACGGAGCGTGATATTGCCCGTTATCGCTATTACGGCAAGTTATTGCTAGCCTCAACCGCGTTTGAAAAGGCGCGTTTAATGTTTAACTGGACAGAGCGTTCAGAGTTCGATTTTCAACATGATAACCGCTTGTATTGGTTTAAGTTGGATATCGATAAAATGATGAAAACCATTGAGCGTATTCATGATGCCGAACCCGATTTAGATGAAGATGAAGCCAGACAAAAAGCGGTAAAAGAGTCCGGTACGGTAGTTGAAATCGCCAATTGTTATCCCACTCCGCTATATTTCCAAAAGTCCGTTGAAACTGACGAATCATGGTATTACATGCGCGTCGATTTCCCTCGCCAGCCGCAAGTTAAAGCCACTTTTACCGCCTCACAGTTAACCAGTGCCAGTGAATTTAAAAAGCGTTTATTGCATGTGGCCAAAGGGGCGGTTTATACCGGCACAACTTTGCAATTGGACCGCATTTGCAAGCAAGCTTTGCCGGATATCAAAGAGGTGATCACGCAAAATTATGTGGGTTATAACAAAGAGTATGGTGTGTATGTGTTTAATGATGTTGCGGTGCAGGATGGTAAGTGTTTTACGTTAAATGAGGAAGATTATTTCTCTCTCAATAAGTTGGATATCAAGACGTTAAGCCTGAGCCCATCATTGGCCATTAATACCGATTTTGGCGAATTTGATACCAGTTGGTTAAGTTCCCTTTGGGATGCGTTTGGCGCAAAAGGTTATGTGGTATTGGCGTTCTGGTTGGGTTCGTTCTTTGCGGAGCAGATACGCAAGACCCATAAAAGCTACCCATTTTTAGAAATTTGCGGTGAGCCTGGTTCAGGTAAAAGTACGTTGATTGAGTTTTTATGGCGCTTATGCGGCCGCGCAGATTATGAGGGGTTCGATGCATCAAAATCTAGCGCAGCCGCTCGAGGACGAAACTTTTCACAGATAAGTAATTTGCCAGTGTGTTTAATTGAAAGTGATCGCGTGCAAGATAACGCAAAACTAAAAGCGTTTGATTGGGAAGAACTTAAATCACTGTATAACGGCCGTGCCACGCGTTCGTTAGGGGTGAAAAATAGCGGTAATGAGACTTACGAGCCTTTATTTAAAGGCAGTATTGTGATTGCACAGAACGCAGAGATAAATGCGTCACGCGCCGTTTTAGAACGGATTATTCATCTTTATACCGATAAAGCAGAGCAAAGTGTTGAAACCCGTTATGCCGCCATTGCCCTTGAGCGTTATCCCATTGAAAAACTGTCCGGTTTTTTACCTACTGTATTGATGAAAGAAACGGCGATTTTAAAGCAATACAATGAGCGCGTAGATGGCTTACAGGCGCAGTTATTTGCGGATAAGGCGATTAACCATGAGCGGATCGCCAAGAATCACGCACAATTAATTGCCTTGCTAGAAACGTTAGCGTTAGTTCTTCCTGTAAAAGCGGCTCATATTCGCCAAACTCGCGATTTTATTATTAAGTTGGCCAAACAACGTGTTCAAGCGATCCAACTCGACCAGCCACAAGTGATGGAGTTTTGGGAGCTATTTGATTATTTACACGATAACGAGGCCTTTGGTGTGAATCATAGTAGTGAAAAGGGCGTTTATGCAGTGAATTTTAACCATATTGCACAGGTAGCCAGTGAATACCGTCAGTCTATGCAATTGAATACGGATATTAAGAATTTATTGAAAGCGGGGCGTATGCGTAAGTTTGTAGGCGTTAAGACGGTGAGGAGTGTGGTAAACAGCCAATTTAATAGCACGCTTGCGGTGGGGAGTACGTTGTCGAAACCAGATGTGCTTAGATGTTGGGTATTCCAAGAAAACAGTGAAAGTTAGTTATCGTCTATTTCCTTTCTATCGGCTGCCTTGTGCAGCCTTTCTTTTATCTAAAAATATCCCTCCTTCTGCAAGTCTGCTTAGCTGCAAACGCGTTGATTTATTATGGTGTAACCTTTTGGGCTCGCTCTGTAACCTGTTGTAACCGGAAAAAAGTCACATCGGAGTTTTTTATTATCAATAAGTTATAAGCCTTTTTTGTGTATGTAACCATTGTAACCGTTTTCCGAAGGGGTCAGGGAAATTGACAGCTTTGCATGATCGTGAATACAGAGCGGATAGATTTATAAACAGTAAAGTTATAATTGGCTATTATTTAAACTATTTAATAAATATAGAGAATTTGTGGGAGGGGTTCGGAAAGGCGTTACAAACGTTACAAATTCAGTATTTCCATATAATGTATTGATTATTAATATAAATATAGATATCTAAAAACATTACAAAAGCGTTACTTTGCCGTTACGTGTAACGGTTTTAAAAGGTTACAAGTTAGAAATATAACTTATTGTTTTATAAGGATGTAACGTTTAGCACTCTATTTTGTGATGCTTTGTAACGGTTCAAACGTTACATGAGAATCATTTATTATCAATAGGTTATGGCTGGTTTTTGGATGGTGTAACGGTTGTAACGCTTTTCCGAACACGTCACCGCTATTTGTGATAAGAATTTCGTTTGCTACGAGTGAAGTAAGAATGGACTATTATTTGATCTTTTTGACAACTAATCAGAATTCGTGGGAGGGGTTCGGAAACTGGTTACAATGGTTACATACATAAAATAGTCTTGTATCTTATTGATAATATATATAAAATATATTAAAGGTAAAAGGTTACAAATGGGTTACTTCGTGGTTACGGGTAACTGTTTTAAGAGGCTTTAAATTAAAAACATAACTGATTATTTTATAAGGAAGTAACATTTTAACCTTTGTATTGTATCCCATTATAACCAGCTTCCGGAACGGGGGAGGTTAAATAAATAGCTAGCTAGATTGCTGATTGACTTGATGGTATTTTTATTTGAAATATTTATTGATAATTAATGTCTTAGGAAACAGTAAAAATGGAAATACCTTCTGAACTATTTAAATATAGAAACTTTGAAAAATATACAATCCTAAGTCTTTTAAATAAAGGACTATGGTTACCTAAGCCATCACAACTAAACGATCCATTCGATGTACAGTTTAAGTTGAATGATGCTGATGTGTCTTTTCAGCAATTTAAGGATTCATTTGTGCATTTTCAAAGTTGATATTTTGATAAATATAAAAAAAGAATAAAATATAATACTTTTGATTTGTTATTTGAAAATAATAAGCCGACATATGAATTAAAAAATAAGGTGAGATTATTTCAGAATTATTGGAATTCTAATTGTGAGAAATACGGTATTTTTTCGTTATCAGAGACCTCCACAAATAGCACTATGTGGTCACATTATGCTGATAACCACTCAGGAATATGTATAGGTTATGATCCCAAAAAACTGTTCTATCAATCGCCTAATAATGCTATCGAATGGTTAAAAAAAGTAACATATGAAGATGAACTAAATATTATTAGGAATGCCTATTTACTTTATGCACAAATTGGAATGGGGATTGATAAAAATGCTTTTAATGATTTCTTTAGAAATATGTTGTCAATAAAATCAAAAGATTGGAGTTATGAACAAGAATGGAGATTCTACTTTCCCAATAGCGGAGGACAAATTTTTAACCTTAATATTGACGCTATCACGAGTATAACTTTTGGACTAAAAACTCCAGAAGAAACAAAGGCTGCTATATCTCATATTCTAAGATACCATCAGAAAAAAACATGTTTTTATCAAGTGAAACGTGCTCAAAATGTAATTGGTATTATAAGAGAACCACTAAAAGATAAAGATGATAAATATTGGTTTTGTTCATATGAATAATTTCCAATATAACTAGTTTATTATTCAATGTACTATGTACTATATGAATAGTTCGGTTTTCTAGAGGAAAAAGCAATGCTATGATTTCTATAGATTGCTTTTTGACAATATGTTAATATGTTAATATGTTAATATGTTATTGAATTCTTTAATGAAAATTTCTAAATAATGCTTTGTGATCTTGTTTATATTTTTATTTGTTAGTTTTAACTTGAATGTTTCAATTACTTGATGCAACCATTTCTTCTCATCTTCTATATACTGTGTGTTTTTTGAATTATGAAATCTAAATTGAATGGCAGATAGAATATTTAGTCTATTAGGTTGAGTATGTTTAATAAAAACATTACTAAAATTATTGGGGTTTATATTTGAAAGTACTGGTAAATTTAGATGGTTTTTATTGTGATTTGATGTAATTGTATTTTTAAAGCTAAAGGGATCATTTTTTAATTCATTTTTGATTTGTTTTATAATATCCATTGAAATATTATTATCGATTTTTCTAATTTCTGACTTTAGAAATTTGAAGCAACTTTGTATACCATCAAGTTTTTCGCCAATGACACCATGCCCAAAAAATGTAATTGTAGATACTCCTGGTATAGAAGAAAAAGAGATTGTTTTACCAGATCTTAGTATACTACTTATATTTTTTTTGATTTTATTAACTAACTTGTCTTCATTTAAATTTAGCACTTCTTCATTGTTCATAAATAGCAAAAATGCGGAAATATGGAATAGTTCTCCCATATCATCAAACTGACACTCTCTTATTTTTTTCAATTGCTGACTCATTAAATTATATATGTTATTAATTTCAATGTGTTTATAACTCCATAGCTTATACCATACAGGTGGTTCTGATTCGGTACTTAATAAATAGTTTTGGATGGCATTATTTAGTTCATCTCTATCTATAATGTCATTATTTAATATGTTATACCATAATGATGGGTTTAATATTAAATCATTTGAATATAAAGAATGATTGATTAATTTTTTTTTCAAATCATTATTGTCTGATGAAAGTACCTCGTATGTTAGTAGGTTATCTATATTTAGATTGTTATTTTTAACTTCTAAATAAATCATCATGTGTGTGTAAATTAAATCAGATAGTAATGAATTTTTTGAGAGAAATTTATTCTCAATTAAATTAAATAAGGTTTGTGATTCATACAAAAATGACCTGACAGTTCTGAAATTGTCTGTTTTTGATGTGCTTAAGCAATAAGCAAGTTTTTCTATATTATCGCTAATTGTTTTTTTTAGTGTTTTGTTTTCTAGTTCGTCGTTAAACACTACTAACGATTCTGATATTTTGCTATGAAACTCTATGGTCTTTCCTATAGATTTCTCTTTGATCTTTAAGTATTCTTCTTTGTTTCTTATTTCACATTCATTACCAATTATTATTACCTTTGCATCAGAATGCTCAGATAGATTATTAATATAACCAAGAAGCATCTCAATTGGTAATGTACACCTTTCTATATCATCGAAAATAAAAACTTTTTCATTTATTTTATTAAATTCCTTAGCATCTAATTCTTTTTTTAGATTTGTTGTTAACTCATTAGTATCTATATCAATACTTGCACTTTTTAAAGCAATTGTAACGGTTTTTTTTACTATGTTTTGTAGATGTTTGATACTGTCATTTTCCATGATAGGGTGTGCAGCATTGTAGAATATACGATTTAGATCTTCGTTTGTTGAGATATTATATAAACTATTATATATGAACTTATTCTTGCTTTTGTTTTCGTGCATATATTTTTTTATAAAAAATGTTTTTCCTGTTCCCCACGCTCCGTTTATAAGTAGAGCATAACCTAAATTGTTATTGCAGAACTGATTCAAATAATAAATTAAGCTATTATCGTTTTTCATAATTATCACTTTAAAATTAAGTTGAGCTGATATAATAACTAATCTAGAAAACTATTCATAGATTAGAATCAGTTTAGTTGCAAATATTGATAATACTTCACAAACCTGCACAATTCTCATCTAAACTTATTTCCTACTCAAGTTCATATCCAGCCTAACTTTCAGCGCTCCGCACACCTGCACAAAATCCCACCCCTTTTGTGTGCGGGCGAGGCGGGGGAGCAAGCGCGCGCAAAGGGGTAAAGATGGTCCGCGCTGGCTATGGTGTGATTAGCCTATAAGTGGGGTTATTTGAGAGTCTGTAGCCCGTAGCAGTGAGATTGAGTAAAAAACAAGTATTGCTATGTGGAAATTATGAAATAGCACTGAGATTGTTTTAATCGCTTTTGTGGGTAATATATTAATCTAATAAGCATCAAAGATAAGGAATAGTACGTGAGTGAGATTTATCTTATGTACCTAAGGTAAATTTAACATTAAGACTATGCACTGATATTTGTTAATGATAAATGGAATTGTTATGTTTGATGGTCTTGGTTATGTTGTTGCGATCGGTGCGGTAGTCTTAATTACTTTATGTATAACCTACTTGATTTCGATTGGAAATGCTTTCAACGATACAATACCAAAGGATAAAACCTCAGAATGTAATTCTGAAAAATTTCTTGCTAAGGATGATGAAGAGAATAGTTTTAAAAGTAAATTAAAAAATAATAACAAGGTTTATAAATGGAGAAGTCTGATTATTGCCTCTGTTTTCATTCCATTTTTAAATTTTATATACTATTGTGATGTTGAAATTTATTTTGTTAAAGATAAAGGTGAAATTTTTTTTGGTATTTTCACATTTTTCATATTTACATTTTTGAATTTTTTTCTGGTTGTTTTTAGATTCAATAAATCAAGTGAATTTGTTGGTGCATTCTTAATATCTTTTGTTGCATACAATATTATTTATTTTCCTCAGAAATTAAATGTTGATTTTGAAAATAAAATATATTCATTTATTGCTAATGGAGACACTAACTCTTTAGAAAAAGAATTAGGAAAAAATTGCAGTTTAGTTGAGCATGAATTAGAGGATTATATATGGTATGCATTATTTCGGTCTGAAGCGCCCATTGACTCTTTAGAGTTTTTATTTGGCTGCCAATTTCATGAAGATAACTTTGATGTTAATAGAATAGAAGAGGGTAGACACTACCTCCGGTCTTTTTTTGATAAAAAAATATCAAAGAATATGACTATAAATCATAATCTTGAGGCTCTTTTTGCTGAAAAGTATTTCACTTTACTAGATGAAGAATCAAAACAAAAATTAATATGGGAATTAGTATATAAAATTGCAACTGAAAGTAAGAAGGAATACAGTGATATATATATTAGTAGATTAGATAAGTTAATTGATTTAAATCCAAACATTGCTAGTTATGTTAATCTTCGAGACATTGATTATCATAAAATGATAGAGTATAGAGAAGTTAATGCGGCAAATTATTTTTTAACAAGATTGCCGCCTAGTAATGATGATTACAAATTAGCAATGAACATATTAACGAATAACTTACCTTTCGCAATTGAAAAAGTTAAGAATGATAGAGGTATTTTAGAAAATACAACCATCAATGATATTGATTCCTACTTTTATAAAAAGAAAAATATAAATCTAATTTTTTATGCATTTTATGTTGGTAATGCAGAAATGATTAATTATTTGATTGAAAATAAATTGTTTAAAATCGAAGATTATAACTATGAAATGAAAACGACTGGCAGTTATGAAGCAGGTTGCAACAACTACTTAGTTACAGGTATCGCTGAGAGTTGGACTCTTAATGAAGATGAGAAAAAAGCATTATTACAAAAATTAAAAGGTTTACCAAATATTTGTGATCGAATGATTGAAGTGGAATTAAATAAAATTAATGAGATGTTAGCCAAGTACAAGTCTTAATCGCTGCCTAGATAAGCAAACTGAGTTAATGGACCACTCAGTTTGCTTATCTTTAGTTATTTATAATTCGGCTCTTTACCTTTCGCCTGTGTCAAAAAATCTAGCAACGCATATTGTTTAAAGCGGATCACCTCAACACCTAGCATGTCATTAATTGATTTCATGCTTTCCATCAGCGGTAATAACTCATTGAACCAAAACACCATTGCGGCCTTTTCGATATCGCCAAGGCTACCAGAGCCTTGCGGAATGATACCCATTAGTTGTGGTGGTATACGGTGCATAGCTAACAAATCATCGCGCGTGGTGTCCTTGATGCCGACAAACTCGTCTTTGGCGCTGATTTGGGAGAAAGGTAAAATTTGAATCCCATCTTTGCCACCATTGGCGGCATACACAAAGATATTCTTAAACGCCTTACCTTTACGGGCTTCTGTGAGTGATTTCTTTAATGACTCAACAGCCTTGTCGTCAGCCAAAGCCGCGGAAAGATACACCATGACACCGGCGTGACTGCCATTTTCATAATAGTTGGTCCGAAATAGGGTGGCTGAATGATTCAAGTTAGCGGAAATAAGCCCTGCCAAATAATCGGGAGTGCCATATATCTCTTGGTGAATACACGGATTTTTCAAATGAATAATGCTATTTTTGCGAAATTCGTAGGCATCTTGGTAATTCTTCACTTGCCAGTATTGCCCCTCATTCACACCGGCGCGGGTGTACTTAGCCAATGAGGGTTTTAATGTCAGCATATCGCCGAGCCGGTTAATGCGTTTTTCAAGGTAACCATTACCAAAAACCACAAAATCCTGCGCTAAGGTAGTGAAGTCAGGGCGTGATAAATACGGCGTTGGTTCAAAACAACTGGTGATCACATTACGCTTAAACACTAAGGGTGATTGATGGTAGGCCGCTGACGAGGTAAACGAGCGTGCAATACCAGTAAAATCAATTGGGGTTTCATACCAGCGGCCATTGTGGTTGCACTCCATGCAGTCCAGCAAATCACCGCCGCCAGAGACAATTGATGGCGGGTCAAAAGTAAATGAGCAAAATTCAGGGCTTTGTATTTGTTCTTCGGTTGCTGCTAATTCTGTTGCTTGTTCCATGGTTAAAACTCCATAACTTGTGCGCCAGCGCCGCCAGTTTCACTGGATATCGCTTCGTTAGAGAAAATATTCATTGCCGCCCACGCTAAATCGCCATGGTCTAAGCCGCGAACACGGCTTGATTCATAGGTGATAATCCCGCTTTGGGTTTGCACTTTCTTGATGGTCATAAATGAGGTAATCAGGGGCTTATGTAACCCTGCATCGTATTCAAAACGACCATTACGAATGAGCATGAGCATTTTCATGATCATCATGCGTTTGATAGGAGCCGAATAGTTGAGTAAATTGGCGGCAGGAAAGAATTTAACGACCAGCTCGTGCACGGCGGCACCAGTACCCCCTGTGCCATCAATAGTGATGGATTGCACGTTATAACGTTGAGTAATGCGTTTGATTTCTTCGGCTTGTTTTTCAAAGGCCATCCCGCGTAACTGGATAGTTTCAATAATGCGGAATTTCCCGCCACTGACTGCCGGTGGTGAGGCAACGACTAACCCCAAACCATCGCCATTATCACCGGTACCGGTTGGGTCTGCGCCAACCCAAACAGGGCGATTACCTAGCGGGCGGGGTGCGTAAGGTTTCCAGTCGGGCCAAACATCACTGTTATAGCCATCGACGCCACAATTGATTAAGGCATCATAACTGAATGCTCGTTCACCCGTTTTAACGAACTCACACTCGTATAAATTACGAAAATCATCGGGCGGGTTTTCATCTTTGATTTCTTCCAAATTAACGCGGTTCAGCCCGCGAGCGATGGCATCATGAATATTCACGATTTGCCGCCACATGCTATCCCCGCAGTAATGGCCAAGCTTTAACACCTTGTGGGATAGCTCTATGATTTTGCGCTCTTTCTCCGGCTTGCCTTTGTTATAAAAATCCCCTGTCCAAAATTCATAGGCTTCGTGATCTTCACTGGATGGCGTGGAAAAGTAGGTACGGCGCAATCCCGTTTGTGTGGCCATCGCTGAAGCCACTTTCCGTAATTCCAAGAAACGCGATACCCAAAACACCTCATCAAAATAGAGGTCACCGGTATATGACTGCGCTGTCGCCGCGGCGGTACCCAAGAAAAACAGTATCGCGCCATTCGATAAGATAATTTCATCGCCGCCTTTGAGCTCAACACCCACTTGACGAGCCAATAGTTGAATAAAACGTTTGAATTGAAAAGCCTGTGCACGACTAGCAGATAGAAATATTTGGTTATTGCCAGTTTCCAATGCGGTCAATAGGGCTTCGCGGGCAAAATACCATGTCGCCCCAATTTGCCGCGATTTAAGAATAAAGCGGTTTCGCTGCGTACGTTCTTCCCACCATTGGCGCTGATACTCAAATAAGCTGTCCAGTACCAAGGTTTTCAATTTTTCGATTTGTTCAGGTGTAAAGTGGTTTTTAGGGGCTTTTGTTTTGGTGTTGACCGCCATTTGTTTTTTAAGTTCTAGGCGCTCAAAGCGGTCTAACTGGCGGTAAAGTCATGGGCGGTCATGGTCTCTTTGGCCATGAGGCGTAATACTTTTACGTGAATTTGTTCAGCAACACGATGAATCGGGGAGACTTCATCCCATTTATCGCGCCGGCGCCATGAATAAATGGTGTGAATACTTAAGCCCAGCCGTTTTGCAATCTGCGAAACGCTGTAAGCCTGCCAATAAAGTTCTTTGGCCTCTTGCCGTGGGTCAATGTCTGTTTTCATCATGCTGTCACTTTGTCACGCCCGCGCGTAACCCTCTATGAATATGGGTTCTCATAGCCGTATGAGAACCGTAACTCTTTGAGCAAAAAGAAGATGATTGAGATAGTGGCGTTATCGAAATGACAGTTACGTCAGAAGTGGAGATTGATTTATGTCGCAAGGTAAAAAAACGCGCCAGATAAAGCTGATCGCTTGTGCAGAGGGGATGACACTCAATGGTTTTCCAGTTGAACGCGAGCATATCGAACAGATGGCACAGGATTACGATCCTAAATTCTATTGTGGCCGCGTGAATTTAGACCACATTAAAAGTTTGTTTCCTGATAGCCAATTTCGCAGCTATAGCCTGATTTCAGCAGTGAATACCGTTGAGCTGACCGAGGGTGAATTAGCCGGTAAGTTGGGTTTAGAAGTGACCATCGATATTGATGATTTAAAAGATGAATACATCGTTAATTTGAATAAGTCCGGTCAAAAGATTTTTTCCAGTATTGAGTATTTCCCCTCGTTCCCACAAACCAAGCGCGCCTATTTAACCGGTGTGGCGTTGACTGATTACCCCGCGGCTATTGGTTCCCGTCCTATTGAACTAAGCGCGGTTTCTCGCGGCTTACCGGATAGCGGCAATTACTTTACTGCTTCATTAGAAACACAATGCCATTTGTTAAGTGAGCAACACACCGAACACCAAGAGGAAAAGGAAGCCGGTAAGAAGTTTTTATCGACGGTGAAACAGTGGCTAGGGCTTGAGCGTAATCACAACTCAGAAGAAACCACCAACCTAAAAACAGCCATTGAGTTGACTGCACAGCAATGCGGCACGTTATTAACAGAACAAGCGGCGCATAAGCAAGAGTTAACAAAGCTGGCCAATGATTTTAGTGAGCTCAAGAAAAAGTTAGAGCTCACGGATGGTTCTGGAGAAAGTCGCCCGCCAGTGACAGGCGGCTCGGTCAAGCTGGCCGACTATTAAGTCTGATCTGCGTTCTTACGCGTTCTTAAATTTCAATAAATAAAAGGTTTTTACTATGGGTATCAGTAATGAATCAATGGGGAGTTATCTCTCATGGCTTGACCAGCAAGCCCGATTAAATGGGGTACGCCGCGAGGGTTCATCATTAAATTTTAGTGTTGATCCCGCGGTTCAGCAGCGCTTAGAAAAAGCGAAAATGGAAAATAGCCCATTTCTAAAAGAGGTCAATTCATTTGGGGTGACAGACCAGGAAGGGCAAAAAGTGTTTGGCTCAGTGAGTAAGCCCATCGCAAGTACGAACACCTCGACTACAGACCGTCGCAACCCTGAACAGGTGCATGATGAAAGTAGCGATGATTACCGTTGCGATCAAACCAACTGGGATACTTACATCCCGTATTCATGGTTAGACGCATGGGCGGGACACCCTGAGTTTCAGCCAATGATTAGCCAATTGATTGCACAGCAAGAAGCTAATGACCGTTTAATGATTGGGTTCAACGGTGTGAAACGGGTAAAAAAATCCAATAAATCGGATAACCCATTGTTACAGGACGTCAATATTGGTTGGCTGCAAAAAATCCGTAATGCTGCGCCACAACGCGTGATGAAAGATGTCACGTTAACCAGCCGTGATGAAAGCGGGAAAATCATTGCCAAAGGGATGTATGCCAATGTGGATGCGATGGTATTCGATGCGGTGAATTCATTGTTAGACCCGTGGCACCGCCGTGCGCAGGGCTTAGTGGCGATCACCGGTTATCAGCTCTATACCGATAAAAACTTCAAAATCATGAACCAGCACAGTGAGCAAAACCCAAACATGGAAATGCTCGCGGGTAATGAACTGTTGAAATTGAGTTCAATGGGTAACTTACCGACCTTACAAGTGCCGTTTTTCCCCGATGGCGCAACCTTGATAACGACCTTTAAAAACCTGTCTGTGTACTGGCAAAAAGGTAAATATCGCCGAGTGATCAAAGATGAGCCGGAATATAACCGCGTAGCGACTTACTCGTCGGGCAATGAGGGCTATGTGATTGAAGATTATGGCCTGTCTTGTCTGATTGAAGGCATTAATTACGCGCAGTAATCATTAAATCAGCGCTGCAATTCGTTGTGGCGCTGTATTGACCAATTAACGCGGGGAAACGCAATGGAACATTTAACACCAGCCCAGCAACACTGGCAAAAAACCATGGCATCGCGCCGAGGTGATTTAGATGGCGAGCTGTCACGAGCAGATATGACAGCGTATGAAAATATTTTACACCGCTTACGTGCTGACCAAGCGCAGTTAGGCAATATTCGCGGTAATGACCGTAAAGCCGAGTATAAGCGGGAAGTATTGCCTAATTATCGCAGCTGGATTGATGGGGTGCTGGAAAGCCAAAGCGGTGTGGCTGATGAAGTTTTTACACGCACTTTGATTTGGCATATTGATGCCGGTTTGTATGCCGAAGCCTTAAAGATGGCCGAGTATGCCATTCAGTTCAATTTACCGTTACCAGACAGCTATAACCGAAATTTAGCAACGGCTTTAGTGGATGAAATCTGCGACTGGTCACTCGCCGTTAAAGCGAGTGGGAAAGAGGATGAATTGGTTGCGTCATTAGAGGAATTATTTGAATTAGAACGCATTACCAGTCAGGCAGATATGCCTGATGGGGCGCGAGCCAAACTGTATAAAGTCATTGGTTTAACGTTAAAAGCCGATGAAAAACAGCAAGAAAAGTCACTTGAATACCTGCAAAAAGCCATTTTAGCCGACAAAGAAATCGGCGTGAAAAAAGACATTGAGCAGTTATTACGGGCAGTCAATAAAAAGGCTGAAGCCGAAAAAGAGCCGGCCAGTTCTGATAATGGGGGCGAGGTTGAGCCGCCAAAAGCTAAAAAAACACAAAAGAAATCAACGGCTACTAAGAAAAAATAATTAGTAGCATTAACCGAGTTGCACCCGCGTGCCACGGAGGCACAGCAATAATAAAGGGTTAACCCTCTGTATTGTCGCTGTCCACCTCCGTTTTTTCAAAGGGGTAATCATGGGCTTAGTGGCATCAAAACAGATTCATAGCGTGCAAGACGAAAGCATCAGTGATGGTGATGAAAAAATCACGTCAGGTGAATTTTGGCCAGATATTGGCTTAGACCAGTTACGTCAATCCATGCGTTTGACAGGTAATGTCACCACAAGCCGCTTAAAGCATATGGCCACTGAAGCGGTGTTGTATGTCAATCAGCTATTGGATGAATGGCGGCAGGAACAGAACGCCAAAGGGCTTAACCAGTTATCTGCGGTGCCATCACCGCAAATTAACGATACCACGGCCGTTGTTTTTCGGTATCACCATGCGGTGTATAGCTTTACCAAAGCCTTATTGATTGAAAACTACCGCGACATTGACACCACGCGCGAGGGTGAAAAACACGCCCAAGCCTTGAGCACGCAAATTGATGATCTGCGCCGCGATGGCCAAAACGCCGTGCGGGATATTCTCGGCAAGTTACGCATGTTTGCGGAGCTCGTCTAATGAAAGTGCAAGCGCTGCAAGGTGACACCGTTGACCTGTTGTGTTGGCGGCATTATGGGCGTACTCAGGGCATCGTTGAGCAAGTATTACAAGCCAATCCGAATTTGGTTGAGGGCGGCATACAGCTAGCCGCGGGGCAATGGGTGGAATTACCCGAACTCGCACCGGTGGCAAAACAAGAAATGATCCAACTTTGGGATTAACAAAACAGGATTAATAGCATGAATGATTGGTGGAGCCGCCTAACTTACGCACTTTCTGGATTTGGCGGTTTATTCAGTGGGTCGGGCATTTTAGGGTTTTTTGGTGATTTCTCCGTGTATGAGTGGGGTTTTTTAATCGGGTTAATTGCCAGTGTTTCATTGGGCGTAATGACCTACCGGTTAAACCGCCGTGAGCAAATGAAACGCACACGCATATTAGAACGTTATTTCTCTCGCCACCCCATCAGTGAACGCGATATTGAAAACATTGTGAAAGTGACCGAGCAATCACCAAAGGATTTATGAAATGAACACCAAATCACGATTAAGTCAGGCTGTTATTGCGTTGATTATTTCCGGTGCCAGTGGCGGTGCGATCCTCTCCGGCTTTTTGGATGAAAAAGAGGGGAATTCGCTCAAGGCGTATCGTGACGGGGGCGGCGTGGTCAGTATTTGTCGTGGTGTGACACGCATTGATGGTAAACCGGTAAAAATGGGTACCCAATTATCCCCAGCGGAATGTGACCGGCTAAACCAGATTGAAGCTGACAAAGCAATTGCATGGGTTAAGCGCCATGTGCATGTCCCGCTGACCGAACCGCAAATCGCCGGTATTGCGTCATTTTGCCCTTACAACATAGGACCATATAAATGTTTTTCATCCACGTTCTACCGCAAGTTAAATGCGGGCGATATCAAGGGCGCTTGTGCGGAGCTACCTAAATGGACGCGGGATGGTGGTAAAGATTGCCGACAAACCAAAGGCCAGCCAAACGGCTGTTATGGCCAAGTGATCCGCCGTGACCAAGAGGCCGAATTACTGTGCGGCGAATGGGGGCGGTAATGGTGAATTATCGTCAGGTTTTTGGGGGATATTTCGCGGTTGCTTGTATTGCAGCATTAGTGAGCGGCGGTGCGGTGTTTGGCATTGCACGTTTGGACTTCAAAGCCAAGTTAAGTGTGAGCGAACTGGGGCACCAAATGGCACTCAGTGCGATAAGCGCCCAAGCCTTTATTGATGCAAATGAAAAACTCGCTCAACTAAAAAAAGCACAAGAGACCTTGCACCAGCTTGATGTGACCTATAGCCAGAGGTTGTTAAATGAACAAAATGAATCTCAACGTTTGCGTGATGATTTGCTCACTGAGCGTCGTCGCGTGCAGTTCGCCAGCGCCGACCTTGCAACCTGTGAGCTCACCATCAATCACACTGCCCGCGCCGGCAGCGTGGGCGATGCTGCCACCGTCGGACTCACTCGAAAAGGTGGACTTATTGTTCACGATATCCGAACCGGAATTAAACAAGACAGAGCCAAAATAAGTTATTTACAGGGCTATATCCGTGACGTGGTAGACCAGTGCAAGGGGGCGAAATGAAAATATTATTCAATATCTTGATGTTTATCGTGTTTATTCTCCTGTTAACCGTGGTTTTGCTTCGCGGTGTGGTGTTACTGCAAGAACCCAAATGCGCCACGGCACCACTACAAGAACGCATTGAAATGCGTTGCCAAAAAGCACTCTATGACACTCGGGGGAGATAATGTTAAAGCCAAATCTATTACGACAAACTATTGTTGAGCAGATACCCCAGTTTAAACAAAACCCTGATTTATTAGAGGTCTATATCACAGAGGGTGGGATACAAGCCACGGGCACACAATCCGCATCTTACTTGAATGAGTACCAAATTCAGGTATTGGCCATGGATTACGCCGGCGAATTGAGCGCATTGTCATTGGCCATCCTGACTTTTGCCCGAAAACATCAGCCGGATTTGTTATTTAACCCTGATAAACGGGCGAATGGAATTCGCTATAAGGCCGACATTCTCGACAATGAAAAAATCGACGTGCTGTATACCATCAAGGCCACCGAGCGCGTGATTGTTAAAAAAGTGAATGGAAAAATTGTTCAAGAGCATATTTCCGAGCCTGAAATCGCCTTACCTGCATGGGATATCGTGATCGATGAGGGGGTGATGGTTCATGAGTGATAACAGCCTATTTATGCAACTTGAAAATGAGCTTAATGGCTTGTTATCGACAACCTCAGCGGCTTACCGGCGAAAACTGACGGGCAAATTAGCGCGGGCAATTCGTGCTGACCAGCAAAAGCGCATTCGCAGCCAAAAAAATGCGGACGGCTCGGCCTATGAACCCCGTAAGCGCAAAGTGTTACGCGCACAGCAGCAAATCCGATTTATTCACCGTGGTGATGTTCGCACCCTGCGAAATTGGCAGGGGTCAAAAGGTCGTCGCGGTAAAACCATCACCGGTTTTGATGAAGATAGAGGCGCGGTAAGAACCTTTTATCGCCAAGATATTACCCGTTTTTTAGATATTAATTTTTCCTCGGTCAAGCGCAGTACCAAACGTAATGTGCCGATGTTCAGGCGGCTTAGGGCGGCACGTTTTCTTCATGCCCGCAATACACAAGATAGCGCCATTGTTGGATTTCAGGGCAAAGCTGCAGCAATTGCGCGGGAACATCAATACGGGCTTGAAGGGACAGTAAATGAGCTGGCGCGGGCACGCTACCCCAAACGGGAGTTATTGGGGCTATCAGAGCATGAACGCTTAGGTTTATTGGAAATGATTTATCTCGACTTGGTGGGGCAGTTATGAATTTACAAGAGCTATACCGTTTACTCAGTAACCTTTTTCGACAAGGCGTGGTCACTGAGGTGGATTTAGACAATAACTGTTGCCGTGTCCAAGTCGGGGAGTTAGTCACAGATTGGATTCGATGGTTAGTGCATCGCGCCGGTGAATCTCGGAGTTACTGGGCGCCAACGGTAGGTGAACAAGTGTTAATTGGTGCGATAGGTGGTGAGCTAACAACCGGTTTTGTTTTGGGCTCCCTGTATAGCAATGCGAACCCCGCGCCAACACATTCAGCTAATGCATTACACCACACTTTTCCCGATGGTGCAGTGATTGAGTATGAGCCAGAAAACGGAACATTAAAGGCCGTCGGTATTAAAAAAGCGGTGATAGAGGCTAGCGATGAAATTAGTGCTACAACCCAAAAAGTGATTTGCAAAGCCTCTGTCGAAATCAAGCTCGATACACCGAACGTGATTTGTACTAACAACCTCACTACAGCCACATTGAATGTGGAAAAGGGCGGTGAAATGACGGGTAATTTTAACCATAACGGCGGTGCGATAACGTCTAATGGTGTGGTTATTCATACTCACCAACATGGCGGTGTGCGTTCGGGTGGGGATACATCAGGGGAACCGGTATGAAATATTGCGGCATGAATGCGAAAACAGGGCAAAGCCTTACTGATAATGAGCATATTCGCCAAAGTATCGCTGATATTTTGCGAACGCCCATTGGTTCGCGGGTGATGCGCCGGCAATACGGCTCACTGTTGTATGACTTGATTGACCAGCCACAAAACCCTGCACTGAGACTCAAAATTATGAGTGCGTGTTATATGGCGTTAATGCAGTGGGAGCCCCGCGTTAGGCTGCAAACCATTGATTATATTCGTTCAGATGTTGGCGAGATGGGCGTGAGTTTATCCGGTGTCATTATGCAAACGGGTGAACCGATTTCGATTTCTATTCCAGTGAGGTAGGTATGGCAGCCAGTATTGATTTAAGTTTGTTACCCGCGCCGGATGTGGTCGAAACGTTAGATTATGAGGTGCTATTAGCCGAGCGAAAAACCGCGCTAATTAATGCTATGCCAGCAGAGCTACAGGAAGCGATAGCCCGTACCTTGGAATTAGAATCTGATCCCCTAACAAAGTTATTGGAAGAAAGCTGTTACCGTGAATTGATACTACGTCAGCGTATCAATGAAGCCGCACGCGCAAGTATGGTGGCCTTTGCCAACGGTGCCGACCTTGACCAACTCGCGGCCAATAACAACGTGAAACGCCTGATGTTATCAGCCGGCGACGAAAGCGCCATCCCACCGATTGCGCCGGTGTATGAGTCGGATTCCAATTTACGCATGCGTATACCGGCCGCTTTCGAAGCGTTAAGCGTAGCAGGCCCTATTGGCAGTTATGAATATCATGCACGCTCTGCCGATGGTCGGGTTTCTGATGCCTCGGTAATTAGTCCGCTACCGGCTCATGTCACGGTCACTGTTTTATCTCGTGAGGGGAACGGCAGCGCACCGGCTGATTTAATTGAGAAAGTCGATATGGCGTTAAACGATGAAGATGTTAGGCCGGTGGCTGACCGTGTGACTGTGCAATCAGCCAAGATTATCAATTATGAAATCGACGCGGTGATTTACTGTTATCCCTCCCCTGAATACGAACCGATTATGGCGGCGGCAGAGGAACAAGTGAAACGCTATGCGACACAGCAACACCGGTTAGGCCGTGACATTGTGCTCAGTGCGATTTATGCCGCGCTGCATGTTCAAGGCGTGCAACGTGTCGAACTGAAAAAGCCCACAGCAGATATCAAATTGGATAAAACACAGGCCAGCTTCTGCACACAAATTAACGTGGCACTAGGGGGCTCAGATGAATAATCGTTTATTACCTGTCGGCTCATCACCGTTAGAGCTCGCGGCGGCTGAGTCATTGGCACAGATTGAGTGTGTGCCTATTCCGATCCGCATTCTATGGAACCCTGATTTATGCCCCGTGCATTTGCTGCCGTATTTGGCGTGGGCGTTTAGTGTTGACCGGTGGGATAAAAACTGGACGGAAAAATCCAAGCGGGATGCCGTGAAAGCCGCCATGTTTATTCATAAGCACAAGGGCACCATTGGTGCATTGCGCCGCGTGGTTGCTCCTATTGGTACGTTAATTAATGTTGATGAATGGTTTGAAGATGCCTCAGAGGTGGGGACATTCAAACTTGATATTGCATTAAGAGACACGGGTATTGATGAAGAAACACATATTGAGTTGACTAACGTCATTAATGACACCAAGCCAGTGAGCCGAAAACTCACCAATATCACACTGCACTTAGAAACTGAAAGTGTGATTAATGTGGGTGCCTTGGTCGAGGATGGTAGCTTAACAACCATTTACCCCTATTCACCAGAGTGTATTTATTTAGATGCCGCTCAAGTTATCGCGGTTTCCTTATTCGGTGGTGATATTTTATCGATTTATCCACCTCAACCACCAGAAATTATTGTCTCAACGCATTCGCATAGTGCTGTTGCTTTATATCATGCTGACGTTATGGAGATTTCTAATGTCTAAACCGTATTATTCTATTTTAACTAACATAGGCGAGAACTTAGTCGCTAAAGCAACCGCATTAGGCACTAAGTTAGATTTAACAACAATGGCCGTAGGGGATGGAAATGGAAAATTACCTGCGCCAGACCCTGCACAAATAAAACTAGTCAATGAAAAGCGCCGCGCCGCAGTTAATTCATTGGAAATCGACAAAAATAATCCAAATATCATTATTGTTGAACATATTATCCCCGAAACCGAGGGCGGTTGGTGGGTGCGCGAAATTGGGTTATTTGATTCCGAGGGTAATTTAATTGCTGTTGGGAATTGCCCTGAAACTTATAAGCCTAAAATGATTGAAGGCTCTGGACGTACTCAAATTATTCGAATGATGATTGTTGTTAAATCGACAGAGTGTATAGAGTTAAAATCTGATCCGTCTATTGTACTGGCAACACGTGAATATGTAGATGGAAAAAATGAAGGGTTAAATGAGGATAAGTTTGATAAAGGGAATGTCACTGGTGAGCTTGGAGCTTCAAAAGATAAAGTTATCAACCAAGAGGTTGTTACAAAGTTATTTGGGGAAAAAGATACGCAAATAGCCAAAGTAAATAATTTTATTCCCGCATCAGCAATATCGACAACCAATAAAAAAATTGTAGTAGAGGTGGTCGATTCAGATCCAAGTAAAGGGAATGGATATATTAATACCTATCGTCACACAAAATCGGGGTTTTGGATAAGAGAACGAATAGTGACGGGAGGTTACTCGGGTGATGGAAGCTTAAAAGATAACAACTGTCCAGTTTGGCGATTAGGTCAGCTTTTTATTGTTCCTCATTTACTGACATTAAAGCAGGCTCTTTCTGATAAGAGTGAAAATGTAAGTACATGGAAATTTTTGCCTGACCAGTTCATAAAGGGCGATGGAAAGAATCAAGTTTCGTTTTATCAGATATCTGGGAACGAGGGGGAGTTTGTTGAGTTCACCACATCAACAAAAGAAAAAGAAATAAATATTCTTTTTGCTGCAACAAGTACAACTGACGCTGTTATGACCGTTGAAGTTTATTTAGGTAATACTCTCATCTCAACGGAGAAAATAAATACTCTAGGCACGGGCAAGGAAAGTAATTTCAATACCTATATTGGAAGTATTAGAAACCCTCGACCAAGTAGTTTAGTGAGAGTCAAAGTCATTAAAGGAAGTGATAGGTTTGCTTATATAGCAGGTATTAATGCTAACTTTGATAACCATGTTGCAGACGATATTGATAAATTATATTGGTCTATCTTTAACAAGACGCAATTAATTAGACCGACACAAACAGGGGCGATGTGTTACGTTTTTAAGGAGTCAACAACAGGGTTATTTGGCGGGGAGTCTCACGGCGGGGAAACTCCATTATTACAAAAAATTTATGTCGATAATGTTGATGTGTCATTGGTGAATGATACGATTTTTTCATGCGAATCATTCCGCGTAGTTCAAGAAACTAAAATAGACTGGAATAAAGAAAATAGTATCAAATGTTTTACTGAGCACCGGTTTAATGGTGATGGGACTCATGAGTTTATAGGCTCATTTTTACCGTCTGATAATTTTTATGCATCTGCTGCTTATTGCCCTATGCTGACAGTAGATAGTAACTATTTCCGACGAGTTACATTTCCAGAGTCTATAAAAATGGATAACTATCCAGACAAATCGTCAGTAACATTTAATTACGCAATCAATAAGTTTGAAATTCAAGGAAAAGATAATGCATTTACAACCGGTTTAGTTTGGAGTTCTTCATTGAATAACAATAAAATATCAAATTTGCTAGTAAAACCTTACGGCGATAATTCGACTAAGTTATATGCAGGGCCTGTTGTTAGTGAAGCATTGCTTTTAAAACCGTTTTCAATTCATCAGTTTCGGTATTATTTTTAATGTATTAATTTTATTGTGTATAAAAAAAGGGGCTTTTGCCCCTTAATTATGTATAAGTTAAAGCTAAAACGTACCAAGCAAATCCCCCATCGTAATATTCGCCAGCCTTTCCCTCACATCCTCATTTACCCGACTTAACGACAGGGTAAAATCAATTTTTTTCGCTTTACCATCGGTAAAAAACTCTGTTCTATCGGTGACTAAATTGGTGATCACATACATCCCATAAATGGTACCAGTGCCCTCAATCAGCGGTAGTGGGCGGGCAACATAGGCAGAGGTTTTTAGTAATTCCAGCGATACATCACCGCCGGTCACTTCGGGGTAAAGGGTGCCGGCCAGCGTGATCTTATCTTCACCGGCGCCCACATACTGCCATTTGGCACTGCGGCCAACACGATCATTTTTAACATGGCGCCAGTCAAGGGAATGGTTAAAAGTTTGATAAGGTGCGGTACGTAGCTCAAACACAAACATGCCATAAATCATCATCATAATTTAGTCCTGATCTTTTAAGCTGGAACGGCGGCGGCTATCGCGTTCACGTAACAAGGTGGTTAATTGCTGTTTCACAATATCGGCAATTTCTTTTTTATTGCTCATATCAACCCCGTAAAAATTCAACTCAAAGGTATTGTATTCCGGCTGCATGATTTGCCGTTCTGGCCGTGTCGGCGATACTGCCACCGGTACCGCATTTAATTTGGGTTGAATAGGGGCTAAGGTATTAATCAACGTATCATTGAATTGTGGAAATAATGAGGTTTTTCTCGCGGCTATACGGGGCTCTTGATATAACCCATTAACGGCCGTTACTGCCGGAAAGTTTTTAAACACAATATCGCCGAGTTTATTTCTATCGACACTTTCCGCAGCGTCACTTAACGCGGATTTACTGCCTTTGGCTTTACTCTTTTTCTCTGCGCCGTCATACACCAAGGTACCGTATTTTTCCGCATTTTCTAGCGGATTTACGTCATTGGCTTTTTTCTGTAGTTCGCTACTTTTCTCAAGCTGTTTACCGGCAACGGTGACGCTACTGGTGATTTTACTGGTTGCCTCGGCTTGTTGTTTTTGTGCCTGCTCGTTGGCCTTAGCGGTTTTCCCTGCATAAGCGGAAACGGAGTTCAGCACTTTGAATGGGTCTTTTTCGTTCGGGTCAACGCCCATGGCACGCGCCGCATCGGCGGCAGCTTCGGCCGCGGAGGGAATAACGCCGAGTTTTTCTAATATCCAGCCTAAGCCTTTGGCAACTTGTTGAATGGGAAAGAATAGGGCGCTGATAGCTTTACCCACTACCTCGCCGAACACTTGGCCGGCTTCAGTACACGATTTCAATTCTTCCGTAGATAATTGAACCGGTGACAGTAATTCTTTAAACCAATTCCACACCTTGCTGACGGCATTTGAAATGCCATCAAATATCGGGGCAAATGGTGCAAAGGTAGCGCTGAAAGCCAAACCAATTGGCGCAAGGGTAGATGTGAAACCATCCCAAAAACCGCTAAAAAAGGCTTTAATCGGTTCCCAATATTGATAAATTAATACCCCAGCGGCCACGATGGCGGCAACAAATAAACCCACAGGGCTCAATAACAAAGAAAACCCACCGCCAATAAGGTTAATGGCATTACTGCCCGCGGCCATTAAGCCCCCAAAACCTTGACTGCCAGTAAGCATAAATAGACTAAGTCGCATCGCGGCAAACGGCACAATCACCGCCGCCGCGGCAAGGGCTAACGCGCCAAGGGCAGTGACTAAGGTGGCAATTGCTATTGCCCCAACCGCAAGGGCTTGCGTGGTTTTGGGGTGCTCTTTCATCCACTGGCCAACTTTGCCAATAAAGCCTGTTAATGATTGGGTGACACGGCGTAAAGGGGAATCGACATTTTCTTGAATTTCAATGCCGAGATCTTCCCATGCTGATTGTAATTGTTTCAGGTCACCTTTTAAGTTATCAATCTTAACTTTGGCGTTTTTATCGGCTTCACCCTCGGCGCCCATGTTGGCGGTTTTCAGTGCGTCATAGCGCCCATTCATGACGGCATCAATCACGGCGCCCATACCGACCATTGCTTCCTCGCCGAAAATGTCTTTTTTCATGCGAATTTGGCTGGCTTGATCAAACTTACGCATGCTTTTGCCTACGTCTTTTAAGATTTCGTCAGCGTCACGGAGTTTGCCGCTAGCGTCTTTAACACTAACGCCTAGCTTATCAAGGGCGGCTTGGCCTTTGCCGACAGGGGCAACCATACGGGATAAGCCCGCGCGAAGTGACGTACCGGCCATACTGCCTCGAATACCGTTATCTGCCATGGTTCCCGCCATTGCGGCCATGCTTTCAAGGCTGACGCCAAGTTGTGCGGCAATCGGGCCTGCATACGTCATGGTTTCACCGAGTTGGCGTAAATCGGTATTACTGCGGGTAAAGGTGGCTGTGAGCACGTCAGAAACGCGGTTCATGTCTTCCGCTTTCAATTGAAATTGTGTCAGAACGTTTGAACCAATGTCGGACGCTTCACCGAGATCCATATCACCGGCCAATCCCATGTTTAACACGCCACCCAATGCGGCCTTAATGGCATCCGGTGTAAAACCGGCCATCGCCAAAAACTTTTGGCCGGCTGCAACGTCGGTGGAGGTATACGCCGTACTGGCGCCCAGCTCTCGCGCTTGTTGACGTAACATGGCCAGTTGTGGCGAGTTTTTATCTAATCGGGTGAGGGCTTGAACCGTTGACATACCCTCATCAAAGTCTCGACCAGGAGCAGTGATCCGCGCGCCGGCATACAACGCACCCGCACCGCTTGCGGTAGCAATCGCACCTCCAGTGGCTAATTTATTGCGTAGCTCTTTTGATTTTGCATATTGGCCTTGTGCCCGAGTGACCGCATTAAGCCGGCGGTGTTGTTCGTCTAACTGCCGGTTATAGATTTCAGTGCGTCGTGTCACTTGTGCCGTGGCATCACCGCTTTGTCGTGCGGATATGCCGTGGCGGTATAATGTGGCCGTTACGGTATTGAGTTTTTGTTTTTCTTTGTCAAGCGTGCGGCCGTAACGGTCACGCTCTAACCGTGCAGCGGCCAAGGCTTTCTTTTGTTCTTCGGTTTGCTGGGTCAGCGGGGGGTATTGGTCACGTAACGCCTTAACCTTATTTTTGGCCGTTTCGTAGGCTTGTGAGTTTTTATTGACGGAATTAGAAAGCCGTTCGAAGGTTTTCGACTGGCTTTGTAAATTACGGATTGAGGCGTGTGTGGCTTTGATTTGAGTTGCTAACCCTGCCGCGCTGCGCTGTGCAGCACTGACAGGGGATGATAACTTGTTCGCAGCACTTAACGACACTTTGATATTTAAATTACGGTCACTCATGATTCATTTCCTGTTCTGGCGGCTGCGCGTTTATGCCATAACAGGATTTCGCCAACCGTCATGGCGTCATATTCAGACGGCGCCCAGTGGAAAACGGTGGCGATATCAGCGATTAACTCATCCGTTTCAATGTTCGGGCACTCAATTACTCGTCCGCGCTGTCTGTCGTCTCTTGCGGGGAGTTCGGTACTAAAAAATTAGCAATACCGGTGGCAAGTGCATTAAATGCAGGGATAGGCAGCAGTGAAACGTCACGCTCAGTCATGCGGGGTGAGGTCACCCGCGGCAGTAACTTAATCAGTGAATCCACATCAGAGGTCATCACGTCATACAGTTTTAAGCCACGTAATGCGCCGACTTGCTTCATGGTGTCGGTGATGGTGATTTCAGTGACTTCTTGCCCTGACTCTAATTTGATAGGTGCGTCGAATTGAATAACTTCAGCCATGGTTACTATTCCTATTAAAATAAACGTGAAATGGGTGGGTGATGAAACCCACTGTGTTAATTAGTGGCCAATGTTGGCACGGTGTTTTTCCAGCATGTCTTTGCCGTTGACTTTCCACACCATATTGAGCAAATCCACTTCAAATGATTCTTTGTTATTGATGGTGATTTTGCAGTACGTATTTTTGATGGTGTATTTGTGTTGCGTGTTATCACCGGCTTTCGCACTGCCTAAATCCAATTCAGTGAAACGCCCGCGAGTTTGAATTTCACACGGAACAGATTCACCGGTTGAATCATTGTAGTAAGAGCCCGCAAAGCGGAATTGCTTACCGTCAATGGTGGCGCCCCAGCTTTCCAGCAATTCAGACATTAAGCCCCCCATAGAGGCCTCCATATCTAATGCACCAGAATCAAAGCCCATCATGACAGCCACAGAGCCCACCATACCGGCACCCTGATAATCCTCTGTTTTTAATGACAGCTTTGGTGGGGTGACTTCTTCTACTTGTCCAAGGTAGGTTTGGCCATCAATAAACAGGTCAAACATAAAAAGTTTTTTAGGCATACCCATAATTCAATTTCCTTAGCCCAGTTGGTCAAAAACAGCGAAATACTCGTCAGTGAATTCCTGCGTTAAAGACAGGTTTTCCAGTGGCGGTATTGGGGTGTACTTGTAGCGAATGTGCGCCTTACCATCGCGTAAATTTTCTTTCGGGTTATCCGATGGGTCATACCAACATTGGAACCCTAATAAACGGCCTTGTGTGACGAGTTGTGCGCCTTTGCGGTTGATCCCATCAACAATATCTTTCACCAATGAGGGGGTGAGTGTTTTGTCGATATAGCTAAAATGCGCCTCGGCGATCATTTCAGCCAAGATTTGCGCGGTGCGGGTATACACTTCAAAGGTATAGATTTCTTTATCGCCGGTGCGATTACCCCAAATACGAAAGCCATCACGCTTAATTAGCGTGGTGATTTGGTGGCTGTTTAAATCGTTGGCGTCGGTGTCTTTACCTTGTAATGTCCAGTAAATATCCGCGCTAATACCCAAAACACCATTAACCGGCACGTTAGAAATCGACTTATGCCAGCCTTGTTCCGCATCAATCTTGGCACGCAAGCCAATGGCGTAAGCGGTGGCGGGGATAACTTCGTTTTGGCCACTTTCTTTGTTGTACGCGATAAACTCAGGGTAGATGATCATCACTTCGTGCTGATTGAAATCCTCGCGGTATTTCTTGGCTTCGGCGATAGTTTTACAGCCGTTGGCGCTAATATAGGCAAAGGCTTTGATTTGCTCGGCAAAAATCGCAAGCTGCATAGCAACCGGTTTAGTGTCCAACTTTGGTACCGCTAAAATGCGCGGACGCTCACCGATATTCGCTTCAGCGGTCAGCAGGGCATAAAGGCCGGTATAGCGGCCGTCGTCACCGGTACCGCCAATGACTAGCTGGTCTTGGGTCTTTTCGCTGTCTTCTTTCGCTTCGGCAACGCGCACAACCACTATTTTTGGGCTGCATTGGTCATCAATGGCTTTCAATGTGGTGTAAAGCGTACCGGTTTTACCAGCTTTGTTGAGTACCGTTTTAATGCGTGTGACTAATACGGGGGTGTCGAGTGGGAACGCCTCGGGGTCGGCATCTTCTGCGGTGCAGACAATACCAATTACAGAGGTGTCGATATCTCGAATAAGGGTGCTGAGGTCGGTTGTCTCATGGACTTCAACACCGTGATGATATACGGCCATCGTTATTATCTCCTGATGTCTATTTATCTTTATTCTCAGGGATGTTTGATAACAAATCATGTACTTAGGGTTCTCATAGGCACATGAGAACCACGGATGATTGCTCACCTACGCGCGCGACGACAATCTAGGCATATTGAATTGGCTAGGTGGTGAATATGTCTTTTACGGATTGGACAGAGGGGAATTTAGTCAAAGTTCCTGCCTTTGATTTAACGGTCGGTGGCATGCAGCTCCTCGGCGTCAATGACCGGCTTATGTCATTAACATTAACGGATAATCGGGGTTTTGAGGCTGATACCTTAGAGCTCACTATCGATGATACCGACGGTAAAGTTGCGTTACCAGCGCGTGGGGCTGAGATTTCCGTTTCCCTTGGGTGGCAGGGGGAAGCCTTGGTACATAAAGGGATATATACCGTTGATGAAATTAGCCATTCAGGCCCACCTGACCAAATTACGGTAACTGCCCGTAGTGCGGACTTTCGGCAAGACTTTAACGTCAAACGGGAATACAGCTGGCACGATATCAAAGTTTCTGATGTGGTGAGCGCGATAGCAGGGCGTTATAACCTCAAGCCAGCGGTGAGTAAACAATTGATGCACATTGAGATTGACCACGCCGACCAGACCAATGAAAGCGATATTAGCTTTTTAACGCGCATGGCTGAAATGCTCGGCGCGATAGCCACCATTAAAAATGGCAGTTTATTATTTATCGTGCCTAATCAGGTAGTCACGCAAAGCGGCAAACCATTGCCCGTCATTACCATCATGCGCGAAAGTGGAGATAAGCATTATTTCCGATTGGCTGACCGGCAAGCGTACACCGGCGTACAAGCTTATTGGCTTGATTTGAACTACGGCAAACAAAAGAAAACCAATCTTAAACGCAAGCAAAAGCCCAAAAAAGAGAAGTCGAGCAAAAAAGAGGGCGATTACATCGAGGGTGCCGAGGGGAACGTTTTTGTGATGCGGCAAACCTTTAAAAACGAGCAATCCGCTAAACGCGCCGCTGCGGCCAAGTGGTCAAAATTACAAAGGGGTGTGGCAGAATTTAATATTACGTTGGCCGAGGGGCGCGCAGACCTTTACCCTGAAATGCCCGTCACGGTAACCGGTTTTAAACCGACCATTGACAGTCACCAGTGGGTGATTAGCCGAGTGACACACACCATTGATGGGAACGGATTTATTACCCATTTGGAACTGGAAATAAAAATCAAAGACATTGACATGACGGATGACGAGCAAAACGACGGTTAATTGATTATAATAACGGCAGGCATACCCATAATCCAAGGTTATAAAATGGCGTTCAATTGTCCCCAGTGTGGCGCTGTGACTTATACCAAAACCAGTAAATCCATGAGCAGTGAAACCCGTAGAAGTTACCACCAATGCCAAAATATTTTGTGCGGTTGTTCTTTTACGACAATAACCTCAGTGGAAATTTATCTAACTAAAACAATCCCACAAGAGTTGCCAGAAGGGTTTGAGATCCCGATGGATGAGCTACCTAGATCACATCGGGGAGAGAAACAGATGGAGATGTTTTGATATGTGGGGAAATAGTTAATGCATTACACTCGTACAATACCAGTTCCTGGTGTTCTGAGTTTTTTTAGCCATTGAGCTATGTTATCCCTATTTACCTCTTCAATTGGATAACTTCTTGCTTCTATGGTTGAACGGGCTCCAACACTAAATTCAGACGAAGTCACTAAAATGCCTAGTTCGCTTCCTTCATGAAGTATGTCGGTGTATAGTCCTTTAACAGTTACTTTATCTATCTTTTTATTAATTCTTTTGCATTGAATAATATAATTAGGAGCACCTATGCTTGTTTTGTTCCATACTCTTAAGTCGACACCATCATCATTACTACCAGGACCAAGCTCAACAGTATAGCCAAATCGTTGAAAACATTCCGCAGTTAATTCTTCAAATTTTCTCCAGTGGATTTCACCTAATTTTTCTATATTATTTGATAAGAAATCTATAAAGCGTTGATCAAGAAAAGCTCCACTATTAGCGATAGGGTTATATTGTTTAAATAAATCAGATAAATTAATAATATCTCTATATTGATGAAATTTTATTTTAGTATTTGGGCTATGCTTCATCATATTATCATAACTTATAAGCAACTGAACTATTGCATCTAGCCCTGCTTTTCCAAAAGTTTTAGATGCTTCTGTCATCATACCTTCTGGATTTAAAGACTTCGCCCCTTCTGTAATTGCTTTTTTGATCTCAAGGTCTATATGCTTATAAAAAATTTGATTAATTGAATGTGCAAAATCAGCTCCATTTTTATGTTCTATTTCTCTCATAGTTTTAAATGTTTCAAATATTCCACCAAATGGCTTATCTGTAACTCCTATTTTATGTAGAAGGGTATAATAAAGTGAGTCATATTCCTCTGACCTAATCCGAATTGGATGGGATTCTGAAGAATGTACATACTTATCAAACCCGCTACCTTGTAGAAGGTCACAGATCTCTTCAATTGAAGCTGCAAGCCCTGATTTATAGCCAATAATTTCATGGAGATGATTTGCAAGTTCATGTTTTTTAAACAAAATAGCTCCCATAAGAACTCCTTTTTTAAACTAATTAACTAAATGTACTTTTTAGGGATTAACATACATCATGATGAAATAAAATTGTAATATCCGTAGTATAATACATTTTTTAGGACTATTAAAAATCAAAAAATATATTTTATATAGGTAGTGTTATAATCTCAGAATTATTAAACAAGAGGCTTTAGTTATGAAAATAATAAATAATAATGAGTTGAAATTTATTTTTAAAAAAATGATTTTAAGTTATAAGTATATTTCTTTTGGTGTTGCATGGGCCTCGTCAAAAATGGATTTATATACGTTACTTGTTTCTTATAAAGAAAAGATAAAAACAGGCATCATTGGAACTCATTTTTACCAAACTCATCCAGATGTTTTAGATGATTTTTGTATGTCTAAAAAGGTTAAATTTATCTTACAGCCTAATGGGGTTTTTCACCCTAAAATATATCTTTTTTGGAATGATGAGAATGATTGGAGTGTAATTATCGGAAGTGCGAATTTTACATATGGTGCCATGGAAAAAAACACAGAGTTATGTGTATTAATCCAGCAAGAAGATTCGAATTATGATCTTACATATTTTATTGAGCTAATAAGTAATTATGAAAAAAATGCCCAAAGTATCACTATAGATGAGGCGAGGAAGTATAGAAATATCTGGAATATTAGATCTCGATCCTTGCTGAAGATTGCAGAAGTCTATAATAAGAGCAAAAATACTAACATATTACATAGTAAAGTATTAACAATGGATTGGAAGGAACTATATAAAGAAATACAAAATGACCCATATCATGGGTTTAAAGATAGAATACATCTTTTAGAAAAAATAAAGTCTTATTTTGAAAGGAATACACATTTCTCAAATATGGATAAAGGTGTTAGATGTGGTATAGCAGGGCTTAGAAGTAATGAAATAAAAAATTGGGCTTGGTTTGGTTCCATGATCGGTGCTGGAAAGTATTATAGTGCCATTAACTCAAATAATATAAATATATCTAATGCGCTGGATGAAATATCGTTAAGTGGAACAATAACGAAAGATTCTTATTTAGAATATATTGGGTTGTTTAAGCTAGCATTCCCAGAAGGGAGGGATGGCGTTGGTATTGCAACACGGCTACTATCCATGAAACGACCAGATCAGTTTATTTGTTATAATGAACAGAATAAAAAAGAGCTTGCGGAAGAGTTCTGTTTATCTAAGCGTAACTTAAACTATGATGAGTATTGGGATTTGATTATTGAACGAATAATGGATACTCCTTGGTGGAATTCTGAACTGCCATCCTCTGGAATTGAACGAAGTGCATGGCAAGGTCGAGTAGCGATGCTTGATGTTCTATTTTATAAAGAAAAATAATTATATCCAATGATTATACTGAATACGAATTCTCAAGAGATAGCGACATAGTTATAGATGGCATGTTTCTTGAATTAACTGTTGCAAATACTAACCCAATACTACAACTTGCAGAGGTTTTTTACTTGGATGTTACTCATCAATTTACATTGACTTGCTTTGAGCCAAATATCCCTGTCGCAGTTATTGAAAAGTAAGCGCTTAATGAACCAGTAAAGCTTTACTCAACCTCACTGATTTCTACGTTCCATGGCATGAGATCCGACACATCATCTTTCGGACTTCGTTTTGGTAACTCGGTAAACAGGTGTTGGAAGTAATAATAAGGGTTCATGTCATTAGCGCGGCAAGTCATCACGAGGCTATACAAGTTTGCACTCGCCTTTGCTCCGCCTACCGACGTTGAGAACATCCAATTTTTGCGACCTGTCGTGAACGGCCTTATATCTCGTTCGGTCACATTGTTGTCGATACTTATATCGCCGTCTTCAAGGTAGGTAAGCAGCTTAGGCCACTGGTTTTGCGTATAAGTGATGGCTTTGCCAAGTAATCCTTTAGGGAGAACGTTTTGACTGTCAAGCCATTGCTTGAACTCATCTAAAATAGGTTTGGCTTCTTCTTGTCGTAGTTGGTGTCGAGATTTTGCGTCAAGCCCTTTGGCTTTCTTTTCAATACCGTATAGTTTGCTAATAAAGTTCAGTGCTTTTTCTGGCTTGCCCGCTTTTTTTGATGGTGAAGCTTTTTGAGCATCAGTGAACTTTCTGCGTACATGCGCCATGCAAGCAGCTTGAGTCACGTCCTCAAGTTTGTCGTATGCACTGTAGCCATCCGATAGCAAGTAACCAGAGTAACCACCTAAAAAGTCTTGTACGCACTCTGCTCTGCGGCTGGCTTGATAGTCGTAGAT
This sequence comes from Providencia sp. CIM-Carb-044, assembly GCF_033901115.1. Classification (NCBI taxonomy): domain Bacteria; kingdom Pseudomonadati; phylum Pseudomonadota; class Gammaproteobacteria; order Enterobacterales; family Morganellaceae; genus Providencia; species Providencia sp. CIM-Carb-044. The sequence continues at coordinate 213,155 of NZ_JAXADV010000002.1, forward strand.
AACCACTGGGTTATTGACGAACTCACCGCTACGATAGACCCACATATATGACTTAGATTGTGCTTTCTTATCTTCTTCACGTAATACTTGAACAGTGGTTTCGTCCGCGCAGATGAGCTTTTCTTTCAATAACTCACTTTTCATTGCATCAATAATGACTTGCACTTTGCTTCCTAACTGAACGCACCAGTTGGCCAGTGTAGCGCGGCTAATATCTATACCAGAGCGATTGAGAATATCCACTTGGCGATAGAGTGGCAGAGCATCAACGTATTTTGCTGTGACTACAGCGGCGAATGCATCTGCACTCCCTAGGCTTTTAGGGATCATACTTGCGGGTTTTGGGGCTGTGATAATCTTTGTTTCAGTCTGTGTTTTTTCACACTGCCGGCAAGCGTACTTGGTTCGCTCGTGACGTATAACACTAACCTTCTGTGGGATGATTTTCAGCTCTTCAGAAGTTTCAACACCACATTGATGTAAAGGCTCGTCGCAGCAGTCGCAATAAGGGGCATTGAGTTCATGTTTATGAACTTCACGCTCGAGCTCTTTTGGAAAAGGCTTACGGCCTGTTTTTTTCTTGTCGTCGTCGGATTTAGCCGTACTCTTTTGTTGCTCCGCTTCGTTAAACGTACCTTTGGGTATTTTTTCACTTTGTGATGAGAAGCGCTTTGACTTACTTAAATTGAGCTGTTCAATCAACAACTCAATTTTGGTTTTGAGCTCGGCAACCTCCTCTTGCTTTGCCGCAAGGAGTTTATCTTTTGCTTCGTTCTGTTGGTGAAGCTCAAGCAGCATAGCTTTTAGCTGGTCGATATCATCAGGGAGGTCGGTCATGTCTGGGCTCTGGTCATCTCAATGACTTAAGTATGACAGCAAAAAAGGATCGTTCAAGCCCAACGTGACGATCAGTATCAGCGGTCACACTTCTAGATTATGAAGTGGACGATGAGCTTTGGCATGTTCGAGCGTTAACCCCGAAAGAAGCCAACCCAGTTGTTGCTTAGTAATATGAATGGCTCCGTCCTCACTGGGTCTTGGCCACTTGAAGGTCCCTTTTTCTAAGCGACGATAGTACAGCCAGAAGCCATTAGTATCCCAAAACAAGATTTTCAATTTATCTCGGGTACGATTGCAGAAAATGAACCAAGACTCACTAAACGGATCCATCTCAAGAGTCTCCGCGACAATCAACGATAGTCCATCAATGGACTTACGCATGTCCGTGACTCCAGAGATGAGGAAAACCTTACCTGTTGGTATCATTGTAGCGCTTCAAACCAAGTCTTAATTTGTTGCGAGCTAAGCGTTGCCGGCAGTTCTGCTCGAATGCCATTATTGAGAATTAACACAACACAACTTGTGCTCACGGTAGGCTCTGTCACCACGATAGGTTGAACCCTGGTTTCAGGCTCGGATTGCGTGAGCTTTTTCGACCAATAGTGAAAAGTCTGATAGCTTATGTTTTGCTCCGAGCAAAACTGCTTAATGCCTAAATTACTTTGTCGTTGCTGCTCTAGAATTGCAGTCCAGTATTCTCGTTTACTTTGTTGTTCCATAGTCCCTCCAATGAAAAAGCTACTATGGCAAATGACGAGTTTGTTTAGTATGTGTGGTTCATTAACCGCTTACATTGAAAACTTGATTGAACAGGCTAAAGAACTCCTCCCACCCATTGAAAAATAAGAAAAATAAAAAGCCTCTCGTCAAAAGAGGCTTTATAAGTGTGGTCAATATGTGGACATTAACCATTGACTAAATCCATTTAAATCAATTGTTTAACTCACTTTTAGAACGCCGCACTTAGCGCCTTTGATTACCTAATTCGCACAAGTACCAGAACCGCTGAATAGGTGTAATTTACTTTATATTCAGTGAGTTGTAGTCAAAAGGCACTCGGGGGCGAGTGCCTTTTTTTGTGCATAATACTGTGCCACCTTTTATTATTGTAGTTAATTTTAGTTAGTAACTTAGACTGTATGGCCTAAGTGTTTTCTATATGTACTAAATAAATTTATTTCACTAACCAATGTTTAAGTCTTCGAGTCGAATATTCATCCCCTCTAGGAAATTGTCCATATAATACACTTAACATCATGAATTATAATGAAAAATAATATTTCTTAGTTCTTCGTCACATAATTAAAATAAGTGAAATAGATGATCATGAAAATCGTTCATGTTCGAAATGAAATTAAGTCGCTTTCACTCAATCAACAGCTCTGGCATAAATTAGCTAACGAGGAAAATTAACTTATCTACAACATAAAGATTGATCAATGAGAGACAAAAACTTCTAAAAAAATCAAGAAGTCAATTGAGTTTCCATTTTGGAATTTAGGGTGCGACGAGACGATGAACAAAAATTTTACATTTACGATTAAAAGTAGTCTTTTTGATGAAAATTATAATCCTTCTGAAAATACACGTATCACAACTAACTTTGCTAATTTAGCCAGAGGGGAAAATCGCCAAGAAAATTTGCGTAACACGCTTGTCATGATGAACAACCGTTTCAATACATTAGCCTATTGGGACAACCCTAAAAGCGACCGTTATTCAATCGAGTTGGAAATTATTTCTGTCGAGATGAGTATTGAGGAAAATAGTAATAGGTTCCCTGTGATTGAAATATTAAAAACCAATATTATTGATCATAAAACAGGTGAACGAACTGAGGGTATTGTCGGAAATAACTTTTCATCTTATGTGCGTGATTATGATTTTAGTGTTTTATTGTTAGACCACAATAAGGACCAAGCAAGCTTTAGTATTCCAGAAAACTTTGGTGACTTGCATGGGAATATCTTTAAATATTTTGTAAATTCTAGTGAATATAAAGCGCATTTTAGTAAGGCGCCAGTGATATGTTTAAGTGTCTCAAATAAAGATATCTACCATAGAACTGGGAATCAACATCCTATATTGGGGATTGAATATCAGCAAAATGGGGCTTCATTAACAGATCAATATTTTAAAAAGATGGGGTTACAGGTTCGTTATTTTATGCCTCAAAATAGTGTTGCGCCGTTAGCATTTTATTTTACGGGAGATTTGCTGAGCGATTACAGCAATATTGAATTGATTAGCACAATTAGCACGATGGAAACATTCCAGAAGATTTATCGGCCAGAGATTTACAATGCGAACTCTGTTGCGGGGCAATGCTATCAACCGAGTTTGACGAATCAAGATTATTCGCTAACAAAAATTGTTTATGACCGCGAAGAACGTAGCCGATTGGCTATTGAGCAGGGAAAATATACAGAAGAACATTTTATTGAGCCCTATAAGCATATTCTAGAGCAATGGTCTGCTAACTACGCGCTTTGATTAATTATAAAAATTTAAGGTCAATTATTATGAAAACATTATTACCAACATCTACCGCGGGCAGCTTACCAAAACCTTCTTGGCTTGCTGAACCTGAGACGCTTTGGTCTCCTTGGAAGCTGCAAAATGAAGAACTCATCGAGGGAAAACAAGACGCATTGCGCTTATCCCTTGAAGATCAACTACGTGCTGGGATTGATATTGTTAGCGATGGCGAGCAATCACGCCAGCATTTTGTGACGACATTTATTGAACACCTCAGTGGTGTTGATTTTGCAAAGCGTGAAGTGGTTAAAATTCGTGATCGTTATGATGCGAGCGTGCCGACGGTAGTTGGAGCGGTTGAACGCCAAAAACCTGTTTTTGTGGAAGATGCTAAATTTTTACGTAAGCTAACAAAACAGCCGATTAAATGGGCGCTTCCTGGGCCGATGACGATGATTGATACACTGTATGATAACCATTATAAAAGTCGTGAAAAACTGGCATGGGAGTTCGCTAAAATATTGAATCAAGAAGCAAAAGAGCTTGAAGCTGCGGGCGTTGATATTATTCAGTTTGATGAGCCGGCTTTTAATGTGTTTTTTGATGAAGTAAACGATTGGGGGGTGGCTGCGTTAGAAAGAGCCATTGAAGGGCTGAAATGTGAGACAGCAGTTCACATTTGTTATGGATACGGCATCAAAGCTAATACTGACTGGAAAAAGACACTGGGTTCTGAGTGGCGGCAATATGAAGAGGCTTTCCCAAAACTGCAAACCTCAAATATTGATATTATCTCCTTAGAATGCCATAACTCCCATGTTCCTATGGATTTAATTGAGCTTATTCGCGGTAAAAAAGTGATGGTGGGGGCGATTGATGTGGCTAGCAATATCATCGAAACACCAGAAGAAGTCGCCAATACGTTACGTAAAGCGCTGCAATTTGTGGATGCTGATAAACTTTATCCATCAACAAACTGTGGTATGGCACCATTATCTCGACGGGTCTCAACGGGTAAACTTAATGCATTAAGTGCAGGGGCTGAGATTATCCGTAGAGAATTGTTGAATAGGTAATCTAAGTAAAAACTAACTAATAAATGAGCCCGGAGTTGATGACATGCCCTATAAAGTTGGCGAGTCATCATATCTGGGTTTTTTGTTGCCTTGAGTTTCTTTTTTTGCTCTGAATTGAGGTATATTAGGCGTATTATCTCAAAATTACTATTTTTAATAGGAATATCGGCAATGGCTTTGATCCCTAAAAACTATGCGCGATTAGAAAGTGGCTATCGTGAAAAAGCACTTAAAATTTACCCATGGGTTTGTGGACGCTGTACTCGTGAGTTTGTGTATTCAAATTTACGTGAATTAACTGTGCATCATATCGACCATGATCATACCAATAACCCTGAAGATGGCAGCAATTGGGAACTATTGTGTTTATTTTGCCATGATCATGAGCATTCGAAGTACACAGAAGCTGAAATGTATGGCACTAATGTCGTGGCAGGGGAAGATGCACAAAATGATATTGAAGCAGCAACTTATAACCCGTTTGCTGACTTGAAATCGATGCTAAATAAGAAAAAATAATCGCGATAACCCACGCAATTCCAGTACAGGTAGGCAAAGTAAAGTCTCTAATAGAAGAGGCTTTACTATAATAACTGGCTATTACAGCAAATTTGTTTAATGGCGATGCAATGCTTATTGATTGATAAAGATTAAGGCATCATGTTAAGCCACTCTTATATACGTTGAGTGGCTTAGTCAAATATCAATATCGCTAATTAATGAATGTCATCATGGCTGCGATAAATTAATGATAATTCAGGGTGATGCCATAAACTTGCAGGAGTAACAGTTTTACGTTCCCATGGAATTTGCCCAATAAACCATAACTTCCAAAAATTTAATTTTGCATTCGGGTTTTTAGTTAATAATTCCTTGAAGGTTTCTAATTCCCCTATTTGAACTGATAACGCAGATTGATAAATATCGAAAACAAACTTTGAACAAAACTGCCTAGAAGACTCATAATTAAATCCCGTGTGATAAAACTTATTTAAACGAGCAGGAACTTCGGCGACTAATGCGGATTTTTGTTCACTTGTTAATGTATGGGAAAATCGGCGTACACTGTAACGATTGTCAGACGAACGGGCAATAAACCGCGATAAGGTCGTGGTTGTTGAAAGGGGAACGCGACTTTCTGCAATTAAATAATCTTCACCATTATGACCTACAATCATGCCAACATGGTTACTCCAACATAAAGATGCCGAGGCTATTTGGCGAAATAGCTCAGTCCCAATACTGGTAAAGACAACATCGCCAACTTCGTACTCATGGGGATAATTTATTTTTGTCATAAAAGTACCTCAATATAAACAATGCTATTAAGGTACAGTTATAAAGATTAGAAAAATTCTAGCTATCGGATAAACGCTGAAAATCATTTTTGTTTAACTAGGGTATATATTACTCAATTGTTCACTGAGTAATTTTATATTGCTAATTATCTCGTTTTCACAATGGGCAGCATAGCCAAATAGAATTGCATTTTGGTGAGTACTTTGAATACAGTAGCGTGATAGCGGTTGTGCGCCAAAGCCCAAGAGACGGCATTGGTTAAGGATCACGTTAATATCATAACCGTCTTTCACCCAACAAACAGTATGAATGCCTGAATCTGTCATCTGTACATTAAATAGGTGAGGGAGATAGTGATTGATGGCATTGATAAAAGTATTTTGCCTCTCGTAACATATCTTCCGTATTTTTCTGACATGGCGTGCATAGTGGCCTTCTTGGATAAACTGAGCTAAAGCGGCCTGTTCTAAATAACCACAGTGGCTATCACTATAATATTTCATCATGGTGAATGCCTCACTCAGAATTTCTGGCACTATTAAAAAACCTAAACGAAAGCCGGGGTACATCATTTTAGAAAATGTCCCTGCATAAATAACACGTTGATGATTATCTAAGCCTTGCAATGCTTGAATTGGCTTTGATAAAAAGCGAAATTCACTATTGTAGTCATCCTCAAAAATCCATGCGTTGTTTTGTTGTGCCCAATCCAATAATGCTAAACGCCGAGGTAAGCTGAGAGTTGTGCCCAGAGGGAACTGGTGAGAAGGCGTGGTATAAATTAATTTTGCTGTTTTATGGTGTTTCGCACCATATATAATATCCATTCCTTCTTTGTCTGATGGAATAGCGTCAATATCAGCACCAGCAGCGGTTAAAATAGCTCTCGCACTATCATAGCCAGGGTCATCTAACCATACTTTATCCCCTTGCTGTAATAAGACTTTTGCCGCTAAATTAATGGCTTGCTGTGTTCCATTAACAATAATAATTTGTTGCTGTTTACAATGAACCCCACGAGTCGAACGGACGTAATCTACCAATAAATCTTTTAGTGGTGCATACCCATCAGGGTGATTAAAATGCGTAATAATTTGTTTGGACTTACGCCAAACTCGACCCAATAATCTTCCCCATAATTCATGCGGGAATTGGTCCACACAACCAATACCGATATTAAACATTTGGTGTTTGTTGGTATTTGGACGCGATTTTTCCCATAAATTCGATAAAGTGGAAACTCTAGGATTCAGATTTAATGCAGGATATCCAGATTGGTCACCCTGTTTAGTGCTACTTATGGCACCAATTAATTCATCAGGAATATGGGGGGAAACATAAGTCCCTGAGCCTTTTTGGGAATAAAGGTATCCTTCATCAATTAGTCGTTCAAACCCAGCAATTACCGAATTTCGTGAGATCGCCATCATTTCTGCTAATGCTCTAGAGGAAGGAAGTTTAATTCCAGCAGCAATACGTCCATCTAAGATGGCATCACGTATTGTGTGATAAACATTTTCTTTAATGTAACCTTTTTCAAGTAATAGTAATGGGAATTGGGCATGCTGTTGGCGTCGCATAAAGTGGATCCTAAATAAATAACAAAAGTGTCTCTTATATAGAGCCAGATTGCTAGGTACTATAGCGCCATTATGTAATATGTCTACAAATGGAAGGGTTATTATGAGTAAAACATCATTACCAGTTACAGTGGAATTTGTTGCGCCGGAACATTACCCAGAGTGGTTAGTGTATTGGTTAGAGTATCAGAAATTTTATAAGGTAGATTTAAGTGAAGAAATTACCTTAAAAGTATGGGAGCGCTTTTTTGATGAGAGTGAGCCGATGTACTGTGCTGTTGCGTTGGAAAATGGAAAAGTTGTTGGTTTTGTGAATTATTTATTTCACCGCTCAACATGGGCTGAAAATGATTTTTGCTACCTTGAAGATTTATATGTGACGCCAGAAATGAGAGGGCGTCATGTAGGAAAACAATTAATTGAATTTGTACACGCACAAGCGCAAGAGAAACAATGTGGCCGTCTATATTGGCATACACAAGAAACCAATTTGCGAGGCCAAAAATTGTATAACTGGGTGGCAGAAAAGCCTGGGGTAATTGAATACAGAATGCCTTTATAATAAAGCTCAGTAGTATATTCTATATTTTGATAAAATAATGACGGGCCCGCTGTTTAATAACAACGGGTTTTTCGTTTTATCAGAAAATAGGCAAAAATTAGAGAGTTAATTGGCTAGCTGACTTCTAACATCCATTAATGCGAAACCGAGAAGGTTTAACCCTTTCCATGTTAATGGGTTTTCAATATTTTCAGTATCTTCGGCAAGGCCTATTCCCCAAATTTTATCGACGGGGCTAGCTTCAACTAGAACACGTTCGTTTGTGGAGAGTAAAAACTGTTTTAATTCTTCATGTTGAGAGAATTTTGCCATATTAGCGCTGACAACAATAGCAAAACGGTTTTCATCCCAAACATCTTGCTTAAACCCACGAACTTCACGACCAAATGCTTTAGCCGCTCCGGGATTTGGTGCATGAATGATTTTATCCAATGTTTCTAAATCACCAAATAAGCGTGCTTTTTCGGCCATCATGAAATGTTCTGCACTGGTAAAGCGGTGGTTATTAACAATAAATGGGGAAGGGTACCATTGGCTGAAGCAGCTTTTTGTAATTTGATTTTGTTTGGTTTGGTGGCCCCAGAAGAAAACATATTTAAATTTTTTCCCTGAGCGGTATTGTTTGCAGAGGCTTTTGATATCCATAAATTAATCTTTATTAAGAGCGAATATTCTTAGCGTATCGATAATAAAAAGACCTGGCTATCAGAAAAACCTGCTTAGCATACTAAGCAGGCTATAAAATTAAAGTACTTTACTTAGAAACTCCGCAGTCCGTGGGTTTTTAGGTGCAGTAAAGAGTTGTTCTGGCGTGCCTTCTTCTTGAATTATACCTTGGTCAATAAACAAGACTCGGTCGGCAACTTCACGTGCAAATCCCATTTCATGGGTGACGATAACCATTGTCATACCTTCATTTGCAAGGGTTTTCATCACTGAAAGAACCTCACCAACTAATTCGGGGTCAAGTGCAGAAGTCGGCTCATCAAATAACAAAATGGATGGTTGCATGGCTAACGCTCTAGCAATAGCGACTCGTTGTTGCTGCCCACCGGATAAACTGGCTGGCCATGCATCAATTTTATCTAACAACCCTACCTTGATCAGAAGTTGTTCTGCTTGTTTAAGTGCCAATTCCTTTTTTATTCCTTTCACTAAGGTTGGCGCCATCATCAAGTTTTCTAACACGGTCATATGGGGGAATAGGTTAAAACGCTGAAACACCATCCCCACATTTTCTCTCATTTTATTTAAATCAGTTTTAGGATCATGAACGTTAAAACCATTGACTTGAATTTCTCCCCCGTCAGGGCGTTCTAGCGCATTCAAACAGCGTAAAAAGGTACTTTTTCCTGAACCAGAAGGGCCAATGACACAAATAACTTCTTGAGGTTTAACTTCACAAGAAATACCTCTAAGTACATGAGCATCACCAAATTTTTTTTGTAAATTATTAACGTAAATCACTTCTGCCCAACCTTCTTTCCATATATTGCACCAACTGAGCAAGTATAAATGTCAGCATCCAATAAATCACAGATATTGTTAAGTAGGGTTCCCAGTAAGTTGCGTAAGCTCCGGAGACCGTTCTTGCAGCATAGGCGAGATCGGCCAAACCGATTGCGGAAGCGAGGGATGAGTCCTTGACAATTGCGATGGCATTATTTCCCAGTGGGGGAAGAATGCGCCGAAAAGCTTGCGGAAGAATCACCTTGCGCATTGTTTTTGCCCAACTCATACCAAGCGCACGCGAAGCTTCCATTTGCCCTTTATCAATGGATTGAATACCCGCACGGAATATTTCAGAGACATAAGCTCCTGAGTTTAAAGTAATTGCAATGACGCAAGATAGAAATGCACCGTAATCGGAGCGGAGCATTTTAGCGGTATCAACAGACATTAACCCTGATGTAACAAATAAGCCATCACGAGGGTTAATAAACAGTGGCACTAAGGCAAAGTGAACAACCATTATTTGAACAAATAGTGGAGTACCACGAAAGGCACTGACATAGAAGCGAACTGGCCACTGTACAAAATAGTGTAAAATAGGTTTCCAAATCCCTTGTTCAGCTTTGGCCGTTCTGCCTAAACCGAGGGTTAATCCCCATAGTGAGCCTAAAATAACGCAAATGATGGTTGCTTTTATCGTCATCATTGCGCCTTCAGCAAATAATGGAGCATACTCTTCAATTATTTCCCAACGAAACGCAGACATCTTAATTTTCACCCTGATTTAAAACGTGAAAAAGCCATCCATAGATGGCTTTAAGTTAAATTTAATTATTGTTTTGGTAATTGAGGAACATTTTCATCAAACCATTTTTGGTAAATTTTATTGTATGTACCGTCTGCAATAATCTTATCTAAGCCATTATTTATTTTTTGCTGTAATTCACTATTCCCTTTAGCGACAGCAATACCAAAATATTGTTTTTCGAAATGGTTATCGTAAATCAGTTTAAATTTTTTCTCAGGGTGCGTTTTTATATAATATTTAATTACGCCGACATCACCAACTGCAGCGTCAATGCCATCTTCGAATAGTTCTTGTAATAAAAGAGGAGTATTGTCAAAACGTTTGATTGCTGTACTGTTTTTACCTATTACATCAGAAACAACAATATCACCAGTGCTGGAGTTCACAACACCTACATTCAGGTCTTTTAAGCTATTTAAGTCTTTAACATCAGATGTTTCACTGATGACGATCGCTTGCTCAGCCGGGAAATAGGGGTTAGAGAAATCAACCATATTTTTGCGTTTATCTGTAATTGTGATCCCCGAAATTAAAATATCTCTATCACCAGACGATAAGGTCGCAAAAATCCCTTCCCAAGGGGTATTGACAAGTTTAACGTCAAAACCTTCTGCTTCTGCAATTGCTTTAATGATGTCAATATCAAAGCCTTCGAGCTGTTTTTGGCTATTTTCATATTCAAACGGACGGTAAGTCCCACCAGCACCAACGGTATAGCTTTCTTTTGCGTAAACATTCCCGGCGAAGGCTGCCAATGACATACAGCCAGCAAAAACTAATTTTTTAAACATACTAACCTCTTTAATTATGCATTTATAATGAATAAAAATACATAATATTGAACTCCTAAGCAAATGATTTTTATATGTCGAAGTGAGATAAGTTTAGGAGCTTGTGTTTTAAGGGCGGAAAAATATATTATTTAAATATAAATAAGAGAAAGTCGATACAATCTCGATTTAATCGAAAATAAGCTAAGAAAAGCAAAACATAGGAATAGCGCTTTTTTTACCTATCAGCTACAAAAATTTAACGATAGACTGATTAACAAACTCACTTAGTGCTCAAATAAAAACAGATTACGTTCTCATGGATAAGATTCTATTAGTTTTGTGGCCATTATTTGCTCTGATTGCAATGGGATTTGTATTGCGTCGCTCGACAATATTCACCACTGATTTTTGGCCGAGTGCTGAAAAATTAAACTATTTTATTTTGTTTCCTGCATTATTAATTAACAGTCTCGCAACTGCACCTTTGGACAACCCTAAATTACCCTATTTAGCGAGCGCCATCCTTTGTGTTTTAGCAATTAGTTCTGTGCTAGTTCTAGGTTGTAAATATTTATTCAAAATACCTATCCCGAGATTTGGCGCGCATATCCAAGGAATCACGCGTTTTAATACTTATTTAGGGTTGGCTATTGTTGCTGATTTATTTGGCAAAGAAGGGATCGCTATTGCTGCGGTAATTATGGCTGTTTTAGTACCAAGCTGTAATGTCATTGCTGTGCTTTCGTTATCTTCAGGACAAAAGGTTTCAGCTAAGCAAATTTTATTACCAATCATAAAAAACCCATTGATCATTTCCTGTGTCGTTGGCGTGTTATTGAATATATCCCCAGTGGGATTACCCTTTGGCTCGGACCAATTTTTAAAACTACTCGCAGCTGCCAGCTTACCATTAGGCTTAATCTGTATTGGAGCCGCATTACAAACCTCAACACTAAGAAATGAATTTAAGCCTATTATGGCGTCAACATTGTTACGTTTACTTCTTATGCCTATTTTAGCATTAACAGTGGCGGGCTTATTTTCTTTGCCAAACCTTGAAACAATTCTATTAGTACTATTTTTTGCTATTCCTACTGCGCCAACCGCTTATATTTTAACGCGTCAGTTAAATGGGGACAGCCAACTAATGGCAGGTATAATTACATTACAAACCGTGGCTGCGGTATTCACATTACCAATTGTTTTATCCTTTGTAGTACATTAACTGTGATATAAGTACGTTAATCGCGATATATTTTGCAACTGTCACATTGATACTCTATGTTATCGGAGATAATTTTATCTGATGATAAGGAGTTGTGTGTGTCTTTGGAAAAATGCCAGAAATATGAAAACTTATCTATTGAAGATGTTTTAGATAAACTTTCGTTGTTATATAGCAATGCGATTGATTCATTAAGAGATGCTATCGCTATTTATGTAAAAGAAGGCCGCATACCCGATATTACAGAAAGGGAAAATGGGTTATTTGCTTATCCCGAACTGTGTGTTACATGGGAAGGCAAAGTTGATCATTGCGAAAAAACCCGTGCTTATGCACGTTTTGTTAAACGGGGTGATTATACTATTACGGTGACTCAGCCAGAACTATTCCGTGCTTATTTAGTTGAGCAATTATCTATCCTACAACAGGATTATGATGTCACTTTTTCCGTTCGCCCTTCAAAAATTGAAATTCCTTACCCTTTTGTCATTGATGGTTCAGATTTAGCATTAGATAGGAGTATGAGCAGTAATTTAGCTGCACATTTTCCGATAACCGATTTATCTCATATCAGTGATGATATTACAGATGGTTTGAACACTGCTACGGATGAAATGCCGCTGTCTCATTTTGATGCATTACGTGTGGATTTTTCATTAGCGCGATTAAAGCATTATACAGGAACCCCACCTGAACATGTTCAACCGTACATTCTTTTCACTAATTATAACCGTTATGTCGATGAATTTGTGAATTGGGCATGTGAACAGGTACGTGATCCTGAAAGTCGTTATATTGCATTATCTTGTGTTGGACATAATTATTTAACCGCTGAGAATGCAGATCCACAAATTGCGACTTCTGATTTAACATGGAAAAAATTTCAAATGCCTGCATATCATCTAATCGCTAGAGATGGGGCAGGAATTACTTTAGTAAATATCGGTGTTGGTCCTTCAAATGCAAAGAATATTTGCGATCATTTAGCCGTTTTACGACCACATGCTTGGTTGATGATTGGCCATTGTGGCGGGTTAAGAGAAAGCCAAAAAATTGGCGATTATGTTTTGGCTCATGCTTATTTGCGTGATGACCATATTCTTGATGATGTATTACCGCCAGATATTCCTATTCCAAGTATTGCGGAAGTCCAGCGTGCGCTATATGACGCTACAAAACAAGTTAGCAATATGCCTGGGGAATTGGTAAAACAACGTCTACGAACTGGAACCGTTGTTACAACAGATGACAGAAATTGGGAATTACGTTTTTTTGCAACAGCTCGCCGTTTTAGTTTAAGCCGCGCGGTTGCCGTGGATATGGAAAGTGCCACAATTGCAGCTCAGGGGTATCGCTTCAGGGTTCCTTATGGCACGCTGTTATGTGTTTCTGATAAGCCTCTGCATGGTGAAATTAAATTGCCCGGTCAAGCAAACAGTTTTTATGAAGGTGCAATCTCAGAACATTTGCAAATAGGTATTCGTGCTATTGATTTATTGAGGAAAGAAGGGGATAAATTGCATTCAAGGAAATTAAGAACGTTCGATGAACCCCCATTTAGATAGCAAGGAGAAGCAATCAATGGCTGTAATACCTGAACTTGAAACAGATAGACTGATATTAAATAAACACCAAGTAAGTGATTTTCCTGCACTTGCGAAGTTATGGGCGACTGAGTCAATGGTTCGTTACATTGGTGGTATGCCTTCTAGTGAGCGCGAATCATGGATGAGAATGTTAGCTTATGGTGGTTTATGGCCATTATTAGGCTTTGGCTATTGGGCTGTCCGTGAAAAAGCGAGTGGTCAATATATTGGTGATTTAGGTTTCGCGGATTTTCATCGTATGGTCGAACCCCATGTTAAAGGCATTCCAGAAGCGGGTTGGGTCATTGCACCTGAACATCAAGGAAAAGGCTATGCAACGGAAGCTATGCAGGCTGCACTGTCTTGGCTGACGAAAGAAAATAAGTATCGGCAATCTATTTGTTTTATTGAACCGAGGAACTTAGCTTCTTTACGTGTGGCTGAAAAGTTAGGTTACGTTGTTGACCGTGAAATTTTTATGAATGGCACGATTACGGTGTTACTGCGCCAACAATTAGCCTGATTAGCGAGTATTATAGCGGGTTAGTATTTCATGTATGATGAGTTAGATATTTCTCAAGTTAGCCAATTATCAGGTTTAGCAGCATCAACCCTACGTTATTATGAAGAGAGAGGGCTGATTAAGCCGATAGGGCGTAAAGGGTTAAAACGGATTTATCACGGGAAAGACGTAATAACCCGTTTGTCTTTAATTGCATTGGGGCAAGAAGCTAAATTTTCACTCGATGAAATTGCTAGCATGCTCAACCATAAGGATGGCCCTAATATTGAACGTGAGAGCCTACTTGAAAAAGCAGAAGAAATTGAGCAAACCATACAGGGGTTATTAGCCTTAAAAAAGGGTATTTTGCATATTGCGAATTGCCCTGAAGAAAATCACTTTTTATGCCCTAATTTTCAAAAGATTATGGAAAACAGCTTAAAATCAAATTCGCTAAAGAAAAGTCAGCGTTAAAACATTATTCCATTCCTGATAACAATCAATCCTATTTTTAAGCATAGAATGGGATTGATTCTCTGATTACACTCCTAAGATTGCTGTTACCATTTTAGGAACGTTATGACTAACCATTTTCTTGCATTCGAGAAACCTATCGTTGAACTCAATGACAAAATTGAGGCGCTTATTGCCTTCAAGCTAAAAGGACATCCTTCAGAAATTAAATTAGAAGAAGAGATCCAGCTCTTGAAAAAAAAGAGTCATTCGCTTACGAAAACCATATTTGCATCTCTTGGGGCATGGGAGATTGTCCAATTAGCGAGACACCCATTGAGGCCTTATCCCCTTGATTATATTCCATTAATATTTACTGAGTTTCAGGAACTAGCGGGTGACCGCGCTTTTGCTGATGACAAAGCGCTGGTGGGGGGCCTTGCTCGTTTAGATGGTAGGCCGGTTATGGTGCTTGGGCAACAAAAAGGGCGGACAACAAAAGAGAAAGTTATGCGTAATTTTGGGATGCCATCGCCAGAAGGCTACCGTAAAGCACTTCGTTTAATGAAAATGGCGGAACGTTTCCACTTACCAGTGATGGTATTTATTGATTCTGCTGGGGCTTACCCCGGTGTTGGTGCTGAAGAGCGCGGGCAAGCAGAAGCTATTGCACGCAATGTTATAGAAATGTCTCATTTAAAAACCCCTATTATTTGTGTCATTACAGGTGAAGGTTGTTCTGGTGGTGCATTAGGGATTGGTGTGGGGGATTGTATTAATATGTTGGAATACAGTACTTATGCGGCGATATCTCCAGAAGGTTGTGCCTCTATTTTATGGAAAGATTCCCAGAAGGCACAAATTGCAGCGGAAGTAATGGGAATGACCGCTTCACGGTTAAAAGAGTTAGGTATTATCGATACTATTATTTCTGAGCCTTTGGGTGGGGCTCACCGCGACTATCAGTTAGCTGCACAACAATTAAAACAACAGTTACTCACTGATTTAAATGAGCTAACTCAATTAGACATAGACGTATTACTGGCACAGCGGTATCAAAAAATAATGGATTTTGGTTATTGCTAATGCTATTAGTGCAAATTAATAGCGCGTGAACTGTAGGAATTAGAAATGGCTGTTGACCTGAATTTATTGAAAGTGTTTATTGCCGTCGCGACACAAGGAAATTTTGTTAATGCGGCAAAGTTACTTTCAATGCCAACATCGAATGTGAGTCGTTATATTAAACAGTTGGAACAACAACTTAACAGCCAGTTAATTGAACGTACAACCCGGCAAATGCGGCTAACGGAAACAGGAAATATTTTATTTGAACAAAGCCAAAAACTAGTCAGTGAATTAGAGCAAGTTGTAGTGCAAATATGTCATCCACAACAAATTACAGGTACGTTAAGGCTAACTATTCCCAGTGAATCCGGTAGTTTATTATTAGCAGATTTATTAGCGAAGTTTGCATTATCTCACCCACAATTGAATATTCACTGTGATACACAACTAATACCTCAAGATGTTATTAGTGATGATATTGATTTATTACTCACTTTTCATCGTGGTCATCTTGAAGACAGTAGCTATCACTCACGTCTGATCAAATCATGGCAAAGCGTTGTGGTTGCATCACCCCAATTAATTGAAAAAGTAGGAAAACCGTGTTCATACTCTGACTTAGCCAATATGCCGTGCATTTCGAGCTTGAGTGCATTACAGGGGCAACCGTGGATATTTATTGATTCATCTGGCTTACAGAAAAAAGTGATAATTGACAGCAGCTACCGAGTGAATAGTGGTATTTTGGCTCATGCTGCTGCAGTGAATGGGGTAGGTTATGCTATTTTGGCGTTAGATGCATGCGAAGAACAGATTAAACAGAAGAAATTAGTGCGGATAGCATTCGATGAAGTATCGCCAGCGCCTATAGAACTTCGTGCGGTTTATGCGAGCCGTAGTGCATTATCACCGAAAATAGATGCTTTTTTACAGTATTTAATAGCAAATATCTAATTATGCTAAGCGCGGGTCAACACTAAAATCTAGTGGTTTAACGGTATGTAAAGCTTTTTGAAATTGCGGATGTAACGGGTTAATAATTGCGTTGTATTCATAGGGAACAATACAAGAGGGAATTAATAATGCTAGACTATCTTGGTTATTAAGCCATATAGTGCCAATATCCATGGTGGAGGTTGGTGCGGGGTCTTGTTGCCAATCTGTCGGAAGGTGATCTAACGACAATTTCATCACGTACTTATCATTGATATCTATGGATAGTAAGCTGAACTGGCTCAATAGTATGTCTTGATTGATGTGAACGAGTACTTCAAGGGTCGCTAATGAAATACTCGTTGAAGTATAAACAGCAGGAGTCCCTTTATGATTCCAACGCCCGCCGTAGAGCATAGCTCCTTGGCCCGACCATGCATCATGCGCAAAATTGGATTTAACCAATCGATATAAAATCATGAGAATACGCCATGTTCAATACGGCCAATCAAATCAATCACTTCAATGGCTCCGCTTTCTGTCGCAATAAGCTCAATAGGGCGTAAATGTCCTAACCCTTTAACTGGGTGGTTAAGCCAATCACTTGCCGCGTGCTTATCTCCATTAAATAAACGCACCGCAGCATCGAATACCCGCACTAGACGAGCAATTCTCTCACTTTCATCAGCATTAAGGGGCTGGCCAGCATTTTTACGTCGAGCAATATTGCGCTCATTAATGCCGGATATTCGCAATAATTCAGTTTTGCTCATTCCTGACCATTCTTGGATATTGTCTAAGACAGAGACAGATAGGCCTTGACGCAAGAAATGAGTTAACTCAATACCACGTTCTGCGGGTAACCCTACATGGCGCCACAGTGGTTTAAAGGATGAAGCAGTCGGTTGAAGTGGGGTTGTGGGGATATAGTTTCTCATTTGAACCTCCTGACATTTGTCGCTTCTATTATAGACAAATGTCAGGAGAATGCAAAATTAATGAATAAAAAACAAACAAAAATAACGGTTATTTATCACCACGTAGGCGAATTGTCAGGCCTTTTAGAAAGTAACGCAGTAATTGGTCTCCACATTCGCGATAGTTTTTATGCCCAGGTTTACGGAAAACTGCGTTAAGCTCAGGCTTGGATACACGAAAATCAACAAGCTGATAAATTTCAATCATATCCGTATCTTTTAATTCAAAAGCCACGCGTAATTTTTTGAGCATAATATTGTTATTAAGTCGGCTATCGACTTCGGGAGCGGGGTGGTTTTCATCTTTACCACGGCGGTGATAGATTAAGCCATTTAGAAAATGCCCCATTATATTATCGTTACATTCAACATATTCAAGTTCATTATCTTTTTTTAACCAAGCCACCATTTCTTCTTTTGTTACAGCCAAATCTGCGAGTTTTACGATTTTAACCATTTGGGCGTCGCTTAAGTCCAACATATAGCGAACGCTGCGTAAAACATAATTATTAAGCATGGTATTGTATTATCCATTATCTATAAAGGTTAATTGGCTATTTATTGAGTAAGGCCAATAAAGTATTCACTATGACAATCAATGACAGGGTGAAATTGAAAAGGAATGTATTTTGAGAGGGCCATATTATGAGGGATTAACCAAGATAAAGCAAAGCGCTGAACGATGCTTTATCTTAAATAATAAGTTAACCGATAAAATAAATAAGAGAATAGAAAAATACTAAGGTAAGGCCGACAGTTAGCAGCATGTTTTTTAATACAGAAGCCACGATGACACAGAATAGCGCTCCCCATAAATAAGGATTATCAGGGAAGGTTCGCAATTCATGGTTTTCTAATAGGATAACAGGGGCACAAATTGCGGTTAATAAACAAGGTGCTGAATACCCTAGTGCTTGACGAACCACAAGAGGAAGGCGTATTGGCAACTGTGGTATTAGAAAAATATAACGTAGAGTAAAAACAACCGCTGTTAAGGTAATAATTAAAAGCCAAATCATTTTTCCTCCTTCAATAAACGTGAAACGGCTACCGAAACAAACATCCCACCCACACCTGCGATAACAATAGCACTACTGAAGGAGTACATTGAAAGTACGATAGCGACAACGAGTGAAAAGATCACGCCACACAACGTACTTATTTTTTTTGTTAATGGAACGACGATTGCAAGCAAAGTTGCCACGACAGAAAAGTCGAGATGTAAGCGGCTCAAATCGCCCACAATATTGGCCATTGCAATCCCACAAAGACTAGTAATTAACCAAACGAGATAAAAACTAAACCCCGCACCAAACAAATAAGGAAAGCTTAAACTCTGACGTTTAGCAGCGCTAATCGCAAATAATTCATCTGTTAATAAGAAACCGATACTAAGGCGCTGAGGAGTTGTAAAGTCTTTAACTTGGGGGCGTAATGTCAGTCCATAAAGTAAATGCTGGGAAGTGATAAAAAAAACAGAAATAACAATCGTGATATAGCCAGCACCCGAGTTAAGCAACCCAAGAGTGACTAATTGTGCCGCACCTGCAAATACCATCGCGGACATCGCTACGCTTTGCCAGAAATCGAGACCAGTTTCGACCGCCATTGAACCTGCTAAAACTCCCCAAGGAATAACAGCAAGATTAAGAGGAGCGGTATGAACAGCGCCTGCCATCATTGCTTTTTGCCATTGATTACTTTGTTGTGACACCATTTAAGCTAACCTTATTGTAATTTTGAACACTTATATAACTTGATTGATTTTAAAGAGATGAAATATTAGTAATGGGCTATTTTAGTTTTATACTGGCTTGATCCAATTTTACTTTTAAATAGCACGAACTTTTATGTTATAACGCGAAACCTTAATCAAATCACTACTACTACTTTTATTTATTCTGTAAAATTAAATGCTAATTTAATTACCTGTTCTAGCATTTACAACTACTTGATTGGCTATTTATAGTTAGCTTCTAACTAAGGTTCTTGTTTTGGGTTGTTATTCTGTTTTTTGATCTTAATTCATTGTTGTTTGTCTAGTATTTTAATATTATTTGGATTTATATTTTATATTGACATTATTATGTGGTGATATCTTTTATAAGTAATGTAAAGCCTGTATCATATAGTCATAAATAAATGATGTGAATTTTTTGTTATAACTTTTATTGAGTTAGCGGGTTTCCTATGCTTGAAAATCTCGGTATTACAAACTTATGGACTTATCTTATCGGTGTTATTTTTATTACATTGGTACCAGGCCCTAATTCTTTATTTGTTTTAACTAGCAGTGCAAAATATGGTGTGAAAAATGGTTATAAAGCCGCATTAGGTGTCTTTACAGGAGATGCTGTGCTCATTTTTCTATCATTTTTAGGCGTTGCATCTTTAGTAAAAACATCACCTATCTTTTTTAGTGTTATAAAATACGCAGGGGCGGCTTATTTATTTTATTTAGGGATTAAAACCCTGTATAGCGTATTGCATAAGAAAGAAAATACAGGTGATGTTGATTCAATTATCTTAGAAACCAAGGGCACCTATAAAAAAGCCGTTTTTTTAAGTTTACTAAATCCTAAGATGATTATTTTCTATGTTTCATTTTTTATCCAATTTATTGACCCAGCTTACCCAAGTGCAGGTGTGCCATTTTTCATACTTGGCCTAATTTTAGAAACTTGTAGCATGATTTATTTATCACTGCTGATTTTTGGTGCTGTTGCCGTAACGAATATGGTTAAACATAATAAAAAGCTTTCGAAGTTCTCTAATAGCTGTATTGGTGCTGTATTCTTGATGTTTGGAGCAAAACTGGCACTAACCGCTTAATAGTTTTATCAGAAATAGCCGGTCTATGTGCTGGCTATTCCTCTAATTTGTTCAATTTATTGCGCATCTTTATGATGAACAATAACAAATCTCATGGGTTTTTATTTTTTTCCCATTCTCAAAGTTCATAGCTTGTTGCTTATAAAAATCAAATTCTTTTTTCAATTTAACCACCCCGAGTTAATAATCAATCGCCATTAGCTAAGCATATGATAATTTCTTTCCGCTGACTGCGCTTTGAATGCCTCATGTAAGTTGAAATGGTTACCGTGACTGGAAGGCAACAAGGTGTTAGGCTCAACACCAGAAATACAATGTAAGAATAACAAAATAAAAAAGGGATGTGGCGAGATGAGAGAGGAAGTTAAACATTTTACGGCAACAGCAATGATCCGTAATGAGCATGGTGAGTTTTTATTACACGAACATCAAAAACTTGGTTTTTGGTTACCGCCAGGTGGCCATATTGAAGCAAACGAAGAACCACAACATGCTGTTTTCCGAGAGGTTCTTGAAGAAACTGGATTAGAGTGCCAAGTGGTCAGTTGCGGTTTCCCCTTTGTATCGCAAGTGCAGGATTCATCCCATACACAAGTATTACCGTTGCCCATCGCTATCTTGAAAGAATTTATTGCGGATAAAAAGAAAGGGAACCATTGGCATATTGATATGATTTACTTATGTGAGTTATTGCCCTCATCACAACCGCCTTTTGCCCCATTTGAATGGGTGCCATTTGACCAACTCGCCAAACTTAATATTCCAACCGATGTTGTTGAGTTGGCGAAAGTGGTCAATGAATATTATCGGTTGCAGGGTAAATAACTACCATGAATGTGAATGTGGGGTTAGTTTATATTAAAGAATAGTAGAGATAATCCCAATAAAATCAGTAGGATTCCAATCGTTCGGTCCATAATAAATTGGTAGTTAAGAATTTTGTTTCTGACTGCGGGCATTGCAAAAAAAATTGCAATTAG
The DNA here is from genome assembly GCF_033901115.1 of Providencia sp. CIM-Carb-044. Classification (NCBI taxonomy): domain Bacteria; kingdom Pseudomonadati; phylum Pseudomonadota; class Gammaproteobacteria; order Enterobacterales; family Morganellaceae; genus Providencia; species Providencia sp. CIM-Carb-044. The sequence goes on from NZ_JAXADV010000002.1 coordinate 234,579, forward strand.
GCTAAACCATAGCCAATGGGCAAAGGAAATAAACAAACCATAACTTAAATTTAACCAAATTGAATTTTGTGTACTAATAACTTGGCTATACACAGAAATCACAAAAAACATGGTTTTTGGGTTTAATGCATTTGTCAGAAAACCATTTTTAAACGCATTTAGGGCCGATAATGGCTTTGATACGGCTTTATCTGAGGATATTTTTACTTTATTTGTTAATGATTTAAATCCGATGTATACCAAGTAAAACACCCCAATAAGTTTAACGATTAAGAATAATGCGGGTGAACTCATAATGACCAAAGTGATGCCAAATATGGTATAAAACACATGAACCTGCACACCAATAGCAATACCTAGCGCACACAGTAAGCCTGTTTTAATGCCATAGGTATAACTATTACGAGTTACCATAGCAAAGTCTGGCCCCGGACTAATGACTGCTAAAATGGTAATAGTTGCAACTGCAATAATTTCATTCATATTAATTTCCTAAAAGGTAATAAAAACAGACCAAAAACAGATTTATTCTGAAATTGTTTGTTCATTTATTGTTTTTATTATCAATAGATTGAATAAAACTAAAAAGCGATTTATCCTGACATAAATCTGTCAGTTTTTATTACCTATATATGAAACTACCACCGTTAACGTCATTACGTTTTTTTGACACTGCTGCGAAAGCAGGTAGCTTTGTGCAAGCGGCTCAAGAGCTGAATGTGACTCATAGTGCGATTAGCCGACAAATTCGTTTATTAGAAGAATACCTTGGTGTTGAGCTATTCGAACGAAGGAACCGTGCTGTTTTTTTAACGGCTAATGGACGAATATTGTTACAAACAACTAGTGCAATATTTGAACAGCTTAAGGAGGGGGTTGAAAAGATAAAAAACAATACCTTTCCTGATGTTGTTAGTTTGTCTTGTGAACCTACAATCGCAATGAAGTGGTTAATTCCTCGGCTTACACATTTTTATCAACAATATCCCCATATTACAGTGCATTTAGTGGCGGCAGGTGGTGTTATCGATTTCACAAAAACGAATGTTGATTTAGCATTGAGGCGTAATGATTTCAAATGGAATGACAACCTTTGCGCGGTGAAAGTGTGCTCAGAATGTATGGGCGTCGTGGTTCGGCCTGAACTTGATTTTAAAGAAAACTTTAGTCATATAACGCTACTGTCAACTCTATCTAGGCCAACTGCATGGGAAACTTGGCAAAATATAAAAGAAATAGCGCTTCAAAATAATAAAACTATTACATATGAACACTTTTATTTGTGTATACAAGCGGCTTTGGCTGGGCAAGGGGCGGCGCTTGCGTCATTTTTGATGGTTGCAGATGAAGTAAAATCGAAACAATTAACCGCGCCATATGGCTTTATTGAAGATAATTCAGCATATTATTTATTGTCATCTAAACCTGTAGAGCAAGGCAGTGCAGCGGCTATTTTTACGCAGTGGCTAATTGAACAGGTGAATATCAGTATTGAAACTCTGATAGATAAAAGATAATTAGCTATCAAAAAAAGAAGGTTTGGTCATAAAGCCAGCTAATCTTAATGAAAAATAAATAATTTATGCCATAACCTTTTCTTTGCGTGCTATATTTCTCGGCTAGGTTTGGTGTTTTATGTCGGAGCAAATAATGAGCAAAATACGAGTCGGTGTTATTTTTGGTGGCCGATCAACAGAACATGAAGTTTCACTACAGTCTGCTAAAAATATTATCAATGGGTTAGATCGCAATAAATTTGATGTATGCCTTTTAGGGATTAATAAAGAAGGGCAATGGCATGAATATAACGAATCTGATTTTTTATTGCATGGTGATGATCCCTCTCGTATTGCGTTGAATACGCCTAAGCGAGCTATCGCACTTGTTCCAGGTAAAACAAGCGAACAGTTTATTTCGTTAGAAGATGCTAAGCCATTGCCACAAATCGATGTTATTTTCCCTATTGTTCACGGTAACTTAGGTGAAGACGGCTCGTTACAAGGTTTATTGCGCATGGCGAATTTACCATTTGTCGGTCCGGGGGTTTTAGGTTCCTCTGCCTGTATGGATAAAGACGTTACCAAAAGATTACTTAGAGATGCAGGCTTAAATATTGCTCCGTTTATAACAGTGCTCAAAAATGAGCGCGCAACAACTGAATATGAAGCGACCGTGGCGCAATTAGGTTTACCACTTTTTATTAAACCAGCAAATCAAGGTTCATCTGTCGGGATCAGTAAAGTCAGCACTGAATCGGAATTTTACGCAGCACTGGACTTTGCTTTCTTATTTGATATGAAAGTCCTTATTGAAAGTGCAGTAAAAGGGCGTGAGATTGAATGCGCCGTACTGGGCAATGAAGAACCTCTTGCCAGCCCTTGTGGTGAAATCGTATTACACGATAGTTTCTATGCGTACCACACTAAGTATATTGATGAAAATGGCGCCTCTGTCGTGGCTCCTGCACAGTTAGATGCTGCGGTGAGTGATAAAATACGCGAGATTGCCTTATCCGCGTATCGCGCATTAAATTGCAGTGGAATGTCCCGTGTGGATGTTTTTTTAACGGAAAACAACGACGTAGTTATCAATGAAATCAACACATTGCCTGGCTTTACGAACATCAGTATGTACCCCAAATTGTGGCAACAAGCGGGTATGACATACCCGCAATTAATCAGCCGCTTGATTGAGTTAGGAATTGAAAAATTCCAACAAACTGCGATGTTGAAAACGGCATGTGATGAGCTTTAATTGCTGAAAAAATACTATCTCGGTAGTTTTTATGGCTACCGAGATGTTTATTTACCCTGAACTTGAGCTTTCATTTGTTGTAAAAATAAGTTTGTTTCTTTTGGTGAGGTGAGTCGAACAAACTGAATATGGCGTAAGTTGATATTTGCCATATGACTTAGATTTCTTTTCTTATTTGGATAGTAAGTCTTTAGTAGCCACAGAATTATCGAATCACGGCTGAAAAAAGCATTTTTCCAACGTTCTTTATTACCTGTATTTGCCCACAACTCTTGCCCTGAACGAATGCGCGACAATGTGCGCGTAATCGACTGATAAAGCGTTCTTGGTAAGGAGTAATCCAGCCATACCACCATATCAACCTCTTTCCATTTAATGGGTTGGGTTCGCGTATAGTTTCCATCAAGAACCCATCCAGATACCGCTTTATCTAATGCAGCGGTGAGTTTCTGGTTAAGCGCATCATCCGAAGAACCTTGCCAATTCGCTAACCAATATAAGCTATCCAATTCGATAGAAGGGACGTTTAACAACAGCGAAAGTTGTTGGCAAAGGGTACTTTTACCGCTACCACTAGTGCCAATAATATTAATTTTCATATGTAAATATTAGATAATTTTGTCATTATGATTAATCTGGAATGACTGAGCTTGGAACCATTGTGTGAACAATGATCCCACTTCAGATAGCTCTACAAATAACATTATGGTTATAAATTATTTGCACCAAACATAATTGATATAGCGAAAGAGAGGTTCAAATCCAAATTTTTTATACAAATCAAATCCCGCTTCAGACGCATCTAGGAAACAGTGTTCTACACCTTGTTGGCGGCAAAATGCTAACGCATAATCAATAAGTTGTGAAGCGTAACCATTACCTTGATGGCTTGGCTCGGTACCAATATCATCAAAACGCGCTAACGTACCTTCGATCGTCACAGTCATGGAGGTCGCTGGTTCACCATTAACGAGTAACACAAGGTGAAACTGCGGGGCGCCTTGTTGTAATGCATCCTCATGATAACGCACATATTCCTGAATAACCTGATCGTGCTCTTCAGACAGGTAAAACGCAGAAACCAGTGGCTTTGCCCACAAAGACAAATCGTGATTGGCTAAGACGATATCGACTTGGTTATCAGGCAGTTCAACTTCATTTTGCTTTACTAAGGTCAGTGCCATTGCAGTCGTGACACTGTCACGTTTATACCCTAATGACTCAGCCTCAGTTACCACCTGCTGGAGCATCTCTTCGGGGATCACTAAGGTATGGTTTTTCTTCTGTGAAACAAACAGGTTGTGAGCCTGCATAAAGGCGTGACTGGTTGAGTCAGGCTGCAAATAAATGAAGTTAAACGCTGGCGAATTAAGGGGCGTTAAATAGCAAATTGTGTGTTGTGCAATCTGGATACTATGTTCACAAATAGATGTCCAGAATGTTTTTTCAATCGATTGATAATGTCTTAAATAGTACAACGGAATATTCATTTGTCAGTTACCTGATACAAAACGAGTTAATCGATATGGACCTAATGCGGCTTGTTCTATCCCATGCAAGATTTCATCTTGAGCCAATTGGCATATCAAAGGCGCTAGCGTAATCGCAGCGTGCATACTGATAATATATAAACCTTCGAAATCAGCAACTTTTCCGACAATTGGCATCTCATCTTTAGGCATAGGTCGCATTCCTGTGAAAGCGTTTTCAAGATTTAGCGTGTTACTACCTATAAATGAATTTTTAATTGTTGTAAGGGCGTTTTGTGCGATAGCTAACGCGTTGTGTTCAGGCTTATCATCAATATAATCTTCAACACAGAGTATTTTACCTGAACCTGCAAGGGCTGCCTTATGAGATTCAAAAAATCACACACGGATAAAACGAGTCACAAAAGCAATAATAACTAATAATGCAGAAATTAATAATAATGCAGTTGCCAGGGACAGTTGAAAAGCAACAAAACCAATAGCTGCAGGTCCCGCCAAAATACCTAAATAGCCTAAAGTTGAAATTGCAGGTACGGCAAGGGCCTCTGGCATCGTTTTTTGCTTCCCTACAGCCGAAAACATCACCGGTACTATATTAGATGAACCTGCACCGACTAATGCAAAACCCATGATGGCAAATATGAGATGAGGAGATAAAACAGCAATAACAAAACCGAGGCAAGCGAGTAAAGCACCTAAAAATACGACGCGAGAGGAACCGACTCGCATAACAATTTTGTCGCCCAGTAAGCGGCCAATCGTCATAGTTGTGGCAAAAGCAGCAAACCCTAAGCCGCCTAAAGTTTCTTCTAATCCATGGTGTTCAATTAAAAATACAGCTCCCCAGTCAAGAACTGCACCTTCAGCAAGAAAAACGGCAAAACAAACAACCCCAATAACCAAAACAATGCCTTTCGGTATAGCGATAAGAGGGCCTGTTGGGGCGTTAGCGTAAGGGATTAAACCGTTATAGCAAATAGCTAATAAAACTACGGCAATAACTGAAACGATGATTGATGCCATTGTCGCGGAAACACCAAGTAACAAGATCAAACTCATGGTACCTGCACCAGCTATCCCCCCGACACTATAAAAACCATGAAAGCCGGACATAATTGGCTTATCAGATGATTTTTCAACAATCACCGCTTGAACATTCATCGCGCAATCTGTTAAGCCAATGAAAATTCCAAATAATAATAAGGCAATGATAATAAAGTTAATTTGCGATAAAGAGGATAAAATGGGGAATAACAAACTAAAGGCGATGGTAGAAAACACCATTAAACGGCGGCAACCAAATTTGGCAGCTAATGCACCAGTTACTGGCATAGCAATAAGTGCTCCTCCACCGAAACATAATAGTAGCATGCCAAGGGTGGCATCATTTGCCCCTGTGTTAAGTTTGACATAAGGAACAATGGCTGCCCAGGCCGCGGTAACAAAACCGGCAATAAAAAAAATAATTCGAGTAGAAACTTGTTCCCTTTTCGCAGGCATAAAGGAAACATGACTATTAACTTGTTGAGTAGATTGCATTTTATAATACTTCTTAAAAGATAAAATTAACTACCTGTATTAAGATAGCCAGAATTTGTTTATGAAGGTTTGGGTAGCCTGTTGCTACAACCGTACCACCAATTTCAGCTCAGCAACCATCTAATGTAGTCACTTTGCCAATAGCACGTTCTATAATAGGGATTAATGGAACAATATCATAAGGTTCCAGTGCGAATTCGACACAAATATCGATTTTACCCGCTGCTAACATTGCCATTGCATAGCATTCTCCCCCCATAGCGAGTCATTAATACTTGTTTCTCAAGCGCCATAAAAAAATTGTACAGGTCTAAACCGTATATCTATATTTAATCTTGTTTTACGAGGGCATTTTAGGCGCTATTTGTTATAAAAAACTCAATATAATATCGTCGAAAGGTCCTTATAGAACATGATGAGTGTGCAATGAAACTAAAAATTACGCCTTTGTTGTTTTCAATTTATCCATTAAGTGTATTTGCACAGAATTTACCTGTGAGTATGCAAACTATGCACTTTGCAGGCAAAGATATAAATTATTATTTAATCCAAAAACAAGCCAAAAAATCAAAGGATTTATTAGTTTTATTACAAGGCTCAGATTGTAAAAGCGTCATTAATAACCCCAATATGTTGAAAAATTTCGGGGTTGTATTTCCTCATAATGATATTTTATTAGTTGAAAAAACAGGATTAAACAGCCAAGTGGGGGTTAATGGCGAAGAAGCTTCAGAAGAAGAATGTCCTGTTGACTACATGTCGAAAGACTCGCCATTAGAACGCGCCAATAATTATGTAACAGTATTAAAGCAATTAAAAAATGATTACCAACACATAGTGCTATTAGGCGGAAGTGAAGGTGCGCTGGTAACTAATTTAATTGTTGCACAAGAAAACTTTATTACCGCATCCGTTGCATTGAATGTTGGCGGCCAATACTTCATTAATGATGTTCTATATAGTATTGAAAATAATACACCTAAAGAAGAAATTGCTAACTCAAAGGAAGGTTTTAAACAATTTGCAGAAGCGGTAAAACAAAAGCAATTAAATAACGACCAATTTGTCAGCGGCCATGGCTCGAAATGGTGGTATGAGATGCTCACCATTGACAATTTAAAACTTATCCAGTCAGTTAAAACCCCACATTTGGTGATACAAACGATGGCGGATACCAACGTGGATGCTCATGGTACAGATAATATGATGAAACAAGTTCGTAATACCCATGTTAGTTACCGTTCTTATCAAGATTTAGACCATTATTTCAAAGATAAAGATGGGCAGTTGCACACTGAACAAATTGTGACAGATATTCAACATTGGTACCAAACGGTGACAAAATAAATATACTGGGAGTTATCATTATATTAATCCCCATGATTGTGTCACTAGGTGCAGTTTTGCGATTAGTGATTACATTAAACCTTATTTTTTTAGGTAAAGTAAAATGCATCTTGATTATTAAGATGCATTCAATAAAATCACGCCGAAATATAGCTGTAGTAATTAAAAATAGGTTCAAAACCCAGTTTTTTGTAGATAGATAACCCTTCACTGGATGACTCCAATACACACTGTTTAATCCCTTGTTGATGGCAAAGGTATAGCGCATGTTTAATAAGTGAAGTCGCGAGCCCTTTACCTTGGTATTGAATATCAGTACCAATATCATCAAGTCGAGCTGTTTCATTATTAAATGTCATAGTTAAGGTTGAGACTGGTTGCTGATCTGCAAATAAGACTAAATGCACCATATTAGTTTGTTTATCAAGCGCTCTTTGGTGATAACGAATATACTCGTCAGTAACAGTTGAGTCACTTTCATCTGTATCAGAATCGACAGGGAATGCTGTAATTAACGGCTGAGCCCAATCTTCGAGTCGATCATTACTCTGTATTATCTGAAAATCAGTATTAAGCGGTGGTGGTGAATTGTATTGAGACAAAGCCCCTTGTGGCAAAATCATTGCGGTTGATTCACCATCAAAGACTAATCTCCGTGTTATTATTTCTGACTCAAATAGTGAAAGTATTTGGTCATGAACAACCAGTACATAAGGCTTAGTTTGTTTTTTGAACAGCGCTTCGGCCTTCTCGTAATCTGAAATGAGTGCGCCTTGGTGGAGGTAAATATAATTAAATATAGGCAATGGTAGCTCAGAAAAATAAGCACTAGTTTGGTTGCTGATTTTCACCGTATTTGCACATATTGCAGACCAAAAATAGTGTTCTTGTTGATAGAACAAATTTTCATTGTTATCCATTATGTATACTCAGTTTATAGTAGTAGATAATATTTTTATGGCTTGATTGTATATAAAACGCAATGATCGCTATAGTGTTCGTATAATTGAAAGCACAAAAAGAACCATTTTATTGCAATTTATTGGATTTATAAGAAAATAGGTCTTCCTAGAAAAGAGATTGTATAAAAATAAGAGAATTATTATGAATAACGCACCAGACACGATAACCTTTTTTGAGCGTTTACTTCCATTGGTGGTTTCCGGTAAAAAAATTATCACTATTCGTGATAAAAGCGAGAGCGATTATGTTCCTGGGAGTATTGTGAAGGTATATGCGTTAGAAACAGGGAAATATTATACTGATATTAAAATATTGTCGGTAGAGCCCATTTCTTATGATGACATTTCTGAATACCACGCTAAGCAAGAAGCCATGGGTCTAGAGACGTTGAAAGCACTTATCAAAGAGATTTACCCAAACGAGCAATATTTATATGTGATCACTTACCGATTATTGGATAGTACAGACTAATCAACAATAATAAAGAAGGAAGTCGAGTATTTTAGCTTTACAATGGAAGATAAAAGGGCAATCTGGCCCTTTTATCTGATGATGATTACTTAATTGTTTGGCTAATATCTGAGTAAGCAAATAATGCTTGGGCTCCACCCGTATGAATAAACAGAACGGGAGTTTTTTCTTCAGAGCTTTCCAAGTAGTCAATTAACCCAGCCATGGCTTTACCGGTATAAACTGGGTCTAATAAAATACCTTCTTGCCGCGCTAATAAGTTGATTGCGGCGAGGCCTTTTTGGTTTGGCATTCCATACATGGGAGCAAAAAAGTTATCCCATAATTGTACTTCAGGTGTTTTAGCTAGACCCAACCATTGAGCCAGTTCGGATTGCAATTTTTCAACTTTAGGGGCTTGGTCTTGTTGCTTTCGTGACACTGTCACGCCAATGACTTGGCTCTGTGGTAGTAATTCTTGTAAACCAATGGCAAGCCCTGCATGGGTTCCAGCACTTCCTGAAGCAACAATAATTTTATCAAATTCAATATGTTCTGGCTTCTGTTGAGCTATCTCAATAGCGCATTGGACATAGCCTAAAGCACCTAATGTATTTGACCCACCCACAGGGACAATATAGGCATCTTTAAGAGAAAGTGTTTTAATTAGCGCTTCCATTTGGGATTGTGGGTCGGTTAATTCATCACACATCACACAACGAGTGGCAAATAAATCAGTTAATAATTTATTACCATTATGCAGAAAGTTAGGGTTATCACTTTTAATTGGATTTTCTAATAACGCAACGCATTCAAGCCCATACATGGCAGCAACAGCTGCAGTTTGGCGGACATGGTTTGATTGAATTGCCCCTGCGGTAACAATAATTTTTGCTTTTTTGGCTAATGCATCAGCCATTAAAAATTCTAGTTTACGCAGTTTATTTCCCCCCATAGCAAGGGGAGTCATATCATCACGTTTTATATAAATCTCACGACCAAACTTATGCGATAAATTATTCAATCGATTAAGTGGAGTCGACGAGTTAAGTAAATCTATTTTTGCGTACTGTGTTAGTTGTTGTTGGATAGACATCTAGACTCCCAATAATTAATAAGAAAAACCAAGGTAAAGGTAAATAGCAAGAACAATACTGGCAGTTACTAACGCATAAGGCATTTGAGTACGAATATGCTCAATATGTTCGCAGTCTGTCGCCATTGAAGCAACAATAGCATCCGCAGAAATTGGGGAGGTCATATCGCCAAATATTGAGCCAGAAATTGCTGCACCAATCATATATTCAACAGGCATTCCTACAGATAAACCTAATTGAACCCCGATAGGTATCATTATCGCGAAAGTTCCCCAAGAGGTGCCTGTTGCTAAAGACATAATGGCGCTAATTATAAAGATAAATCCAATAGAAAAACCTGGGGCCATAACTCCTTGAGTGACTTCAGCAATATAGGCTCCCGTGTTTAACTCAGCAGAGACATTTCCCATCAAGAACGCTAAGATCATAATTGAGCTGATTTTTAGCATATTGGCGTAGCCGATAAATAATTCTTTAAAGAATTCATCAATATTTAGTAACCGTCGACTGATAAACCAACAGAAAGATACCACAGTACCAAACATGACTCCCCAATATACGGATGTCGAACCACTTCCTTTGCTAAAATCACCGTCACCAGTGATATATAGTGCGATAGGGACCATTAACACCGTAGATAAAATAGGAATAAAGAAGTTTAATGAAGAATGAGCGTTAGGGTGATCAATAATCTCTTCTTCATTATCTTGGCTTTGTAACTGGGAAATATTCCCCTCAATAAAATTTTGTTGATATTTATCTTCAGCTTTTTTCATGGGCCCCCATGAAATATTGGTAAATACATAGAATAGGATAGTTATAATAGATAACCATGCCATTAAATTGTAACCAATCGAAGTAATTAAAATATCAAAGGGCTCGCCTTGAATCAGACCTTGGGAAATTTGTACCCCGATTAACCCCATTATTACTGCACCCCAACCATTGATGATGGCGGAGGAACAAACAGAAACACATGCTGTTTGGATAATATAGGACATTTTTTCAGGAGCAACACCATATTGTCGTGCTAGATTTTTAGTTGAGGCGCCAGCGACTAATTGGTTAATTGAGCTTTCAATAAAAATAAGAGAAGTAATGATAATGGCAAGAAACTGGGTAGATTTACGGTTTTTAATCAGTTTTGTCTTATTGGTTAGTAGCTGAACTAATGCTCGAACTCCGCCTGTCACAACAACAAGCCTCATTATCCCTCCGATCATGACCATAAAGACAATTGTTCGCGTATTCCCTGCAGATGAAAATGTATCAATAATACCATCAACGGTACCTTGCACACCTAATAATAGGTTGTGATCGTTAATGACAGTAAAACCAACGAATATTCCTAGCATTAATGAAAGCATGACTTGGCGAGTTAATATCGCCAAAATTATAGTCACAATGGGAGTGATAACGGTCCAAATACCATAGTCCTGCATGTGTTTACCTGTGATCCTAGTGAAAGTATGAATTTTATAATTATTGAAAAATCATAGCATTAATAGGAACACGGTAGAATAATTTTATTCATCATTGAAATGAGTTGTGACAATAAATTAATAAGAAAAAGGCCAAACAGATAAATGCTGGCCACATGTATAGATAGAATCAAATATTACTGTCGAGCTTGCCACTCTTTAGCGGTTATTTTACTAATATCTTCTGTCTTAGTTTCACCAATTAATTCAATAAATTGTGGTTCAAGAGTTGCATAGTATTTGAAGCCGCATTTTTCTTGGGCAATTTTAGATTGCTCGTTACCTTGAAAGTAACCACACCATAAATTATCTAATTTCAAATTAGTGAATGCATGGTGCATTATGGCGTTAATTGACTCTGGTATAAGGCCTTTACCCCAGAATGGTACACCAATCCAATAACTGACTTCTGCATCATTTTCCCCAATGGGAAAATTACTTTCATGGCTAAATGATAATCCAATCAGGCCAATAGCTTGGTTTTCATTTTTTAACGTTACCGCGTAAATTTCATCTCGCATAAAAATATTCTTGATGATAGAAAGACTCTCTTCTTCATTTTTGTGAGCAGGCCAACCTGCGATAGGGCCAATTCTTTCATCTTTTGCATAGAAATATAAATCAGCGGCATCTGTTTCTTGCCAAGGACGCAATACTAACCTATTTGTTGCAAGTACCATTTTCTAATCTCCCCCGTTATGGTATCCCTTAATTTGAAGGCTATTTTAGGTATTTATGAAAATAAAATAAGGGCATAACTTGTACATTATGGGTACTTATGACAACTTTTTTGTTATGATATGCGTTATATGAAGTAAATCAAAACACAACAATCATGCAGCATTTAAATAATTATCAAATTGATTTACCTGAAGCCATTCGGATTGGTGAAAGTAATATGGAAGAGATGCAATTTAAACCGATTAAAACATCTTATGTGGCGGTTTGTATATGCAAGCAAGGATATGGAGTCTTCAATATTAATTTCAAACGGCATCTGATACGCAAAAACGATATTATCATTTTATACGATGATTCTTTTGCAATGCTGCAAGCCAAATCACGTAAATTTCGTTTGGAATATTGGTTGATTGATAAAAAGCTAGCAACAGAAATTGCCTATGTATTACCAAATCAATTATTTGCTTTTTTTAATGATTTTCCTGTTATTTCAATTCCATTAGAAAAAATTGCACTGTTTGAAAGCTGGAGATATATTCTTTTAGCTATAGTGTCTAATTGGGGTAAATATGGGGTATTACAATTAAAAAACCATTTACAAAATTTATTTTTAGAAATCAGTAATCATGCACAACACATTTCTATAAAACCAGAAAATAAAAGCCGCCAAGAGCAGCTGTGTTGGCGTTTTTGGGACTTAATTACAACTCACTGTAAGCAGCATAAAGAAGTGAAATTTTATGCTGAACAATTGTCTATTACACCATTCTACTTGTCCAAAATTAGTCAAAATTTTTTTAATGACCCACCAAAAGTATTAATAGATAGGCAAGTTATTTTAGAAATAAAAGCATTATTAGAAATTGGTAATTTATCCATTAAGCAAATTGCTGATGAATTAAATTTTGAAGATACATCTTATTTATGCCGTTACTTTAAACGGCATACAGGAATGACGTTAACAGGATTTAAAAAACGCATTGCACAAAAAGAGCTGAAAAACAAATAATACTAATGCGATTCAATTTTTGTTGAGTACTTTTTATAAACGCAATAACACATTGGAATTCATGTAATTATGGCATTGTGCTGGACGGATAAAGCTAGAATTAAAAAGCAATGTTCGGAGTTTTTTAGGACTGAAGTTTGTCATAATTAATGTAATTAACCAGCGAAGGGCGACATGATGATAACTAAAAATTTGTGGAAAACGCCAGAACAGAGGTGGCAAGCGGTGGTTGAAAGGAATAAATCCGCAGATGGTCATTTTGTTTACGGTGTAAGAACCTCTGCTATTTATTGCCATCCATCTGCGGCGGGGCGTTTACCAAATAGAGATAATGTTGAGTTTTTCGATAATGAACAGCAAGCTATTGAACAAGGCTACTGTGCTGGAAAACGCTTTCGGACAGAAACGTCACAATTAACCCAATTTTATCAAGAACAAATTGAAAAGGCTTGTCGTTATATTGAGCAGCAGGAACAAACGGTGAGCTTGGCAGAGTTAGCTGATTATATTGGTATGAGTCGCTATCATTTACACCGTTTATTTAAAGCACAGACAGGGTTAACACCAAAGGCATATGCGGATGCATTTCGCCATAAAACATTGCAGCAACAGCTTCAAGAAAAAAAACGAATTACGGATGCTATTTATGATGCAGGTTATCAATCAAATAGTCGATTTTATGAAGCCTCATCTCAACGACTAGGCATGACGCCGAGTGTATGGAAATCAGGAGGAGGAGGCAGTAAAATTTATTTTGCTCTTGCGGTTTGCTCGTTGGGAACATTATTAGTTGCACAAAGTCCGATAGGGGTTTGCGCCATTTTGTTAGGGGATGACGCTGAGCAGTTATTGAATAATTTACAGGATAAATTCCCGAACGCAGAGCTCATTGGAGGAAATGACGACTTTGAACAACTAGTCGCTCAAGTGGTGGGTTTTATTGAGGCGCCTGAAATTGGTTTAAATTTACCATTAGACATTCAAGGGACTGCATTTCAACAACGCGTCTGGCAAGCTTTACGTAATATCCCAGTTGGGGAAACAAAGAGTTACAGTGATATTGCAGAAAAAATTGGCCAGCCTAGTGCAGTCAGAGCGGTAGCTAATGCCTGTGGTGCAAATATGTTAGCGGTAGCAATACCGTGCCACCGTGTTGTTAGGAGTAATGGTGATCTTTCTGGTTACCGTTGGGGTATTGACCGAAAACAAGCGTTATTGCTAAAAGAGGCGAAGTATAAGGCAGATAATAATTAAATTGCACTAAAAATGAAGAGTAACCCTAATATGACTATTTCAAAATCACACATTTGAAATAATATAACCCCCTTATTCTGGATATATGACTCATGAATAAGGGGAATACGAGTCATTGAATGGCAGTTTTCGGTTGACTATTTTTAGTATAGAACAAGTAAATGACATAGAGAAGTGTAAAACTCGCAGTGTAGCCGGTAAAGATCATCCAGAAAGTTTTCCAATCCACCACGCCATTGACCGTATTAAGTTCGATAACCCATCCACATAATACCGCGCCTAGAAATGTACCAAAACCGTTCACTAATGTGGTGAATACACCTTGTGCTGTTGAGCGAAACTCAGGAGCAATTTCTTTTTCCAAAAATAATGCTCCAGCGATATTAAAGAAATCAAAAGCGCAGCCGTATACAACCATGGATAAAAATAAAGCGATAGTACCAATCACAGTGAAATCACCGTAAGAAAATAAACCTAATCGTAAAATCCATGCAATCATACTCATAAATAGGATAGCTTCAATTTTGAATTTTTTGAGTAATAGCGGTAAAAGCAAAATAAATATAATTTCTGAAAATTGCGATATTGATAAAAAGATTGTGGGATATTCAGAAAAAACCGAGCCTCTAGCTTCAGGCATTAATGCCATATCTTGTAAAAAGGGAACGCCAAAGGTATTGGTAATTTGTAAAACAGAGCCTAATAACATGGCAAAGAATAGAAATACTGCAACTCGTCCTTTTTTAAATAGTAAAATAATATTTTGGCAACTAAAACTGGGTTTTTCTTCTTTTCTCTCAATTTTACAGCTCTGTGTTGAAATAAAGAAAATAGAAAAAATACTGAGTACAATCGATGCAATAGCACCAATATATAATTGATAAAAACTCATTTCCAATTTTAATAAGCTAATTGTCCACATAGCGACAATAAAGCCTAAGGTACCGTAAACGCGTATTTTAGGAAAATAAACATCAGAATCGAGCTTTTCAGCGCTCAACATTTCAAAAACAATACTATTACAAATAGAAATAGTTGGAATATAAAACATTAGATGAACTAATGTCACAATAAATAGTAGGGTTATTGAATCACTATGAGCCATTACGATTAGAAATACAGCAGAAATGATATGTGATGTAGTGTATACAAGTTTTCTGTTATCAATTTTATCTGCAATAAATCCGATGATAATCGGTGAGCATAAGGCTGAGATACCTAATGTACTAAAAATTAAGCCGATTTCACCGCCTTTGAAATGTAATGTATTGAATAGGTAAGATGCAAAAGTAACTAGCCATGATCCCCAGATAAAAAATTGTAGAAATGAAACGAATTTAAGCCGAGTGATAATATTCATGTTTATATACCTTCCGTTAGCCTAAACATGCTTTAATGTGATTATTAAATAAACTATTCTATTGATTTAATAACCAAATATGGAAGC
Source organism: Providencia sp. CIM-Carb-044 (assembly GCF_033901115.1). NCBI lineage: Bacteria > Pseudomonadati > Pseudomonadota > Gammaproteobacteria > Enterobacterales > Morganellaceae > Providencia > Providencia sp. CIM-Carb-044. The sequence continues at coordinate 250,091 of NZ_JAXADV010000002.1, forward strand.
AACTATCATGTTATTGTTTGTACATTATAAAATAGATAATGAGAGTTTTTTTTGACATAGAAGTGGCTAATAGTCGATTAATCGCAGGAATTAGTGTATTTGAATGGGTAATATTACGTATTAAATGCATAGGAACAAGGAAATCAGATAGTAATTATTTTTGCTAAATTTAAGAAGATGGAATATTTGTTAATATATATTTAACTTTGCAGGAATCTCTTGAATTTAATTAAAGTTTAAGATTTAATAGACCTCTATTCGCTCTTATCTTTCAGTTTGTTACCTTAATTAATCATCTCAATACTTCCAGTATTTAAACGTTACTTACAACTAGCTACTCACTGCCAAAAAACTCCCCTAATTTTTTTTAAATAAAACCATATCGATACCAATCATAAGCACTGATTGGATAATGCAATATATATCAAAACGAGAAAACTATGACTTCTACTCATTACTTACTGCTTTTGTCGGCAGTAGCGGTATACCTTGTTGGTACCGCAGAATTTATGTTATCGGCTATTTTATCGCCGTTAGCAACGGTATTTCATGTTCAACCTGACCAAATTACGTGGTTGGTATCGGCTTATGCGTTGGCCTATACCTTGGCAGCTCCTATTATTGGTTTTTTATCAGATAGAATTGATAGACGAAAAATTGTGCTTATGGCTCTTTTGCTATTATCACTCGATAGTTTAGTCATTATTTTTTCACCTAATCTATTGACTGCACTTGTTTTAAGGGGCTTCGGAGGATTGGCTTCTGCTGCACTTGTTCCCGTTATCTTCGCACTTATTGCTGATGTAATTAGTGAAAGTAAACAAGCTACAGCAATGGGGAGTATTATGGTGGGAATGACTGTCGGTATTATTACGGGGCCAATCATTGCAGGGATATTAGTCCAGTATTTTGCTTGGTACGCCCCTTTTATTTATACCGCGATAGGGTGCTTAGTCGTATTCATTATAGGGCTATTTACACTGCCGCACTCTCAAAAAACTGTCGGAAAAAAATTATCTTTTAAAGTGATTAAACATGTAGGTATTACCAGACTCATATTAGCGAAAGGTTTATGGAATGGGGTATCAGTTTGTATATTCTTGCTTGCAGGTGAAATATTAAGGCAACGATCCCACTTAGAAAGTGCGGAGGTTGGTAGCTTAATGGGATTATTTGGGATGGGATTATTATTTGGTAATGGCTTAGTTGCAAAAATTGAAAAAATTAAAGTATCAAATAATACAAAACTCGTGGTCATTATTTTAATAATCATAGTAACGATTATCTTATTTCTTAGTGGATGGCTTTCGTTAATTGGTCATGGATTATGCTTAACTGTTATTGGTGGGATGTTAGGATTGGCCTCTCCGATAAGCACCGCAATGTTAGCAAGGCAAAGTGCAGAGAATAAAGGTTTTGTCTTATCTATATCCGAGAGTGTTAACAACTTGATTTTATTATCTGCATTACCAATATTTTCTTTACTCATTTCGAAAAATCATCTTAAGGTTTCTATAATCATGACTATTGTATTATTGAGTTCAGCTATTTGTTTAGTTTTACCGATAAGACAGAGAATAAAAAGGCAGTAGATTGGTCATTTTTCTCCACCTGAAATGTTTTTCAGTGGAGAAAAAATGCTATTGGGTAACTAATAATTGTTTTTTTCTTAGACGCATTCCATTTAGCATTGATAGCCAGGCTAAAAATGTAATAAACATAAGAATAATGAAAATAAAATAGGGGGGAAGTTCAGTTAATACAACTCCTGTTAACATCGGATTAAATGCACCGCCAAGTAGCCCTAAAGATTGAGCCGAAAAATAACTGGCCTTCATTCCGTCTGGAGCAATACTATCAATTAACATGTATTCGCCAGGGGCGTAGATTAACTCACCTAAAGTGAAAATAAAGGCGCCAAGAGCCCATAGGTATAAGTTTTCATGGGCATACATAAAGGTTGCCAACCCTAAAATAAAAAATAGACTACCTAATGTCATCAATTTTCTTAAGTTATCTGGAGTGATATGTTTGCCGACTGTATATTGTAACGTCACTACGACAATAGCATTTACGGGCAAAATAACACCGATAACCACTTGGGCAAAATCACTGTTAGCAACGGTGATGGCATATTGGGATATCCAAGTGGTAAAAGTTCCAAAAACTAATGAACCTAAGAAAGTTGATAAAATAAACCATGCCAGCACTTGGTCTCGTAGCATAGAGACAGGGTTCCATTTGCGGGTCTGGCCTTCTTCTAATGGTATCGGTTTTATGCTCTGTACAAACCGTTGTATAAAAAAGATTGGAAAAGCGGCTGAAATTGCAGCTAAATAGAATGGTAAGTTAATACTATACATTAATAACCAGGTGCCAATGGGAGGGCCAATAGTCCAGCCTATATTAATGAAGGTATAATTTAAGGAAAATATTTTTGCTTTTAATGCAACCGTAAGGGTATCTGCAAAATAGGCTTTTAGTACCGTTGAGAATACGGAATAAGAGCAATTTATTAACGAAAAGAAAATAATGACTAAAATAGCATTATTCACGATAGGTATCGCAATAAACCCACAAATAAAGGCGATAACTGCGAATAGCATACAGCGTTTTTTATCAACGCGGTCTGCTAACATACCAAAGCCCATACTAAATAAAACACCAACCACCATAGCCATTGACATTGCAACACCGACAATATCAATAGCCATTTCATATTCACGGGTTAGGTAAATAGCCATGAAGGGCAATGTTGCACCACGCCCAATCGTTAAGAGCAGAGACGATGCAAGTAATGCACTGTTTGATATATTAAATCTAGATAACATGGCTCACAACCTAACTTATTAATTGTTGTTATATATTTGTTTCGGACTATCTGTAAGCTATAAAATACCTAAATTTACAGTGGTGAGATATGGTGATTAATGCTCAAAATTGAAAACAATATTTTGCTGATGCTAATGTGCCATTCTCAATTAAAAATCTGGCAATATGAAATACAATCTAGCCAATTAAACGTTATATGCTGTTGTAATAACCGATAAATTTAAATGACTTATAAGGAAAAGGGCTTTCGGTGATAAAAAAGAAAAAGGTGCAAGTTTGCACCTTTTCGAGTGGGAGGAAATTATAAAGCGGCCGTATATACGCGGCGGCTAACCTCTAAGTTAATATCTTGGTGCTCACCTAATTTCACCATATTGTGTGCAGCTAAGCTATTAACTAATGGTTCAATAACCTCTTGGGTCAATTGGTAGTCACTAAAACGAGTACCTACTTGCATTTTTTCAAAGAACTCTCGAGTTAACTCAATGGCATTTAATGCTTTCTCTTGGTCAGAACCTGACGTAATTCCCCAAACTCGTTCTGCATATTGCACTAATTTGGCCTGTTTTTGGGCTAATTTTTCCGTCAGCATGGATGGTAGAACAATAGCGAGTGTTTGTGCATGATCCAAACCATACAGCACAGTGATTTCATGGCCTAACATGTGAGTAGACCAGTCTTGTGGTACCCCAACACCAATTAAACCATTTAAAGCCAAGGTGGCTGTCCACATTAAATTGGCTCTAATATCATAATCTTTTGGAGTTTCAAGCGCTTTAGGTCCAATCTCTATTAATGTTTTCAATAAGCCTTCTGCGAATGCATCTTGTACGTAAGCATTCACTGGGTAAGTCAAATATTGTTCAATAACATGAACGAAAGCGTCAACAACACCATTACTTATTTGGCGAGTCGGTAAAGTATAGGTTTTTACTGGGTCAAGAATAGAGAATTGAGGAAATACATGGTCGCTCATAAAAGCAAGTTTAGAATGCAGTTCTTCACGAGTAATTACAGAGCCCTTGTTCATTTCGGAACCAGTAGCAGGTAATGTTAACACTGTACCGAAGGGCAGCGCAGTTTTTATAGTCGAGCCTCTATTTGTGACCACCTCCCATTTATCACCTGGGTAATTTACCGCGGCTGCGATAAATTTAACACCATCAATGACGGAGCCACCACCCACCGCCAGCAAGAAATCGAAACCTTCTTTTTCAATTTTATCGACAGCTTTTATCAATGTTTCATAGCGAGGATTGGCCTCAATTCCACCAAAATGATCGAATGTTCGAGATCCTAAAGCTTGCTCAACTTCATTTAAGGTTCCTGTTTTTCTTGCACTTTCACCGCCAAATAAAATAAGAACCTTAGCATTTTTAGGGACAACTCGGTCAAGTTCACTGATTTTACCTTCACCAAACATGATACGAGTGGGGTTATAAAATTCGAAATTGTTCATATATGGCCTTCGTAGAAAGTAGAAATGAATCCAAATAATTACATGCATATAATATAATTACAAGTAAACATAATATAATCTTAAAATGATTGTGTATCATATCGATTTGATGGTTTATATTTTAATAGTGAAATTATCTTGAGCGTTGTTAATTGTAGTTAATCTTAATTGTTTTTTTATATATTTTACTGATGTGGCAATCTTGTTAAGTTGAAGGTGGGCTTTAATTTGACATGGAAATAAAATTCAGATGATAAATGTAAATGATAAAAAAACTAATGATAAAATAATTAATAAAGATGATGATTTGATACTTTTAACGGAACACATAGATGGCAGTCCATTAGTAGGGGAGCAGTCTTCCGAACTTAAAAATATATCTAATTGGTTTAATCCTATAGATGAATTCACAAGGCTTACAATTTTTCATCATTTAATGAGTCGGCCTACAAGTGACTCGACATATAATTATCATGTTTTAATCCAAATAGGAGGTGATGACACAGCAGCTAAATCAACGGGGAGATTATTAGCAAAATTTCCTAGTAATTCGCTTGTTATACAGTTTGATATTAAAAATGAACAGTGGAAAGTACTACATGGTGATTTACAAACTCAAGTTAACGGGAAAATACGTTGGGCGGTGATTGGCCATGGTCAATATACTGGACGTAACCAGCAAAGTCACTTTGAAGGGTACCAAGCTTACCAAGTTATTTTAGGGTTGAAGTATCTTAAAAAGCATGTGCTGAAAGCATATCCACCCAATAAGATTGTTTTGGCAGGCTGCCAATTAGGGCGTGGGGGCGTAAATGAAAACTTTGTGTTTAGGGCAAGTGTAGAATTAGCTAAACATGGAATATACTTTCCAGTTGTGGGTTATAATCGAATAATCAGTATTACGCAAAACAGTAATAAAATAACTTGGCCATATGGTTTAACGAGAGAAATGCAATCAACTGAAAATTGGCGGTTAGAAATTAATATTAACCAAACTAATCAACAAGCTTATATTAATGGAAAGCATGCCAGTTTATATTTTATCGATGAGCTAAGAAGTGGTGAGCTAGAAGTTTTTCAATTAATAAAAGATGACCATTCTACTGCTATGGATATTTTTAGGGATCCAAATAATGAGTATAAAATCGACATTGATTTAATTAAAAAAGTAGCTTTTAATCATGATGCATACGCTATTTTTAAACAGAAGTTAAATGCGAAAGATACTCAATTTAATAGTGATTTTAGAAGTGAACTAATTCGTGAACATGAAAATGTTGGAATATTAGAAACACCATTATGGTTAATGATTAATAAAAACGATGTCAATGCTAATCCACAGAAATTTAATGATACTGTCAAAATTATTATTCGTTCAGGGAGAGGCACTATAGGCAAAAAATATGCAGAAGAACTAGTAAAATATTCCCCCGATAATACATTAGTGTTTCAGGTAAACCCGAATTCGATGGAATTTTTTTCAGAGTATGGAGATATAGAATATTTACTAAAAGCATCTAAACAACAGTGGATATTAATAGATAATCTTCATTCTGAACCTGGTTTCATTCAAAACTATGCTAACTCATTGAATGTATTAAAAACAAGATATGCTTTTAAAATGCCAGAAAATATTATTCTATATTTAACCGATAAAAAGGCACTTTTGACAAAAGAAGAAAAGGTGATTTTTGGCGAGGAGTTGACGAGTAAGCTAAAAACAAATGGGATATATTGTACTTAATCCTGAGTATGATAGCTTATTACTAAAACAATTTTTACATAAAAACGAACTAATTACTTTTTATAACATAAAGAAAAAACAGTCGGTTGCTACACAACTAAGTTCATTATCAGCATCAGAGCTACGGCTATTCCAGGCCAGAAATAATTATACCAATACGATTCACCCTGATATAAATAATGATATCAGAGTGAATAGACTAGGGAATGAATTTTTAAACCAGCCTATTGATATTGCAAGAGAATTATTAAGTGAGAAGCCTAGGGTTATTTATGAAGGCATGCAAAATATTGGTTACCGATATGAAAATGAAGCAAAGCAAAAAAACATTAGTTTTAACCCAGGGAATGGAACAGATATTATCGTTGGGAAAAAAAATTCAAAAAATTTATTTAACATCAATGCAGGGAGTAAATTTCTCGTAGGCGGCGAAAAAGATGATATTATAAACTTATCATTATTATTTGATAATAACATTGAAGAAAGTAACGAAATTTATTTTGATGGCAATGGGGGGGATAATAGTATAATCATTAAAGACATTCCATCCAACAGTAAAATAGATATCGATTTGAACAATATAACGTCAGAGGTGACCTTCATTAATCATAAAGTTAAGAAGATTCATTTACGCAATGTTAATGATGTGATGCTAATTGGAGATAGCTCTACGATAGCAGAATTATTAGGTAATAAAGAATCCAACACATTAGATGTAGGGGCAATGACTGCATTTATTCAAGGTATGGAGGGGGATGATCAATTAATATTTGAATCAGGGATAGTCAATGGTGGAGAAGGTAATGATAGTTATTTTCTACGTCGTGTTGATTGGCACAATAATCAAGATGAATTAAATGATAATTTATTAGAATTATCAGCTGTAATTATTGAAAATACACAAGGCCAAAGCCGAGTAAATTTAGGGTATATGTTAAGCGAAATAAAGGATGCCAGTATTTCTGGTAATGATCTCATATTAAATATTGAAATAAAATCGGCAGAGTCAGAAACGAAAATTTTAACACTGAATGTTACTTTAAAAAACACGTATAAAATAGATAATAATGGTAGGGAAATATTTCATAGATATCAATTATATACAAAGGACGGATTTGTATTAAATACTAAGCTAAACCATTTGGATTCAAGTGCTTCACACATTATAAGTGAAAATATTTTTAATATTACTTATCAGGGAGGCGCTAGCTCTACAATAAGTATCGATGAGAGTGAAAAAACAATTTCAGTTGATAATAAAATATATGGTCAACCTTTATGGGGAGATTTTAAATTTCATGGTTTAGCGAGTAAGTTAGAATATAAAGGAAAGAGTAATGATGACCACCTTTTAATGGTCAGTAGAAACAGTCATATTATGGTTACTAAAGGAAGAGATGTTTATCAAGTTAACCCAGATCAGATTTTTCAAGGTAAAATAATTTTTGATTTTTCAAATATTAAACCAGAAATGGAAGATGAGTTTGATATGACCATTTTATTACCTTATGAGAATGGGTTTGATATCAAGACATTGGGAACATCAATGTTTTTATATGATAAATTCAGTAATAAAAAAATTGAAATTAGCTTCATTAATTTATCATATCCAATAAGTAAAGAAATTTATATTAAAGACGGCCATGCGAATTTGTTTAGGATAAAAATGGGACAGGATTCTCATAACATTGAACCAATTGAGTGTTTGGAATTACCCACAGAAAATGATGATTACATAAAAATTCCTAAGGGATATAATTTTCGTTATCCTATTCTAGATGCAAATAATGGTGATGACTTAATTGAAGACAACAGTATGATAGGAAATATCATAAATTCAGGGGAAGGTAATGATATTATTATTACAAATGGAGGAGGGAATGTTTTGTATGGAGGTAACGGTGATGATTATGTATATGGTGGTGAAAATAGTGATTTAATTCTATCTGACTTGGGTAATGACAAACTTGATGGACAAGGAGGGGATGACCACTATTTAATTGATGGAAGTAAAGGGGGCGGTAATACAGAAATATTAGATCAAGTTGGATTTAATAATATTCATTTATTTAATTTTAAAACACAGTATGAAGTCATAGAGGAACGGGAAGATACTTATCATCTTTACACATCGCAATCTAATTTGCGTACAGTCAAAGTAAAAATGCCCCAAAATAATAAAAATAGCAATAATCAAGTTTATCATCATCAGCGGTTACCCTCCCATATGCCCGCCCATATTCATAATGATGGTATGGCACATCTAGTTCGCTACCTTGCTGAACAGCGTCAATATAAAAAAAAATTAGCGCCAGAACAGATTTGGCACCCTATGGATGAGTTTAAAAATTTTTCTAACGAGTTAAGCTTTTCATCAATTCTTGATACAAAGACAAAAAATATACATATTAGTGAAAATACACCATTTAGGCGCTTATTTATTCGGACAAGAGGGCCAGAACAAAAAGTTTGGGATAAAAGCGGGATTGGGCGGGTATTTAAAGCGCAAGCGGTAATTGGAGCCATTTCAATTCCAGATGGTATTTACGGAAATAATGTTCTTTATGCATCAACAAGTGATACCAATTTATATGGTGGTGAAGGGAATGATGTCTTCATCTCTAATGGTTCAAATGGGTTGTTAACAGACGCTAGCGGGAAAAATAGTTTTATTATCAATGGGGAAATTGTAGGCTGGAATTCGTTGTATAGCCTTGGCGGTGAAAACACGGTTTACCTTATTAATTTTAATAAGGACGTTATTCGAGAAGAGCCTGATCACCGAAGTAATGCAACTCGATATATTTATACTTCAGACCAGGGACGTAGCGTGAAAATATTTCAGTATCCGAATACAATAGCTCCTACTGTAGTTCATGTGCAGTCTTTAGAGGGACAAAATGAGCATTCCACTCAACAAAAATTGGATCATTTAGTGGAAACGTTAGCGACGCTACGTCTACAAGATGAAGAAAACTGTATTGGTATTCAGGATATTGAACATTTACAGCTGAATTGGGAGCCCGCCAATCTTATTGATAATTATATGAAAAAAGCGAGTTAGAGAGAAGGCGCAAATCACAAGGCTCCAAAATACAGTGAGTTTTGTGGTTTTTAAGTAATTATTTAGCCCAAATCATCTTTATCTACAGAGCGTTGTACTAAAATAGTGTAAAAATTAATGCTAGAATTTAACTATTAAATATAACAATTTTTAAATAAGTTATTTTTGTTGTAACGGGAGAGTGTAGAGCAATGAGACGTTTTATTAGTTTAGATCTGCCTCCTGAACCCATAATTAACGGTCAGTGCGTAAGAAAACGCCTGAAAAATAGCATCTGTGATAATTGTGCCACCAGCTGTCCTGTGGGTGCGGTATCGTTTAGCCATATGGATGCAGAAATTAATAATGAACTATGTTTTCAATGTGGTAATTGTTTATTTGCTTGCCCTGTCGATGCCATTGAAAATATCAAACCCCATGAACGTAGTTATCAAGGGGAATTTTTGATAGTAAACCATGATGAGCCGATTGCTAATGCGGACGAACTGATTGTTTGGCATCGGCAATATGGTATTCGTGGTATGCAAATTGCTGAACCTTGGGTTGATAAATGGTTGCCAACGATTGCGACATTAAATTTAAAACTCAAAACATTACAAGAACCTATTTGGCAATTACGTATTGTTCAGCCTGAACAAGTCGATAGCGGTCGTCGGATGATGCTATTTCGTCAAAAATTGGATTCAAAGCCGTTAGATAAGGGGCAGGTGAAAACAGGATTAAATGCAAGAAAACAATTTTACCCTGAAGATAGCTGGTTTAAGGTCGAACTAGACACGGAAAAATGCATTCTTTGTGGCGCTTGTGCCAAGATGTGTGATGAGCATGCGATAGAAATTGAAAATAACCAATTTTTGATAGATGAAAAACGTTGTACTGGTTGTATGAGTTGCCAAGTTGTTTGTTTTCCTAAATCTATTCATGTACAAAGCTATACAGCTAAAAATAACGTGCCGAAAATCTTCCATTATTATGATGCGCAGTGTAATACCTGCCATTTACCTTTTTCTTCTTGGGAAGAAAATACCCATACTTGCCCAATTTGTGCACAGCATAAGAAACAAGGTTGGTTATAAGGGTGACTAAGGCTCATTTTTAGAGCCTTAGTACGTTAATTTATTGATTTAAGTGATTAATTATCAATTTAGCGATTAGTGGATTAATCATTGGTGGCGTTTCATGGCCCATACCTTCAATAACTTCCAATTTTGCATTAGGAATATTGTCAGCAATATCTTGCCCTGCGGCTAATGGGAAGAGCGGATCAATTGAACCGTGAATAACCAATGCAGGGACGTTGATTTGCTGAATATAAGGACGCAGATCTCCGGTGACGGCAACAGCAACAATTTGGCGCTTAGTGCCTTCCGGTGAATGATTGCGTGCGAGTGATTGCAGTATATATTCACGGTAATAACTTTCATCAAATGGGCCAAACGTTGAGCTGATCCGGCGATAAAACGCAAGCTGTCCTGATAAATACCCTTCTAAATCTTCTTTTGGGTTAGCACTTGGGCTCATCAGCATTTGCATAACATCGGGAGCGCTTTGTGGCAGTACTGGGTTTCCTGTTGATGACATGATCGCGCAAAGAGAGAGTGTACGCTCAGGAAACTTTGCAGCCACTATTTGTGCTATCATTCCGCCCATGGAACGGCCTATAACGTGGGCTTTATCAATAGATAATGAATCCAAGAGGTGGATAATATCCTCAGCCATATCGAATAAAGTATAAGGAATAGCGAAAGGTTCACCTTTTTGCATTTTTTCAATCAATACCTCTAAATCAATAGGTGGGGACTCATTGATATGATGAGATAAACCCGCATCTCGATTATCTATACGTAACAGGTAAAAACCGGCATCTGCAATTTCCTGACAAAAGTCTGACGTCCAACTAATGTTATGGCCACCTAAGCCAGGGATCAGAACAATAGTGGGGTTATTTGGTGTACCAAATGAATCGTAAAAAAGCGGAACTGAATTGGTTTTAGTCATTTTTCTTCCGGAATCGTTATTAATGAATAGTACTATTTATATGCCGTAATTTCGTTGCAATTGCGAGCCATAAAAATTAGCAATGATTACCTATGATATAATTGAAATATACCATGGCAACGCAATATAAGTCTGTTTTTCAGTCAATTCTGTAAAGCAATTAAAAAGCATTGAGATATGATAACTAGCAAGCAAATCGTTTGCTTGAGTAGAATAATTATTAATATATTTTTAGGTTTTATATGATTTACTTTATTTCAGATACCCATTTTTGCCATTCGAACATTATTAACCTATGTGATCGCCCGTTTAAAAGCACTAGTCACATGAATGATACATTAGTTCATAACTGGAATACGTATATTACTGATCATGATGAGATTTATATACTCGGTGATTTTTTATACAAGGGTAACGGTGCGGATGCCAATAAAATATTACGCCGTTTAGCAGGGAAAAAATATTTGATCCGCGGCAATCATGATAAATTTTTAGACGACCCTGAATTCGATCAATCATTGTTTGAATGGGTTAAAAGCTATTATGAGTTGGAATATCAAAAACAAAAATTAGTGTTATTCCATTACCCAATACTAGAGTGGCAAGGTTTCTTCCGTGATGCGATTCATTTATATGGACATGTTCATAATTCAGGTAAAGACCCCGAGCAGTTTAAGCGTTTAGCGGTATTAGGGCCCCGAGCCATTAATGTTGGCGTGGATGTGAATGATTTTTTCCCTATCAGCATTAAACAGATATTAAAAAAAGCCAATCGTTAACTTTCTTTTTTGGCATACAAATAAACTGAAGCCCTTGATATCCCTAAGTGCTGTGCCACTGTTTCCATGGATTTTTTCACATCTAACAGGCCTTCATTGCGGAGCACTTCAATTAAGTTTTTTCTTTCATCCGCTTTCAATGTGCGTGGGGTTGCGGCTAAGGCTGCTGCGTATTGGTCAATACGTATGCGAATCGCTTCGGTCCCATTAGGCTCAATATGCTCTTTTATTGGGCTATTTCCTACATCAATAAATTGCGATAACAGACTTTGCATACTTCTAAATAACGTCATATCCAGATTTAAGCACAATGCTGCGATATATTTCCCTGACTCGTCTTTAATACCAATCGAAGTACTTTTTACTGGACGCCCATCGGAAAATTGGTTGGTATAATTGGCTATGATGTTCGGAAAATCTGCAGATTCAATTCTTGCATGGCCGAGTTCGGTAGTCGGCTCACCAACTTGGCGACCAGATAAGTTATTGTGAATCGACAGGATTGAATGCTCTGGATTTTTAAGGTCGTGTACAACAACTTCACAAAAAGGGGCGAATGTTTCACTAAGACCTTTTGCAATAATTTCAACTTGAGCCAGTAATGAATTATTTTTTTGATCTGACATGCAATTTCCCTTCATCTATCAAGCGTTAATCCCTAATTTTAACCTATTTTTTGTGTTGCTAATAGATGAAGGGCGGTGATCATTGTGAAACTAATTCTTTATAAAACTAGCGAGTTACTTATGAAACTAATTGTGCAAAGTGCCGAATATCAACATTGCCACCGCTGACAATGATCCCCACTCGCTTACCTTGGAACTGTTCTTTGTGGGCAAGGGCAGCAGCATAGGACAAGCAACCTGTCGGCTCAACGATAATTTTCATGCGTTCTGCATAAAATTTCATGCGGTCAATTAGCTGTTCATCGGTTACAGTGAAAATATCATCAACCTTATTTTTGATAACTGCAAAAGTGTAGTTACCTAGATGTTGGGTTTGGGCACCATCTGCGATAGTTTTTGGCGTGTCTATATGTACAATTTCCCCTCGACGAAATGATTGTTGTGCATCATTGCCCGCTAAAGGTTCAACCCCATAAATTTGGCAATTAGGCGATAATTGTCTGGTTGCAATGGCACACCCTGAGAGTAAGCCTCCTCCACCTAAGCAAACGAATAGGGCATCTAATTCACCCACTTCTTCAATCAGTTCTTTGGCTGCTGTGCCTTGGCCAGAGATGATATCAGGGTGATCATACGGTGGAATAATGGTTAACCCCTGTTGGGCTGCGAGTTGCTGGCAAAGTACTTCTCTATCTTCTTTATAACGATCAAAGCGGATAATGGTGGCCCCGTAACCTTGCGTAGCTGCAACTTTAACGGCAGGTGCATCATTGGGCATCAGAATGGTGGCCGGAATGTGTAGAAGTTGCGCCGCTAAAGCAATACCTTGCGCATGGTTACCAGAAGAAAATGCAATAACGCCTGCTTTTTTCTGCTCGGGACTCAACAAACTCAACGCATTAAAGGCTCCGCGAAATTTAAAAGCCCCCATACGCTGGAAGTTTTCGCATTTAAAAAACAGTTCGGCCCCAAATTCTTTATTTGCGGTTGTTGAGGTAAGAACAGGGGTTTTATGCGCAAAACCCGCGATGCGTCGTGCAGCTGCTTCCACATCTTGATAAGTAGGTAATATTAATTCTGACATGATATAACCCCAATGAATAGTAAGTGATTAAGCAGACACTGCAACGGCTTCAATTTCTAAGGCTGCACCAAAATGCAGTTCAGCAACACCTGCGACAGCACGAGCTGGGCGATGGTCACCCATCCAATTAGCATAAATTTGGTTAAATAACGGCCAATTTTCCATATCTGCGATATAAACTCGGACTTGAACCAACTGTGCTTTACTACAGTTAACGGCATCTAAACATGCTTGTAAATTATCAAGCACAAGCGAGGCTTGCTTTTGGAATGACACGTCAATCACCGCATTCCCGAGCTTATCAACCGGTAATTGTCCTGAGATAAAAACCAAACCATTGGCAGTAACACAGTGTGAATAATGCCCTTTGGGGGCAATGAGTGTCGGTGCATTCACACACTCAATCCGTTGACTCATATTTACCTCATTATGCATAAAATACCTTGATTGGATTTTTAGTCTAATATTAGATTATGTGTTTAGTCAACGCTTTTCTTCGCGAAATAAATTCGATGTAAATAACAACAAACTGTTATCAGAATTGCCATCAACATAATAAAAAGAAAAATAGAGATATAAGACAGTTAATTAAATTATTTACTGGGCAAAAGTTAATTATCAAGAGTAAATCTACTGGGATATTCCTATAGGCAGAATTTAAATTGGCAGGGCAGATTGAGCGATATATCTTAATTAAAAATGATTAAGAATAATCAAATTGTGACGATATCATTAAAATGATAAGAAGTTGTTATATAAATACTTTTAGGGATATCACATGGCGAAGTTCACATTTAATCTTCTTTCAATTTTTGGGAAAAAAGAATCACCTGTTGCAGAACAATATTTACAAGAAGCGCTTTTGCCTTTGTCAGTATTAGATGAAGCATTGCCTAAAGCTGTTTTAGAGTATGTGCTAGATGGAAAATCGCCAGAAGTATTGGTTCAACTAAGCCAATTAGATAACGAAAAAGCGGTTATTTTACTCGATAAACCTGGCACCGTAGATTGGTGGTGGGGGGGAAATAACTTTAACTCGAGCCAATATAATAAATTAATTCGCCAAGGGGCAAACGCAAGGCATAAATTATATTCAAAAGTGGGTGATGGCATTACTGCATCACAGATAGCCCGTTTTGCTAAAGTGTTAGCGGCGGCATGCCAAGATATCAATATCAAAGTATTAACACCTGAATTACCGTCATGGATGAGTTATTTAATGGGCGATGCTTTTGCAAAAACCTATGATAATTCGCGAGATACTAAGTTAGAACATCGAAAACATTGGCATTTTGACCTATTAACGGAAATCATCGCAAAAGAGACTGATAAACCGGCTAACACTATTTTATATATTATTTTCGACCGTCATCATTTATCCGATTATCATTGTGATAACTTAAATCGGCTATTTTCCATTCCAGGTTTCAAAGCGTATTTAATCGCAGAGCAAGCATTTATTAAGCATACATTAGCCAATCATTTATCCGCTGCTGGGCAAATTCAATTAATCAACACTTTGAAGAAAGATGTTGAGCTTTATACGCTTTTCGCAGATATATTAGTTGCTTTTGCTACTAGTTCTTTAAAAACAGTACGTGCGGCTGCGGAACCGACAATGGCAATTTTACCTGCGCAATCGGTCACACAACATTTAACAAAAATTCTAACAGAGGGAACACCAAAACAGCGTACCCAAGCCGCGGATTTATTTGCCCGTATAGGGGAACACCGTGAGATATTAGAAGCTGCACTAACAACTGAAACCAATAAAACGGTACTTAAAAGTATTGAAAGTGCGATTTCGAGATTCTCAGTCATGGATACTGCCAGCCAAGTTGAAGAGACTGAGTTACCTGAACTCGTTGAATTAGAATATACACCACTGCCTGAAAGTGCAAAAGAAATTTTAGTTAATAATTTCAATGAAATGCTGCAAAAAGCAAAAGAAAATGCAGAAAATGAAATTGAAGAAAATAAGAAACAGAAGCACAGCTACAATTGGGCGCAACGCCATTACAAAGAATTCCAAAAACTCAATGCGCAAGCTTGTTGCAAAGTGATTGATAAACTGAATTCAGGTAAAGAAATTATTACTGACCATGAATATAGCGTGGTGAAATTTAAAGAACGTATTACTAACTTGCCTGAGTTTACGTTATTCCATGCATTACGTCTGATTAGCCATAACCGAACAAATGAAGAACATTTATCCCATTATCATCTTACTCGGGAAGTTCCACCAAGAATTCTTGGGCAAATAGAATTGCGCCAATTAGAAAAAACGTTAACACAATGTCATTTTAAAAATGCAACACGGTTGATTGCAGACCTTTGCTTACGCTCATATGCCAATGGGTTAGCCATTTTTAACCAGCCAGCACAAGTTTGGCCGTTTTTCATTCAACATCCAGATTTTATTGCAGAAGCATTGGGTTTAATCCCTCAACAAGAAACTCAGCGCTATTACCAAGAATATGATGCGGCGAGTGGAATTGATGTGCTTACAATGTTGCCGACCATTCCTGCGCGATTTATTCCACGTATTATGGAGTTGGCACTAGGGGAAAATAAAACCCATCGTCTGAGTGCGCAGAAACTACTAGAGACATTACCGAATATTCATCTTAATGCAGCAGAAGGGTTAGAATCAGGCAAACAAGAAATTCGTGTCACTGCCATTGAATGGCTGGCACGCTTAAATAATCCAGATTCATTAAAACCACTCTACGCCTTATTAAAGAAAGAAAAACGGGAAGTTGTGCGGGCGGCCTTATTAACCGCTTTGGAACAATTTGGGGAAGATATTTCTGGTTACCTTGCACCTAAAGTGTTATTAGCTGAAGCGCAAAAAGGGCTAAAAGCGAAAGCGCCTGCCAGTATGGCATGGTTTAACCTAGATTCTTTGCCGGCATTAACTTGGCAAAATAATAAACCCGTAGAAGCAGATATTATTCGCTGGTGGGTGATCCTAGCGGTTAAATTAAAAATGCCAGCAGGGAATGGGCTGCTACAACGTTATATTGGTTTGCTTTCGGTGGAGAGCCAAAAGAAACTAGGCAGTTTTATTTTAAATAGCTTTATCGGCCAAGATATTGCTGGGCCGTCATTAGAAATGGCAATGGCGGAAGCAGAACGTGATGCGCCAAAACGCTTAGCTAATTATCAAGATTGGGTGAAACGCTGGCCTGAATATTATAGTCAGTATGAAAACTATACTTTAGAACAGACATTTAATGAGATAAAAAATGAAGTTCTGCGCCGTTATTTAGGTTCCGCTATTAGTGATAAAGGAATGTTAGCCCTGATCTGTGGCATTGAAGGGCACCTTGCCGTGACCACATTGCGTAACTATATGCGTGATCACTACCAGCGCCGTGCACAAATTGAAGCCATGATTGATGCGGTTGCAACGAGTAATGACCCACTGATTATCCAACTATTATTGTCTCTTTCTCGTCGTTATCGTACCGCGTCAGTTCAGGAAAAAGCACGCGGGCTTGTTGCTCAAATTGCTGAACGTAATTGTTGGAGCGCAGATGAACTCGCAGATAGAACGATACCGACAGCCGGAATGGATGAAACAGGTATCTTGGCACTTGAATACGGTGACCGCACGTTTACCGCGAAACTGGACGCACAGCAAAAACTCGTTTTGTTTAATCCTGAAGGTAAAGAAATCAAAGCATTACCTGCTGCACGCAAAACAGACAATGAAGAATTAGCTAAAGAATCTAAAAAACTATTTACTGCGAGTAAAAAAGAGCTCAAGCAAGTGATTGAACTACAAACTGCACGTTTGTACGAAGCGATGTGTGCAGAGCGCCTTTGGACAACGGCAGACTGGCAGGAATATATTCAAGCACACCCAGTGATGCGTGGGCTTATCGAAAAATTAGTTTGGATAGAAACGAAAGACAACAACATTCTAAATGTATTTCGTCCATCAGACGATGGCAGTTTATTAAATTTAGATGACGATGAAATCACGTTATCCACTGATTCTTATATCAAATTAGCCCATGCTGCATTGGTCAGTGAAGATGAGCGAAAAGCGTGGATAACGCACTTTAAAGATTACAAAGTGAAATTTTTATTTTCACAAATGGAACATAAAGTCCCTGATCTGGATCTGAAATTAACTGAAATTGAAGACCGTAAAGGGTGGTTAACCGACACCTATACCTTGCGTGGCGTCTTGACGAAAATGGGTTACCAACGTGGGCAAGCGGAAGATGGTGGAAGCTTTACCCATTATGCAAAACATTTCGCTAGTTTAGGTTTTTATGTCTATATCGAGTTTAGTGGTAGCTATGTGCCAGAGGAAAATATCCCAGCCGTCTTATTTTCACTAAGCTTTGAAAAATCACAACAAAGCTCATGGAACCGCAGCTATATCGAGTTAAAAGATATCCCGCCTATTTTATTAGCTGAAAGCTATGCGGATTATTTAAAAGTTGCGGATGCGTGTGCAGGTTTTGACCCTGAGTGGGAAAAGAAAACACCTTGGTAAGCGGGTTTAACGTAGGATTTTGGAATGACTAAAAATAAAACAACACAAGGGAATGTTCTGCGTGAAAGCGCAGAAATTCGTTTTGCCGATGAATTGGCACGTTTAACCGAAGCGGATAAACAAAACCCGAAACCACAAGGGTGGCTGCGTTCACCTCGTGCCGTTAGGCAATTTATTTTAGGTGATGAATCACTCAATATTTCTGCAAAGTTTTTCGGTGATGATGCTTTGGTTGACCGTGCAATTGTGACGTTATTAGGTAAGCAAGGACTAATGCTAGTAGGGGAACCCGGGACGGCAAAATCCATGTTATCTGAATTATTAGCTGCTGCAATTAGTGGTGATTCAGGTTTAACCATTCAAGGAACCGCGGGCACAACAGAAGATCACATTAAGTACTCATGGAATTATGCATTGCTATTGGCGGAAGGCCCGACGGAGAAAGCACTGGTTAGTTCGCCGTTATACCAAGGTATGCAAGAAGGTAAAATTGTGTGTTTTGAAGAGATCACACGATGCCCCCCTGAAATACAAGATGTGCTGGTTAGCTTGATGTCAGAAAAGCAAATGATGATCCCTGAAATGAAAGACAATGCACGGATCAGCGCGAAACAAGGCTTTAATTTAATTGGTACAGCAAACTTGCGTGATCGCGGTGTTCATGAGATGTCATCAGCACTAAAACGCCGATTTAATTTTGAAACCGTGCGGCCAATCCAAGACCCTGCATTTGAAATTGAACTGATTAATAAGCAATTAGCCACAGAGTTAGCTGACCTGAACGGCCAAGTGACGATCCCAAGCAACGTGATCGAACTGTTGGTTACGACATTTCAAGAATTGCGCTCAGGAAATACTAAAGATGGGGGCAATATTAAAACGCCAGACGCGGTTATGTCGACAGCCGAGGCCGTTAATATTGCTTATGCATGTGCTCTTGAAGCCCATTACTTAGGTGATGGTACGCTCAATGCAGGAGCAGTTGCACGGCAGCTCATTGGCGTGGTTTTAAAAGATAACCCTGATGATATTAAACGGATGCGTTATTACATTGATAATGTCGCGAGAGAAAGGGCAAAACATAGCCAAGACTGGAAAGCCTTTTTTGATGCATCGAGGGCATTTTGGCAATAAGTTTTCATAACAAGGGTAGAACCGCTATGGTTCTACCCATTTATTGTCACGATGATTAAATCAGCAAAGGCCATTCAAGGCGAATAACCCTTAGGGAAATCAGCGGTGAGCTTGCTATCTATACCTTTACCAGAACGCATTGAAAATGCATTACACGACAGGCAACAACTTGAATCAGCCGGTATCTACTTTGCACCTATTCGGCATCATAGTCCCGCATGTGCATACAGCACGTTGTCTTTGATTGAACAAATCAAACCTGACTATGTTTTAATCGAGGGACCCGATAGTTTTAATGAGCTACTGACGAGCTTATTACATCATGATACCCAGCCCCCCGTCGCCATTATGGCGCAAACAGAATTAAAACCGACACAGACAGATGATGAAAGTGACACTGTCACTCGTTCTGCCTATTTCCCATTCTGTGAGTATTCCCCTGAATGGCAGGCTTTACAAATAGGTCAGCAATACCAAGCCCAGCTACGTTTTATTGACTTACCATGGACAGCGCAAGTTAATGAAGACGAAGCTAATGATATGCAATCTCAAAGTTTGCAGAAAGAGCGTTACTTAGTACATAGCTTATTTATTAGCCAGCTTGCGAAGAAAAGTGGTTGCCGTGACCATGATGAATTATGGGAACAAATTTTTGAATTAAGAACGATTGAACAACTGGCAGATTGGCCTGTATTTTTTATGGACAGCTTTATATGGTGTGCATTGGCACGACTTGATTATGAACCCCAAGTCCTTGAGTTAGAAGGTTCTATACAGCGTGAGCAATATATGCAAGCGCATATCCAAACCATTAAAGCCCAACATCCACAGGCTAAAATTGTGGTGGTAACGGGGGGCTTTCATACCCTTGCTCTTCTTGAAGGGTTGGAAGTGGCTCACAAACAACAATTTAAGCTTTCTGCGGCACAACAAAAAACGTTTATCCAACAGCAAAAACTGGGTGAACAAGACAAGGCTTGGTTCATTCGCTATAGCTATGACAAACTCGATGCATTAAATGGCTATGCATCAGGAATGCCGTCCCCCGCATTTTACCAACAATCATGGTTGTCATTGTTACAACAACGCCAAGCGCAGATAACAGGAGATAACCAGCCTACGCAAGCTTATCGAAATCGTCTAGGTGTTGCCTATCTTTCTAAAGTTGCGGATGTTTTACGTGAAAAGCAATTTGAAGCTGCTCCTGGTTTTTTATCGGTTAAACTAGCCGCAGAGCAAAGCATTCGTCTTGCCGCCTTTCGTGGGCATGCAGGCCCTGGGCGCTATGATCTGTTAGATGGGTTACAAAGTGTTTTTATCAAAGGTAGCTTAGATGAAAGCCAAATTGAGCTTTGGCAGGAAATAAAAACCTGTTTCTCTGGCTTTTTACTCGGGAAAATCCCCAAAGGGACAGCAACGCCTCCGTTGGTCACTGAAACTTATGAAATAGCAAAAAGTTTTCGTTTCAAGCTTGATGACACCTTAAGTAAGGTGAGTCGCTTAGATGTCTATCGTAATCAACAACATCGTGCGCGTAGCCGATTCCTACATTTATTAGCATTTCTTGATATCCATTTTGCTAAGCATCTGTCTGGGCCAAACTTTTTGTCTGGTAACCAAATGGATTTATTGTTTGAAGAGTGGCAATACGCGTGGACGCCCAATGTTGAAGGGGAATTGATTGCCTTATCGGAACAAGGAACACAATTAAAAACTATCGCGCTAAACCGTTTGTTTGAAATGGAAAGAAACCTAGAACAGCAAGGCGTTAGTCGTTCAAGCCAAAGTGCGGTCGCATTACTTATGCAGGCTGCATTAATTGGGCTGCATCAACGGATGCCTGCATTGTTTTCTTTGTTGGATGGCTATATTCAACAGGATGCAAAGTTTGAATCCTTGATAGCTTGTGGTCATAAGCTTGTTCATCTGTGGCGAGGGCGCCAATTCTTTGATATTGAAGATGGTTTTGCTATCGAAGCACGTTTAGATACCCTGTTGCAACAAGTGTTTTATTGCTTTGCACAAATTACACAAGGGGATGAACAGCAGCAGGAACACCATTTTTCAGCATTACTTGCTTGCCGTGAATTAATCACTTTTATGCCTGAAATTAATAAAAATCATGATTATAGCATCGATTTTTATCATGAATTAGACCGCTGTGAAGGGCAGTTAAACCATGCGCCTCTTTTAAAAGGTGCCGTGGATGCTTTGCGTTACCTTGGGGCGAAAATTGATGAAACCATCTTGATAGAGGAAATTAAACGCGCGTTCAGCACCGGTAGTGATCCCGAAATGGCAATTGGCTATTTTATTGGTGTAATGCGAACTGCACCCGAGTTGATCTTACGTATACCATTACTCATTGATATGTTAAATCAGTTGCTTAGTGAATGGGATGAAGGGCGTTTTATTCAGGTTTTACCTGATTTACGGTTTGCGTTTAGCCAGCTAACACCTAAACAAAATGCACAAATGGCACAATATGTGGCACAAGACTTAGCGATTGAGGCAAAAGAGCTCACACTGCACCAAACAGAATTTAATGAACAACAAATGATGCAAGTGATTCAACTCGAACAACAATTACAAAGCCAGCTCACTGAATTAGGGTTACAAAATTGGCTTATTAGCACTCAGGAAGGCAAATAATGAGTCAGAGAAATGTCACATTAACCCCTGAACAGCTTCAATTGGCTAAGCGCTGGCGTTTAATACTTGGGCAATATGCCGATAACGCACTTGGTCAGGCCGCCTTTAGTGCTGAAGAGTTAAAAATAGAACGCTCTTTGGACTTTTTATATCGTCGGGAATACCAACGCCGAGGTTTAAAGCAAGAAGCTGGGCGCCATGGTTCCTTAGATGCTTCTCAATTAACGGCGGTTAATTGGTTAAACCAAGCGCGTAAATTGTTCCCCAATAGTACCTTTGAGCGAATGCAATCCCAAGCATTAGAGCGTTATGAGATCAGTAGCTTATTAAAGGACCCACAAGCGCTAAATGCCATGGAGCCAACAAAATCTCTCGCAAAAGCGTTGTTAAGCCTACGCGGGAAGATGAACGAAGAAACCCGTGATGCCGTCAAAAATATTATACGCAAAGTGGTGGATGATATTTTGAGTCAAATGCGTAACCAATTTCGTCATGCATTAACAGGGCGGCGTAACCGTTTTCGACGCTCACTGGTACCAAACAGCCGTAATTTTGATTGGCGAGGAACTATTGCCGCCAACTTAAAGAATTATGATAAACAAAATCAACGATTAGTGATAAAAACGCCTCATTTTAATTCTCGTCAACAACAACACTTACCGTGGGATGTGATCCTGTGTGTGGACCAGAGTGGCTCGATGGCGAGTTCTATTATGTATGCGGCTGTATGCGCGAGTATACTCGCGGCATTACCGACAGTGCGTGTATCTTTAGTAATTTTTGATACTCAAGTGGTTGATTTAAGCCACCTTGCTCATGATCCTGTTGAAGTGTTAATGACAGTGCAATTGGGGGGCGGAACGGATATCGCTAAAGCCATGCAATATTGCGAAAGTTTAATCCGCAACCCAAAACGTACCGTGATTAGCTTAATCAGTGATTTTGAAGAGGGGGGCTCACTGAATCATTTACTCAATTGCACGCAACGCCTACATAGCCAACAAGTGAAGTTATTGGGTCTAGCGGCGTTGGATGATGAGGCACTGCCCGTTTATGATCCAGACATTGCCCAAAAACTCGCAGATAGAGGGATGCATGTTGCGGCATTAACACCGGAACATTTTGCACAATGGTTAGCAGAGGTCATGCAATGAGTTGGCAAAACAGTTACTTACAGTATGACGACGATGCATTAGCCGTATTTGCGAATGTGGGGTTACTTCGACGTGCACGTAAAGACGTTGAAAACCAAAAAGTTAACCCAACAGACTTAGAGGCTGGAACATTCACGAGTGATGGGCAACGTGTTTCTTTAGATGCACAAGGGATCCAAAAAGCCACTTGTGATTGCCCAGCAACAGGGTGCTGTAAACACATTTTAGCGGCCGTTTTGTGGGTACAATCGAATGCAACCACAGAAATTGATTCAGCGGAGCCGATAGCCAGTGAAACGGTGCTAAGCGAATTATTAGCATTGTTACCAGAAAGCCTAATCAAGCAAGCTTCTAAGCCTGATATGCGTTTAGCGTTTAGATTTATACAGGAGTGGCAAGAAAAAGAATTAGTTTATGAAGCGCAATCGAACCAGTTAAAAATCATTCTACCAGAATATGATGAGCCAATTATTTATATGCGTGGTAGTGGTTTGCAGGGTATGATTTCGTCACTACCCGAAAAACAAAAAAATGCGGTTCATCTCGCTATTATTGCAAAATTAATGCTTCAGCATGGCCAAAAATGGCATTGGCCAGAGGAATTAACCGCAAGTCAAACTCATCAACAGGCGCTTAGTCAAGATGATAAAATGGTGATGAGTTCAATCGAACAATTCATTCAGGATATGTTACGACAAGGGCTATCGCATATTAGCCAAAGCAGTGCTAGCCAGTTGCAATTACTGAATATGTCAGCGCGTGCGGAAGGGTTGCCTCGCTTAGCCAATTATATGAGACGCCTTAGCCAGCAAGTCAGGCGGTTAGCTGATAAGCACTTTACAATGGATGAAGGGCAAGTTTTAAGGTTGATAGCTGAAATATCAGCTTATTTGCATCAATTATCAGCAGCAAATGAACATCAGCTTATTGAACTCAAAGGGTTGCAAAGGCGGCAGTATAGCGATCAACCCATAGAATTTGATTTATTGCCTATCGATGCAAATTGGTGGAAAACTGAAAGTGGTGCGATTGGTGCTACATTGAGTTTTTGGGATCGACAAAATAAAAAAATCATTCAATGCACGCAAGGTCGTAGTAATAGCCTTGACCCAACGTTTAATCGACAAAATGTTTGGCAAACTCTGGCGCTATGGAAACATACCGCCGAGAGTTTGATGAAAGTCTCCTTTAAATTGCATTCGCCACGGGTATCAGAGGAAGGTAAATTATCTGCCAGTGGTGAAAGCTATGCCGTTAGCAGTCAGGAAAAAGGGATAATAACCAATGATTACCTTAACATTAAAGCTGAATTTGGTTATACCGATTGGCAGTTAGCGGCGAATGAGTTGCCAACACTCACACAAGACAATAGGTTTTCCCCCGTTTTATTGCATATTGATGACTATGAGCCGCTTTATTGGGATGAAACAGAACAATGTGTCTTATGGGCGGTGACTGACTCACAAAAAAACCGAGCATTTTTACGGTTAAACTGGCAAGGGAGTGATGACCATAAAATTGAAGAATTGCGTTTTATTACAAAACAGCAATGGCCAATTTGTGCTGTTACGGTGCAGGTAAATCATTCGCAAGAGGCGATTCAGTTGGTACCTAAAACGCTATGGTTAAAAAAAGAACACAGCATTGAGTTGTTCTACTTAGACTTTGAAAGTACACCACGTAAGAAGCAACGTTCCGGTTTTTTTAATAAAATTATCGAATATATGGCGAAAAAACAGCAAAAAAGCCAAGCTTTTGTGCCTGAATTAACGTTAGCTAGCCAGCTTGTTCGGCCGATACTTTCAGTACTAGAAACGCAAGCGTGTACAGGAAGGCAATGTTTATCCCAAACTCAACAAAATGAAATCGCGTATGTCATTAGAACGCTTGAGGATTTGGGGGCTCTTTGGTTGGCTAATCAGTTTAAGCCATTGATTACCTCCAGTGACTTACAACCCCAAGTACTATTACAGTTAGTTTATTTATGTGACCGTTTTGAAAGGTTACAAATGCCATTGCCTTTTCAATTCAATGAATAATACGAGGGGGAGATATTTCCCCCTCGTATTATGCTCAAGACAGCGTGTTATTTTTCATTAGGCTCAAATGACGCTAAGAATGTTCGCAATAACTGATTCAATGCTTGTTGCTCTTGTGGTGACAATTTAGCAACGAGGCGAGCTTGGTTTTGTGTATGTACTTCAATAAGTTGGTTGATTAGCGTTAAGCCTTCAGTTGTTAATGAAACCAAAAAACCGCGGCCATCATCCGGGTTGGTATGGCGGATGACTAACCCCGCTTTTTCTAATTGGTCTATTCGGTTAGTCATTGTCCCCGATGTAACCATCAACGTTGAGAGCATTTCCCCTGGGCTTAGCGTATAGGGGGCTCCTGCACGGCGCAAAGTTGCAAGCACATCAAAACTTGAACGGTTAAGACCAAACTGAGCGAAGACCTTTTCCATTTCCCGAGTTAAGTGGTACGCGACATTACCCAACCGACCAATTAATCCCATTGGGCTAATATCGAGGTCAGGGCGTTCTCTTTCCCACTGTTGAGTGATTTTATCTATTCTATCCATAGGTAAATAATGGCGGTTATTTATCTTGACGTCAAGGTAAAATGCACATATCTTGAGGTCAAGATAAATTAAGAGAGTAGAAATATGGGTCGTATAACAGTTTTAGGATTGACTGCATTGGCACCGATTGTATGGGGGAGCACATACTTAGTGACAACAGAAATGTTACCCGCAGGGATACCATTAACATTGGCGGTATTGCGCGCTTTACCCGCAGGGTTACTATTGATACTCGTGCTGCGAAAACTTCCCGAGGGTATTTGGTGGTTACGTGTGGTGATATTAGGTGTTTTAAATTTTTCTTTATTTTGGTGGTTACTGTTTATTGCTGCGTATCGCTTATCTGGTGGTGTAGCTGCAACGGTTGGCGCCGTACAGCCATTAATTGTACTATTTCTAAGCTACTGGTTGTTAAATAATCGGTTATCAGCGGTATCCATTATCGCATCAATAGCGGGGGTATTCGGGGTAGCAATATTACTTTTAACACCTAATGCCGCCTTAGACTCTCTAGGCATTGTTGCAGGGTTAGCAGGCGCATTTTCAATGGCCGCAGGGACGGTTTTGAGTCGCCGCTGGCAGCCACCAGTGAGCGCTTTAACCTTTACTTCATGGCAATTAACTGCGGGAGGCTTAGTTTTATTACCATTTGCCATTGTGTTTGAGCCGGCTTTGCCACCGTTAAGTTCATTAAATTTAATCGGATTGGGGTATCTAACGCTTATTGGGGGAGCATTGACTTACGCTTTATGGTTCCGTGGGCTTGCAATATTAGGCCCAAGCTCAGTTGCGTCACTGGGTTTTTTAAGTCCTGTGAGTGCAGTGATTTTGGGGTGGTTTTATCTCAATCAACAACTTAGCACCTTGCAATTTATTGGCATGGTTGTCATTTTACTCAGTGTGTGGGCGAGCCAACGAGCGGAAACAAAAAAAGTCACTTTAGCTTATCAACGTTAAAGGTATTTTTATGGTTGCTTATTTGTTGTGCTAAGCAACCTTTTTTCCTGTGTTAATATCCATTAGAGTATTCACTTGGATTATAAAAAAGTGACTAGTGACTAATATGTTATTTCCTGATGAAGATAATATCGTACAAATTGCACCAGAGGCTTTTTTACTCAAAGGTTTTTTACTGGGGCAAAGTGATGCATTATTGCAGTCATTAAGCAACGTTATTACTGCTAATCCATTAAGGCATATGGCAACACCCAATGGTTATCAAATGTCGGCAGCAATGACTAACTGCGGCGACTGGGGTTGGGTGACAGATAAAAAGGGTTATCGTTACAGTCAGCGTGACCCTGTCACGAATCAGCCGTGGCAACCTATGCCTATTTCGTTTGTTCAATTGGCAACTTCAGCAGCGAGTACCGCTGGCTTCGATCATTTTATCCCTGATGCTTGCTTAATTAACCGGTATGCAGTTGGCGCTGCAATGTCATTGCACCAAGACAAAGACGAAGCCGATTTCACTCATCCAATTGTTTCTTTTTCTTTAGGGCTACCCACAATATTTGATTTTGGTGGGGCAACCCGTGATGCGCCTAAAATCGCTGTTTATTTAGAACATGGGGATGTCTTGGTATGGGGCGGTCGGTCACGGTTAAATTATCATGGAGTACGTCGTATTAAATCAGGTGTACACCCGTTGTTAGGGCCTTACCGCTATAACTTGACGTTTAGGTGTTCTCAACCTTAAATTTGCCTTTTACAATATTCCAATTTATCAATTAAATAGACCATGAATGACTTAATATTTCATCTCAGTAGATTAAATAATACTAATCGTTAAATTTAGTATTTATATAGAAAAAATATCATTGAATAATAAATTAGATGCACCTATAAATGATGGTTATAAATTAATATAACTAGGTATTGGTAGGTAAGTGAATGTATAGCTTTTTAAATGATTATAATGAAATAGCTCACCCTGCAGTTATGCAGACTTTAAATGATTTATCAGGGAAACGTTTCAAAGGTTATGGCACTGATGAGGTTTGTAGCAGGGTTGCAGCTCAAATTAGATTAAGAATTGGCCAATCTGGTGCTCATGTTCATTTCTTTAATGGCGGTACAATTACTAACCTGACAACGATTTCCCATGTATTACGACCTCACCAAGCGGTGATCACCGTGGAGAGTGGCCATATCGCAGTCCACGAAACGGGGGCAATTGAAGCGACAGGCCATAAAGTCATTACCATTGACTCACCATCAGGTAAATTAACCCCCGCACATATTACTAAAGTGTTATCTGAGCATGGTGATGAACATACTGTCCAGCCTAAGCTTGTTTATATCAGTAATTCAACCGAAATTGGCACTGTTTACCGTAAACAAGAGCTAGTTGCGCTACGCGAGATTTGTGACGCTCATAACTTACTGTTATTTATGGATGGTGCTCGCTTGTCTTCTGGTTTAATGTCGAAATATAGTGATTTAACCATTGAAGATGTCGCGAAATTGACCGATATTTTTTATATCGGTGGAACGAAAATAGGCGCATTAACTGGGGAGATCTTAGTAATTGTAAACCCTGCATTGCAATCAGATTTCCGTTTTAGTATTAAGCAAAAAGGTGGGTTACAAGCAAAAGGTTGGCTACTCGCTGCTCAGTTCGAACCACTGTTTAATGATGATTTGTATTTTAAGTTGGGAAGCCACCTTAATGAGATGGCATCACAACTCGCTTCATTTTTTGCTGAAAAGGGATTCCAATTTCTTGCGCCCGTAGAGTCAAACCAAGTTTTCGTTATTTTCCCAAATGCACTGGCGAATAAATTATTAACACACTATCAGTTAAGCTTAATTTGTAAGCCGACACCGGAAACCACGTGTATTCGTTTTTGTACCTCGTGGTCAACAACTCAGCAAGATGTAGACAAATTAAAGCAGACTTTCCAAGCTTTACTTTAGGTAATTATCATCCCAGTAAATATTTCCGATATTTCGCCTATATTTATTGGGTTTTATTTATCATGATAGTGGCTTATTGATGACGTTAATGAGCAATTTACCATGCCTTGGACTTTTTCCCATCCTGCAGTCGTTTTTCCGATAAAACAAAGTCGATTTGGGCATTTTTTAAGCTTACCTGCCTTAATTTTAGGTAGCCTAAGCCCAGATCTATTTTATTCAATGATGTGGTACTCGGCAGCCACTACGGCTCATGACTTGATAGGCTGGTTATATACTGGCTTACCATTATGTTTACTCATCACTATTTTTGTACAAAAAAGTGTTTTTTATCTCCACTATGCTGTGCCATTTCCCTTTAAAAACAGGAGTGTAGGCTCATTTCGACAATTTTGTATTGTCGTGCTTTCCTTTTATATTGGTGCGGCAAGCCATATTATCTGGGATGCTTTTACTCATCAGTCAGGGGCTTTTGTTCGGCACGCTGAGTTTTTGCAGCTTGTCGTATTTAACATGACGGATAGCCAAGAAATTGCTATTTATAAATTACTGCAACACCTTGGCTCTTTATTGGGAGCGTTGTACTTGTTGATAAAATACACGCAGTACTACCGTCGGCAATCTGCAATTCAGCAGCAAGAGTATGCTAAAAAGTTAATGGCATTACTCAAGATTGCCATTGTTTCAGGATGTATTTCCTTACCATTTGCCTATAAATTAGCCATGAAAGGGGATGTATTTAGTTTCAATCGCTTTGTATATTTAGAACTAACACTACTAGTTCCTGTTTTTTTTACAGCAAGTATATTGTTTGCACTGATAAAATATCAGCGCCAGCGAAAGGCCACGCAAAGTTAGCCTTTTGTGAGTAATAACCCTGATAACATGATATCGATGGCAGCGATACTTTTCTTTAATCGCTGTTGACTATCACCTTGTGAAATCCAATATGCTGCTTCTGCGAGACCGCCATTAATTAAAAAAGCCAATGCATGGGTATCAATATCTTTAATAATGCCTTTTTTGGCAAGATCATAAAGTAAGCGTTCAATCTGTTCGGTACACTGTAAGTTTGATTTAGCTAAAAAATCGCCTAATACAGCTTTCGCGTCACGCAAAATAATTTGTTGGTATTCGGGCTCTAATGCCATTTCTAAGTAAGCATGACAGCGTTGACAGAAACTGTTCCATAAGTCTTCAGTATGGCGAGTAATTCCTTGTAACCGTGCGTTCATTTGTGAGTCGATTTGCTCAACAACGGCAGTAAATAAGCCTTGTTTGTCGCCAAAGTGGTGGTAAAGGGCACCGCGTGTGAGATTAACGCTTGCTGCAATTTCATCCATTGAAGTTTCTGCATAGCCGAGTCGGCTAAAGTGCTCTCGTGCTGTAGTTAGCAAATTTGCACGTGTTTCCGCCATTTGCGCTTGTGTTCTTCTTGCCATTAAAAACCTCTTACATACATGGCGTATAATTATTTACATTCAATGTGTATGATTATATCATAATTATACATACGCATCGTATGTATAATTAAATTTCATTTTGGAGTTCATATGATAGGTCGCTATCAGCAGTTATTTCAGGCAAAAGAAAACCAGCACTTTGTGATAGCAGGGTTATTGGCACGTTTAGCGTTACCAATGATGGGGATCGGGATCATTACCCTGTTAGCACAATTGAAAGGGAGCTATACCTTGGCAGGGCTTGTTTCTGCCACCTTTGTATTAACTTATGCGTTGCTATCTCCGCAAGTCTCCCGCTTAGTGGATAAATTTGGTCAATTTCGCGTCTTGCCGGTGGTAACTGCTGTCAGTGTACTCGGTGTTTTTATTATCATCATCACTACGTGGTTATCATTACCCGATATCGGCTTATTTATCGGGGCACTGTTAACGGGAGCAATGCCAAGTATGTCTGCCATGGTAAGGGCAAGGTGGACAGCACAGTATAAAGATCAGCCCGTATTACAAACGGCGTATTCATTAGAAACCGTATTTGATGATGCGACTTTTATTGTTGGCCCACCGTTATCTGTCGGGATCAGTGTTGCTTTATTTCCTCAAGCGGGTTTACTGGTTGCAGCGATTCTACTCGCTGTGGGGATGGCATTGTTTATTTCACAACGCAGCACTGAACCTAAAGTAGTTGTATCTGATCATCTTGTAATGCCGAATAAATCAATTATTTCAATGGTTGGATTGCAGTTATTGATTGTGTTGATGGTTGCTTTAGGTGTAATTGTTGGCAGTGTGGATATCTTGAGTGTCACTTTGGCTCAATTACAACAGCAACCGGCGATGGCCAGTTTAGTGTTATCGGCCTATGCAGTCGGTTCATGTGCAATGGGGATCGTATTTGGAGGGTTAACCTTTAACACACCTTTGCCACGCTTACTCTTCCTCAGCGGCTTAATGACGTTTCTTTCTATTGTACCAATGTGGTGGGTCGTAGGGGTTTATTCTTTATCTGTGGTGGTGTTTATTTCCGGGTTGTTCTTTGCACCGACGATGATCATTGCAATGACATTAGTTGAGAAAATTGTTCCGCAAAATAAATTAACAGAAGGAATGACCTGGTTACTTGCTGGGTTAAATATCGGTGTTGCAATTGGTGCAATGTTAACGGGTAAAATGGTGGATACCTACGGCCCTTACGCAGGTTACGCCGTTGCTATCTCTAGCGGTGTTTTAGTTTTAATTTCAACATGGTTGAGTTACTTACGCGATAAAACCCAACAAAAAGTAGCAGTTGAATGCGAAAATGGCCATTAAAAACAACGAAAAAATAAACCATGTAGTGATAAAATCATAAAAAATTATTTAATGAGGTAACCTAATGCACTCTCCAGTATTTCGAGCGGCCACACTCGGTGATGTTGACTCCTGTTATGCGATTGAAGTCGAATCCTATGAAGGGGATGAAGCGGCGACAAGAGAAAAAATAGCCACGCGTATCCAACAATATCCAGACGGTTTTTTATGTATGGAATTAGCTGGAGAAGTAGTTGGTTTTATTAATGCGGGTTGTGCATGGGATGTTGTGATGTCTGATGAGGAATTTAAAGAACTCATTGGACATGACCCAAAAGCACCGAATGTCGTTATTATGTCAGTGGTCGTGCATCCCAAATATCAAGGTAAAGGTTATTCGTCTTTACTGATGAAAACATTTATTAACTCCATGAAGGAGAAGAGTAAAGAAACAATTCATCTTATGTGCAAAGAACGCCATATTGACCTGTATAAGCATTTTGGCTACCAATATGTTAAACCGTCAGAATCCGATCATGGTGGAATGACGTGGCATGAAATGGTGATGAAATTGTAAAATGTATTTTATTAAGCCTGTGATTTTGTTGTCTGGTATCATATCTCATTATATATAATCACTATTTGGGAAATCATAATGATAATTTGGGTAGATGCGGATGCATGTCCAAAAGTAATTAAAGAGGTTTTATACCGCGCGGCAGATAGAGAAAAAGTGCAAATAACATTTGTTGCAAACCAGCGTTTAACGGTACCTCCTTCACCTTTTTTAAAAACTTTACAGGTACCTGCAGGGTTTGATGTGGCTGATAATGAAATTGTGTTGCGAGCCCAAAAAGATGATTTAGTGATCACAGCAGATATTCCATTAGCCGCAGAGGTTATAGAAAAGGGCGCGAATGCATTAAACCCTCGAGGAGAACGCTATAGCGAAGCTACCATTCGTGAGCGCCTTAATATTCGTGATTTTATGGATACCATGAGAGCCAGTGGCATCCAAACGGGTGGGCCTGCAAGTTTAAACCAGAAAGACAGGCAGCAATTTGCTAATGAATTAGATAAATGGTTGTTGCAACGTAAAAAATCATTAGCGTCATCATAAGCCAGCACATTTTCTGATTTAAGCTCAGAAAATGTGCATAGTAAAACAGAATTACTCTCTATGCCGTGACTATAATGGTTAACCTTAAATTTTTGAAGAAAAATAATGGATCCATTACACAGCATTATCATCACGCTATTCTTATTTATACTGACCTTTTTTAATCCTGGGGCAAATTTGTTTATTGTGGTGCAAACCACATTAAGCTCAGGTAAAAAAGCGGGGTTAACCTGTGGCTATGGCGTGGTATTAGGCAATGCCATTTATTCAGGTCTCGGTTTATTTGGTTTGGTCACATTAATGGCGGAGTTCGGCTCATTATTCTCACTCATTAAGATTCTGGGTGGTTTATATTTACTTTATTACGCAGTGAGTGTTTTCAATAACAAAACACAACTCAATCTGTCCACCGAAAATACCATGGAAAGTTTTCCATCAGGTGTCTACTTTAGGCGGGGTTTGATTTCTGATTTATCAAACCCACAAACCGTTTTATTTTTTATGAGTATTTTTTCAACGACTATTTCCCCATCAACACCATTATGGACTAAGTTAGTTATTTGGATGGGAATTGTTGTTGCATCACTAATTTGGCGGATAATTTTATGCCAAACATTCTCTTTAACCTCTGTGCGTAGAACTTATTCACGCGTTCATAAAGTTGTCGGCAAAGGCGTCGGGCTAATTCTTGGAGGATTGGCTACAAGGTTGATTTACCAAGGGGTTAGCGAGCTGGTAGTAAAAAAATCACCATTCTAGGTTTTATGATCATGTTCAAGCCATTACGATATAAAATAGCCTCAGACTCCATACGATGAGGCTATTTGTGGTGAAAGAAAATGCATCATTGTTGATCAGTTAGCCAATGTTCAACTTCTTTATAATTACCACGGAAAATGATGCGATGCTGCTTTTTACTTAATTGATAGCAATACATTGGGTCATAGTATTCATTCAACAATGGAATTAACCACGAAAAATGTGTTTGGGTATCACCGGTTGTTTTTTGGTCTGCTAAAGCAAGATCAAGTAAATGGGTTAATTCGATTGTCCGCTGTGAGCCTAAACGTTTGCGAATGGCTAATAGGCCATGGTGCAGATAGTCACTATATTCCTGCCAGCCTCGCTCAAAACCAAAAGTTGCTAAAAAATCTTGCGTCATACGATCAAAATATTCATATTTTAAACGCTCAAGACGTAGCTCAAAGGGGTCTTCAATAATAGCGATTGGCGCTTTTTCCATTTGTGTGCGTAGTTCAAGAGGTAGGCTATTTGCACCAATGGCACGTCCCTCATCTTCCAGTACCCAATGTTGACAGTATTGGGCTTTCTTCAATAAAGCGACCGCTAAGTAATTTTCAAACGTGGCTTGGGAGTGTTGTTGTTGTAATGTACGGCCAAAAGAAGAACCTCGGTGATGTGCGAGACCTTCTAAATCAATTCCGTTCGCGAGTTGATGGACTAAAGTGGTTTTACCATTACCGGTACAGCCGCCCACTAAAATGATAGGGCGCTGGACCAGTTCATTGATGGCATCAATTGCGGTTTGTCGTAAAGCTTTATATCCACCGTTAATAAGAGGGTATTCAATTCCCACCTCTTTTAGCCACGATTGCACGATATGGGAGCGCATTCCACCACGCGCACAGCAAATATAACCATGGGTATTTTGTTGGCAGGCTTCTTTCCACGCTGTGATCCGCGCAATTTTAATATCACCACTGACAAGTTGGTGGCCTAACTCAACGGCTTTAGTAGAACCTTGTTGTTTATAGCATGTACCAACGGCAGCACGTTCATCATCATTCATCAACGGAAGGTTAATCGCATTAGGCATCGACCCTTGTTGAAATTCGATAGGAGCTCTGACATCGATGAGTGGTGTGTCAGTAGTTAAGATTTGGCGAATATTTTGCGAAGACGAGGTTAATTCCATAATAACAGCGAGATTCTTTAAAGTTGCAATGAGGTTACTATACTCTTAATCCTATTGCTTGGCATTAATGTTAGGCTTAAAACAATGGTTAGTGTTTTATTGCCTAATAATGATATATTGTTGTTAGGTATTTTAATATGAGTAAGGGGTAATACAATGAAGATGTTAACGATTCAAGAAATGACCGAAACTCAAAAAATCCAAGTGCGTACAAGGCTTGCTCAAGAAAGGAAAAAACTTGGCCGTGAATTAACAAATTCCGAGCAGAGCAAAGTAAGAAAACAAATCATTACCGAAATATCTCAAGAAGTCGAAAAGCAAACGAAAAAATTACGTGCAGAAAAGAAAAAAGATAAGTTAGTTCCCAGCGATGCAAGTTACAGTTGGTCTTCTCAAAATCATAAAAGAGGGTATCGCTAATTTTTAATCAGAGTGTTCCGCTAGTGATTTGCATTAAGTAATTGTAATTTTACGCTATTCAAATCATTAAAAGACCTCAAAAATGAAAAAGATTGCGTTATTATTATTGTTATTCAGTAGTTTTACTGTCGCAAAATCTAATTATCATGGGAAACCATCCCGTAATGATTCTGTTGTTGTGCATGTTTGCGCTTTATCTCCTTTTTCTAATTTCTATGCAGAAGCTGCAATGTCTGAACAAACAGCGCGACACAAAACCTCTCGACGCTGTGAATTAGGGCAAGGGCAAGGTAGTATTTTTTGTAAAGCTCAAGATGCGAAATGCAGCACCAGTAAATTATCGTTTGGTGATCAATATATTGAAGAAAGCCTAATTGTTTACGCTAAATCCTGGCAAAAGGGCGATTATATTGAAGTATTTGACGATATTCCGTATCTTTCCCGTCACCATTTCTCAGATAAAATAGCCTCTTATACTATCCCTGACGGCTGGATTGTCCGTTTTTACGAAGGCGATAATTATACAGGAAAATACCATACGGAGATGGGCGGTTCGCACAATACGCTAGGATATAGCCAAAAAACTCGCTCAATAAAAATTATGAAACGACCTTAAAAAAGTCGTCGACTATTATTGCTGGTGGCTCTATTGTTCTCTTTTTTTATCGACGGCTAGATTAAAATTAACTTTTTTATTTTGATTACGGATATGTTCTTTAATTTCTTTTTCTAATAGCGGTAAATCACCCGTACGAATTTTGTCTAATAGCACATGGTGTTCTTGGATAATTTCTTCCATTGGCTTAGTGAATGTTGATATTCCAATAATAATAGTGAGTTGTTTTGCCACATTTTCCCATAAAGACGTTAATGTCTTATTACCGCTTAGTTCACATAATGTACGATGAAAATGGACATCGCTTAGAGAAAAAAGATAGCTATCTTCGAGTGTTGCCGCTTTGGTCATTTGATTAATGCATTCTGTTAATTCAGTAATACATTGCGTATCTAAATGTTTTTCCTGAGAAATAAATCGCCTGACGGCATGTAATTCTAATAGAACTCTTACCTCTATAAGCTCATCAAGACGTGCTTCAGAAACGGGTGCCATGCGAATGCCTTTAAAAGGCTCATTGATAACAATACCTTGGCTTTCGAGAACGCGAAGAGCTTCTCTAACAGGAACGCGGCTTACGTTCATTTTTTCCGCTATTTCTTTTTCAACAATACGATCACCGGGCAAAATATAACCACGAGTGGCGGCCTCAACCAATCTGTCAACTACATCGTCAGTCAGTGTTCTCGCTTTAATAGGCTGCCAGTAATGGGTATTACAGGCTATGGTAGTGTATTTACTGATGGTCGTTTGGTTGAAGCTGCTATCCCAGTGTTAGCTTCTTTATGTATTGGTGAAAGTGCGTTACAGCCGGAGCGAGTATCTGAAAAGTTAAGACAAAATACTTTTTGGATGGGACGTGGAGGTACACTAACACACACAATTAGTGGGATCGACATTGCACTGTGGGATATTCTAGGTAAAGCAACAGGGCTACCAGTAAGCACTCTATTAGGAGGGAACTACCGGTCAAAAGTTCAACCTTATTGTTCGTTGCTGATGGAAAAGCCAGATGTTATGCACAAGGTGATCCTAGAATATAAGTCATTAGGATTTAAAGCATTCAAAATTGGTTGGGGACCTTTTGGCCGCTGTAATGACCAACAATTAGACCGCGCAATTGTTGAAGCTGCAAGGGATGCAGCAGGGCAAGATTCCCAACTATTTGTTGATGCAGGAGCGAGCGATGCATATTGGCCGAATGGCTTAAAATGGGCAATCCAAACCTCACACATGTTAGCTGAATATCAGGTAGGTTGGTTTGAAGAAGCTTTACGACCTGATGATATTGAAGACTTCAAAGTGCTGCGTAAAGAGAGCCC
The DNA here is from genome assembly GCF_033901115.1 of Providencia sp. CIM-Carb-044. Taxonomy (NCBI): domain Bacteria; kingdom Pseudomonadati; phylum Pseudomonadota; class Gammaproteobacteria; order Enterobacterales; family Morganellaceae; genus Providencia; species Providencia sp. CIM-Carb-044. The sequence continues at coordinate 286,794 of NZ_JAXADV010000002.1, forward strand.
TGTAGCTATTTCTTTATTACTTGGTTTCCTGCTTATTTAATGATGGAGCGGGGGATGAGCCTTGAAGAAATGGGGTTTGCAGCAATGCTCCCTCCACTATGTGGTATTGCTGGGCAGTGGTTGGGCGGTTGGGTTACTGACTATTTGTTTATCAAATATAATAATGTCAGCCTCGCTCGCAAAATCCCGATTGTAGGAGGAATGTTAATTGCTACGAGTATTGCATTTTCAGGCTTAGTTGAATCAGTGACGTTAATGATGACATTATTATGTTTATCTTACGCTGCTCTTGCATTTGCCGCATCTGCTATTTGGTCTTTACCGGGAGATGTCGCCCCACGCAATATGACTTCAGTATTAGGTGGCATGCAAAGTGCTGTATCTAACTGCGGTGGAATATTAGGCCCAATAGTAACAGGGTATATTATTGCAGCAACGGGATCATTTATATGGGCTTTAATTGTTTCAGGAATTGCTTGTGCTATAGGCGCATTGGTTTATTTAATTATGTTAAGAGATATTAAGCCAATTGTACCCATCGAAAACAATGAAGAACAAGTGCGTTAATATAAAATAAATAACCGCAGAACAAAAATATTGGATTTTAAATAATGTTTATTTTCGATAAGACTATAAATGCCAAGAATATTTCGCCTGGAACATTACGGAAGGTATTTTTTGGTAGTGAAAACATGATGATAGCAAAGGTGTCATTAACTACAGGAACAATTGGTGAACTTCACGAACATCCACACGAACAGATGAGTTATATCATATCCGGCTCATTTAATTATCGTGTTGGTTTAATAGAAAATAGAGTTAATAGTGGTGATGTTATTTATATTCCATCTAATGAAAAACACCAATGTGAATGTTTAGAAAGTGGGGAAATATTAGATATATTTGTCCCGATGAGAAAAGACTTTCTTATAGAGAATTAAAGATTTTTATATGACCAAGCGGCAACAATTTTGTTAGCCGCTTTTATCTATTTTTGAGTCTAATAAGCCACGTTCCATATTAGTAGATAAGGAGACGCATTCAGAAATTGGATTGATATTACCAGTAAGTAAAGATGGAAAGGTTTTAGATGCCAAGGATACATTTGTGAAGATTAAGTTATTCAATTTTTAAAATAGGCTATCGGACCGATAGGGATGAAGATGTGTACTTGGAGTAAGCCATGTTATGGCATTTATTGAGTCACTATATTCTATTTAACATAATATGCATTATACGAACCTAAGTGTGAAATGAAAAAATCCAGTGTTCTGGTTGGTTAATCGTGTTGGCTTGTTTAGGCTCTAAATCGATGTTATTTCCATCATCTGCATAACCCGCTACACGTTGGCGAGTTCATCAGCGAAACCTTAGCGTAATCAAAGCTTGAAGGTCTTAACAAAAAATTAATTATCTTTTTTTATGTTGAGTTTTTTACAAATAACATTTTTTATGTGAAATAATCCTATAAATGATATTAAGAATAAAATTAATGCTGTTCCAGCGCTGTCGAAACCAAGATTCTGAAGGGAAAAATATATTGATATTGATATGAAGACTGAAATAAATATATTCACCCACATGAAAATTTCCAAGAACATTAAGCTTATCATTGCCTTAAAAAAATCAGCCATGCTACTTACCTGATACCATTAGTTATTTTAATTAATATATTAAAAACCAAGTATAAATCATCTGAAAATACCATATAAGGAGCCTGAAACCCAACCGTACGAAAACGTACGACAAGTACAAAAACATAATCTCTGACTATATTGCAGGTGGCTTTAGATGCATTCCAAACGAAATTAAGAAAGAATATCGTTCATGCATTGTAAAATTAGATGATATTCTTGGGAAAGATAGCCCCACAAGAAAGATAAATATTAAGATACTTTCAAAAGCAATGTCTTAAATAACAGCCATATAAAATGCTTATGTCTTCATTTATAGGCATTTTTCAAATAAAAAATATATCCAATTTAAGTTTATTGAAAGACCACCGCTTTTTTGGGGAAAACACAAAGCAAACACTCGAAGAATCAGCCCAAATATTCGTCAGCAGATGTCTAATATTTTACAAGAGCAACAAAAACACCAGCTGGAATTAGTTGAACTGCAAGAAAAAGCCACGTTATTGCAGACAAAAATTGAGGAAAATATGCCCTCTTCAATTGGCGAACAAAGCCAAATTGTCTTATCTATCGATGCGAAAAAGCCAGTTAGTGAAAAGAAGAAGACAATCAATTCAGGTATAGCAGACTTTGTTACAACGTCTAATAACAGTATCAATTTAAATTACCAAATCGCCCTACCTTACTCACTAAAAAGCACGAGTAAGTGAGGATAGCGATATAAAAGTGTCTGCAATAGAGGATAAAATGCGGTCACCAACAAAAGCACCGGTGAAATAACATGGGATATCACCTTAGAACCTAATGAAGAAAAGCAAATCTCATTCAGTTATACATTGAGCTACCCAAAAGACAAACAAATATTGGGGTTGTAACAATTTTTGTGGTTCCCAATAGATAGCGTTAAAATGAAATCACGCTAGCACGACAATAACAACTATGAGGTTTTCAATGATTATTTTAGTAACGGGTGCTTCTTCTGGTTTTGGTGAATCAATTGCCCGTCGATTTATCAAACATAATTACACTGTTATTGGTACAGGACGTAGAACAGAGCGTTTAGAAGCCCTCCATAAAGAGTTAGGTGATAAATTTTATCCGTTAACTTTAGATATCCAAGATAGAAAAGCCATCCATAATGCGATTGCAAATTTACCTGCACACCTCAAAAAAATCGATGTTTTAGTGAATAATGCAGGTTTAGCGTTAGGTTTAGAACCCGCATTTGACGCCAATCCTGATGATTGGGACGTTATGATTAATACAAATACTAAAGGTTTAGTGAATATGACTTATGAAGTGCTGCAAAACATGGTAGCCGAAAATCATGGCCATATTATTAATATTGGCTCTACGGCGGCGAGCTGGCCTTACAAAGGTGGCAATGTTTACGGTGCAACCAAAGCCTTTGTTAAACAGTTTTCACTTGGTTTGCGTGCTGATTTACAGGGGAAAAAAATCCGAGTGACTGATATTGAACCAGGCCTAGTCGGTGGAACAGAATTCTCAAATATTCGCTTTAAAGGAGATGATGATAAAGCGGCTAGTACTTATCAAGGCGCTGACGCTCTAACCCCTGAAGATATCGCGGAAACGGTATACTGGGTTGCCACATTACCTGCACACATGAATGTAAATACATTAGAATTGATGCCTGTTTGCCAAACTTTTGCAGGTTTAACAGTACATAAACAGATTTAATTTTTAGTACTATTCTATACAGACGCACTGACACTTTTTTAGCTATACTCAGGTTATCGGTCCTGTTTAGTAAGGAATTTACATGAGTTCACACAAAATGTTGAAAACTGGCTTAACTGCGATTTGTTTATGTCTCCCTTTACTTTGGGCTACATCGTCTTCTGCGGCACAATCCACGACATCATGCACTGCAGGCAGTACTTGCGTTTCTGTGGGCAAAGGCGATGACTCTCTTAATAAAGAGCAAGCGCGTCAAGAAAAGGAACAATGGGATGATACCCGTATGTTGCGCAAAAAGGTTAATACTCGTACCGAAAAAGAGTTTGATAAAGTAGATCAGGCTTTTGATGCAAAAGATAAATGCGAAAAAAGCCTCAATCTAAATGCTTACTGGGAACCGAGCACTAAACGTTGCCTTGATGTAAGTAATGGCCGTCCAATTAATAATCCATAACCTTATAATAGGTTGTCTTATGGAGCTGTTGATCAAGGAGAGAAGATGAAAAAGAAATTGTTGTTACCCTTATTTGCACTGGTGCTAGTGCCAGTTTTTGCCCAAGCTTCATGTGAAAGTGTGATTGAGGAAATCAAACAAAAGATTATCAATAATGGCGTTCCTGCTGATAACTTTAGTTTGGTTGCAGTGCCTAATGATGAAGTTGACTCGTCTAAAGGCCAAGTTGTCGGGCACTGCCAAAATGATTCTTATAAAATCATTTATACTCGTCACTAGGTTACAATTTAGATAGAATCAAGGGCGCTATTTGATGATGGCGCCCTTTTTCTTTATTGCTTATTAAGCAATTAGTTAGGAATAGCGATAAGTTCTTGCAGTTTATCTGTATTGAGGTAATGCCCTAACTCTTTTTCTTCAGGGCGCAATAAATATGGAATTTCTCCAATTAATGGAGCCTTAATATGATGTTGCAACCGGTCAATTATTTGGGCGTAGTGTGCCAACCCTGGGTTGATGCGGTTTGCCATCCAACCTATTAATGGTAACCCATCGGCTCGAATTGCATCAGCGGTTAATAATGCATGATTAACACAGCCATGTTGAATACCGACGACTAAGATAACACCGACCGGCTGATCTTTTAACCAGTCCGCATAAAAAGTATTATCATCAAGTAGATAGCGCCATCCCCCATTACCTTCGATAACAACCATATCGCATTGATGATGTAAATGGTCTAACCCATGCTTTATTTTATTAAAATCAATGCTATTTTCATGACTGTAATTATCTGTGATACGTACAGGATTAACTTCATCATAGGAAACAAGGTCTTGAGAAACACTGTGGATTAGCAATGCATCTTTATTTCTGATTCCTTCAGGGGTATCAATGCATTGATCCGCAATAGGTTTATAGCCCACGGCTTTAATTCCTTGGCTATTTAGTGCTTGCAGGATGGCAAGCGTCGATACTGTCTTCCCGACATCTGTATCTGTCCCGGTAACAAATAGATTGATCATGGTCTTTTTCTATCCTGAAGTGACAGACTTATACAGCAATAAGCTGCAAAAATGATATGGATTCAGTTTATTGGAATGGGTAAGTGAGAAGTTTGCGTTAGCTCAATTTTGTGTACGATAGTATAAATATTATCGAATTGTTTTAGCCTTGTAATAGTTGTAGTAGTAGAGAACCATCATATAACGCTCTCTGTATTAATGACGTTTCACTATCCTTAACGGTAAATATGGATTTTTCTATTACTAAATTAGATGAATATAGAGGGATCGTATGTTTGTTTATATGATTATGTAAACATTCTAAAAATAACTCAGAATCTTGATTCAATGGGGAGTTTACCAAAATTAGCTCGCTCCCCAATAAATTCACCATCAATCCTAATGGTTTTGCCAACCGTTGAGCAACCTGATTAATAAGATAAACACAAAGGCTATCGTTTGATATTGCTCCAGAGCAAATGTTATCAATTGAGATATTTTTCTGATGAAAATGCGAATCAGGGTAGTTTATTAGCAAACTTTCAGCTAGGTGTAATATTGCAGGAATAGAAGTTTGGGTTTCTAAGCAACCATCGCTACCACAATAGCAAAAGTTATGGTTACAAGGTTCACATTGGGTATGGCCGAATAAAATAGGCCGATGGGTATTTGTATCTAATGTTGTTCCATGGCTTAGCACCATGACATTAACAACATCTTGTAGCTGTAAGTAAATAATATTTTTTTCTTTTCTTTTCTCTTGATGAGAGAAATGATCCATTAACGCTAAAGCATCCACAGGAGGGTGTAAATAAACAGGTAAACCGGTTTGCTTGGTAAGAGATTCCGCTATGGCCAGTTGGTGGATTTTAAAAGATGGATGCTGATAAATAACACCTGTATGAGGATCTAATATACCATCAATAAGAATGCTAATTGCAGTGACTCTTTCTAATATTTTTTGATGGCTAGCAAAAAATTGACTGATTAATTCAGTAAGCGAATCCATGAATTCACTATTGCCTAACGGTGTGAATGGATATTCTGTTTGAGCCAAGGTAACTGCGTTAATTTCTTTCAAGGAAATAATCAGTTTCTGGCCTTCAATACGGATCGCTAGAAATTGCCACCCTTCACTTTCAATTACCAGCCCTACTGCTGGACGCCCACGTAAACCAAGCACTGGAAACTCTAACTCTTTGATTAAGTGAGCATCCATAAGTTCACGTGTAATTTTAGTGATACTGGCAGGCGCAAGCTGAGCCTGTTTTGACAAGGCAATACGCGAAATTGGACCATGTTGATCAATGATACGATATACAATACCCGTATTTAACTGTTTGATTTGGTCAATGTGACCAGTTTGATTCACCATGGTAATAATTCAATTCCTTTATAAAGCAATGAGTTATTATGCCTTAATCTGTGTATGAATGATTTCGTTTACATTGAAAATGTGAACTAGCTCACTCTTGGTTGCCAACAATGTTGGCCATCAAAAGATTTGTTAATTTTTTGGCTACGGCAGGTAACGTTCTACGAGTATTGTAGACTAACCAAACTTCAGATGAAGCATTAATATTAGTGAGTTTTAAGTATTTTACACCATCAATTTTCATTCGTGTGAAGGATTCTGTTATCACAGAAATTCCCATTCCCGCGGAAACTAATCCTAAAATGGTCATGGCTTCCCCCGCTTCTTGAGAAATGGTGGGTACCACTCCCGCAGATGTTAACAATTGATTTATTTCATCATATAGTGCGGTACCAACATCACGTTCAAAGAAAATGAATGGATAATCAGCAAGTTGTTGAATATCAACACCAACATCAATAAATTCTAATAATGGATGGCCTTCATAGACGGCAACCATAAATGGTTCTTTAAATAATAGTTGGTAATCCAATTGTTCTGGTAACACTGTATTTCTCATAATACCAATATCAATTCGCCCCGTAATTAATGGCGCTATCTGTTGTTTGGTATTCATCTGATGCATATGAATAGAGACTTCAGGGTAAGCTTCCCGATACTGCCGTAAACTCATGGTAACTTTGTGCATAAATGGCGTAGTTGACGTAAATCCAATAGATAACTCCCCAAGTTCGCCTTTTTCCATGCGAGCTGCTTTTGTCGCAGCCGCATCGACTTGAGCTAAAATTTGATATGCCTCTTTTAAGAACATTGCCCCCGCGGGCGTTAACGCAACGTTTCGATTATTCCTTTCTAACAATTTTGCATTAACTTTCTCTTCAAGCATTTGTATTTGCTGGCTTAAAGGGGGCTGTGAAATATGCAGACGTTCAGCTGCCTTGCCAAAATGAAGCTCTTCAGCGACAGCAATAAAGTATCGAAGATGTCTAAGTTCTATACTCATCTTTTGGTTAATACCCATTAATATGTTTAAAGTATTATTATTAATAATTAATATATTAGACAAAAAACTAGAAAGTTTCTATTCTTTGATCGAAATCAAACGTGTTGGTATGACAAGGAATAAACATGGAACACTCACAAAATAGCCTCACATCTGAGCGGCCTAATGAAGGAATAAGAACACCCTTGCAGGGAAATACCACACCCAAAAAACATTATATACAAAGAGATGATGCGCTGTATTTACGTGTAACCTTATCTTTTTTTACGGTGGGCTTTGCCACATTCGCTTTGCTATATTTTGTTCAGCCAATATTACCTATGCTGTCAGAGGATTTTAATATTTCCCCTGCAACTGCAAGCTTATCATTATCACTGAGTACTGGCTTGATGGCATTAGGTTTACTGATTACCGGGCCAATTTCAGATGCAATAGGTCGCAAAAATGTGATGGTTATTGCATTGGCTTGTGCTGCACTATTTACTCTGCTCAGTTCAGTCATGCAGAGTTGGCAAGGGATCTTAATTGCGAGGGCATTAGTTGGTTTATCGTTAAGTGGCGTTGCTGCTGTCGCTATGACTTATTTGAGTGAAGAGATCCATCCAAGTTATGTTGCGTTATCCATGGGGTTATATATTAGTGGTAATTCATTGGGTGGAATGAGCGGCCGTTTGGTGACGGGAGTGATTGCTGATTTTTATTCATGGCGTGTTGCCGTTGTGATTTTAGGTTCGTTAGCTTTGATCGCGGCTATTGGTTTTTGGCGCTTATTGCCCCCTTCTCAGCATTTTCGTGCGAGTTCTTTAAAACCTAAGAATCTATGGGTTAATTTGCATCTACACTTTAGAGACAAAGGCTTACCTTTTCTATTTATTGAAGGCTTTGTTTTGATGGGTGGTTTTGTCACAATGTATAACTACATTGGATATCGTTTACTTGAAGCGCCTTACTCTTTTTCTCAGTCTACTGTTGGCTTGTTATCCGTTATTTATTTAACAGGGACTTACAGTGCGACTAAAACGGGAAGTTTAATTCACAAGTATGGACTTGGACGAGTGCTCATAGCGTCTATTACTATGATGTTAGTTGGTATTTTAATCACACTATATTCAAATGTTTGGTTAGTGCTGCTAGGAATGACAATACTAACAACGGGCTTTTTTGCAGCGCACTCTGTAGCGAGTAGCTGGGTGGGACGCAGAGCTAAACGAGCACGTGGACAAGCGTCTTCTCTGTATTTATTTAGTTATTACGCTGGGTCAAGTATTGCAGGTACGGTTGGTGGCTTATTTTGGCAACACTTTGGCTGGAATGGCGTTGCGCTATTTATTGCTGGAATATTATTTATCGGCATAGTCATTGCTTACCGTTTGAAATCAATTTGTTATAACCAGTAGATTAGGAACTAATAAAGGTTAAACTACCATACCTTCTCGTGATTAGTAGATGATAAAAAAGTCTATTAATTACGAGGAAACCCAATGAAACCATTCTCTATAAAACCATTTTTAATTGCCCCATTACTCCTATGCTGTAGTTCTTTTGTTTGGTCCCATGGCTATGTCGAATCCCCTGAAAGTCGTTCATATTACTGCAAGCAAGGGGTAAATACCCACTGCGGAGCGGTGCAATATGAACCGCAATCTATTGAAGGCCAAAAAGGTTTTCCTCAATATGGCCCAGTTGATGGAAAAATTGCTAGCGCCGGTATTGCTGCTTTTTCTCCCTTAGACATACAAACTGCGAATCGATGGCAACGGGTTATCTTAAATTCACCTGATGTTAGGTTTAAATGGCGCATCACGGCAAAACATAAAACGACAAAATGGGAATATTTCATAACTAAGCCAGACTGGCAGCCAAACGCCTTGCTATCTCGTAATCAATTTACACTAACGCCATTTTGTAAATTTGAACGCGTAGAGTTTCCAGAAGAGACTGTTGAGCACAAGTGTGTATTGCCAAAAAATCAAAAAGGTTACCATGTCATTTTAGCCATTTGGACGATAGATGATACGCAAAATGCGTTTTATCAAGTTATTGATACAGAAATAAATTAACGTCAAAGGAAAGCTTATATAAGAAAGGGGCAAGTGTTAAAATACCCCCACTTGCCCTTTTTGACTCTGATTTTCTTATAGATAAACACGAGAGTTTATGTTATTTATTGTTTATTACCCTCTTGAATGTTGTAACTAAATTATGAAAAAACAAGATTTAATTAATACGTTCAATGAATTGGAATCACAAATAAACCAATTTAGCCTCTTGTTATTAGAACAATCAAAACAAGTTCCATTTACAGCGCATGTCTTCCAGTTACCCTCAGTAATTAAAGGTGAAGAGAATAACAAGATAGAACAAGTCCCAGTACAAACATTAGTTGGCTATGATGCAATAAGTGAAACAATGAAGTTAATTAACCTATTGTTTTTACAAGACAAACCTGATGAGGTCAGCAACAAAGCCGCTATCCGTTTACCGGGTGTTATATGTATACAAACTAATGTGCAAACTTATCGTGACTTTAATTCCTTAATTTTAAAGGTCAATGCATTAAAAATTCGAATAAAAGAGATTGTTACGCAAGTTAACGAACCTCATCGATTCGAATTTATCCGTGATAGTTTACATGGTCTGCTTACATTGAATACCTACCGAACCCTCACCTCATTGATTGATGTCGATACGATAAATTTTGGCTGGGCGAATAAAAAAGTTATCAATAAAGTCACAAAAGAAGCAATGCTAGACCGCTTGCAAGCAAGTTTAGAAAGTGGCCGCTGCCCTATTCATTTACCGAGAGAACACTGGCGCTTACAATTGGAAAATGAAATTCGCTTAATTGACTCCCTACCTCACAATGCAGTTTTGAAAACTCAGCGCCCAGTCAAAGTTCAGCCAATCGCTCGTGTGTGGGATAAAGAACAACAGAAACAAACTCAGTTTGCTTGTGCAACTCCGTTATTTGTTTTTGCGCTCGAAAAAGTGGTGTCAGAAATTAAAGTCGGTGAACTTCCCGATTACCATGCCAATAACATTGCTATCCGTAATCGGCCCAAAGCAAAAGCAGTTGAACTATTAATACCACGTTTAAATTTGTATATTGAACGCTAAAAAAACACCCATCTGTAAAACAGTATGGGTGTTATATAAAACCAGTTTAATAAGCTAGCTTAAGATTTCATGCTGCCAACCATATCTTCTGGACGAACCCAATCATTGAACTGTTCTTCTGTTAAATAGTTTAATTTCAATGCGGATTCTTTCAGCGTCAGTCCTTCTTTATGCGCTTTTTTAGCGATTTCTGCGGCTTTATCGTACCCAATATGAGTATTTAAAGCTGTCACTAACATTAGCGATTCATGAAGTAATTTTTCAATACGCTCACGATTTGGTTCAATTCCAATCGCACAATGCTCATTAAAGCTACGCATACCATCAGCTAATAAGCGAACAGACTGTAAGAAATTATCAATTAGCATTGGGCGGAATACATTCAGCTCAAAATTACCGGATGCCCCACCAATGTTAACAGCAACATCATTCCCCATAACTTGTGCACATAACATAGTCAGTGCTTCACACTGTGTCGGGTTTACTTTACCTGGCATGATTGAACTGCCTGGCTCATTTTCTGGGATAGATATTTCACCAATACCGCAGCGAGGACCAGATGCTAACCACCTAACATCATTGGCAATTTTCATTAAAGAGGCAGCTAAGCCCTTTAAAGCACCATGTGCATGTACAAGGCTATCGCAAGTTGCTAATGCTTCAAATTTATTAGGTGCAGTAACAAAAGGTTGGCCAGTTAATTCTGCGATTTTTTTCGCAACACGTACCGCATATTCAGGATGCGTATTTAAACCAGTCCCTACTGCTGTACCACCTAGCGCTAATTCACACACATGAGGAACAGAATTTTCAATGTGTTTTTCATTATGCGCTAACATTGCAGCCCAACCTGAAATTTCTTGGCCTAGCGTCAACGGGGTTGCATCTTGCAAGTGAGTACGACCGATTTTTACAATATCTTTAAATTCTTTCGCTTTTGCATCTAATGTTTGATGCAAAATTTTCAGTTCAGGGAGAAGATGTTCGCGGATTGCGACGACCGCAGCAACGTGCATTGCCGTTGGGAAAACATCATTTGAACTTTGACTTTTATTCACATCATCATTAGGGTGAATAAGACGATCATTACCACGTTGACCACCGAGAATTTCGCTACCACGGTTAGCTAAAACCTCGTTCATGTTCATGTTACTTTGCGTACCAGAACCGGTTTGCCAAATAGCTAGAGGAAATTCCGTTGGATGTTTACCAGCTAAAACTTCGTCAGCAGCAGCAATGATTGCATCGCCGCGCTCTTTAGCTAATAATCCAAGATCCATATTAACACTAGCAGCGGCTTTTTTAGTGATAGCGAGTGCGTGAATTAACGCAACAGGCATTTTTTCTACAGATATACGGAAATGTTCTAAAGAACGCTGCGTTTGCGCGCCCCACAATTGGTCAGCAGGTACTTCAATTGGTCCCATTGAGTCTTTTTCAATGCGAGTGGCTGCCATTACTATCTCCTTAGGTACATACACAGAATAATTGATTTTAGAATCATCTGCTTGCAGGTAAGCAAATAACCGAGCAGTATAATGCCACAAATTGAATTTCATTTATGAGACTTGGTCGAGCTTATTGTATTGTAGTGAAAAGGAAATCAGTTGATTTTTATGAAAAAGAGAATTTTGCTATGCTTAAAATGATAAACAAAGTCCAAAACTATGACTGGGGCAGTAAAACGGCCCTGACTAAGTTATATGGGATTTCAAACCCTGGTAGCTTACCTATGGCTGAACTTTGGATGGGTGCTCATCCAAAAGCAAGCTCCGAAGTTCTCGATGCGGAAAAAAATCAAAGTATTCCACTTAACGCCTTAATTGAAAGTGATCCTGAAGCCTACTTAGGTCAGCATGTCGCACAAACTTATCATCGTTTACCTTATTTATTTAAAGTGTTATGTGCTGCTCAACCGTTGTCTGTTCAAGTACATCCAAACAAAACTTATGCTGAAGTTGGTTTTGCTAAAGAAAATTCGGCTGGCATCCCACTAGATTCCCCAATACGCAATTATAAAGATGACAACCATAAACCTGAATTAATCTTTGCGTTAACACCTTTTAAGGCAATGAACGCGTTTCGCCCACTGAATGAAATCGCGCAATTACTGGATTTTGTTTCAGCTGCACATCCTGATATCCAATTATTTGTTCAAGACCCAACAAAAGAAAAGTTATCTCGTTTATTTGCACAAATTCTTAATTTAACAGGTGAACAAAAAGATTTAGCACTTGGCGTATTGAAAGCCGCTTTAAACAGCCGACAAGGCGAGCCATGGAACTCAATAAAGCAAATGGTTAGCCTATATCCTGAAGATAATGGGCTATTTACCCCTCTTCTTCTTAACATCGTTGAATTAGAACCTGGTGAAGCGATGTTTTTATATGCCAGAACGCCACATGCATATCTAGAAGGTGTTGGGTTAGAGGTGATGGCAAACTCAGATAATGTACTGCGTGCTGGGTTAACAAATAAGCACATAGATATCCCAGAGCTGATTGCTAACATTGACTTTAAGCCTACGTTTGCAAAGGATTTATTAAGTATTCCCGAAAAATCTGGAAATATCTGGAAATATAATATTCCAGTAGAAGATTTTGCATTTAATATATATTCTATAACCCACTCGGAAGTTGCGCTATCTAACAATAGTGCCTCAATTTTGTTCTGTATTGAAGGCCAGTTAGTTTTACATTCAAGTAATGATGAAATATGCATTAATTCAGGTGAATCTGTTTTCTTACCTGCTTATGAGAAAAGCATAACCATCAATGGCAGTGGCAAACTAGCCCGGGTATTTAACAAATAGTGTCATATTCTGTATTTAACCGTCTTCATTGTATGAAGACGATTATATAAAACTTTTATAAATTTATAAGTACGGCAATAACGTGCTGAAAGGATGGATGTTTATAATGAAAAAGTCATTAGTCGCGGTTGGTGTTATTGTTGCTCTGGGGGCAGTGTGGACTGGAGCTTCATGGTATACAGGTTCTAAAGTAAAAGATGAACTTGATAGAGTAATTCTCAAAACCAACGATTTTTTTGCTGTAAATGTGCCTGAGTCAGGTTTGAATTTTAAAGTAGAAAATTATGAAAAAGGTGTTTTTTCATCTAAAGCAGATATCGTAATCACCTCTGCGGATTCAGTATCACCAGAAGACTCAATTGTATTCAAAACGAATATTGACCACGGTCCATTCCCATTATCACAAGTCGCTAAGTTTAATTTATTACCAAAATTAGCAGCGACGCAAATTGAATTAGCTAACAACGCGACGACAAAAGAATTATTCGAAGCGACTCAAGGTAAACCATTTATTCATGGTTCTGCTGTCATTGGCTATAGCAAAAGTATTGATACCAATTTAGAGCTGATCCCTGTCGAGTATAAGAAAGATGACGTTTCATTATCTTTCAGTGGTTCTAAGTTTGATGTATCAACAACTTCTGATCTTGCTGCCGTTGATGCAACTTTAGTCACTGATAATTTAGTTATTGGTAAAAAAGATAACTCTGAATCTATGACATTAAAAGGCTTAAAATTAGTCTCTAATGTAACAAAATCACAATATGGCTTCTACACTGGAACCCAGTCATTTGTTATTGCTGATACAGATTTCAACATTCCTGAAACTAAATTTTCTTTTAAAGATTTCAAAATTTCAAGCGACACCTCTATTACTGGCGAAGATGTGAAAGGGAATATTTCTTATAGCATCTCTGACTTAAAGGCATTAGAGCAAAACTTAGGTTCTGGCGAACTGACTGTTGCTATTGAAAAATTAGATGCTAAAGCATTAGGTAAATTCGTTGAACAATATAATGAAGCATTAGCTCAAGGCTTAGCTAATGGTGACCCAACTGAAGCAACAGAGCGTTTAGCGATGGAAATGATGTCTACAACATTGCCAGAGCTAATGAAAAGCAAGCCTGTATTCACTGTTAGCCCCTTCTACTGGAAAAATGAAGCTGGCCAAAGTTCAGTTGACCTAAACATCACATTTAATAAATGGAACCAAGATGAAATTACTGCGTTAGCAATGTCTAACAAAGTTGATGAAGCTATCAAGCAACTCATTACTTCTTTTGATTTCAATTTAAAACTGAACAAGCCAATGATGATCGAATCAATGACTCAAGCAATGATTTTAGATCAAGGTGTTCCAGTTAATGCTGATACTAAGAAAGAAATGAAAGGTATGGTTACTTCTGAATTTGAAGGTGTTCAGCAAATGCTGACTTCAGATATGTTCTCTTCTCCATTTGAAGAAATGTTTATGACAGATGAAGAACGTGCTGAAAAAGCTAAACAGAAAAAATCACCTTGGATGATTGATAGCGAAAATGATTTAACTATGACTATCAAATTTGCAGGTAATGACCTGACATTCAATAATGACAAATATACCTTAGCTGAGTTCCTCACTAAGATGAAAGTGATGTCTAACCCAGAAGATGCATTAGAATATGAAGCTGTACCTGCTCCAGATGCAGAACCAGCACCAGAAATGGAAATTGAGCCTGAATTAGCACCACAAGATGCAGCGCCAGCTAACTAATTAATCTAATCGATACAATTTAGTCACAAAAGCCAGTTAATATGAAGTGAACCCATATAGCTGGCTTTTTTATTTGACACCCATTTAAGTGTGAGATACATCACACTTAAAATGTAATTATTGATCACGTTTCACATTTTTCGTGATTTGGAATTGCATTTGGAAAAATAAAAGCCAAAATGAGGATAGAAAATAGATAAAGGATCATTCCGTGATTAAAACACATTTACCTTTAACCGATTTACACCGCCACCTTGATGGCAATATCCGCCCAGAAACGATTCTTTCCTTAGCAGAACAGCATCACATTCAATTACCAGCGACAGAACTTGAAGCTTTGCGCCCTCACGTCCAAATTATAGGACAAGAAGCTGATTTAGTCGGTTTCTTAGCAAAACTCGATTGGGGAGTCGCTGTTTTAGCAGATTTAGAAGCATGCCGCCGTGTGGCATTTGAAAATGTCGAAGATGCTTTTAATGCTGGTATCGATTACGCAGAGCTACGCTTCTCTCCATACTATATGGCCATGAAACACCAGCTACCTGTAGAAGGTGTCGTTGAAGCTATTATTGATGGCGTGCGTGCTGGGTGCCAACAATTCGACATTAAAATTAATTTAATTGGAATTTTGAGCCGTACTTTTGGCCAACAAGCCTGTACAACTGAATTACAAGGACTATTAGCTCATCGTCATCACTTATGTGCTTTAGATTTAGCTGGAGATGAACTAGGTTTCCCTGGAGAGTTATTTGAGTCACACTTTATCAAAGCTAGAGATACAGGGTTAAATATCACTGTTCATGCAGGTGAAGCGGCTGGAGCGAACAGTATTTGGCATGCTATCAATGTATTAGGTGCACAACGAATTGGCCATGGTGTAAAGGCAATAGAAGACCCTGCTTTAATTGAATATTTAGTAAAACATCAAATTGGTATGGAAAGCTGTTTAACATCAAATATTCAAACAAGCACTGTGCCATCCCTTGCTCAACACCCATTAAAAACCTTTTTGCAACAAGGTGTATTGGCTTCAATTAATACAGATGACCCAGCAGTTCAAGGTATTGAGTTACGCTATGAGTATGAAGTTGCAGCCCCGCAAGCAGGTTTAACTTCAGCAGAAATAGAACAAGCGCAACGTAATGGCCTAAGTATGGCATTTTTATCTGAAAGTGAGAAAAAAGCGCTCTTACATAAAGCCGCTACCCGTTAATTTAAATGTTATCAGGGTATTTATTATAACCCTGATAACTCTCTCAAACATTTCACATCTCTTTACACACCAATAGACCGTCATCATTAACCAATCATTTCCCCCTCTAGTTAGCTTTTTTATACTTAACGTATAAACACTGTTGTTAATGTATCAATTATAAAGCTCTATTGTATGTTGTAACTAAATAAGTACCCTTATAAATAAACAGCAAAAAACATGAGGGGTTACTAATCCCCTCAATATTTGTGCTTATTTGGTCGATAATCGTTTAGCATAACGCTGTGCAAGTACAGCACTGACCATAAGTTGTATTTGATGGAAAATCATCAGTGGCAATAAGATGACCCCTACTGTCGCAGCAGGAAACAAGACGTTCGCCATTGGGACTCCGTTAGCTAGGCTCTTTTTCGAGCCACAAAACACGATAGTAATCTCATCTTCTTTGCTAAAACCTAGCAACCGTGCAGCCAATGTATTGAATACAATGATAATAAATAAAATAACGCAAGTGACAACCACAATCATAAAGAGTGAAAATGCGTCTATTTTCTGCCAAATCCCCTCGACAACCGCTTCACTAAATGCCACATAAACAACCAATAATATTGAAGACCGGTCAGTCATATTAACTAATTTTCTATTCCGGTTTATCCAATTGGCAATCAATGGTCGAGACAAATGCCCCACAACAAATGGCAGCATCAATTGCATTAAAATAGACCCTATTGCATTGAGCGTATCCATGGCTTGGCTGCCATCAGCATCCATCAATAAACCAACTAAGATTGGTGAAAGAAAAACCCCAAGAATGCTTGACGCTGATGCACTACAAATAGCCGCGGCAATATTTCCCCCGGCCACCGAGGTGAAAGCAATTGCTGATTGTACAGTTGCAGGTAAAGCACACAGGTATAAAAACCCCATATATACTGTAGGTGACATCCATTTAGGTACAATCACCGCAAGTCCTAAGCCTACGATAGGAAATACAATAAATGTACTCGCAAAAACCAAGAGGTGGAGACGCCAATGCCCTATTCCTGCCATTATTGATTCACGAGATAACTTAGCCCCATGCATAAAGAACAATAATGCAATTGCAGCAGTAGTTAAATATTGAAACCCCGTTTTTATATCGCCTTCACAAGGAAAAAGGCTGGCTAGAATGACAACGCCAATCATGATAAGTAAAAATGGGTCGATTCTCAGTTTAGCTAGCAAATTCATTCGATTATCCATAATAAAAGCCAGTTATGTTAACTGGCCTTATAGTGTGCGTTAATGACGTTAAAATATTGCTTCGATTGTGCGTTTTTCTTTTGCCGAACGTATACCTGCTTCAATAAGCTTCATAATATCTATTGCTTCACTCGGTGTGACGGGGTTTGGTTTACCATGGCGAATCGCATCATATATCCCTTGATAATAACCACCATAATTACCATGTTGGTTTGGCCACGATTGTGTTATAAGCTCATCACCTTGTGACAACGTCACGTTACCCATATTGGTATCAACTCCCCAATCAGCCCCTTCTGGTCGTTTGCCAGCTTTTAAACAGTCTTCTTGGGTATCTAAACCATATTTAACATAGCTACCATTCATTCCATGAATAACATATATCGGTGTTGGTGCAGCAGCTAATGTTGTTGCATGCAATACAACCTTCTTATCTGCATATTGCAAAACGGCATGAAAGTAATCCACTGCCTGTGCATTAGGGCGGATCATGGCAAGATCAACGTTGATCCCTAAAGGCCTACCAAAATACTGCAGGACTTGATCCAACAAGTGCGGCCCTAAGTCGTACCAAATACCTGCTCCAGGAATATCAGCTTCACGCCAACGTTGCCTAACTAACGGGCGATAACGGTCAAAATGTGATTCATAATATTTAATATCGCCTAGATTACCTTCTTCTAATATTTTTTTAACTGTTAAAAAACCTGAATCCCATCGGCGGTTATGATAAACCGACAATAATTTTCCTGCTTGCTCCGCTTGTTGTTTTAATTGTTCTGCTTGTGAGACATCTAATGTAAATGGTTTATCGACAACGACGTGCTTCCCTGCTGCTAATGCCGCTTGAGCAAGAGGAAAGTGAGTATCATTAGGCGTAGGAATAACGACTAGTTCGATATCTTTATCAGCAAAAACAGCTTCCGGAGAGGCGGCAACATGAATATTTGGCCAATCTGCCTTAACCTTACTCGGGTCACTGCTAGAAATCGTTGTTAAATCATACCCTTCTAAAATACCAAGGAAGGGAGCATGAAATGTTTTACTGGCATAGCCATATCCGATGATCGCGACTTTAATTGGTTTAGACATTTAGACCTCATACAACGATAAACTCAGGTAGAGATAAAAAGTACCATCAGAAGGAATGAAATGGCAAATAAATCTATGATAGGATTGTAGATTGTCCAGCGAATTTGCCAAAATGGTTTGATTAATTATGACTTCAGTTTATGACGCTAACCGCATCACTGGCTGGCTATTAGTTCCAGCGATCTATTTGTTATTAACCTTTTTAGCTGTTTGCAGTATGACTGTTATGTATTGCATTAAATTTTATGAGATTGTCACGACTGTTGATCATTGGACAAGTTTTATTCCTGCCGCTTGGTATCTGTCATTTGCCATCGCTGTTGGGATGACTATTTTCAGTATTCATGTACTGCAACTGATGTTTTCCCGCTCAAAGCATTTCCCCCGCCGTTTTATTATTTGGCTACTCATTTTGTTATTATTAGGTATAAAAACCTTCGCATTTTCACCTATTGACGATGAAACCGCTTTGCAGGTCTTAGCATGGCCTTTAATTGGCGCGGGTTTCTTTGTCCCTTATCTAAAACGCTCTCAACGTGTGAAAATGACTTTCACACAAGATCGATAAGCATCACATAAATTGCTTGATATCATAATGATAGTTTAACTGGCTTCGGCCAGTTTTTGTTCTTTTTTCATTTCAGGCAATAGCATGACTGATTATCTATTACTCTTTGTTGGAACAGTGCTGGTTAACAACTTCGTTCTCGTTAAATTCCTTGGCTTATGCCCTTTTATGGGCGTCTCAAAAAAACTCGAACCGGCCATTGGAATGGGCTTAGCAACGACGTTTGTTATGACATTAGCATCAATCAGTTCTTGGTTGATTGACACACTTGTCCTTATTCCTCTCGATCTTGTCTATCTGCGGACGCTAAGCTTTATTTTAGCGATTGCTGTTGTTGTACAGTTTACTGAAATGGTAGTCAGGAAAACGAGCCCAACGCTTTACCGTTTACTCGGTATTTTTCTGCCTTTAATTACCACCAACTGTGCGGTTCTTGGTGTTGCCTTATTAAATATTAATATGTCTCATACTTTTATGCAGTCTGCCGTGTACGGTTTTGGCGCTGCTGTGGGTTTTTCATTAGTTATGGTTTTATTTGCCGCTATTCGCGAACGTTTAGCTGTTGCCAATGTTCCTGCCCCTTTTAAAGGGTCATCAATTGGGTTAATTACAGCTGGCTTAATGTCTCTCGCGTTTATGGGCTTTAGTGGTTTGGTGAAATTCTAATGATGTCTGTATGGATTGCTATCGGTATATTAGCCGTTTTTGGCCTGATATTTGGGCTGATGTTAGGTTACGCCTCATTACGCTTTAAAGTTGAAGCAGACCCTATTGTCGAACAAGTTGAAGCAATATTGCCTCAAAGCCAGTGCGGTCAATGCAGTTATCCTGGCTGTCGCCCTTACGCCGAAGCGGTTGCAAATAATGGGGAAATGATCAACAAATGCGCCCCTGGTGGCGAGCAAGTCATGCTAAAAATCGCTGAGTTGCTTAATGTCGACCCTCAGCCGATTGATGGCGATGAAGCCGCGCAAAACCCCGTTCGTAAAGTGGCTATTATCGACG
The DNA here is from genome assembly GCF_033901115.1 of Providencia sp. CIM-Carb-044. Classification (NCBI taxonomy): domain Bacteria; kingdom Pseudomonadati; phylum Pseudomonadota; class Gammaproteobacteria; order Enterobacterales; family Morganellaceae; genus Providencia; species Providencia sp. CIM-Carb-044. Next base: position 306,767 of record NZ_JAXADV010000002.1, read on the forward strand.
AAGAAAACTGCATTGGTTGTACTAAATGCATTCAAGCTTGCCCTGTTGATGCCATTGTTGGCGCAACCCGCGCCATGCATACTGTGATTGAAGACTTGTGCACAGGCTGCGACTTATGCGTCGCCCCTTGTCCTACAGATTGTATTGAGCTTGTTCCTGTGAAAACGACTACAGCCAATTGGAAATGGGATTTAAACACTATCCCAGTAAAAAATATTAGTGTTGAACCCAATGAACAGCTTGTCACTAAAGCAAGAGGTGAAACTCATGCTTAAGCTCTTTAATTGGTTGAAAAAAGATAATATTTGGGATTTTAAAGGTGGGATCCATCCGCCTGAAATGAAGCTACAATCTAGCCAAACACCGATGCGTATTGCATCAGTGCCCAATGAGCTGATTATCCCATTACAACAACATTTGGGCCCTGAGGGAGAGCTAATTGTTCAGGTTGGCGACTCCGTATTAAAAGGCCAGCCATTGACTAAAGGGCTTGGGCGTACTGTACCTGTTCATGCATCAACTTCAGGGGTGATCACTGCAATTGAACCTATGGTAACGGCACACCCTTCAGGCTTAAAAGAATTGTGTGTGCGTATTGCAGCCGATGGCCATGATACATGGTGTACTTTGTCCCCAGAGCCTAATTACGTTCAACTAACCCGTGCTGAATTACTGCAAAAAATTGAACAAGCTGGGATAGCCGGCCTCGGTGGTGCAGGTTTCCCAACCGCATCAAAATTGGCCGGTGGTCAAGATGCGATTAAAACATTAATCATTAATGCAGCTGAATGTGAGCCTTATATCACAGCTGATGATAGGTTAATGCAAGAACACGCACAGGAAGTCATTGAAGGCTGTCGTGTTTTACAGCATTTATTGAACCCTGACCAAATATTAATTGGTATTGAAGACAATAAACCCGAGGCTATCCGTGCCCTAAAAGATGCTGTCACCTCGCAAGACAAACAAATATTCATCCGAGTTATACCAACAAAATACCCATCAGGTGGTGCCAAACAGCTGACAAAAATTTTGACGGGAAAAGAAGTGCCATCCGGTGCGCGTTCTTCACAAATTGGTGTGTTGATGCAAAACGTCGGTACTGTCGTCGCCATTAAACGCGCGGTTGTTGATGGCCAGCCATTGATTGAGCGTGTGGTAACCGTTACTGGTGAAGCCATCAGTAAACCGGGTAATTTTTGGGCGCGTTTAGGCACTCCGGTTAAACATCTATTACAGCAATCAGGTTTTAACCCAGAGCCAGAACAAATGGTGATTATGGGGGGGCCTTTAATGGGCTTTACCCTACCCGACCTGAATGTCCCTGTCGTAAAAATTTGTAACTGTTTACTGGTTCCCACAATGGAAGAAATGGGACCTAAAGCACTAGAAGAAGCGTGTATTCGTTGTGGGTTGTGTGTCGATGCCTGCCCAGCCGGGTTACTTCCTCAGCAACTTTACTGGTTCAGTAAAGGAGATGAACACGAAAAAGCGCAAAAACATAATTTATTTGACTGCATAGAGTGTGGTGCATGTGCTTATGTGTGCCCAAGTAATATTCCGCTAGTGCAATATTATCGTCAAGAAAAAGCAGAAATTCGTGAAATAGCTCAAGAAGAGCGCCGTGCCGCTGAAGCAAAATTGCGTTTTGAAGCAAAACAGTTGCGTATGGAACGTGATAAGCAAGCGCGGGAAGAACGTCATAAAAAAGCTGCTGTACAGGTAGATAGCGCTGATAAAGATGCCGTTAATGCAGCTTTAGCCCGGGTTAAAGCCAAACAAAGTGCGACAACCGAACCAATTAAGATTGTTTCCGGTGAATTACCAGACAATAGTGCTGTGATTGCTGCTCGCGAAGCCCGTAAAGCACAAGCACGTGCTAAACAGGCGGAAAAACTGGCCAATACACCAGTAGAACCTACTGATATAGAGGCCACGGATGATCCTCGCAAAGCAGCTGTCGCAGCTGCCATTGCACGAGCGAAGGCCAAAAAAGCCGCACAAGCGCAATCTGCAACTGAGCCAGTTGCTGAAACGGTCACTAACGCTGAGGTTGACCCACGTAAAGCGGCTGTCGCAGCTGCCATTGCACGAGCGAAGGCCAAAAAAGCCGCACAAGCGCAATCTGCAACTGAGCCAGTTGCTGAAACGGTCACTGACGCTGAGGTTGACCCACGTAAAGCGGCTGTCGCGGCCGCCATTGCACGAGCGAAAGCCAAAAAAGCAGCTCAAGCAGAACAACTCGCACAAGAAGAGCTTACACCCGCCGCTGAACAACCCATTGAAGAGGAAACCGACCCTCGAAAAGTTGCCGTTGCCGCTGCGATCGCGCGAGTAAAAGCAAAGCAAGCACAAAAACAACATGAACAAACGACTACAGAGTAAGTGATAACGAGATGAAATTTAGGCCAATTGATGCGAAAAATCGCCGTTTAAAAATTGCTAGCGCACCATTTACTCATAACAATCAAAGCACCAGTTTAGTGATGCTTTGGGTACTTTTAGCAGCAATACCGGGTATTGCTGCTCAAGTTTATTTCTTTGGCGTTGGCACCTTATACCAAATTATTTTAGCGGTGCTAACAGCGGTTATCACAGAAGCAGTTTCTATTCGTTTACGCCAACAACCTGTGGTTCCTGTACTAAAAGATAATTCCGCCATTGTGACCGCATTATTATTAGCTATCAGCCTACCTCCGCTCTCACCTTGGTGGATGATCGTATTAGGGACATTTTTTGCTATTACGATTGCTAAGCAATGTTATGGTGGATTGGGGCAAAACCCTTTTAACCCTGCGATGGTGGGTTATGTCGTTTTGCTAATATCATTCCCTGTTCACATGACAAACTGGCTACCTCCACATGAATTACAAAATATGTCGATTTCTGCACTTGATAGCCTATCCATTATTCTCAGTGGCCATACTCCAACAGGTATTACCCTCGAGCAACTACGTACAGGCATTGATGGCATGAGCCAAGCGACCCCGCTTGATAGCTTTAAAACGGGCCTACTGACTCATTCTATTTCTGAAGTATTACAACAACCTATTTTACAAGGTTCCTTAGCGGGAATTGGTTGGCAATGGGTGAATATTGGCTATTTAGTGGGTGGTTTGTTCTTATTACAGCGCCGTATTATTAGCTGGCATATTCCGGTTTCGTTCTTAGGTACATTGGCAGTTTTATCTATTGTTAGTTATTTAATTGATGATAGCCAACATGCGTCGCCATGGGTTCATTTATTGTCTGGTGCCACTATGCTAGGGGCATTTTTTATTGCGACTGACCCTGTCACCGCATCGACAACGCCTAAGGGACGGATTATTTTTGGTGTGATTATCGGTTTTCTTGTTTGGGTGATCCGTGTATACGGTGGTTACCCTGACGCTGTTGCTTTTGCCGTGTTACTCGCCAATATTACTGTTCCATTAATTGATTACTATACGCAACCTCGTGCGTACGGTCATGGACATAAGTAAGGATAACCGTATGTTGAACACGATGAGACGCCATGGGGTAACGTTAGCCATCTTTGCAGCAGGAACCACTGCGCTTAGCGCTGCGGTGTACACGTTAACGAAAGAGACCATTGCTGAGCAAGCTGCTATTGTTCAGAAAAAACTACTCGACCAAGTGATACCAAGTGATTTATATGACAATGACCTCGCAAAAGAGTGTTATTTAGTCACTAATGAGGCCATACTGGGTAATAAACAACCTAGGCGCTTGTATCTAGCCCGTAAAAATGGCGAACCTGTTGCTGCTGCCTTGGAAACAACAGCATTAGACGGCTACTCAGGCGCTATACATTTATTAGTCGGTACAGATTTTCACGGTACAGTACTGGGAACTCGTGTTACAGAACATCATGAAACACCTGGGCTTGGTGACAAAATTGAGACACGAATATCTGATTGGATTACTTATTTTAGTGGTAAAAAAATAACCTCTGATAATGACCCTAAATGGGCAGTTAAAAAAGATGGAGGTGAATTTGATCAGTTTACTGGGGCAACAATTACACCCAGAGCAGTCGTCAATGCCACTAAACGTACTGCGGTATTTATGCAACAAATTCCACAACAATTATCGAATTATCCACGCTGTGGGGACGAATAATGAGCGATACATCTAAAGACTTATTAATGCAAGGTTTGTGGAAAAACAACTCTGCATTGGTTCAACTATTAGGGCTTTGTCCGCTGCTCGCTGTTTCATCAACAGCAACAAACGCATTAGGGCTAGGCTTAGCGACAACATTAGTCTTAGTTTGTACTAATGTTGCAGTTTCTGCTTTACGTCGTTGGGTACCATCAGAAATTCGCATCCCTATCTACGTGATGATTATTGCCTCTGTTGTTAGTGCGGTACAAATGTTAATCAACGCATATGCTTTTGGTTTATATGAATCTCTCGGGATCTTTATTCCGTTAATCGTTACCAACTGCATTGTGATTGGACGCGCAGAAGCCTATGCATCTCGTAATCCTGTTGGGCTATCTACCCTTGATGGGTTTGCTATGGGCTTATGTGCAACCGCGACCTTGCTTGTTCTAGGAGCAATTCGTGAAGTTTTAGGGAATGGGACCTTATTTGATGGCGCTGACTTGTTACTCGGTTCTTGGGCTACCTCCCTTCGTATTGAAGTATTACATCTTGATTCTCCATTTTTACTCGCTATGCTACCGCCTGGTGCCTTCATTGGCCTAGCACTACTATTAGCTGCGAAATACTTAATTGATGAAAAAATGAAAAAAAGAGCCGCACGACAATCTGGTATTCAACCAGAACGTGAATATGAAAAACAGCAAGGTTGCGGCAGCCATATTTCTTAACAACGATATTTTGTGAGCAATGAATAAATCAAAACGCATTGAAATTCTAACTCGTCTACGGGATAACAACCCACACCCTACAACGGAGTTAGAATTTAACTCCCCTTTTGAGCTATTAATCGCCGTTTTATTATCAGCTCAAGCTACTGACGTGAGTGTCAATAAAGCGACAGCAAAGCTATATCCTGTAGCTAATACGCCTGAAGCTATTATGGCACTCGGTGTGGATGGAATAAAAGAGTACATTAAAACCATTGGCTTATTTAATACCAAAGCTGAAAGCGTCTATAAAACCTGTCAAATTTTAATCGAAAAGCACAACAGCCAAGTCCCTGAAAACCGAGAGGCTTTAGAAGCTTTACCGGGTGTTGGCCGCAAAACGGCAAATGTGGTTCTTAATACCGCATTTGGCTGGCCGACTATCGCCGTTGACACGCATATTTTCCGTGTCTGCAATCGTACTAACTTTGCTCCTGGTAAGAATGTCGTTGAAGTTGAAGACAAACTCCTTAAAGTTGTACCTGCAGAGTTTAAAGTAGATTGTCACCATTGGTTTATTTTGCATGGACGTTATACTTGTATTGCCCGCAAACCCCGCTGTGGCTCTTGTATTATCGAAGATTTATGCGAATTTAAAGATAAAATATATCCAGAAGATTGACCAAGATACTATTTTGAATAGGTTATAGATAAACGATACTTTTAATCATGAATCTAGCCGGTAACGCATTTTTTCCTTGCTCTAAGACTTTGTCTTACGTAACAATAGAGCCAAACCCAATATTAATTAAACGGTAAGTATGTTCCAAGACAACCCACTGCTCGCACAGCTTAAACAAAAACTACATGCCCAAACCCCACGCGTCGAAGGGCTGGTAAAAAGTACAGAAAAAGGCTTTGGCTTTCTCGAAGTTGATGGCCAAAAAAGCTATTTCATTCCGCCTCCTCAAATGAAAAAGGTCATGCATGGTGATCGTGTTATTGCTACGGTTCATACCGATAAAGACCGTGAATTTGCAGAACCAGAAGAACTGGTAGAACCTTTTTTAGATAGGTTTGTTGGGAAAATACAAAAGAAAGAAAATGATAACCGTTTATTTGTCATTCCCGATCACCCATTACTGAAGGATATGATTTCTTGCCGTCCTATCAATGGCATTACTCATGAGTTTAAGCAAGATGATTGGGTTGTTGCACAAATGCGACGCCATCCATTAAAAGGCGATAAAACCTTCTACGCTGAAATTACTGAGTTTATCACTGACGGAGATGATCATTTTGCACCATGGTGGGTAACGTTACGCCGTCACCAATTAGACCGTAATGAACCGCAAATGGTTGATAGCGAACGTGATGACCAAGGTATTGAACGAGTTGATTTAACTCACTTGCACTTTACAACCATAGACAATGCAAGTACTGAAGATATAGATGACGCACTCTATGTTGAAAAAACCGATAATGGTGACTTAAAACTGTATATCGCTATTGCTGACCCAACAAGCTATATACCAGAAGGTAGCGAACTCGATAAACTGGCTTTAGCCCGTGGCTACACCAACTATTTACCGGGTTTTAATATTCCAATGCTACCGCGCAAATTATCTGACGACCTGTGCTCTTTGCGCCCAAATGAACGTCGCCCTGCTTTAGTCTGCATTGCACTCATCAAAGAAGATGGTCGCATTGACGATAATATTGAGTTTTTCAGCGCTTGGGTCGAATCAAAATCTAAATTAGTTTATGACGAAGTCTCTGATTGGCTTGAAAATACAGGCAGTTGGCAGCCAGAAAATGACACTGACAAACAACAAATTTTGCTGCTTAAAGAAATGGCAGATAGGCGTTTACTATGGCGCGAAAACAATGCACTCGTGTTCAAAGATCGCCCTGATTACCGCTTTGTATTAGATGACAAAGGAATTGTGGTTGATATCGTGACTGAACGTCGCCGCAGCTCTAATCGCATTGTTGAAGAAGCCATGATCACCTCTAACCTCTGTGCTGCCGCAGTACTGAAAGAAAAATTAGGATTTGGCGTATTTAATGTGCATATGGGCTTTGAACCCCTACAAATTGACCAAGTCGTGCAAACGCTTAAAGATAATGGCATTGAAACAACGGCTGAATCATTATTATCACTAGAAGGCTTCCGCCAACTACGCCGTCAACTAGATGCACAGCCGACCCAATTCCTCGATAGCCGCATTCGCCGTTACCAAACTTTCGCAGAAGTCAAAGCTGAGCCCGGCCCGCATTTCGGTTTAGGGTTTGAAGCTTATGCGACTTGGACTTCACCAATTCGTAAATATACCGATATCGTCAACCACCGTTTAATCAAATCCATTATTGCTGGTAAACCTTCAACGAATAAGCCATCCGAAGAATTATCAATCAAGTTAGCCGAACGTCGTCGTGCAAACCGCATGGCTGAACGTGATGTGGGTGATTGGCTCTATTCTCGTTACTTAAAACCTTTTGAAGGTACGGATACCAAATTCCCAGCTGAAATTATTGATATCACTCGCGGTGGCGTAAGAGTCCGTTTGGTAGATAATGGTGCTGTAGCTTTTGTTCCTGCGCCTTTTATTCATAGTGTTCGTGATGAGATCCAATGTAGCCAAGAAACAGGTAATGTACTTGTTAAAGGTGAAATAGCTTACCAACTTAACGATATTATCAATGTCACCATTAATGAAGTTCGTATGGAAACACGTAATATCGTCGCTAGACCAGCCGAATAACAGCTTTTCTGCTACTCTTTAAAGACCATAGTTTGAAACCTATGGTCTTTTATTTTTCTATCTACTTTTTTACAACCTAAAATTCGCATTAAACGTTAAACTGCAAACACTTTTCCATATTTTTTCCTGATTATTCTTATTCGTAAATTTACCTATCATGATATTTTGTTAACTGTTAAATCTGTATTAAGGGTCATTAAAATGAACACAGTAAGCAAACGTATTTTATCATTCATGGTGATAGCTACTGTCGCTATCAGCGTCAGTGCCTGTTCAAATATGTCTAAACGCGATAAAAACACAGCGATTGGTGCCGGTGTAGGAGCTGTTGGTGGCGCGGTATTGACAGGCGGAAGTTCCATAGGAACCGTAGGTGGTGCGGCTATTGGCGGAATTATTGGACACCAAGTAGGCAAATAAATCTCATAATATCCTTTAGTCGCTCTCCTTAATCTAAAATAGCGTTCAGTATGAACGCTATTTTATTTTTTATATCCGATAATCTATTAAACTATTGACGGCAAAAAGTGTACAAAGTACACTTGCAATTAATACAAAGGGAGGGAACCCTGTGAGTCACGCAATTGAATTTATTGAAACCAGCTTTTTTACCAAACAAATCCAATCTATCGCCACACAAGAAGAACTTAGGATATTACAAAATGAACTTATCGCATGGCCAGATAAAGGCGATATCATCCAAGGAACGGGTGGGCTTCGTAAAATTAGGATGGCAACTGGTAATAAAGGAAAAAGTGCAAGTGTACGAGTTATTTATTTCCTAGCTACAGCAGAAATTATTTATTTTATAATGGCTTATCCAAAAAATGTCAAAGATACGCTAAATGACTTAGAAAAAGCAGAATTAAAGAAACTAACGAAATTACTAAAAAATGAGGTATAAAATGAGTATATTCAACGAATTAAAAGCCTCTTTAGAAGAAGCTGTTGAAATAAAACAAGGCTATCAAAAAGCCGCTAATGTTACTCGTTACGAAATTACTGATGTCAAAGCTATTCGAGAACAACTGAATGTTTCCCAAAGCGAATTAGCTCATGCACTAGGGACTAGCCTCGATACAATTAAAAGTTGGGAACTTAAACGACGGAACCCAACAGGGCTAGCAGCTAAAATACTCATCGCCATTAAACGTAACCCAGCTTTATTTGCTGAGTTAGCAGCAATTTAACCACTTCTTCGTTATAAAATGAGTGGCTTTCTAAGTAGCCACTCATGACAAACAGTAAAATTTTCGAACCTATCAGCCACCAGCTAACTTAACTTGAAAACCTTTCGCCTCAAGGTACTGTTTGATAACATCACGTTTATCGCCTTGAATTTCAACGTTACCGTCTTTGACAGCTCCGCCACAGCCACACTTCTTTTTAAGATCAGCCGCTAATTTAACTAATTCGCTGTCTTCAAGGTCAAGACCAGTTACAACACAAACCCCTTTTCCTTTACGGCCTGATGTCTCACGGCGGATCCGCACAATACCATCACCTTTAGGCCTTTCAATTTTGGGTTTATCTTCAGCAATACGCCCTGTTTCTGTACTGTAAACAAGACGACTATTTGAATCACTCATAGCAAACCTTCAATAGACTGATTGATTTGTTGTAATGTGGCAGTTGGGTTTTCACTACGCGTAATCGGACGACCAATCACCATATAATCCACACCCGCCTTCACTGCATCTTGTGGTGTCATAATGCGGCGTTGGTCCCCAACATCACTTCCCGTTGGGCGAATACCTGGGGTAACTAATTTGAAATCGGCACCACAAATTTGTTTTAAACGTTGGGCTTCATGAGCAGAGCAAACAACACCATCTAGCCCGCATTGTTTGGTTAATAAGGCCAAACGCTCTGCATGAGCAGCTGGTGACAGATTAATCCCAACACCAATGAGATCAGATTCATCCATACTCGTTAATACGGTTACTGCTGTGAGTAATGGCGCCTCTTTACCATAAGGCTCAAGAGATTGGCGTGCCGCCTCCATCATACGAGCACCACCACTTGCATGAACATTAACCATCCATACCCCCATTTCAGCCGCAGCTGCAACCGCTCGAGCAACAGTATTTGGAATATCATGAAACTTCAAATCTAAGAAAATATCAAAACCACGATCATGGAGTGACTTAACAAATTGAGGACCATTAAAAGTAAACATTTCTTTGCCTACTTTTAAGCGACAATCACGTGGGTCAATGCGATCCACAAAAGCCAAAGCCTCATTAGCATTTTCATAGTCAAGTGCCACAATAATTGGTGAATGTGTGTGGTTCTCAGTTGAGGAAATCATTTCTTAGCCTTTAAAGAGTCGTTATTATTTAAAAAGTGACGCTGTCACTGCCCATCTAGCCCACGAATAGGTTTAATCGTGTCCCACGAGCGACAAGATGGGCAATGCCAATATAATGCACGTGATGTAAACCCACATTTATGGCAACGATAATCGGGTTTGGTACGAATTTGCTCCCCTACCATTTTTCGTAGCAAAATCAAACTTTCTTTTGCCCTTCCATCTTCAGCTTCTTCAAGATGGTAATCCATTAAACGATAAAATAAACGCATGGTAGGATGACGTTGAATTTGGTCATTAATATAATTTGCAGCGGCTTCGTGATTTTGCTTTTCAACAATAATATCCGCTAAATAAAGCTCTGCAATAGCCCCTGAGTTACCCGCAACACACTGACGTAGGTAATCTTCCCACTCATCGGCTTGGCCAGTATGTTGGTAGCAATCAAACAGCAAAGGTAGCGTTTCAGCGACGAGCTCTCTATCTTGCTCATAGACTTGTTTTAGAACATGAATTGCTTTGTCGTAATTACCTTGTTCGATGAACAACCGCCCTTTCATAATTGAGACCCGAGCGCAGTGGTTGTCGGCTTGCTCTGCCTTATTTAAAAAGATCAGTGCATCTTCGAGATCATCGCTAGCAAGTTGTTGAGTCGCTAGTTCACAATAAAAATGTGCAATTTGCTCACGTAGCTCTGTATGCCCTAATTTAACCAGTTTACCTGCTGTTTCAATAGCTTTTGTCCAATCACTAGTTAATTGATAAATATTTAACAGGGATTGTAAGGCACTTTGTTTGAAATCGACTTCGTCCGTCAATTGTTGAAACATGTTTTCTGCTCGGTCATAAACACCAGCAGCCATGTAATCTCGACCGAGTTGTTGGGTTGCTAGCAAGCGTTGTTCAAATGATAAAGCGGCACTTTCCACCAGCGACTGGTGAATGCGAATGGCGCGTTCAACTTCACCACGAGAACGGAATAAATTTCCCAACGTGAGATGTGCTTCAAAAGCAGAGCTATCTTCATTTTTCAGCATATCGAGGAATAAATCGACAGCTTTATCTTGTTGATTAGACAATAGGAAGTTAACGCCTGTCACATAATCACGTGACAAGCGATTCGCATGTTGTTGCTTATCTTGTTGAGCACTTCTGCGCCCCATGTACCAACCGTAAGCAGCAGCAACTGGTAGCAGCAGAAACAGCAACTCGAACATACAGGATTATTCCTTGTTCTGAGTCGTCACTAATGAGGTTGAATCGGAAATATGACTTTCTCCAGCACCTAATTGTGATTCTAAACGTCTAATTTTACGACGTGCGTTTTTCAGGCTAACAATGACTCGTAAATAAAATACAGCACAAACTAGCCAACCTAGCACAAAACCGACACCAAAAAGTGATGCAAGAAGGGTCGATAATGAAAAATCCCCTTTTGCAATCAGGTAGTTAAATGTAATAACCTGATCATTGCTTGAACCTAGCGTAATCGAAATAATAAAAAAAGCGACCGCTAGTAATAAAATCAGAAAATATTTCACATTTATTCCCGTTATCAGTTCTATTCATCCAATAATATCTACCTGTTAAGGTAGCATTTCCAACGCATTCAGACAAAGCAATTTATTTTATACAATGAGAGATTTAAGTCAGATCTCCCCTAATAATGGTTAACTTGATGAAAGATTAATCGGTTTTACTCAGTATTCCCCATGCTCGCAAAATATAATAACCAAATAAGGCAAAACACGCACTGATGATCACTGAAGTAATTATATCAATAGGCCAATGCATGCCCAACAACATACGACTAAATGCAATACCCTCAGCCCAAATAGCGAGCCCTATCGATAAAACGTATAAACGTTGTTGCCAAAAAATCGCAATTAAAAACAATGCCCAGCCAGCCGCAAATAACATATGACCAGAAGGAAAAGAATATCCGGTTTCTGCTTGCCAGTGTTTACGCTGCCATTTCGCTATATATTCATCTTGTTTGACGGTGTCTTTAATTAATTTTGCTCGTTCACTACGTTTTAACGCATAAAAGTCTGATGAAGGAATTTGATATTCGGTTGCCAGCCATTCCACATAAGGGCGAGGCTCTTTAAACGTACTTTTTAATGCCGTCTTCAAACCTTGCTGCAGTAATACAATACCAACAAGAACAAGCAATATTTTCAGTTGCTGTTTTTTTTCTGAACGAAAAATAAATGCAACTGCGCCAAGAAATAACAGAGACGTTAAAATACTATAAGGTGCTCCCGCAGTGTCTGTCAGCCAGAGTATCCATTTCATTGAGTTAAACTGGGTTTCTGGTGACCAATGCCACCCTGTAACTATCATCACCATGGGAGGCATAATTAATAACAATGCAAAAGTACAAACGACCAAAACAGTTTTTTTCATTCAACGTGTTCCAAATAAAGTTCTATTAAATATACAAATATTCCATTCACCTATTATTAACTCTGTTATAGTAATACAGCGTTGGTCGTGTGCAAAGAATACCAACCTCTATATGCTAAACGTCATATAGCATCGATGTATTATAGTTAAGCTACTTTATATCGATAAACGTTATTAATTAAGCAAGAGTTACTTTAACTAATGAAAGAAAATATGCAGCTAAAACGCGTTGCCGAAGCAAAACTTCCTACACCTTTTGGTGAATTTTTGATGGTGGGTTTTGAAGAAATCGCAACCGGTCGTGATCATGTAGCGTTAATTTTTGGCGATATCTCAGGAAGTGAACCGGTACTCAGCCGGATCCACTCCGAATGTTTAACAGGAGATGCGTTATTTAGTCTACGTTGCGATTGTGGTTTTCAATTAGAAGCCGCACTCTCTCAGATTAGTAAAGAAGGCCGAGGGGTATTACTTTACCATCGTCAAGAAGGCCGAAATATTGGCTTGCTGAATAAAATCCGAGCTTATGCATTGCAAGATCAAGGCTTAGATACGGTTGAAGCTAACATTAAGTTAGGCTTTAAAGCGGATGAACGTGATTTTACCTTATGCTCTGATATGTATAAGTTATTGGGGATAAATGAAGTCCGCTTATTGACGAATAACCCGAAAAAAATCGATATCATGCGTGAAGCTGGAATTAACGTGGTAGAACGTGTTCCGTTGATCGTTGGCCGCAACCCAAGTAATGAACATTATCTTGACGTTAAAGCAGAAAAAATGGGCCATATGCTATTTAAGCACCAATGACCTCAGCAAAGGAAGAGTGTTCTGCTCTTCCCTTTATTTTTCCTATTTCATTATCACCATTCAAAGTGTGCCATTTATCCACGGCTATATTCACTTTCTTTCCATAAGGTTTATACTGTTAGCCATCTGATTACCCTGACGAATAAACTGAGTTTTTGAGGTTTATTCCGCATACTACCAGGAGATACTGTGAACAACCTGCATTCCATTCAACGCATGAGAAGATTGCGTAAAACTGAAAAACTCCGCACTTTATTCCAAGAAACTCACCTTTCTATTAATGACCTTTGCTTGCCAATTTTTGTTGAAGAAGAACTCGACGATTATATGCCAATCAACAGCATGCCGGGTGTTATGCGTATTCCTGAAAAACGCCTTGCTTATGAAATTGAGCGTATCGCAAATGCAGGAATAAAATCAGTGATGACCTTTGGGGTTTCCCATCATCTTGATGATAATGGTAGTGATGCATGGCAAGAAAATGGTTTAGTGGCACGTATGTCACGTATCTGTAAAGAAACCGTCCCTGAAATGATAGTGATGTCTGACACCTGTTTTTGTGAATACACTTCCCATGGTCACTGTGGTGTCATGCACGGCCATATCGTTGATAACGATGCAACCATCCATAACCTAGGTTTACAAGCGGTTGCCGCTGCACGTGCAGGTGCTGATTTTATTGCCCCTTCTGCGGCAATGGATGGCCAAGTTGCCGCAATTCGTCATGCACTTGATGAAGCTGGTTTTACAGACACCGCCATTATGTCTTACTCCACAAAATTTGCTTCAGCACTGTATGGCCCATTCCGAGATGCAGCGGGTTCATGCCTTAAAGGGGATAGAAAAACGTATCAGATGAACCCAATGAACCGCCGTGAAGCACTACATGAATCACTAATTGATGAACGTGAAGGTGCTGACGCGCTAATGATTAAACCTGCTGGGGCTTATTTGGATATTATTCGTGATTTACGTGAGCATACCCAATTACCTATCGGTGCTTATCAAGTCAGTGGCGAATATGCACAAATTAAATTTGCTGCTCAAGCGGGTGCAATTGATGAAACTCGTGTGGCTCTTGAAACACTGGGGTCAATCAAACGCGCAGGTGCTGATCTTATTTTCACTTATTTCGCTTTACAATTAGCCGAAGCCAACGCGTTATAATCTCATTCAGTTAAAGAAACCCACACCACTGTATAAAATTACAGTAGTGCGGGTTTTTGTCATTTTTGTTGAATAATAATACTTAAATCGACCAATTAACAACCAAATGGCTATTTTGCTCTTTGCAATTCAAGTTGTTGAGTTAGTGTTTGCGCATAATGCTGTGCTTGCTCTGCCGTTGCCAAACCAGCAATCAATAAATCTTGTTTACCCGCAGATGTTGTTGCGACCACTCCCCAGTAATCAACTTCAACCGTAATACTTTCAGGGTTTTGATCGGGCATCGGCAGAATATCAAAGTAGTCTTGTAATGGCGCAATGGTAATGGCGGTATAATCTGCATTTAAGCCGAGTGGAAATTCTTTGTCTGCATATAAACGCAAATCATGGACTTCCGTTTCAGGTGTTCTCATCACAATAGAATATAAGTTAGGTATGTGCTCCAAAATGTCACGAACCTCTTCGTTCGCACCATCAAAATGGGATGTGGTTAATAAGATATCTGCTGCCCACAATGCCCCTTTATAGAAATCGGTTTCATTGATATCTGCCATACTCATTTCCTTAATAGTGTTTTCGATAAGCTAGTCACATGGTGCCCCATGTTGAAGCTATTACATTCAATTATTTTGCACAAAGAAACTTATTTATGGCGAACTTCACCCTATTTTCATTTAGCCTAGTTGCGACTATTTTCTCCTTTAATTTACCGTCTATTTAACACCATAACGTAGATTGCCATCAAAAATATTGAGAAAAAACAAGATTGATAAATAAGATTAAATATTAAAAAATAAAAACGCCCGTAGGATACAATCTTACAGGCGTTGAAGTGTCATAATTTAATGATTAATGTAGCATCTGTCTTATTACATAATGCAAAATACCACCATGACGGTAATAATCCATCTCCGTTGCGGTATCAATACGACAGCGAGTTATAACTTCTTTTATATCCCCATTACCATAAGTGATTTTTACCGTGATATCCTGCCCTGGGGTAATTGACTGAAGCCCTGTGACATCAATGCGTTCATCACCTTTTAACCCGAGAGTTTTACGAGATACCCCATCTTTAAATTCTAAAGGTATAACCCCCATGCCAATCAAATTAGAACGGTGGATACGCTCGTATGATTCAGTAATGACAACTCTCACACCTAATAAATTCGTGCCTTTAGCTGCCCAATCTCGGCTAGAACCTGAACCATATTCTTTACCGGCGATTATAGCTAATGGGCGATTTTCTTGTTGATACTGCATTGCCGCATCATAAATCGCCATTTGTTTGCCTGTCGGTATATGTAAGGTATATCCCCCCTCTACACCTGGCACCATTTCATTGCGAATACGAATATTTGCAAATGTTCCTCGCATCATCACTTCATGGTTACCACGACGCGAGCCATAAGAGTTGAAATCTGCAACAGCAACGCCGTGTTCTTGCAGATAACGCCCCGCTGGACTCTCTTTTTTGATATTCCCTGCAGGAGAAATATGGTCAGTAGTTACCGAGTCGCCGAGGATCGCTAAAATATTTGCACCATGAATATCTTTGACCGGTGCTGGCTGAATTTGCATACCTTCAAAGAAAGGTGGATGGCGAATATAAGTTGAGTCTTCTTGCCAGTGATAAGTTGAATAGCTTTCAACTTTCAATGCTCTCCAAGCGTCATCACCTTCAAAGACCGCATTATATTCTTTGCGGAACATGTCTGTTTTAACTTGCTGTACAGCTTGGGCAATTTCAACACTCGATGGCCAAATATCTTTCAAATAAACATCGTTACCTGATTTATCGACACCGATAGGATCGGTTTTCAAGTTGATATTCATGTTACCCGCCAGAGCATATGCAACAACAAGTGGCGGTGATGCTAACCAGTTGGTTTTCACCAATGGATGAATTCGCCCTTCAAAGTTACGGTTACCCGATAACACAGCGCCAACGGTAAGATCCGCTTGTTTAATCGCCTCTTCTATTGGTTCTGGTAATGGGCCTGAGTTACCAATACAGGTTGTGCATCCATATCCGACAAGATTGAATCCGAGCTTATCTAAATAAGGCGTTAAACCCGCGACAGCAAGATAATCAGTGACAACTTTTGAACCCGGTGCCAATGATGATTTAACCCATGGCTGACGGACTAACCCTTTTTCAACGGCTTTTTTCGCTAATAGTCCTGCAGCCATTAATACACTTGGGTTCGACGTATTCGTACAAGATGTAATTGCCGCAATAACGACTGCACCATCGGTTAACTCAAAAGTTTTATTTTGATATTTAACAGAAGGATAGCTCGATTGAATTTTTTTATTAACTTCTAACTCTACTGCACCGCGAAATGCTTTTGGTACTTGGCTGAGTTCAACTCTATCTTGCGGACGTTTAGGGCCTGCTAAGCTGGATTCAACCGTCGACATGTCTAACTCAAGTGTACTGGTAAAAATAGGTTCATCACCTGCATAACGCCACAAACCCTGTTCTTTGCTATAAGCTTCCACCAGCGCAATTTCATCATCACTGCGCCCAGTTAAACGCATATAAGATAGCGTCACTTCATCAACAGGGAAAAAACCACAAGTTGCGCCATATTCTGGTGACATATTCGCAATCGTTGCTCGGTCTGCTAATGGTAAATCCGCTAGGCCATCACCATAAAATTCAACAAATTTACCCACAACACCATGTTGACGTAGCATTTGTGTTACCGTCAATACAAGGTCGGTTGCTGTTATCCCTTCGGATAATTTCCCTGTTAATTTAAAACCAACAACATCAGGGATCAGCATTGAAACCGGTTGGCCTAACATCGCGGCTTCAGCTTCAATACCACCGACACCCCAACCTAACACACCTAACCCGTTGATCATCGTCGTATGAGAGTCCGTACCCACTAAAGTATCGGGATAGGCATATAATTTACCGTCAATTTCTTCATACCATACTGCCTTGCCAAGGTATTCTAAATTAACTTGGTGACAGATACCGGTACCCGGCGGCACTACTTGAAAACGATTAAATGCTTTTTGGCCCCAACGTAAAAATAAATAACGTTCATGGTTACGCGCCATTTCAATTTCAACGTTATCGCCAAATGCTGATTCGGTTGCAAACTCATCCACCATCACCGAGTGGTCAATCACTAAATCAACAGGTGACAACGGGTTTACTTGCTCAACATTGCCGCCAAGGGATTTAACTGCTTCACGCATAGCGGCAAGGTCAACAACAGCAGGAACACCCGTGAAGTCTTGCATGAGAACACGCGCTGGGCGATAAGCAATTTCTCTATCTGCATGCGCGTTTTTTTGCCAGTCAATTATTGCTTGTAAATCTTGTTCGACAACTGAGGTGCCATCAATATGACGTAATAAATTTTCGAGTAAAACTTTTAATGACTTAGGTAATTTAGTCCCCTCACCGAGCTTTTTTTCAGCAAGCGCTAAACTGAAGTAATTATACTGCTTGTTTCCAACATTGAGTGTCGAAGCACTCGTTGTTTTTAGACTCAACGACATAACTCCTCCTTGGTTTTTATGGCTATGGCAATATTTGTATTTACCACCATTATTTTTTGTTAACCAATTGTAATCATAGTTGCTCTAGAAATTTGATTTATAGATTTTGTGCCAAATATTGAATTTTTCTCTATTAATAATAGGAAATTTAAGATAAGAAGGGAAATAAGTCAGGAAAAAACCAAGTACACCAACTCGGTAATAATAAAAACCCTAGAAATACGATCACTAGGGTTCCTACTTACAAATTATGACAAGGCAAAAATATAAAGAAATTAAATGATAGGCAGTTTCATATCTTTAAAAAACTCTTCAATTTCTTCATTGTTACGTATAGCAACCGCTTTATCGACCACATCACGGGTTAGATGCGGTGCGAAACGCCACATAAAATCATACATATAACTACGCAAGAAACTAGTACGTTTAAAACCAATCTTGGTTGTGCTATAGCTGAACTTATCACGCATATCAATCACAACTAAATCGCTATCACTAACAGGGTCAACGGCCATACTCGCGATAATACCGATCCCTAACCCTAATCTAACATAGGTTTTAATCACGTCAGCATCGGTTGCAGTAAAAATAATTTTGGGCTCAAGACCAATTTTCTGAAATGCCACATCTAATTCTGAACGGCCAGTAAACCCATGAGTATAGGTTACAATTTGATATTCAGAGATATCTTCAATAGTGACATTTTTTTTCGTTGCAAGTGGATGGTCTTTTTGCACGACCACACAGCGATTCCAATGGTAGCATGGCAACATAATCAAATCGTTATAAAGGTGCAATGCTTCGGTTGCTATCGCAAAATCACTGTTACCTTTGCACACTTCCTCAGCGATTTGCGTTGGTGACCCTTGCTGCATATGCAATGAAACATGTGGATAACGCTCAATAAAACCTTTTATTGTCGGAGGTAAAGCATAACGAGCTTGTGTATGTGTCGTGGCAATACTCAAGCTACCTCTATCTGGATAAGTATGCTCCCCAGCAACCGAGCGGATCGCTTCTATTTTTGATAGCACTTCTCGGGAGATCCGTACCACTTCTTCCCCTGCGGGAGTAACATGCGTTAAGTGCTTACCACTACGCGCAAAAATTTGGATCCCAAGCTCATCTTCAAGCATCCGCACTTGTTTACTGATACCGGGCTGTGACGTAAAAAGCCCCTCAGCGGTTGAGGAGACATTCAAGTCATGGTTAACCACTTCAACAATATAACGTAATTGCTGCAATTTCATATTTCAGTCTACCTCA
Organism: Providencia sp. CIM-Carb-044; assembly: GCF_033901115.1. Lineage (NCBI taxonomy): Bacteria > Pseudomonadati > Pseudomonadota > Gammaproteobacteria > Enterobacterales > Morganellaceae > Providencia > Providencia sp. CIM-Carb-044. The sequence goes on from NZ_JAXADV010000002.1 coordinate 325,834, forward strand.
TACAGGAATAATGTGCATTTGCTATCTATAGCTAAAGAATATTACATATAGCTAATAGTTATAATTGATTTATTTGATATAACCAATATAACATCATTCTCTGAAGAATAAACAGTATGATGATAAAATTTCATCTAAATCCCCTCTACAATGAAGAAAAGCAGTAAGGTACTGCAAAGACGGATTAACTTTATTTCATTATGTGGTTCAATAAGTGAAATAAATTTTGCAGAACACTCGCTCCAAGGTTTAACGTATTAGAGTGGATATCGTAATTCTCAACGAAGAGAGGTGGTTACATGCGTTTAAATGTTTTGGCTTTAATTATTGGTATGTCGACTATTTCTTTTGCCCCGTCACTATTGGCAAAAGAAGTTAGTTATGGACAACAAAAAATTGTTTTGTCTGACACGATTGAACCCGGCAATGATTTTTACCGTTATGTGAATGAAGATTGGGTAAATAAAGCGCAAATCCCTACCGGTATGCCACGTATTAACTCTTTTGTGGAATTATACTTAAATACAGAAAAACAAATTCAATCGATAATTGACCAGCTACAGCAGATCCCCGAAAACAAACTTACGCATAATCAACGAAATATTCGAAATTTATATCTTAGTTACCTGAATGAAACGGCTATCGAGCAGGCAGGAATTACCCCAATAAAATCCGATTTAGATGCCATTAAGAAAGCTAAAAGCCATAGTGATATTAGCCAGTTAATGACCCAACCCGACTACAAATCATTGATTTCTTATTGGGTAGACTTAGATGCTAAAGCACCGGATACCTATGTGCTTTATATCGGCCAAGGCGGCTTAGGGCTACCTAATCGGACTTATTACCTCGATAACACACCGCAAATGGAAGATATTCGAAAAAGTTATATCGCTTATATCGCTACCATGTTAGAGCTAGCCGGTGAAAAAGATGTCACACAAAAAGCACAGAAAATTTTTGATTTAGAAAAAGCGATTGCAACTGTACATTGGAGCCCTGAGGCCCGCCGTGACACTATCAAAAATTACCATGCAATGACCTTAGCTGAAATGAAAAACCATACCCAAGGTTTTGATTGGGATAGCTTTATTACTAGCCGCAAGTTAACTGATAAGCAACTTGCGAAAGTGGTCGTTGAAACGGACAGCGCAGTTGAACAAACTGCAAAGATTTTTGCAGATACCCCAGTTTCGACATTAAAAGATTACTTAACCTTTCAGTATATTAGTGAGCACGCACGTTATTTAAACCAAACCATCGCAGATGCACAGTTTGATTTTTACTCGAAAAAACTCAATGGTATTGAGAAGCAACGCACCCGCCAAGAGCGCGCTTTGCAAACCGTTAACTCACTCCAAGGTGAGCCATTAGGGCAAATTTACGTCGAACAATATTTCGACCCTCAAGCTAAAGAAAAAATTAAAGATTTGGTTAGTTATGTGAGAGGAACATTTAATTCACGCTTAAAAGTCAATGACTGGATGGATGAGCCTACTCGCCAAGAAGCCCTTAAAAAATTGGAACAATTCACGGTTAAAGTGGGTTATCCAGACCAATGGAATGATTTCAGTGAGATTAACCTCAAGCCCGATTCATTATTAGAGAATTATAAGCAAGTTTTAGCTTGGTCATATGATGATATGATTGGCAAAATTGGTCAGCCTGTTCGTCAATGGGAATGGGGAATGACGCCACAAACAGTCAATGCCTATTTCAACCCTGTTCAAAATGAAATTGTGTTCCCTGCTGCAATTTTACAAGCACCGTTCTTTGACCCTAATGTTGACCCAGCCTATAACTATGGCGCAATAGGTGCAGTCATCGGCCACGAAATGGGCCATGGTTTTGACGACCAAGGCAGTTTATATGACGGAACCGGGCAGTTACGTAATTGGTGGAGTGAGAGCGCTAAAACCCACTTTAAAGAGAAAACCGCTAAGCTTGTTGAACAATATAACGGCTTTACTGTTGATGGCTTAAAGGTGAACGGTGAGCTTACATTAGGGGAGAATATTGGTGACCTCGGTGGGTTAAATATTGCCTTAAGTGCTTATAAGCAATTTGCCAAAGAAAACTACCCAAATGGTGAGGCTCCAATTATTGACGGAACAACTGGGTTACAGCGTTTCTTCATTGCTTGGGCACGCACGTGGCAAGAGCTGTCAAATAAAGAATCTGAACGTAATAAGATTATGACGGACCCTCATAGCCCTAACCAATTTCGCGCAAATGGCGTAGTACGCAATATTGATGACTGGTACGAAACATTCGGTGTTGATAAAAATAACGCCCTGTATTTGGCACCAGAACAGCGTATTCGTATTTGGTAATTTATCAATGACAAAAGAAGGCTCGAAATTTAGCGTGAGCCTTCTTTTTATGACTAGGCATTAAGCGGCGCTGAGCCCTAGGAGCATACATCAGTATGTAATTAACATTAGTAAGTCCAGATAACAATTCTGCTGTTTAAATCATATTCTAATCAATGCAATACTGTCTTTTAAACTACTTTATAATCAATACAATACGCTAAATAGTTCAAGTTGTGGCTAGGCAGCAAGCGGCGCTAAGCCCTAGGAGCATACATAAGTATGTGACTAGGGTTAGCAAGCGCAGCTAACAACGCCACAGCTTGAAATATGACGCGTATTATTTGATGACGCCGCAGGCCATCCTAGCCCCACCACCGCCTAACGCTTCTGGATTATCAGAATAGTTATCACCACCCACATGCACCATCAATGCGCGGTCTTGAACATCTTTGAGTGATTTTAAACGTGGCGCTAGTACCGCATAATTAGCATTACCTTGACTATCGGCAACTAAGCCGGGTAAATCGCCTAAATGCCCTGTGTTATCATAAGGGCCTTTATGAACGCCTGTTTTGGCTGGGTCTAAATGACCACCCGCTTTTAATGCAGGTACCGATTTACCGTCTTTTTCTGCAGGTTCGCAGCTTGGGTTCTCATGAATATGGAAACCATGAATGCCTGCTTGTAGTCCTGTTAATTTAGGCGTGAACAGTAATCCATATTCCGTTTCTGAGATAACAACCTCACCTATTGCTTTACCATCACCTGTGGGTGTCGCTTCTTTTAATACAACAGTAGACTGAGCAGCGTACGCTGTCCCCGCTGTCAATAATGCAGCCAGTAAACACATTTTTAACTTCATTTTGCCTCCGGTGGATAACTTTTATCTATCATTCCATCGACTTACCTAAATATTTCAGCAAGGTAAGGATTATTACTGCCAATTGATAACTACAACGACTCTATCTTAAGTTAACACAAATTAGTTATCACTTTGGTGCTACATTTGAGTTTAGTTAAAAATTGGTGGCTGTATCACAGTGAGCGATAAGAAATAAAGGAATGGACAGTATAACAGCGGGTTATTCACTGATAGGCATTGATATGAAATTGACAAGTTAAAAAAGCCAATCTAATTAAATGATTGGCTTTTTTGTTTGGAAACAAAGGAGAGCGATTATTTCTCTTTTACTTCCCACTTACCGTCAACGTAGAATGCACTCCAACCCGTTGCTTTGCCGTTTTTCTCTGAAGAAACATATTGTTGTTTCGTTTTACGACTAAAACGGACGACAGTTGGGTTACCTTCACCGTCTTCAGCCGGTGCTTCAGCTAAATAAGCGAGTTTTTCAGGTAAACGGTCTTTAAAACGCTGTAATTCTGCCACTAGTGGTGCACGTGTTTCTCGTGATTTAGGGAATGTATTCGCCGCAAGGAAAACGCCAGCAGCCCCATCACGTAACACAAAATACGCATCAGATTTTTCACATGGAAGTTCCGGCAATGGCACTGGATCTTCTTTCGGTGGTGCCACTTCACCACTTCGTAAGATTTTACGCGTATTTTTACACTCTTCGTTGGTGCAACCCATGTACTTACCAAAACGCCCCATTTTCAGGTGCATTTCTGAACCACACTTGTCACACTCAATGACCGGGCCGTCATAACCCTTAATACGAAACTCGCCTTCTTCGATTTCATAACCTTCACACGCAGGGTTATTACCACAAACATGTAATTTACGGCCATTATCAATCAAATAGCTGTCCATCGCGGTGCCGCATTTTGGACAACGACGTTTGGCTCTTAACGCATTAGTTTCCGCATCATCCCCTTCAAGGACATTAAGGACTTCGTCTTCAGGGATAAGATTGATCGTTTTTTTACAACGCTCTTTGGGTGGTAATGCGTAACCAGAACAACCTAAAAATACCCCAGTTGATGCGGTACGAATGCCCATATGGCGTTCACAATCAGGGCAGGTAATTGAGGTAATTACCATTGGGTTGGTGCGCATTCCCCCTTCCTCTGGTTCTTTTTCAGCAACATCGAGCTGCTTACTAAAATCAGAGAAGAATTCATCTAATACGGCTTTCCATTCGGCATCATGGTTTGCAACATGGTCCAATTGGTCTTCCATACGTGCAGTAAAATCATAGTTCATCAGATCATTAAAGTTTTCCTCTAAGCGGTCTGTGACGATTTCACCCATTTTTTCTGCATAGAAACGACGGTTTTCAACTTTGACATAACCTCTGTCTTGGATCGTCGAAATAATCGCTGCATACGTTGAAGGACGGCCAATACCACGCTTTTCTAACTCTTTAACTAAGGACGCTTCACTAAAACGTGCCGGCGGCTTGGTAAAGTGCTGGCTAGGCAATAGCTCAACCAAAGACAACTCCGCACCAACTTGTATTGGTGGCAGCGTTTTGTCTTCATCATTTTTACGCAGTGCAGGCATGACTTTCGTCCAACCATCGAAGCGCAGAGTACGCCCTTTGGCTTTTAGTTCAAAATCCCCTGCTTTGACTGTTAAGGTTGTTGAATCATATTTCGCAGGTGTCATTTGACAAGCCACAAACTGATTCCAAATCAATTGATACAACCTTTTCGCGTCGTTCTCCATGTCTTTTAGTGACTCAGGTAAAACATCGACACTAGAAGGACGAATGGCTTCGTGTGCCTCTTGCGAATTGTCTTTGCTACTATACACATTGGCATCTTTTGGCAGGTATTTCGCGCCAAAATTATCATTAATATAGCCACGAACCATGTCGAGTGCATCTTGACTCAAGTTTGTTGAGTCAGTACGCATATAAGTGATGTAACCCGCCTCATAAAGACGCTGAGCCATCATCATGGTTTTTTTCACGCCGAAACCTAAACGGGTACTAGCAGCTTGTTGTAGCGTTGACGTGATATACGGTGCGCTCGGTTTACTGGATGTCGGCCTATCTTCACGGTCAGTAACCGCAAAACGGGCATTTTCCAGTAATTTAACCGCCGCCTCTGTTTGCGCTTTATTGACTGGCTTAAATGCCTTACCACCTTGTGAAGTGACTTCCATACGCAAATTAGCGATATCTTTATCGGCTAAGTCGGCATGCAGTTCCCAATATTCTTCAGGAACGAAGGCTTTAATTTCCCGTTCACGTTCAACTATCAGTTTCACTGCAACTGATTGAACACGACCAGCAGATAAGCCACGAGCCACTTTTTTCCACAACAGTGGAGAAACCATGTAACCCACAACTCGGTCCATAAAACGACGCGCTTGTTGTGCGTTAACTCTATCTATATTTAATTCCCCAGGGCTATCAAATGCCTGAGTGATCGCATTTTTGGTGATCTCATTAAATACAACACGACTAAAACGAGAATCGTCTCCACCAATCACTTCACGTAAATGCCACGCAATAGCTTCCCCTTCGCGGTCCAAGTCCGTTGCGAGGTAGATGTGATCAGCATCCTCCGCCAGTGATTTAAGTTCAGAGACCACTTTTTCTTTACCTGGTAGAATTTGATAATTCGCTTTCCAACCATGGTAAGGGTCAATCCCCATGCGCTTAACTAATGCGTCACGCGGATCTTTTTTCACTTTCTTTGTTTTGTCGGTAGATGAGCCTGTACTCTTTTGTGAGCCGGTTTGTGAACCAGAGCCGCTTTTCGGCAGATCACGAATGTGGCCAACGCTGCTTTTTACAACGTAGCCACTGCCAAGATACTTATTAATCGTTTTGGCCTTTGCCGGGGACTCCACTATAACAAGAGCTTTACCCATATTTACCTTTACCTAAATATCAACAATGGCGCATTTCTACATTAAAATGCGCAAAATGAGAATCTCTTTTTTATATTGCGACACAATCACAATATATCAATATATTTTTAAACAATTATTTGTGTTGAAACAAAACTTATAAACTCAATCACGTTATTCTAAAAGGCACAAAGTGTCTTCTAGTCGACTGATTTTAACCATATAAAGATGTTTAGTCACAATTGAAAACCACACACTCTACCTGATAAAATGCTAGAAGCAACCAATTATTTTTTCAAGGAAGCCAAGTTATGCAAGACAATTTACCGTTCATCACAAAAAAAGAGTTACTTGAAAAAGCTAATGATATCATAAAGAAACATGATGATTATATTCATGGTATGTTTGTTGATACTGTAGAGCAGCATCGAGGTACATTGGTATTTAAAGGGGAGTTCTTCTTAGATGAAAACAATATCCCTACCTTAAAGAGTACCGCTGCTTTTAATATGTACAAACACCTTGCTCATGTACTATCAGAACAATACCAATTGAGTGATAATAACTAATTAACACGTTTGCTCTTTGTATATAATTTACCGGCTAAAAAGCCGGTAAATTAATAGTAGATTTAAAAACGCTTATTCGCTAGGCAAAATTCGAAATTACAAGAGTGGTTTTTGCCCACGCTGCCACCAGCGCAATAATAAATTATCCACGCTCTTTGCCGCGCTTCCCATAAACTTATCCATCATTTTTTTACTTAATACATAACGGATACTAACTATTTCCTTAGTATCAATCGCATTAATAATAAAATCATCACTCACACCAATATTATCCACAAGCCCTTTATCAAACGCCTGTGAACCATACCAATACTCCCCTGTTGCAACTGCAGAAATATCTAAAGATGGGCGATTTTGATGAACAAATTGTTTAAACAATTCATGTGTTGAATTTAAATCTTCAACAAATTTCTTACGACCTTGCTCCGTGTTCTCACCTAACATGGTCAATGTACGTTTGTATTCGCCAGCGGTGTGAAGTTCAACATCAACATCATGCTTTTTTAATAACCGATGAATATTTGGAATTTGAGCGACAACACCAATCGAACCAATAATGGCAAATGGCGCTGCGATAATTTTATCTGCGATGCATGCCATCATATAGCCACCACTCGCAGCGACTTTATCTACCGCAATAGTCAGTGGGATATTTTTTTCTTTGATTCTTAGTAATTGCGAAGCCGCTAAGCCATAACCATGAACCATCCCACCTGGGCTTTCAAGTCTTAACAAAACCTCATCTTGTTGGTCTGCAACAGCGAGAATTGCACTGATCTCTTCACGTAAAGAGGCAACTTCACGGGCATCCATACTACCTTTGAAGTCTAAGACATATAAGCAAGGCTTTTTAACCCCTGTTTGGCCTAATTTAGCCCCAGTTTTCTCACTTTTTGATTTTGCTTTTTGCTGTTTTTTAAATGCTTTTAGCCATGCCTTATGTTCTGATTCATTCATTTTTACCTGTTGCATTTGGCGCTGACGCTCACGATAGCTTTCACCTAAATCTGTGATTTTCAACGCACCTTTTGCTCCTTGTCTGCGCATACCTACGCCAAACACAAAAACAGCCAGCAAAACCACCGCTACCAAAATCGTAACGACTTTTGCTAAAAATAGCCCATACAATGAGAAATACTCCACAATCTGATCCTTTTGATATTTATCTTCAATACAAAAATAATCTCACGATTACGCGCAAACAACCAGAAAAAAACAGAGTTGGCACGACAAACCTTGTTAATACTATGTTAGATTAGCCAATTATCACAATCAGTGCGATGATAACCATACATGCTAATCACAATAGTAGGAAAGAATATGCTCCAATATCAGCCTAGACAAGACCTATTGAAAGGTAAAACTATTCTCGTGACAGGTGCCGGTGATGGCATTGGCCGTGAAGCCGCTCTCACTTATGCGCGCTATGGTGCATCCCTTATCCTTGTTGGTAGAACACTGCATAAATTACAATCAGTTAGTGATGAAGTAGCGGCTTTAGATGGAAAGAATCCACCTTGCTTTGTATTAGACTTATTAACCGCAACAATTGATGACTGCCATACACTCGCTTCGCAAGTTGCGTCAATAACGCCTTATTTAGATGGCGTTTTACACAACGCGGGAATACTTGGTGTAGTAGCCCCTATCTCTGAGCAACCCAGTGACCTATGGCATGATGTGATGCAAATAAATGTTAATGCCACATTTATGCTAACTCAAGCTTTGCTCCCTCTATTACTTAAAGCGCCTAATGCCTCGTTAGTTTTTACCAGTTCAAGTGTAGGTAAACAAGGTCGAGCCGGTTGGGGAGCTTATTCTGTCTCTAAATTTGCGACAGAAGGTTTAATGCAAATTCTATCCGAAGAGTATAAGCACAGTAATCTTCGTGTAAATTGTATTAATCCAGGTGGAACTCGAACCTCTATGCGAGCAAGCGCGTTCCCTGACGAAGATCCACTTAAATTGAAAACTCCTGCTGATATCATGCCTATTTATATCTATTTGATGGGTGATGATAGTCTGCGTAAAACAGGAAGTAGCTATGATGCACAACCCGGACGCAAGCCCGGTGCTGCGGAGTAAAAATGATGTCTCAAAACCGACACGAAGAACGTCAACAACGTTTAAAAGAAAAAGTGGATGCACGAATTGAAGCCGCTCAAATTGAACGGGGTATCGTTATTGTCTTTACTGGAAATGGAAAAGGCAAAACGACAGCGGCATTTGGTACTGTTTGCCGGGCAGTAGGCCATGGTAAAAAAGCCGCTGTTGTTCAATTTATTAAAGGCGGCTGGGATAATGGTGAACGTGGGCTGTTAGAACCCCAAGGCGTTCCCTTCTATGTTATGTCCACAGGGTTCACTTGGGAAACTCAAAACAAAGAGACAGACACCCTCGCCTGTATAGAAACTTGGCACTACGCCAAACAATTATTAAGTGACCCACAGTACGATTTAGTTATTTTAGATGAACTCACCTACATGGTAAGTTACCATTATCTCGAATTAGCAGAAGTGATCCAAGCATTACAAAGCCGTCCTGCCAATCAATCTGTTGTGATCACTGGCAGAGGTTGCCACCGAGATTTAATCGAATTAGCTGATACAGTAACAGAAATGCGCCCAGTGAAACATGCATTTGATATTGGGATTAAAGCTCAAAAAGGGATTGATTGGTAATCATCCGATAACAAAGTGCAATAATAAGGCGTTATTTTTTATTATTGCACTTCTAATCTATTTCACTAGCTATTTTTCTAACTAAGCCATCAGTTAACCTATAAAAAAGTTATTTAATACTTTTCATTGGTAACACTAATTTAGTGTGAACTCCATATTGGAAATATATTTTTTGGTAGTATGAATTTTTTTGCTAACTTTTGTTCATCAAGTATCACAATTATTTTATAACGATAAAGAATAAATATAAAAATAATTAATGCTATTTATTGAAAACCTCCTCTTTAATTAAAATGATTACGTATTGCTACGTGAGTAAAATCCTCCTAACAGGCTAAAAATGCGTAAACACAACCTATTGATAAAAAACAAACTAATCTATAAAAATAGATATTACTCCGCTTTTATTCAGTTTTAGTTAGTTATCAATGAATAACGATATATTTACCCATGTTAACATTATTAATTTTATTTAGTTTTCTATTTAAGCATAATTAAACTGCAATAATGGATTGTTAGTTATCTTAGATTTTTCTATTTTATTTAAGGGATATATATGAAAAACGTTTCAAATTCTCATTTGAATTTCACAAAAATGAAATTTAATTCACTCTTTTTATGTGTTTCAATAATCGTTGGAACTACTACTGTTGCTCAAGCGGCAATTACACCAACTAATGGGGCTGGTATATTAAATCAAGGTAATGGACCGACTGTCGTTTATATTAATAAACCAAGCCAGGCTGGTGTTTCCCATAATACCTATAGCCAATTCGATGTTGACCAAAAAGGCGTTATTTTAAATAACAGTGCAAAAAATTCTAATACGCTCATTGGCGGCAAAATTGGTGGCAATACCAATGTTGCTGGCGGGCGAGCTAAAGTTATCTTAAACGAAATAAATTCAAATGCGGCAACCACATTAAATGGCATGATTGAGGTTGCAGGCGGCAAAGCGCAAGTAATCGTTGCTAATGCGTCCGGAGTTACATGTAACAACTGTGGCTTTATCAACACCAATCGTACAACACTGACAACCGGTAAAGTAGAGCTAGCAAATGATGGCTCCATTGCTAACTATAATGTGCAGCAAGGTAAAATTGCCATCAATGGGAGATTAGATACCAATTCTCCGACAGATTTAATTGCACGTTCGGTGGCCATTAATGGCATTATTGATACACAGCGCATCAATGTGATAGCTGGAAGTAATCACGTCAATTCGGCTGGGGATGTGACGGGTACAGCCGCTGCAATTGGAACAAAACCCACTGTTGGGATTGATGTTTCGTCGATTGGCGGTATGTATGCCAATAAAATCTCATTAATAGCCACTGAAACTGGCGTTGGTGTCAGTAATTTAGGGGATATTGGTACCTATAATGGCGCAATTTCTATTGATACCGCAGGAACGGTGAATAATACCAATGGTAATATGAACGCAGCGGGTGATATTGATATTAAAGCAGCAAGCCTTACCAATAACGGTCGCATTGCGGGTAATAAAAACGTCAATATTACCGTTGCAGGAACGGGTGTAATTAATAATGATAATGGTGATATCACATCCTATAACAATGATATTAATCTAAGTACATTAGGTACACTAAGCAACAATCGTGGTTCGATAATCGCTCTGCAGAATGTTAATACACTCTCTGATTCATTTGTAAATGATAATGGTATCGTTCAGTCTACTAAAGGTAATATCGACATTCATTCCATGAGTACAATTTACAACAGGGACAATCTCGCCAATCCAAATGATCCAGTAAAAGGATTCAATGCTGGGCGTGATATAACGATTAATGCCGTTCGTGTTGTGAATGAAAACTCCAATATTACTGCAGGGCGAGATAGCAAAATCAGCACGCAATCCGCAATTGATAACACATCAAATAGCAAAATTACTGCACAACGCCATGCAGACATCAGTACGATGTACTTAACGCAAACTAATTCTGAAATAAATGCCATTGATGGCCAGATGAATTTAGATGCGTCGGTATCACTCACTAATGCGGGAACGTCAACCATTCATAGTGGTCGCTTGATGAATATCAGTACTAACCAGCTCAATAACACTGGAGCGATTGTTTCAAATAACGGCAAATCCGTTATTAATGCTAATTCAATGAACAACCGTTCTGGCTATATCAAAGGACAAAATCTTACGATTAAAGCCTATAGTATTGATAACCAAGCAGGGTTAATTAATGCTGAAAATAATCTGGATATTGAAACCAGTTATTTGAACAACAGTTACAGTAGTGACTTTAAACTCATTAATACTAAATTTGGACTAACAAACCAAAATGGTGGCCTACAAACCAATAATGGAACTATTAAAGTTAAAGGTGATACGTTACATAATACCTATGGTTCTATTGCTGCAAATGTAGAAAATAATACCGCTGCACGTAATGATATTGACGTTAAGCTCAAAGCAACACTCAATAATAATTATGGGGAAATCAAAAGCGCTAATAGCCAGAAACTGGATGTTGGCACATTAGAAAACTATTCAGGAACAGTGGCCGCAGGGAAAAATCTCACCATTGATTCAAAAAATCGTATTAACAACCAATATGGTGCTTTACGCTCTACTAACACGACTAAAGTCACCAGCCCTATAGTAAGTAATGGAACGACTGGAAGCATCACGGGTAACCGTGTGATTATTGATGCAGTTGTGACAAACTAATATATTACAATCATAACCACTCGCATAGCGGGTGGTTTATTCTAGCCCTATAAGGGCTTATTACCGACCGCGCCTAAATAATATTCTCACACTATATCTACCGAAACAAACACAAACAAATAATTAATAAGTGGCGAAATTAAAACCTAATATATAACAGCCAAATGCCACTACCCAACAACAATAATAATAAGTGTTAAACATATCTTATCTATGCTTATTGTAAAGTCACAATAGATAGGAGAACTCACTTAAGTAATAACGTATACGATCTCCATTTTAGAGTAAAGTTTACATATTGAATATACAAGGAAATTTTACAAGCCAAGTGATAAATACCCATTTTTTCACCTTTATAGATATAACATCTAATTGACGTCAATTGCATAGTCTTAAAAAGAATTAATTTTTATTTAAATTTTTATTAACGTACAATCCTATAGCTTATTTTATTTATCATCTACGTATTTTATATCTATCGATAAATTAGAGATTAATATGAAACAAAATAACAAAGAATATTACAACCATCCTACCCTAAAATTAAAACCTGTTTTTTTAGGAATTTCCATTTTTTTAGGTACAGTTTCTATTGCGCAAGCAGATATTGTTAACACCAATGGCGCTGGTGTCATTAAAGCACCAAATGGCGCAACTATTGTAAATATAAAGACCCCATCTAATAATGGTGTTTCTCATAATATTTATAGTAAATTTGATGTTGACAAAAAAGGTGTCGTACTCAATAACAGTAAAGCAGATATTAATACGCAATTAGCGGGTAATATTAAAGCCAACAGCAATCTTCAAGGTAATGTTGCAACTGTTATTCTAAATGAAGTTAATTCTAATAAAGCAACCCAATTAAATGGAATGATTGAAGTTGCTGGTAATAGTGCTCAAGTTATTGTTGCCAATGCTTCAGGTATTACTTGTAATAATTGTGGTTTCATTAACACAAATAGAGCAACACTCACGACAGGGAAAATAACACCACAACTTAATGGTGATTTCACTATCAATGTTGACAAAGGTCAAATCGTCATTACTGATAAATTTAATTCAAACTCACCTACTGATATCTTAGCAAAAACAGCTGCTATCTCGGGTAAGATGAATGCTGATGAGATAAATATAATTACAGGTACCAATGTTATTAGTAAAAATGGACAACTTATAAAATCTGCAAGTTCCAATACTAACACTCCAAATATTGCTATCGATATTTCAGCATTAGGTGGCATGTATGCAGATAAAATCACGCTGATATCCACTGGAAATAATAGCGCTATTAGCAACAAAGGCATTATCTCCGCTGGTGATGATGGTTTACGAATTGCCAGTAATGGTAATATTTTCAATTATAAAACAATGGATGCTATTAGTGACGTAAATATTACCGCAACCAGTAATCCTGCCTATGCGCACAATTTAAGCGGAATTGAAAATACAGGGGCTATTAAATCAAAAAACAGCGATATTAATATCAATACTGATGGCTATATCCTTAACTATTCTGGTGGCGAGATCACTGCAAATCAAAATTTAAATGCTGACGCTAACATGATTGGCAACTATGGCGGTAAAATACAGGCCACCAAAGGTGATATGAACATCAAAACAGTTAATAATGTTGAAAATTCATCCAATATGTTTCCTAATTCTATTAAAAGTGTAATTTCAGCCGGTAATGAATTAAACATTAATTCAGGTAGCATTGTTTACAATAATGATGCTTTACTTACTGGTCGTGATATTACAATTGAGGCGGCTGTTTCTATTGAAAACAAAAATAATGCGTTAATCAATGCAAAAAGACGTATGAACTTAAAAAGTGAGGAAATAAATAACCACACTTCTTCAATCAAAACCACGAATGGAAGAATGGATCTAATTGCAGAAAAGTCATTAACTAATGGTAAAGACTCAGCGATTGAAAGTGGTCGTCTTTTAACTATCGAGACACCATCACTTATCAACTCTGGTGCTATTATTTCCAAGGCAGGTAAATCTACCATCAATACCGATAAATTAGATAACACTGCAGGTTATATCAACGCAACTAATTTAGATATCAATGCAGAAAATAAAATAATTAATAAAGAAGGCTTAATTAGTACAAATGGTAATTTAGTAATCAAAACAAACGAACTAGACAACCGTTGGAGTTCAGATTTTTCCAATCATGCCCAAAAATACGGTGTCACAGATGATAAAGCAGGAATAAATGCAGTTGATGGTTCTATCAATATTAAAGCAAATACCTTTAACAATTATATAAGAGAGGTTAAAACTAACTGGACTGAAAAAGCGTTAGCTTCTGGTGATGTTCAAATGAATATCAATGAAAATCTGTATAATTCAAACGGTACAATTTCAGCTTTTAATAATTTAAAATTAAATGCAGATATTATTGATAACGGATACCACGGCTTAATTAGTGCTGATTATAACGCAACTATAAATGCAAAAACTGCTTTATTTAATCCTTACGGTACTATTTCATCAAAAAATCAAACTCGCGTCACTGCACCTATGGTTTATAACAGCCCAGATGGTAAAATATTAGGCGGTGAAGTAATCATCAATACAGATAATTATTATTAAGTTATGCAATAAAGGGGTAATTTACCTAATGCCGATCAGTTAAGAGTTAAATAATCAGTTTAACGACCCTACCGATCTACAAAAATCCGTAATTATCCCAAGATTACGGATTTTTTATGTTACTTAGCCAGCTTTCGAGTCTGTTCAGGCTTTCCCGCCAAAATAATTTACAGCCCTTTTCTGGCCTCCTTTCTGCTGCACTCATTGATGAACATGTCGTGGATACTGGGGTTATTACAATAAGAAAACATCGTATTCCGATGGAAATGATGGTATGAGCTGTAATAGGAATGCCCCTTTTTCGCTCACTTTCCATGGCTCAACTCGTTCTCCATCTAGAAATTGTTTTATCTAGTAAATGACCTTACGTTTCACCAGGTGATGTTGTTCAGGCTCGCCAACGGTTAGGGGAAGATTCTATTCGTAGAGTGTTTGAATAAATATCCTCCGGCATTAGTCGGAGGATATTTATTATTTGCATTGCACTTGTTGAATTAATATTCTGAATTAATCACAACCTCTTCACCAAAGCGACCTGCTTTTGGTAATGGTTGGTAAGATGAATTTGCCGCACGTAGAATACGAACACCGCGAATACCTAACTCATGTGCTGCTGCGATATCGGCATCAGCATCACCATAATATATGGTAAGTTTGTGATCACGCATCCAGCTCACTTTATTATTTTGCCCTGGTTCATCACCCGCAAAAATAACAGGTTGCATTTTATCCGCAGGTATCGCTAAACCTTCTTGAACATATTTCGTCACTGTTTCCGTTTTTGTTTTCGTACGGCCAGTAATGAAATAAACAGTGTCACCGCGCTCTAAGTGCATTTTGACTAAATCAATACCCACTTGTTTTGGCATACTGAATTTGTCCCACTCATTATTCATTTTTTCCCAAAATTGTTGATTTTTGAGGTAGCTAAAATCATTAGGTGAGAACTCTAATTTACCACGGTAAAAACCTGGACTTGAAAATAACACCGTATCATCGATATCAAACCCAACAGCCATAGGTGCTTTCCCTTCTAGGCTTTGTTTAATTTGTTCGATGGAAACCCAATGAATAGGCTGTTGTTGAGCAAGTTCAACAACGGTAACGCCGGGGCTTACGGTTTCTGGCATTGGAATTTTTGCTTGAGAGGTTGCCGTAAAACTCAATGCCAATGCAATCGCACTCAAAGTCAGTGTTATTTTTTTCATGTTTTGTCCTTATTCAGGTTTATCCACTTAAACCATTCTTTATTTATCTGGATAAACTGGGTAAGTAATAGGTTTATCTGTAAATTTGTCTTTATTATCAGTTAGCAACTCAACATTTTGTGAGTTACATCCCATAAGAAGGGGCATACTAAGACTTTTTATTACATTAAAATGAGACGAACATCTCATAAACATTATCTATTATTGATAGGTTTCATAATAATGTGAACTAGACCATTAATTTTCTAATTATCTATGTGGCATATAACTGTTACTGAAAGATGAGTTTATAAG
Source organism: Providencia sp. CIM-Carb-044 (assembly GCF_033901115.1). Lineage (NCBI taxonomy): Bacteria > Pseudomonadati > Pseudomonadota > Gammaproteobacteria > Enterobacterales > Morganellaceae > Providencia > Providencia sp. CIM-Carb-044. Next base: position 341,975 of record NZ_JAXADV010000002.1, read on the forward strand.
ATTGATGATTACTTGAGTGGATGATTATTGGCGTGATCACATAAAAAAACGCAGAGAAATTACGCTCTGCGTTTTTATACTGAATAAAGAATAGCAAATTTAGATGCGAGTACGACGTTTCGCCGTTGGTCTTGATGATTGACGTTTTGATGCCGGACGCGATGCGACTTGTGTATGGCGTTTAACCGCACGGCGAATTTGGTTTGCTTTAATGCGACGTTGATCGCGCTCAACCGCAACCTTACTTTCCGTTTCCACCGGCAGTTCCACCAGCTCACGGAGATAGTTGGTTTGCTCTAAACCAAGTTCCGTCCATCCTCCACGCGGTAAGCCTTTAGGTAAGTCGATATCACCATAACGCACACGGATTAAACGGCTGACTTGTACACCAACAGATTCCCAAAGGCGACGAACTTCGCGGTTACGTCCTTCAGTTAAGGTGACATTAAACCATTGGTTCATCCCTTCTCCGCCACGGTAAGAAACCGTTTTAAAAGAGGCTGGGCCATCTTCCAACTGTACACCTTGTGTTAATTGACGAATTTTTGCATCGTTAATTTCACCAAACACACGCACTGCATATTCACGTTCAACTTCACGGCTAGGGTGCATTAAACGGTTAGCGAGCTCACCGTCTGTTGTGAATAACAATAAACCACTAGTGTTAACATCCAAACGGCCAACAGCAATCCACCGCGCCCCTGTTAACCGTGGTAAACGGTTAAAAACAGTTGGACGCCCTTCAGGATCATGACGTGTGCATAACTCACCTTCTGGCTTGTAGTAAGCCATTACACGACAGATTTCCTTTTCAGGCTCTTTGATTGCTAATAAACGACCATCTAAACGAATTTTTGTTGCTGGTGTGACTTCAACACGGTCCCCTAGTGTAGCAATTTTGCCATCAACACTAATACGACCCGCTTGCAGGAATGTTTCGATTTCTCGACGAGAACCATGCCCTGAACGAGCAAGGATTTTCTGTAATTTTTCAGTTTTTTGCGGTTTTACGCTCATGTAACCCTCTGCTGTCGCCTTCACAGGCGTCAAATATCTTTTTGGCGCGCTATTTTTGCCGCGCCAAACAATAATGAATTTGAAAACCCGCGCATTATACACAGGTTTGTCCTGAACCCCTATTACTTATCTGTATATTGCACATTCAATACAATTTTAGTTAGTTCAGTACTGAATCTTAAGCTTCGATATATTTATACCTACTCAAAAGGCGTTGGATCCCCTGTTCCGACTCGCGCCACAACAGGCGTATCATCAGTAAAGTCAATCACAGTTGTTGGTTTTTGCCCAATATAACCACCATGTATCACCAAATCGACTTGTTTATCGAGTAAATCGCGGATTTCCTCAGGGTCTGATTGAGTGAAATCATCACCTGGCATAATCAAACTAGTTGACATCAACGGTTCACCAACAGCTTCGAGTAAATCTCGAGCAATCGGGTTCGACGGTACACGTAAACCAATAGTTTTACGTTTTTCATTCATTAAACGCCGTGGAACTTCTTTCGTTGCCCGCAAAATAAAGGTGTAATTACCTGGTGTATTATTTTTAATTAAACGGAAGACAGTGTTATCAACATGCGCATAATTCGATAGCTCAGAGAGATCTCTGCACATTAATGTGAAATTATGGTTAGCATCAAGCTGACGAATCCGACAGATACGTTGTAAAGCATCTTTTTCTTCTAAACGGCATCCAATGGCATATCCTGAATCTGTAGGATAAACAATCACTCCGCCTTTATTTAAAATTTCAACACTCTGGCTAATAAGTCTTGCCTGAGGATTGTCCGGATGGATATAAAAAAACTGGCTCATACATACCTCTAATTTTTGGGTATCGACAGCATCACCCGGCAAAAATACCTATAAATGCTACTATCTTTGAATTCCATAAGATGACTTACTCATTAATAAATCATCACTTATAATAATTATTTTACACTGCATTATTAATACATCAATTAATTAGCTGTTTTTACTGTATCCCAAAGTGTCCAAACAGCCTTGTCATCATCGGGCAACCATAAATTTCTGCCAAGCTCTATCCAAGAGCAAGGCCGATGAAAATCTGAACCAACGGATGTATACAAATTAGCATTATTGGCCAATTCTGCTAAATATTGCTTTTCATTTGGCGGTTGCTGGCAGTGAGAAACCTCCATAGCATCACCACCGCACTGTTTAAAATACGCAACCAACCGTTTTAACCATTTATTGGATAATTGATATTTAGACGGATGCGCTAATACCGCAATTCCCCCTGCGGCATGGATTGCGTCAATTGAGTCTTGAATTGTGCACCACTTCGCAGGCACATACCCTGTTTTCCCTTTCGATAAAAAACGTTTAAATACATTATTAATCGTTTTTTCTTTACCTATTTTCACTATATATTGTGCAAAATGTGCCCGCGTTACCTGCCCACCACCAGAAATACGTTGTGCATTTTCCCATGCATCGTCAATGCCTGCTTTTTGTAACCGCCTGCCCATCTCAATACCACGCTCTAAACGATGCTCAGATTGTGTTTTTAACAATTGAACCATCGCGGGATGTGAAGGCGAAAAATTTAAGCCCACTATATGTATTTCAATATTCTCCCAAAGTGTCGAAATTTCAACGCCATTGACTAGCTCAATTGGCCGCTCATGTTCAGCAAGATAGCGGCGAGCCTCTAATACACCTTCACAGGTATCGTGGTCGGTAATCGCTAAAATATTAACCCCTTTTTCCACTGCACGTTCGATTAACTCAGCAGGAGTGAGGTCACCATCCGAAGCATTCGTATGGCTATGTAAGTCATAGCGAGTCACTAATGGCGACGAGGCTGTCGGCATATTGATATCTTCTCCTATTTCCATGAAAAACTATTTTTCCTAATAAATTAATAAAGTCCTTGACATAAATAGCGCGATCCAGTTAACTAGTACGCAAGACGGCTAAAGCTAAAAATAATCAGTTTATCCAGTGAGGCATACAATGACTTTATTAAACTTATCAAATCGTTGGTGGCGTGACTTCCCAAATTGGGCGGAAGCCGCACGCGCATAGTTATTGTATGTTTCAGTGCCAAACCCGCCCTTCCTAGGCGGGTTTTTTTATGTCAAAAATTAGCGTAAGGCAACATAATGAACGAACAAAACACCACATTAGCACATTTTAAGTATCTGGATAGCCCAATTAATTATCAGCCTGACCCAACATTATTATTTAATCATTTGTGTCATCAAGTTCCATCAACAATGCTGTTGGAATCCGCTGAAATTAATAATAAAGCCAACTTGCAAAGCTTATTGATTGTCAACAGCGCGCTACGTATTCGTGCTTTTGGCCAACAAGTTGAAATAGAAGCGTTGACGCCAAATGGCCAGGCCTTATTACCCAAACTGTTAGCTCAATTAACAGATTTAATCATGCATCATAGCATGCAAGAAAATAGTTTGACGGTAACGTTCAGCCAGCCTGCACAAGATTTAGACGAAGACAGCCGCCTGAAGGCTGCATCTAGCTTAGACGTTTTACGTGCACTACCCGCTCTTGCACAAGCCTATTCCACAAAACCTGAAAATCTGTTTGTTGGTGGGTTGTTTGCTTATGATTTAGTCGCGAGCTTTGAAGATTTACCCAAGGTAAATACCGTTAATCACTGCCCTGATTACTGTTTTTTTGTTGCTGAGCATTATTTAGTGATCGACCATCAAAATCAGGCTGCACGCCTAAAAAGTTGCCTATTTACGCAAAATGAGCAAGATGTCGAAACAGTTACGCAGCGTCACGCACAAATTATCGCTTCGTGCCGTCCATTCTTGCCAGCACTTCCTTTAGCAACTGCGCCTGAATTTGCCGTCTCGGTAAACAAAAATGACCCAGAATATGGGGAAATTGTCACCTCACTAAAAGAAGCCATATACCGTGGGGATATTTTTCAGGTTGTGCCTTCTCGTAAATTTACGATGCCGTGCTCACATCCCTTAATTGCGTACCAAAAACTCAAAGTACAAAACCCAAGTCCTTACATGTTCTACATGCAAGATGACGCATTTACACTCTTTGGGGCTTCCCCCGAAAGCGCACTCAAATATGCGACAGCAAATCGCAAAGTAGAAATTTATCCAATCGCCGGAACCCGCCCTCGTGGACGAAATGCCCAAGGTGAATTAGACCTTGATTTAGATAGCCGAATTGAGCTTTCCATGCGTTCTGATGAGAAAGAGCTTGCTGAGCACATCATGCTCGTTGACTTAGCACGTAACGATTTAGCACGTATTTGTGAAGCAGGTAGCCGTTATGTTGCCAACCTAACTAAAGTTGACCGCTATTCTTTCGTGATGCATTTGGTTTCTCATGTCGTGGGAACATTACGCCAAGATTTAGATGTTTTTCATGCATATCAAGCCTGTATGAATATGGGAACGTTAACGGGTGCACCAAAAGTAAAAGCAATGCAGCTGATTGCGCAATATGAACAAGAGCGCCGAGGATCATACGGGGGGGCTGTGGGATATTTTCAAGGAAATGGTGATTTTGATACTTGCATCGTTATTCGCTCCGCCTACGTAGAAAATGGTATTGCCACTGTACAAGCGGGAGGTGGTGTCGTTCTAGACTCCATACCTCAAGCTGAAGCCGATGAAACCCGTAATAAAGCACGTGCGGTGATCCGTGCAATTGCCCAAGCACACCAAGTTAAGGAGTTATTCTAATGGCGAATATTTTACTGCTCGATAACGTTGACTCCTTTACTTATAACCTGGTAGACCAACTACGTGCGGGTGGACATCAGGTGGTTATTTATCGTAATACCGTCAGTGCAGAACATATTTTATCTGTATTAAATCAAATGGTTTCACCTATTTTAGTCTTATCACCCGGTCCAGGAAAACCTAGTGAAGCAGGTTCAATGCCAGAAATATTGATGCGCGTAAAAGGCAAAATTCCTGTTATCGGTATTTGCTTAGGTCACCAAGCTATTGTTGAGGCCTATGGTGGAACTGTCTCTGCTGCAGGTGAAATTTTGCATGGTAAATCCTCAATAGCCACACATGATGGATTAGCCATGTTTAACCATCTTGAAAACCCAATATCAGTGGCTCGCTACCACTCTCTTGTTGGTAGCCAAATTCCGAAGAGCTTGACCATTTGTGCCCAGTCAAATGGCATGGTCATGGCTGTACGTAATGATAGCGATAGAATTTGTGGATTCCAATTTCACCCAGAATCCATTTTAACAACTCAAGGTAAACAGTTGTTAGAAAACACCGTGGCATGGGCTCTTTCTACTCCCAATGCAATCGAATCCACTCATTCGCACTAACGGAATACTAAAGAGCCAATTATGCAAAATATTTATGATAAATTATTTAAAGCGCAGCCGCTAACTCAACAAGAAAGCCAGTACTTGTTTAATGCCATTATTCAAGGTGAATTAACAGAACCTCAGTTAGCCGCTGTGTTAATCAGTATGAAAATGCGTGGCGAACAACCACAAGAAATTGCGGGTGCCGCTCTAGCTTGTTTAGAAAATGCACAACCCTTTCCCCGCCCTGACTACCTATTCAGTGATATTGTTGGTACAGGGGGAGATGGTGCAAATAGTATTAATATTTCAACAGCAAGTGCCTTTGTTGCTGCTGAATGTGGTATTAAAGTAGCCAAACATGGTAATCGTAGTGTTTCGAGCCGTTCAGGTTCTTCAGATTTACTGGCTGCTTTTGGTATCGCTCTTGATCTCAGTGCGCAAAGCGCTCGTGACGCATTAGATGAGCTTGGTGTTTGTTTTTTATTTGCACCGCAATACCATAGTGGTTTCCGCCATGCGGCCCCTGTACGCACTCAATTGAAAACCCGAACGTTATTTAATGTATTGGGGCCATTAATTAATCCAGCTCGTCCGCCAATTGCCCTTATCGGTGTTTACCAAGAATCATTAGTAAAACCGGTGTCTGAAACATTACAGATGCTTGGTTTCACCCGTGCAGCTGTGGTACACAGTGGAGGGATGGATGAGGTTTCATTACATGCAGTAACTCAAGTCGCTGAATTAAAAGATGGCAAAGTACAACATTACCAATTAACTGCAGATGATTTTGGGTTAGAACCGTATCAATTACGTGACTTAGAAGGCGGAACACCAGATGAAAACCGCGTGTTACTTAGTAACTTGCTTCAAGGCCATGGGCAAGCTGCTCACGAAGCTGCTGTAGCGGCCAATGTCGCCATGTTGATGCGTATTAATGGCCATGAAGACTTAAAACAAAACAGCGAACACGCACTCGCAATTATTCGTAGCGGTAAAGCATTTGACCGCGTCACAGCACTCGCGGCAAGGAACCAATAAAATGAAAGCGACAGTCTTACAAAAAATTGTTGATGATAAAGTTGATTATTTAATCGAACGCAAAGCCAAGCAGCCATTAGAAAGCTTTATTGCTGGTATTCAACCTAGCCAGCGTAGTTTCTATAACGCACTAAGCGCAAAACGCCCTGTATTTATTTTAGAGTGCAAAAAAGCATCGCCTTCAAAGGGGTTGATTCGTGCTGACTTCGATCCTGCAGTGATAGCTAAAACTTATGCGCCCTACGCATCCGCGATTTCCGTTCTTACTGATGAAAAATATTTTCAAGGGAATATGGATTACTTAACGATTGTCAGTAATACCGTAAAACAACCGGTGTTATGCAAAGATTTCATTATTGACCCATACCAAATCTACCTTGCACGTTACTACCAAGCGGATGCCATTTTACTCATGTTATCTGTCTTAAATGATGATGAATATAAAGCGTTAGCAGAGGTCGCTCATCAACTTCATATGGGAATATTAACGGAAGTCAGTAATGAAGAAGAATTAGAGAGAGCAATTCGGTTACAAGCCAAGGTTGTTGGTATCAATAACCGTGATTTACGTGACCTTTCTATTGATTTAAACCGAACTCGTGAACTCGCACCCCGCTTAGCGAAGGGTACCATTGTGATCAGTGAGTCAGGTATTCATCAACACCAACATATTCAGTCGCTGAAACAATTTGCGAATGGTTTTTTAATCGGTAGCGCCTTAATGGAGCAAGCTGACCTAGATAAAGCCATTCGAAACTTGTTAGTGGGAGAACATAAAGTCTGTGGTTTAACCCGCGAGCAAGATGCAAAAGCCGCATTTGAAGCGGGAGCACACTATGGTGGATTAATTTTTGCTGAAACTTCCCCTAGAAAAGTGACATTGTCACAAGCGCAGAATATCATCCATGCAGCGCCTTTAAAATATGTCGGTGTTTTCCGCAATCAGTCCGCGGATTTTGTTGCTCATATCGCCAAGCAACTTGCATTATCTGCGGTACAATTACATGGTGAAGAAGATACTTCTTATATCAATACGTTAAAAACATTTTTACCAAACTACTGTGAAGTTTGGAAGGCGCTTGATATGTCACGAACAACTCTAAATGACTACGATACACAAGGTATTGATGTGTTATTGCTGGATAATGGCTCTGGTGGTACTGGCAAAACCTTCGATTGGTCAGCAATCCCCTCGTCCACAACACAGAAATTAATGATAGCGGGGGGGCTTACCCCTGATAACTGCCTAGACGCAGCTAAGTTATTGTGCAACGGATTAGACTTTAATTCAGGGGTTGAAATTGAACCAGGTATAAAAAGTCAACAAAAAATAAATTTGGTGTTGTCAACGTTGTTAGCCAAATCAACGGCTCATCAATACACAACGAAATGAAAGACTCCAACACCAATTAATGTAACTGATAAAATGGACAATAAATAATGAGCAAATTAGATCCGTATTTTGGCGAGTTTGGTGGGCAATATGTCCCAGAAATTCTTATTCCTGCATTAAACCAATTAGAAGACGCGTTTATCGACGCACAGAATGATGATGAATTTATTCGTGAGTTTCACGACTTACTAAAAAACTATGCAGGTCGCCCTACTGCGCTAACGTTATGTAAAAATCTAACCGCAGGTACAAAAACAAAATTATATTTAAAGCGAGAAGATTTACTGCACGGCGGTGCCCATAAGACTAACCAAGTATTAGGCCAAGCACTACTTGCTAAGCGAATGGGGAAAACTGAAATAATTGCAGAAACAGGCGCTGGGCAGCACGGCGTTGCGACAGCACTGGCTTGTGCATTACTGAACATGAAATGCCGTATTTATATGGGCGCCAAAGATGTAGAACGCCAGTCTCCCAATGTATTTCGAATGAAATTAATGGGCGCTGAAGTTATTCCAGTTTACAGCGGTTCAGCCACATTGAAAGATGCCTGTAATGAAGCATTAAGGGACTGGTCTGGCAGCTATGATAAAGCTCATTATTTATTAGGAACCGCGGCGGGGCCACACCCTTACCCAACAATTGTACGTGAGTTCCAACGTATGATTGGTGATGAAGCAAAACAACAAATTCTCGAAAAAGAAGGCCGTTTACCTGATGCTGTCGTTGCCTGTATTGGTGGTGGTTCAAATGCAATCGGCTTATTTGCCTCTTTTATTCCAGAAGAAGATGTGAAACTAATCGGTGTGGAACCTGCTGGATTAGGTATTGAATCCGGCCAACATGGTGCCCCGTTAAAACATGGCCGTGTCGGGATTTATTTCGGTATGAAATCGCCAATGATGCAAACCAATGAAGGTCAAATTGAAGAATCCTATTCTATCTCTGCAGGATTAGATTTCCCTTCTGTCGGCCCTCAGCATGCCCATTTAAACAGTATTGGTCGTGCTGAATATGTTTCCATTACCGATGATGAAGCCTTAAATGCTTTTAAATTATTATCACGTAAGGAAGGAATTATTCCTGCATTAGAATCATCTCATGCACTCGCTTATGCATTAAAAATGGCAGAGCAAGAACCTAATAAAGAACAGTTATTAATCGTCAATTTGTCTGGCCGTGGTGATAAAGATATTTTTACGGTACATGATATTTTAGCCAGCAAAGGAGAAATCTAATGGAACGCTACACCCAACTTTTTGAACGTTTAGCTCAGAATAACCAAGGCGCATTTGTTCCATTTGTCACTTTAGGTGACCCAGATGCTGAGTTATCATTAAAAATTGTCGATGCTTTGATTGCTGGTGGTGCTGATGCATTAGAGATTGGTATTCCATTTTCTGATCCACTGGCAGATGGCCCAACTATCCAAAATGCAAATTTGCGTGCATTTAAAAGTGAAATTACCCCAACAATTTGTTTCGAACTACTCCGTCGTATTCGAGAAAAACACCCTACTATTCCTATTGGCTTATTAGTCTATGCAAATTTAGTTTTTACGAATGGTATTGAAAATTTTTATATTCGCTGCGAAAAAGCAGGTGTTGATTCTGTATTAGTTGCAGATGTCCCTATGTCTGAATCAAAACCATTTCGCGAAGCGGCGCTAGCTCACAATATTGCACCCATTTTTATTTGCCCACCAAATGCTAATGATGAGCTACTGCAACAGATCGGGAAATATAGCCAAGGTTATACTTATTTATTATCTCGTGCAGGCGTGACAGGTACTGAAAAAAGAGCAGAAATGCCATTGACTCACTTATTGAGTCAATTAAACCAATATAAAGCGGCTCCCGCCCTACAAGGTTTTGGAATATCAGAACCTGAGCAAGTCGAAGAAGCGATTAAAAATGGTGCTGCAGGCGCAATTTCAGGTTCAGCTGTGGTTAAAATTATTGAAAATAACCTACATCGCCCTGACGTTATGCTTAAATCATTAACTGAATTCGTTGCAAAAATGAAAGCAGCAACACAAAAATAGATAAGGAATAAATAGTAATCAAGTCATATTTAAAATTAATGGCTTGGTTACTTAAAATTATAAAAAATAGTCTTAAATAAACTTTACCTAGCCTTCTATAATTAAATTTCAAACCAATTTAAATATAATAGATATCAATTAACTATTAATTAGCTATTGATTAAATATCTAAAATTTAATAATCATAATATTTACTAATCGAATCCATTAATATCAAAAATAATACTTACGTATTTACACACTGGTAAATCCCCCTATCAAATCCACAGCAGAGTAAACCTTATCTATTGATTTTACTAACAATAATCAGTCACTAAATATAAAACACCATTTATATCAGAATATAATTATTTTAAGCTATTTGCACCCGTATGATTCAACTTAAGTACAATTAAATTTTAATAAAAACAAATATCACGGATAATCTTCATGCTTTAATGGAATTTTATTTAGCTATTTTTAATTTTATCTATAGTCTATTTTAGGGATATTTATGAAACAGCCTACCACTCATCCTATGATGAAAATCAAACCACTCTTTTTAAGTGTATCTGTTATTTTAGGGTCAATATCTGTTGCTCACGGCGCCGTTGTTAATACAAATGGTGCTGGTGTAATAAATCAAAGTAATGGCCCGACTATCGTTCATATTAAAGGAGCTAGTGACAAAGGTGTCTCACATAACATTTATAGCCAATTTGATGTTGACCAAAAAGGGGTTATTTTAAATAATAGCGCAACAAATACGAATACCAGTTTAGGCGGACAAATCAATGGAAACCTAAATTTAAATAATGGTAATGGCCCTGCAAAAGTCATTTTGAATGAAGTTAATTCATATAAGGCAAGTACCCTAGGCGGAATGATTGAAGTTGCAGGTGATAAAGCACAAGTTATCGTTGCTAACGCATCTGGTATCACATGTAATAATTGTGGTTTTATCAACACAGACCGAGTAACTCTAACAACGGGTAAACCAATTGTTGCTGGCGGTGAAGTTCTTGGCTATAACGTTGAAAAAGGCCAAATTATTATTAATAGCCGCTTAAAATCAGACTCCCCGACGGATATCATCGCTCGTTCTGCGGTGATCCAAGGTGATATCCACGCTAAAGAAATTAATGTCGTCGCAGGTAATAACTTTGTCGATGCCAAAGGTAATTTCGTGACTAAAGTTCAAGGCGTTGGAAATGCAACTCGAATTGGTGTCGATGTAGCCGCCATGGGTGGTATGTATGCTGACAAAATTACCTTAATTTCAACTGAAAGTGGAACTGGTGTTTCCAATAACGGAAACCTAGCTGCCGGAATCGGTGGAGTTAATATTGATTCAACTGGCTTAGTGTATAACCAACGCGGAAAAGTAAATGCCAATGGCAACATCAATATAAAAGCCAATGGTTTATATAATAATTCCACTATTATAGCTAATGGCGATGTTGATATTGATTCTCAAAGATTAGTTCTAAGTAATGTGAATGGACAGATTAAGTCTAATGGCGGTAATCTCAAACTCGCTTCAGCTTCGAGTATTGATAACCGAAATGGTATTGTCCATGCTAAAAAAGACATGAATATCTCAACTGCAAATGTTGTTAATACTAATGGTTCAATCAAAACTAATAGTGGCGATATTGCAATTCGTGCAACAGGGAAGATTGATAACAACTATACCTTACGTAGTAATGTTGTTAATGCAGACGAACGAGGAATTCGAGCAGGTGGTAATGGTAGTTTAACTATAGAAACAACCACCCTAGCAAACGATAACTCAACATTATTAGGTCGTGATATTACAATAAATGCTCGTAATACTATCACTAATAATAATAACTCTCAAATTTCAGCAAAAAGAAGAATCGATATAGATACTATTACGTTACAAAATAGTAACTCATTGATTAAATCTAACAATGGCCCAATCAATATCACCTTGGGAAGTAACCTAGTAAATAATGGTTATTCTTCAATTGATAGTGGAAAAGCCTTAAATATTAATGCTCATGTTGTTAATAACCAAGGTTCACTAATTTCTGGTGCAGGTAAGTCCAAGTTTGATGTGTATTCCCTTAACAACCAATATGGTTTTATCAAAGGAAATAATATAGACATTAAAGCAACTTACTTAAACAACCTCAGAGGTTTAATTACTGCTGATTCTAATGTCGTAGTTAATGCAACAACTGTAGATAACAGCTATGCTAGCGGTTTTAATGCTTATGCTAGCAAATACGGTGTTTCCGGCCAAACGGGTGGTATTTATACCAAAGATGGTTCTATTACTATCAAAGCAAATGGCATAAATAACAACTCTGGTGTGATTGTTTCAGATGCACAGGAAAAGGCTGGAAATAAAGGCGATATTAATATTACACTAAGAAATGACCTTGATAACCGTAGTGGAAAAATTCAAGGTGCTAATGATGTCAATTTAGATCTTAATAAGCTAGATAATACCAAATCAGGTTCAATTCATGCTGGCAAAGATTTAAACATTGATGCCTTTACTCGCGTAGATAATAACACTGGACGCTTAAGTTCAATGAACAAAACTACGATTACAAGTCCTATAATTTACAATAGCCCTACTGGACAAATCCTAGGTTCAATGATTGTTTTAAATACACCTTATTATTATTAATTAGGTCAAATAAGGAGGCTACTAGCCTCCTTATTTTATTACGCCAATACAGAGTGATATTAAAATAGTATACACCATTATTTTAATATCATTGACAAACCTTAAAGCTTTCTAATGTTTACTTATTTTTAAAGCAAGACAAAATAGTTTAACTCTAAGTAAAAAAACTTATTTAATCTAATTTAGTGTATTTACTAGACATTGATTTCATTAAGAATTAATCAAACCACCAAAGATTAAATTATATTAGTTATATTTTCAGTAGTAATCCCCAAAAGCATTTACACTAACTCAATCAATTTAATTAATTTTTATTTATTATAAATTTAACGCATAATTAAATTATGTAAAATAAGAAAATTAGCAATAGGTTTATTATAGGGATATACATGTACTCATTTCAAAACAAAGGACTGATGGAGATTAAACAAGAAAATTCTGATGTATTTAATTAATAAATAATCACATCGGCAATTTATTAGTCTTTATATCATAAAAATAACTTTAATCTTTATTAAAATTAATGTGGTGCACATGAATTTTCGATTTATTTTTTTATTATCAACTTTAACTTCTTTGCCTTTAGCTGCATCAGCTAATACCGCACAAATTATTGACCAACAAATTAATAACCAAGCTAGCCAAGATCGTTCTCGCCAACAACAGACTCAATTAGAAGCTAAAGATGCCTTAGGTAAAACTAGAGAGCGTTCAAATAATATTTTAGTTTTTGATGATGAGAAAGATTGTTTTCAAATGAAACAGGTTATCTTACTCTCTGAGCCTAAACTCCCTTCTATGCGACCTCTAGAAGCTTATGCAAACCAAGTTGTTGGTGTATGCATTGGTATTAATGGCGTTGAAACTTTAGCAAAGGGCTTACAAGATAAAATAATTAAATCAGGCTATGTCACAACACGAGTTAATATTCCAGAACAAAATATCAGTGAGGGTATTTTAACGCTCCAAATTATTCCAGGTAAAGTTGCGAATGTAAAACTTGCAGAAGGTAGCGACACTTATATTACATTAGGTGCGATTATGCCTGCTAAAGAAGGGGATATTCTGAATATTCGTGACATCGAACAAGGCTTAGAGAACCTTGAGCGGATACCGGGTGCTAAAGTGAATATAGAGCTAGCACCGGGTAAAGAGTTTTCCACATCTGATATTTCCATACAAAGAGAAAAATCATCTCACTTTAACGTAGGTGGATATTACAATAACTCAGGAAGCCGCCAAACGGGTAAAGATCAAGTCGGAGTGACTTTGTATGCTAACAATTTAACGAGTTTAAATGACACAATATATGTTTCAGCAGGAAAAAATTTAAAAAACCAAGCCCGCTACAGCACCAGTAATACTGCAATTTATTATGCCGTACCTTACAACTACTGGCTTTTTTCATTGTATGCAAGCAAAAGCGACTATAAACAAACTATTAATGACTCCGTATTTAGCTATAAGTATTATGGTGATAGTAAATATTATAATGCTACGGCGAGTAATGTTTTCTTGCGTGGGCAAACGTTCAAAGACACTGCATCAATTCAACTAATTAAAAGAAAATCAAAATATAAATTAGAGGATGTCGCCCTACTTTCCCAACAGCGTGACCTTACCAGCCTTAAGCTCGGTGTTAGCCACCGTCAAAACATCAATAATTCAACTATCGATGCTTCAATATATTATCAACGTAATGTACCTTGGTTTGGTGCCGAAGAAAGCTGGGATATGAAATATGGTGATGTCAGCAAAATGAGCCGTGTTTATACTGCCGATATTTCAGGAATGTTCCCCTTCGCCTTTGATAATTTTATTATGAGTTATAATCCACAACTGTTTATACAATACTCACGAGACCGCTTAACCATTCAAGATCAATTTTCGTTAGGTAACCGTTGGACGGTTCGTGGTTTTGACGAAGAATTTTCCCTAATAGGTGATAAGGGTTTTTACTTACGCAATGAGTTTAACTTTTATATTCCTGGCTTCTCCATCTATCCATACTATGCTCTTGACTATGGACGTGTATTCGGCGGTGTTTATCCGTTAGGTCTCTATTCTGATGACCAATTATTAGGAATGGCTATAGGCATGAGAGGTAATGTTAATATATTTAGTTATGACTTATTCTTAGGTGCCCCACTTTATAAGCCGGATGAATATGAAACCAGTAGCGTCAATGCTGGGTTAAACGTGCAATGGTTTTGGTAATTTAATATTGTAAATTTGAATAATATCTTAAAGCTGAATACGCCCCTGTATTCGGCTTTTTTATTTCAAGGTAATTAGTCTCAATATTTTTATTAATTACCCTAAATAAAGATAATCAATAAGTACCTTTACTTTATTATCACTCTATAACACTAATTAATATATTATAAATATCATTATCATAATTTGTTTTTTATGATGACCATTTGTTAAATATATGTTTAAGCTTAATGGTAATTGAAAAATCCGAGAATACGAATATTCTCGGATTTCCTACTTATCTCTAGTCCTTCAGAATTCAGGTATTACCTGTATTGCATCCTATCAAATTCTTAGAAACGGTAACCCGCACCGAACATAAATACAAATGGGTCTAAACGAGTATTAACTTTATACTGTTCACCACCCGCTTTAAATTTCACATCACTCTCAATATTCATCCACCAAAGAGAAGCGTTTAACATCCAGTTATCTGTCAGCATGTAATCCATACCTGCTTGTGCCGCGAAGCCCCACGAGCTTGATAGATCTAGATCAGACAAGCCTGCAGTTTTTCCGGTAGAGTTAAATTTCTCATCAAAGAAGAAAGTATAGTTAACACCGGCACCTAAATAAGGACGTAATTTATCTTCTTTACTACCAAAATAATACTGCGCCATTAATGTTGGTGGTAAATGTTTTACCGTTGCAATATTACCTGTAGGGCCTGTACCAACTTTATGTTCAAACGGAGTTGCTGCTAATAATTCCACACCGATATTATCAGTGATCATATACCCAAAAGTTAAACCTAATTGAGTATTATTATTCGCATCAAAGGTACCTAAATTACCTAATCCATTAATTTTAACATCATCTCCTCCGACATTAGGTCTGACTGTTGCAGTACCCGCGCGAAAAAGAAAATCGCCAGCTTCATGAGCAATAGAAACTGCTGGAGCTAAAGTTGCAGCAGCTAATACAAGCGCAGTGAGTTTTTTCATTATCAATCCCATTCCTATGTTTTTATTTTAGGAAAATATACCGCATTATTTAAATTGATGTTCAAATCAAGATCACATCTTTTACTAATTTATAGGTAAACCAATAAATATGGATTTATTATTTCATTTATTGTTTTTTTATTTTTGATTTAAATCAATTTTTATAAAGTAACTAACAAAATAAAAATTTGATTTCTAAATATAGATATTTATTTCAAAATTTAAACATGCATAAAAAATACAATTTATATAAATTCATTTCTTGGGTTAATTACATTCGATCATCATGAGCAATATATTTTTCTTAACCTCCCGAATTTTCTTATCTTTCTCTACCTCTAGGCGTGATACTCGGTTACAATTAGATTAAAATTTTGATCCCGTTTGTAGATAGGAGCAGTGTCATGTCCATTTCGGCCAACTCACTCATCAGTGATAGTATCAATTTCTTTAAAAACCAATTGAGTGGCCTCTTCACCATTGTGCTCTTAGCCACCGTGGTAAGCCTTGTCATCTATGCGATGATGATCCCTAGTGAACAGATGATAGGTGTTCTTGCTCAAGCACAAAGTAAAATGATTGAATCTGGTAATTCGGGGTTACAAGACTGGATTCTAAATCTATCTGAAGAAGATAAAAGTAGTATTTTGCGTGTTTCTTTTGGATTGATTCTCTCCGTCACTCTTGGCAGTTTGTTCCTTATTTGTGGCACATTATCCTATATCTCAGGGATGTCTCGTGGCGAAGATATGACAGGACTTCAAGCGATAACATCATCACTGAACAAAGCGCCTTCTATGTTTCTTCTGTTGGTCGTTTGCTCGCTGCTTATCCAATTAGGCATCACAATTATGGTTCTACCTGGTATCGTGCTAGCCATTGGTTTTTCCTTAGCGCCAGCAATTTTAATGACAGAAAATACCAACCCATTTAGTGCGATGGGAAAAAGCTGGAAATTGGCTTATGCAAATTGGCGTGTCGCTTTACCGATGATTTTAATTTGGATGGCCGTTCAAATGCTTATCAGTGTTCTATTGGGTAACCTTAATATGAATCATATTGCGATTAATGGTATCTCCTTTTTACTCAATAATGTTGTAGCCGCATTTGCTTTAATTTACTTTTATCGTTTATATATGCTAATCACAAAAAATTGATCTCGCTGATAAAAAGGTATCATTTGATACCTTTTTATTTACGTTATTTTTAAACTTTATCTGAGTTAATATTCGTTGGTCTAATTCGATTTTAGCAATCATATTCTAATGAGCCTGGGTCCTTCCCGCTCTCTTGTGTCTTTCTTCCTTCCACACATTTCATTTGAATTTGCTGCTTACTTTGAATTAAACGGATCGCAAAATAAATATCCGGTACCACTAATAAATCATCATCTGAACGGTTGATTTTATTTTGTTCTAACCAACGATTAAGAGAAGTTCTACGCCCAGCTAATACCAAAGTCACCCCTTTCGCCTTCAAAGATGTCACAATATCATTCAATGTGGAAAATACGCTCACATCATTATGCGTAAAGCTGACAGCAGCATCAACAATCACCCAAGCGGGTCTTTTACGTTGATTATCTAAATGTTTATTTAGCCGCTCTTTAAAGTAATTCACATTAAAATAGGTAAGCGGAGAATTGAAACGATAAATTAGGACACCATCAACTTCTTGAATATCATTTTCTGATGTCATCGAGTGCAACATACCATGCTCATCAACGCCTAATAGTTGATCTGTTGGCCTAAATATAATTCGGATAAACTGTAATAAACCTAATAAAACGGCTAAGCCTACACCACTAATCAAACCAACTACCAACACTGCGCATAAAGTAAAAACACATAAGAAAAAAGCTTCTCTATTGCGTTTACGCATTGATAAAATACTGCGGAAACTGAGCAAGGAATAAGTTGAAATAATTAAAACCATCCCTAAAGCAGGCATAGGGATATATTCCAATAAATTCATAGAAAAAAGTAAAACAGCTAAGATGGTCACCGCGGCAACGAGGGAAACCAACTGTGTTTTCCCTCCCATCATATCATTAACTGCTGTACGGCTGCTCGCAGCACTCACTGCAAAACCTTGGCCAAAAGCAGAAGCAATATTTGCCATTCCTAATGCTCTTAATTCTTGGTCTGCATCCACGGTATAGCCATTTTTGCTTGCAAAACTTCGCGCTGTCATCATAAAGCTTACAAAGCTAATCACTGCTAAGTTTAATGATGGAATGACAAGATCTCTGAGTAACCCTGGCGGAAAATCAGGCATAGGTATATAAGGAAGTCCTTCACCTAAATCCCCAACCGTGCTAATGCCATATTGCTCAAGATTAAATAGAATACTGGCTGCTGTAGCCAAAACCATTGCAATTAATAGGGACGGCCACTTACTCCTTACTCGTTTAATCACTAAGGTGATTACCAATGTTGCAATAGCTACTAATAATGTCGGAATATGTGTTTCCATTAGCGCTAATGGAAACGCTATTAAGCGTTCAATAAACCCTGAAGGTAAAGTCGTAATACCAAATATTTTACTGATTTGGCTGACTATAATCGTAAGAGCTACCCCATTTAATAAACCTTGCAATATCGGTCTCGATAAAAAATCAGCAAAGGTACCTAAACGAAACCTTGCTGCAATCAAGCACCAAACCCCAGTCATAAAACTCATGACAATAATCAGTTGCCAACGAACGGTTTCATCCCCCATTGCGAGTGGTGCGACTGCGGCTGCAATTACAGCACATGTTGCGGCATCAGGCCCGATAATCAATTGTTTCGACGTACCAAATAACGCATAGAAAAACATCGGTAAAATACATGAGTATAATCCGACAATGGCATTCACCCCCATTAATTCGGCATAGGCAATAGCCACTGGCAAAGCAACTGCAGCGACAGACAAACCCGCTTTAACATCAGGGCCTAAGTCTGTACGTTGATAGTTAAATAGCGTTTTTAAACCTGGCATCCAGACAAATAGCTTTGCCTTTATCATGGGAGAAAAGTACCTATAAATTAGCAAGTTAAATTATTTTATGTATTACTTATATCCGAACTAATAAAGTTTATCTAGAAGTAAGTCAAATAATCGTAAAATAGTGCAAATATGATTGGTAACAAAACATGTTTATTGGTAAAAAGGTGCAAACTTTTAACAATTAAAGCCAAAATCGGTTAAACTACTCCATTATCTTTACGTTGAGGCGCTGTATTCACTGTTATGAAACAACTTATTGATTTTATTCCTTTGGTAATCTTTTTTATAGTCTATAAAAGATACGATATTTTCTATGCGAGTGGCGCACTAATGGTTACCACTCCCTTAGCGTTATTAGCAACCTACCTTATTTATAAAAAAGTTGAGAAAGTTGCAAAAATCACCTGTGCAATTGTGATGAGTTTTGCTGCGTTAACCCTTATTTTCCACAGTGATGCATTTATTAAATGGAAAGTCACTATCATCTATGCTGCGTTTGCTGGCGCATTACTCTTTAGCCAATGGTTTACTGAAAAGCCCCTAATTCAGCGCATGTTAGGCAGTAATCAAGAAATAAAATTAGCAGATAGTTATTGGAACAAACTCAATAGTGCATGGGCAATATTCTTTATTTTCTGCGCATTACTGAATATTTATGTTGCTTTCTGGATGGCGCAAGATATTTGGGTGAATTTCAAAGTCTTTGGTCTGACAGCGGGAACATTAATATTTACAGTACTGAGTGTGGTCTATATTTTTAAAAATATGGTTAAAGAGCCTGCAGAAAAACACGAAGAATAATTAAAAATTAGAGTTAAAAACCTGCTAATTGTCTATCGATTAGCAGGTTTTTTTTCTTATTAATAGCGCTTGTCACCAAATGCTTTTTCAATTTTTTTATCTGTATTGTACTGTGATAATGCGTATACCGACCATATGGCAGCGGGTAGCCAACCAATTAACGTGATCTGTAGAATTAAGCAAATGATCCCAGCAAAGGGGCGCCCTATCGTAAAAAATTGCAACCAAGGTAATAATATTGCCAGTAACAATCTCATTTCATACCTCTAAATTAATCAATAAAATTTATATTATTGAGTATAGCCAATTCAATCAATTGACTAAATATAAAAAACACTTCTTGCTTTTTCTTTGCAAAAGTTGATCTTTTTACCAAGAATTAGACACCGTTTATTAATAATGGGTACCATATTTGTCTTATTTTTGCAGCAATTCAATCAAATAGCTATTATCAATCAATAACTGTATGGTTCAGGTTTACTATTGCATATGTAATTTGTTATAAATGCAAAATCAAAAGTAATAACCCTTTTAATAAGAGTCAGATATGCAATTGCCGAACGGTGAGTTGGTTTTACGTACATTAGCCATGCCCGCAGATACTAATGCGAATGGTGATATTTTTGGTGGCTGGTTAATGTCACAAATGGACATTGGTGGGGCTATCTTAGCAAAAGAAATAGCGCTCGGACGAGTTGTTACTGTGGCAGTTAATGGCATTAAGTTTCAAAAGCCCGTTGCAGTTGGTGATGTTGTTTGCTGCTATGCACGTTGCTTAAAAACAGGAAAAAGCTCAATTACCATTAATATTGAAGTTTGGGTAAAAAAAGTCGCAACGGAGCCTGTTGGGCAACGTTACCGTGCTACTGATGCGGTATTTACTTATGTCGCAGTTAATGATGATAGTACCTCACGTTCATTACCCAAAGAAAAACAACATTTTCAGTTAGCGAGTTCAGATCAAAAAACTAACGAAGCATAAGTTTTTTGCTCCACTCATTATGTAAAAACTAAAAAGCACCATCATTACTGTGGTGCTTTTTTATACAACCTAATGTTAACCATTAGACTTGGCTAACAGTGCCATCTAATTTGAAATAAATTTCAGTCACGTAGCCTTTTGCAGGTTGCTTTTCAAAAGTCCAACGGTTCATTGCACGTTTAACATCCCGCTCGAATAAACCTTTAGGTGAGGCTTCGACAAATTCAATATTTGTCACTCGTCCACCATCATCAATATCATAACGAACTTTCACATATCCTTCTTTACCTAAGCGACGCGCGCGTTCAGGATAGGAAGGAGCTTGTTTATGCAGAGCCCTCGGGCCGCCTTTCTTAGTCGATTGACTATTACTTGCCCCTGTATTGTTTGCAGTTTTAATTGGACTGTTATTCGTTTTCGGCGCAGTAACGTCTGATTTAAGATTATTCATCGCCAATTGCTTTTCAACTGGCTTAACATCTTCTTTAATTTTTTTCTTTTCTTCCTGTTTTGGCTTAGGCTTTTTCTTTACCTCAGGTTTCTTCTTGGGTAATGCAATAACAGGTTCAACTACCGGTTCGGGTTCAGGTTCTATAACGGGCTCTGGTTCTGGCTCTACCGGTGTTTCAACCTGCTCAACGGGATCAGGGGCGGCAAAAGCAATCATAGAAATCGTCAATGGTTCAGGGTCTCTGACCAAGTTAGGTTGATTAAAAATCCATGCCATTGCAAGACCCGCATGAATAGATAATGAAACGACGATAATTAAAGTCCAACGCATCCAACGCATATGCAATTTCTACCCTACACCTGTCTACCAAAAAAGAATATGACTGATAGTTTAAATGCAAATAGCAATCATATTCAATAAGGTTTGTCATACAAAGTGAAAAATGTGAGTGTACGCTGTAATAACCTTACTCAATCCATTGGGTAAAAAGCAGGGAATGCCGACGATGGTAAATGTCAATTTTACGCATTGCATAGATGCGCATGTTTCGCCTTGAATGCCCTTCTAGCCAGCGTCTACGGCGACGTAGGGATTGTCTTAACATACGCCAACGCCCTACTTCATGCCTACTACGTCTCATTTAATTGTGTCCTTTTATCGTCTAAAAGTTATTAGAAAAAAATATTATATTCCTTTGAAAAAAAGAACCAAGAGGAACTTTTTATGTCATTTCGGTGCACTGCTTTTAATTTCATGATGATAAAATCAATTAACGAAACTATTTTTCCTAACAAATTACTCTATTTCACGAAGCTTTTACTGCAGAATTTTGCTAAATTCTATTAAGTTGATATTTTACTAACAGTTTTTTTAGCTAATCTATCTTTTTTTGAACCTTTTTCTTATCAGTGAGGCATCTGACCCGTTATGGCAACCGTCTATACACTTATGAGTTGGCTTCTGTTCTTCCTATATTGGCTAATTATTGCAGCAATTACAGTCCGCATTTTAGTCAAAAGAAGGCCGGTCACCTCAGCCATGACATGGCTCCTGATCATTTATATTCTGCCATTAGTCGGGATTATTGCCTATGTCGCCTTCGGTGAACTTCACCTCGGTAAACGTCGAGTCGATAAAGCTCATGATATGTGGCCTTCCGTTGCGACATGGTTAGAAAACTTACGAACTTCAAAACATATCTTCGCCACTGATAATAGCCCCGTCGCTGAACCATTATTTCAGTTAGTTGAAAAACGCCAAGGTATTGCTGGTGTTAAAGGCAATAGAATTCAACTTTTAACTACCTGTGAAGACTCATTAAAAGCGATAGTCAACGACATCAACAATGCCCAGCACTCGATTGAAATGGTCTTCTATATTTGGCAACCGGGTGGTTTAGTCGACGGTGTTACCGAAGCCTTACTTAATGCCGCTAAACGCGGTGTTAAGTGCCGGATTATGGTGGACTCCGCGGGAAGTTGGCATTTTTTCCGTAGCGATTACCCCGAAAAAATGCGTGCTGCAGGTATTGAGTTTGTAGAGTCATTAAAAGTTAATTTGATGCGTTTCTTCTTGCGTCGAATGGATTTACGTCAACATCGTAAAATAGTAGTTATCGATAACTATATTTCATATACAGGCAGTATGAATATGGTTGACCCTCGTTATTTTAAACAAGATTCAGGGGTTGGTGAATGGGTTGACATTTTAGTACGTATGGAAGGCCCTGTGAGTACCACATTAGGTATCGTGTATGCTTTTGACTGGGAAATGGAAACCGGCCAACGCGTACTTCCACCACCGCCTGACAGTAATATTATGCCTTTTGAACAAGCGAATGGGCATACAACACAAATTATCGCCTCAGGACCGGGCTTCCCTGATGAGTTGATTCAACAGTCACTGATGACCGCGATGTTCTCTGCGCGCAAACAACTGATCATGACCACCCCTTATTTTGTGCCTAGTGATGACCTTTTGCATGCAATTTGTACAGCAGCAATGCGAGGTGTCGACGTCAGTATTATTATGCCAAGGCAGAATGACTCATTCCTTGTTCGCTGGGCAAGCCGCTCATTTTACAGTGAATTATTAGCTGCTGGTGTTAAGATTTATCAATTTGAAGACGGTTTATTACACTCGAAGAGTGTTTTGGTT
The DNA here is from genome assembly GCF_033901115.1 of Providencia sp. CIM-Carb-044. NCBI lineage: Bacteria > Pseudomonadati > Pseudomonadota > Gammaproteobacteria > Enterobacterales > Morganellaceae > Providencia > Providencia sp. CIM-Carb-044. The sequence goes on from NZ_JAXADV010000002.1 coordinate 364,995, forward strand.
GATGGCGAGCTTAGCCTTGTTGGTTCAGTAAATCTTGATATGCGCAGTTTATGGCTCAATTTTGAAATAACAGTGGTTATTGATGATAAAAGTTTTGGTAGCGATCTCACGCTAGTTCAGTATGATTATATTGCGCGTTCAACTCGTTTAGAAATTGAAGAATGGGAACAACGTCCGTTCTGGAACCGTGTCGTTGAACGCATTTGCTACTTCTTTAGCCCATTGTTATAAATTAAGTTAATTAGGAAAGGTCATGACTGAAATACAAAATACACCTTTAATCGATGAAGATGACATCATTGAAATGGCTTATGACCTTTTTCTTGAAGGGGCAATGGATAATTTAGAGCCCGCTGACCAATTAATTTTTGCTTTGCAGTTTGAAGAGTTAGGTGCCGCAGAAATTGTTCCTGTTACCCTTAATTGGCAAGAGATGATTACTGAAGAGCTTAATTTAAACCAATTAAGTGAAGTGGTTATTGGATTAGCTCAAAGCCCTGACGCCGAATTAGACGATATTTTTGCTCGCGTATTAATTAGCCGCCACCCTTCTAAACCGTTTCACCATATTTTTTGGAAGAAATAGTTGATTAAAAGGGACATTTCGTCCCTTTTGGATTAATTAAAGTAGAAGCCCCCTAAACGCCATTCCCTTTCGCCCATCACGAGAAAACAATCACAATGGGTCAATTTTCAAACAAGACACCGCATGTTTGAAACTCCCTTCTAATAATGGCCTTGTTTTTGCACACTCTTCATCCGCTAATGGGCAACGGGTTCTAAATACGCAACCTGAAGGTGGGTTAATGGGTGATGGCAATTCACCCTCTAAAAGTTCTATTACCTTATTTTTTTCTTTATCGGGATCAGGAACGGGCACTGCTGACATCAATGCGCGTGTATAAGGATGTAAGGGATTATTGTATACCTCATCATAGGTACCAAGCTCTACGGCATGCCCCAAGTACATCACTAAGACACGGTCAGAAATATGCTTAACAACCGCCAAATCGTGCGCGATAAAGATTAGCGATAATTTCATTTCGCGTTGTAATTCTTGCAATAAATTAACAACTTGTGCTTGAATTGACACGTCTAATGCAGAAACTGGCTCATCGCAAATCACGAGTTTAGGTTCTAAAATCAATGCTCTTGCGATACCAATACGCTGGCATTGCCCTCCCGAAAACTCATGGGGGTAGCGGTTAATCAAATTTGGTAATAAGCCAACCCGCATCATCATTTTTTTCACTTTTTCTGTGATTTGTGATGGTGGCATTTTAGGATGATAGGTTTTTAATGGCTCAGCGATAATGTCACCGATGGTCATTCGCGGATTAAGCGAAGCCAGTGGATCTTGGAAAATCATTTGAATATCACTGCGAACACTGCGCCACTCTTTATCAGTTTTACCTAATAAATTCTGCCCAAGCCAACTTACCGTACCATCCGTCGCTTTAACTAACCCAATAAGTGCTCGAGCAAAAGTGGATTTACCGCACCCTGATTCCCCGACTACACCTAATGTTTCACCTTCATATAAACGAAGTGTTACGCCATCTACCGCTTTAAGGCTTTTGTTTGGTTGCCAAAACCACTGTTTTTTATCTCGAATCTCAAAATGGACTTTAAGGTCATTCACTTCGAGTAAAACTGGCCTATTTTCATGGGTACTCATACCAATTCCTCCAGTGGCTTAAAGCAGGCACGTAACCGCGTTTGACCAAATGTGGTTAATGCAGGTTCTTGGTCAACACATTGCTGAACTGCATATTGGCAACGAGGTGAAAATGGGCAGCCTTTGGGTAAACGTAATAAATTAGGCGGATTGCCGGGAATGGTAGCTAAACTTTCGTCATCACCATCGAGGCGCGGAACAGCAGCTAACAAGCCAAGTGAATATGGATGAGATGGATGATAAAAGATATCCTTCGCAGTACCGTACTCCATCGTACGTCCTGCATACATCACTAGGACTTTATCGCATACCCCTGCGACGACCCCAAGGTCGTGGGTGATCAAAATAATTGCAGTATCAAACTCTTGTTTTAACTCATTGAGCAACGTCATGATTTGCGCTTGTACAGTCACATCAAGTGCTGTCGTGGGTTCGTCAGCAATTAACAGCTTTGGTTGGCATAACAGGGCCATTGCAATCATGACGCGTTGTCTCATTCCTCCTGAAAACTCATGTGGATACATATTCATACGCTTACGTGCCTCAGGCATTTTAACGGCATCTAACATACGAACTGATTCTTCGAAAGCTTCTCTTTTACTCATGCCTTTATGTAACATGAGAACTTCCGACAGCTGTGTACCAATTTTCAAATAAGGGTTCAATGATGTCATTGGGTCTTGAAAAATCATTGAAATCTCTTCCGCTCGCATACGGTTTAATTCTTTTTCTCTTAAATTCAAAATCTCACGGCCATTAAACATGGCAGAGCCATTAATTCTGCCATTTTTGGCGAGTAAGCCCATGAGTGCGAAAGCAGTTTGTGATTTTCCTGAGCCTGATTCACCAACTATGCCAAGCGTTTCCCCCGCACTTAATTCAAAGTTCAATTTGTTTACGGCGGTAACCTCACCATCTTGAGTTGCAAATGTCACACTGAGATCTTTCACGGATAACAGAGGGCTTTTCATTGAGTTATTTAACATATTATTCCCTCTAGCGATCTTTCGGGTCGAGCGCATCTCGTAGCCCGTCACCGATGAAGTTAAAACAAAATAGCGTAATGACTAAGAAACCGGCTGGTATCAGTAGCAACCATGGCGTCACTTCCATTGAGTTCGCCCCATCACTTAATAACGCTCCCCAGCTACTTAACGGCTCTTGTGTGCCTAAACCTAAAAAGCTTAAGAATGATTCAAACAAAATCATACTTGGAACTAATAATGACGCGTAAACGACTACTACACCTAAAACGTTAGGTACAATATGACGTAGAATAATCTGCCGCGTACTAACACCACAAACAAGCGCTGCCTCAATAAATTCCTTACGCTTTAATCCGAGTGTTTGTCCGCGAACAATACGCGCCATATCCAACCAAGACACCATTCCTATCGCCACAAATATCAGTAAAATATTGGTCCCAAACAACGTGACAAGGAGGATCACAAAAAACATAAATGGGAAGGAATTTAAAATTTCTAATATACGCATCATGATGGAATCCACTTTTCCACCCACATAACCCGCTAATGAACCGTATAAAGTGCCTACCACGACTGCGACTAAGGCTGCGGCAACCCCTACCATTAAGGAAATTCGCCCACCTATCGCGACACGCACTAATAGGTCTCGGCCTGAAGCATCCGTACCAAAATAATGCCCGGTTGCCATATCCGGTGGCATTGACATCATTTCCCAATCGGTGTCGTCGTACAAAAAAGGCGACATCATAGGAGCAAAAATCACAAATAGAGTAATTAACAACAATACGCATAAGCTAAATATTGCCGCACGGTTGTGCATAAAACGGCGCCTTGCATCTTGCCATAAACTGCGCCCTTCAATATCTAGCTGCTCTGAAAAGTTTGCCAGAGCTTCACTATTTTTTTGGTTCGATAGCATCGTGTTTCTCCGACTTAATAACGAATTTTAGGGTCAATAACTGCGTACAAAACATCGACAATCGCATTAAACGTAATTGTCAGTACCCCAACTAAAATTGTTAAACTCAATACCAGTGAGTAATCACGATTAAGTGCGCCGTTAACAAAGAGCTGACCGATCCCCGGTAACCCAAAAATAGTTTCAATTACCATCGAGCCAGTAATAATCCCCACAAAAGCGGGACCCATATAGGAAAGCACAGGAAGCAACGCTGGTTTAAGCGCATGGCGTAAAATGATAGTTCTTAGTGGTAACCCTTTAGCACGTGCAGTACGAATAAAATTAGAATGCATAATTTCGATCATTGAACCGCGTGTAATACGGGAAATACTTGCAATATAAGCAAGTGAAAGTGCAACCATTGGTAGCACCATGTGTTTTAGGTTTCCACCATCCCACCCACCACCAGGGAACCATTTCAAATGAATGGCAAAAATCAGCACCAATAGAGGTGCCACAACAAAGCTTGGGATAACAACCCCCGTCATGGCAAACCCCATGACTGTAAAGTCCCATTTGGTATTTTGGTTGAGTGCGGCTATCACCCCTGCAGAGACCCCAAATAGAACAGCAACAATGAATGCCGTTGCCCCTAATTTTGCAGAAACAGGAAATGCTTTAGCCACTAAATCATTAACACTGTAGTCCTTGTATTTAAATGATGGGCCAAAGTCACCTTTGGAAAGCTGAATTAAATAATTAAAATACTGCTTATACATGGGATCATTTAAATGATATTTAGCTTCAATATTTGCCATCACTTCCGGTGGCAATTTCCGTTCACCCGTAAACGGGCTCCCTGGGGCTAATCGCATCATAAAAAATGAAATGGTAATCAGAACCAAAAGAGTCGGAATGGCTTCTAACAACCGACGAATAATAAATTTCAACATCGCTCTTTCCTACTTCTATTGCCTAAATAGGCGAACATCTGGCTCCAATAAATGGAGCCAGAACAACTATATTAGTGTTTAATAATGTACAGATCTTTAGTATGCAGGTTATCTAATGGATCTTTGCCACTATACCCCCCCACATAAGGTTTCACTAAACGCGTATTAACATAGTAGTAAAGAGGAACAATACCTGAGTCTTTATCGAGTAATTTTTCGGCTTGTTGATAGAGTTCAGCACGTTCATCATCCGTTTTGACTTGCAATGTTTTTTTCATCACTGCATCAAAATCTGTATTTTTATAATGAACAGTATTATTACTGCTGTAGGAAAGTAACATATTGAGGAAAGATGAAGGTTCGTTATAATCCGCACACCAGCCTGCGCGTGCCACATCATAGTTACCTTGATGTCGGCTATCTAAGAATGTTTTCCATTCCTGATTTTCTAGTTTCACTTCTGCGCCAATATTTTTCTTCCACATAGAAGAAGCGGCGATGGCAATACGCTTATGTAAGTCTGAAGTATTATACAATAAATTGAATTTTAGAGGGTTGGCTTTGTTATATCCCGCCTCTTCTAGCAGCTGTTTCGCTTTTTCATTACGCTGCTCTTGGGTCATATTCGCATACCAATCCGGTTTTTCTGTTTTCATTCCACTGGTAAATGGTGGAGTGAACCCATACGCAGGAATATCCCCTTGGGCTTTGACTTTATACGTAATCGTATCTCTATCCATAGATAGTTTTAATGCTTCACGAACACGAGGGTCATTAAATGGCGGTTTTTCATTATTAATTTCATAATAATAAATACATAGATATGGGTTCACACGTAACTCATTCGGCATGTTTTGCTGTAAACTTTTGAACTGCTCAATAGGTAAGTTACTGTATGTCATATCAATTTCGCCACTGCGGTAGCGGTTTACATCAGTGACTTCTGAAGAAATCGGTAAAAAAGTCACTTGGTCAATAATGGTATTCGCATTATCCCAATAGCTTGGGCTACGCTCTAATACAATACGTTCGTTTACCGTCCAATCCTTTAATTTATATGCTCCATTACCTACAAAGTTTTGTGGTTGCGTCCACTTAGCACCATGTTGCTCAATGACTTTTTTATTGACTGGCGACATGGATGAGTGAGCTAATAATTTAGGAATATAAGGAACGGCTTCACTCAGTGTAATAACTAAAGTTTTGTCATCAAGAGCTTTAATACCAAGTTCTTCAGGTTTTTTCTTCCCAGCGATAACATCGTCAATATTACTAATATGGGCATATTGTAAATAGCTTGCATAAGGCGATGCAGTATCAGGGTCAGCCAATCGTCGCCAACTATACACAAAATCTTCTGCCGTGACAGGGTCACCATTAGACCATTTCGCGCCATCGCGAATTTTAAATGTCCACTCTGTAAAATCTTTATTTTCCCAGCTTGTTGCCGAGCCAGGTAAAATTTCGCCATCAGGCCCCACTATTGTGATCCCTTCGAAAAGGTCTCTTGCTAAAGCAGATTCCGGCACCCCTTCTATTTTATGAGGGTCTAACGATTGCGGCTCAGAACCGTTGTTGCGAACCATCACTTGCTTTTCAGCCAGTTCAACGCCCGCAGGAACCGTTGCTGCAAAACTTGTTGCTATAGAGCCCATTGCCAGCCCAGCCGTTACGCTAAGCGCAATAATCGATTTATTGATTAACTTACTCATCTTATCGGTTACTCCCATACATAATTATTATGATTGTGTGTTGATACATGTTCACCCAGTAGATGAACACTTTTTATAATTATTTAGATATTATTAATTAGGTTCACTTATATATAACCGTTTAATATCCGTATAATCAAGAGGGTCATTACCTTTAAATCCACGAACACTCGGTTTTATCATTCGAGCACTGACGCGATAATAAACAGGAACAATAGCCGAATCATTGTCTAGCAAGGCTTCCGCTTGCTGGTAAATTGTATGGCGAGATGAAGAGTCCGGTGCTGTTAGCGCTTGCTCAAGCAAGGCATCAAACGCTGGATTATTATAAAAAGTGGTATTATTACTATTTTGAGACAGCATCATGTTCAAAAATGCGGTTGGCTCGTTGTAATCGGCACACCACGTTGCTCTGGCAACATCATAATTTCCTTCATGGCGGCTTTGTAATGATGTTTTCCATTCTTGGTTTTGCAGCGTCACTTGCGCACCAATATTTTTCTGCCACATGGACGCCGCAACAATAGCTTGCTGCTTATTTTGATCTGATGTGTTGTACAGTAAAGCAAATTTCAATGGGTTTTCTTTAGTATATCCGGCCTCAGCAAGCAAATCTTTAGCACGTTGATAACGTTGTTCTGCTGATAAATTTGCCCATTCCGGTAAGGTAAAATTACCATTATTAATAAAACTTGGCGTAAAGCCATAAGCGACTTTTTGCCCTTGAGCGATAATTTTATTGGTTATTGTTTCTCTATCTAATCCTAACTTTATTGCTTCACGCACTCTTGGGTCATTAAACGGGGCTTTTTGATTATTTATCTCATAATAGAACGTGCACAAATAAGGCCGAACATACAATTCATTCGGCCTCTCTTGCTGCATTTTTTTATATAAAACAGGTGGGATTGCAGAGTTAGAAATATCAATTTCACCGCTACGGTAACGGTTAATATCACTCACTTCGGAGCTAATCGCTAAAAAGGTCGCTTGCTCAATACGGCTATTTGGGTTATCCCAATAAAATGGATTTCGTTTGATAACAATACGTTCATTTACTACCCAGTTATCCAATACGTATGCCCCATTTCCAATAAAATTCTTGGGTTGGGTCCATTTATCACCATGTCGTTGAATTGCTGACTTATTCACGGGCTTCATAGACGTATGAGAAAGCATATCAACGAAATAAGGCACTGGGTGGCTCAACGTAACTTGTAAATGTTGCGGGTCAAGCGCTTTCACACCCAGCGCTGTTGCCGGCATTTTTCCCGCTAAAATCGCATCTGCATTTAAAATATACGCATTCTGTAAATAACTGGAGTATGGGGAGCCAGTATTTGGGTCAGATAAACGCTGCCAGCTATACACAAAATCTTCAGCGGTTACAGGTGTGCCATCACTCCACTTTGCATCTTCCCGCAAAGTAAAAGTCCACGTAGTGAAATTTTCATTACTCCAACTTTTAGCAACCCCAGGAACTGCTTTACCGTCTATATCGGTATACACTAAACCTTCTAATAAGTTTAATATCACATTGCCTTCAGGAACCCCTTCCACTTTATGGGGATCAAGTGATGTCACTTCTGAGCCATTGTTAATTGTAATAACCTGTTTTACTTTTTCCGTGGCACTAGCCTGTAATGTAACAACTAATAAAGAAAGTACACCAAAACCAAGTGTTGATTTGAACATTCTATCCCTCATGATTCATCAATAGCGCTATAACCTCATTTGCAGCCATCTTTACGCTGATATTTAAGCCCTGGTACCGCTATTTCCTTATGGGCAATCCACTTCATGAACTCAAACAATTAAAACAATTAATTAACATTGAACAGTTAAAAATTTTAAGTAAATTTTAAAAAAATAGACGTGAAATTTTAATTTTTCTTATATTTCAATACACTAAAATCAATTTAGCTATCCACCATAAAATAACCTCCAAGCTATTTTCCAAACATATCATTAACAAACACCAATTAGAATAGTGAATAAATTTACGTAGCTCACAATTCCTTACTTTTTATCCCTGTTTTAGCAAAAAATGCCACATATAATTACAGGTATCATTTTTTTTATGTGTGATTATTAATAGCTAAAGTTTTATTAAGCCATTTAAGAAAGAGAAATGTGCTATCTGTATAGCAAAATTGATGTGTGTAATATGAGGTAATTAGCGGCAGGTATGGCTGCAAATAGATATAGTTTGCAGCCATTAAAAGAAAAGAGATTAGATTACAATAAGCCCGGGAATATGGCCTTAACACCTGTCACAATAAACTCTATACCCAATGACATCAGTAATAGACCCATGATACGCGTTACTACGTTGATCCCTGTTTGACCTAAGTAACGAACCAATAAAGACGCTGAGCGGAATAATAGCCAACAACAAAAGGCAAATGCGATACTCGTCAACGCTAAGCCTAAAAAGTTTTGCCACCCATGCCAGCGAGATGACCAAACAATACAAGAACTTATTGCACCAGGCCCTGCCATTAGGGGTAAAGCCAAAGGCACAACACCAATGCTATCTCTAACCGCAGTTTCTGTTTTTTCTTGTTTATTTTGTTTGTCTTCCCCAATTTTACCGCTGATCATTGACATCGCTATTGTGACGATCAAGATCCCACCAGCAATACGGAAAGAATCAATTGAGATACCAAACAATTGCAATATTGAGTCACCAATTAATAGTGATGTACATAAAATGATAGCAACTGATGTATTTGCAATAGTATTGGTTTTATTTCTCCCCGCATTACTTTGATAGTTTGTCATACTAATAAACACAGGCAATATGCCAACTGGGTTTACGAGTGCAAACAAACCAATAAAAAATTTAATATATCCCGATAAATCAAGTAATGCGCTACTCACCCATTCATTTCCTTAAGCAGTTCTCTTTAGAGATTTATTGATATCTTTTATAATTTTACCACCGATGTCATTAATTTCCTTGAGCAAAACAATATTTTCTTTAACTTGCTAAATTTGCTTAGTATTTAGTTAGATATACATAAATTATCTGCACAAGTTGTTTTGATAATATTAAATTAAGTAATAGATGAACAACATTTATTCAACTTGTGCATAAATACACGTGCTGAAAGGAGTCAGCCTGACATTTTCGTGACCTAGATCACTTTATTTAATTACCGTTTTGTTAATCTACTCTTAACTGATAGACAGAGCTAATTAGGATATTAACTCAGTACGGAATAAGGTTTTTAAGCCAATAGGCGATCATGAGCAGCGTTATTATAGATAACATCTATACTTTTATCTTTAAGCATTTCCTTGTTCTATCGATGCATTGCTCATTGGCTTAAAAAGTTTAACATTTATCAGGAGTAATCTATATGTCCGTAACTAACGTTACCGAACTCAATGAACTCGTTGCTCGTGTCAAAAAAGCTCAACGTGAATTCGCTACTTTTTCCCAAGAAAAAGTTGATGAAATCTTTAGAGCCGCGGCTCTCGCTGCTGCTGATGCACGTATCCCTCTAGCAAAACTTGCTGTCGAAGAATCTGGAATGGGTATTGTTGAAGATAAAGTAATTAAAAACCACTTCGCTTCAGAGTACATCTACAATGCTTATAAAGACGAAAAGACCTGCGGCACGCTATCTGAAGACCCAACATTTGGGACAATCACCATTGCTGAGCCGATTGGTATTATCTGTGGTATTGTGCCAACAACTAACCCAACTTCAACCGCGATTTTTAAATCACTTATTAGCTTAAAAACGCGCAATGCTATTATATTTTCCCCACACCCTCGCGCTAAAATTGCTACCAACCGCGCGGCACAAATTGTGCTTGATGCTGCGATTGCAGCTGGTGCGCCGAAAGATATTATTGGTTGGATTGATTCCCCTTCTGTTGAGCTATCCAACGCTTTAATGCACCACCCTGATATTAACCTGATTTTAGCGACCGGTGGACCAGGCATGGTCAAAGCTGCTTATAGTTCTGGAAAACCTGCAATTGGTGTTGGTGCTGGTAACACCCCTGTCGTTATTGATGAAACCGCAGATATTAAGCGTGCTGTCGCGTCTATCTTGATGTCAAAAACATTCGATAACGGAGTTATTTGTGCATCTGAACAATCCGTTGTAGTCGTTGATGAAATCTACAATCAAGTTCGCGAGCGTTTTTCAAGTCATGGTGGTTACCTGCTACAAGGAAAAGAGCTTAAAGCGGTTCAAGATATCATTTTAAAAAATGGTAACTTAAATGCCGCTATTGTTGGCCAACCTGCTTATAAAATTGCTGAAATGGCCGGTATTACCGTGCCAAAGACCACTAAAATATTAATTGGTGAAGTAAAAAGCATCGATGAGTCAGAACCGTTCGCACATGAAAAACTTTCACCATTATTAGCAATGTACCGTGGTAAAAACTTTGAAGACGCGGTTGCCAAAGCAGAACAACTTGTCGAAATGGGCGGGATCGGTCATACCTCTTGTTTATACACTGACCAAGATAACCAACACGAACGCGTTAACTATTTTGGCCAAAAAATGAAAACAGCGCGTATTTTAATCAATACGCCAGCATCTCAAGGTGGTATCGGAGACCTTTATAACTTTAAATTAGCCCCTTCTCTTACTCTAGGTTGTGGTTCTTGGGGTGGTAACTCCATCTCTGAAAACGTGGGTCCAAAACACCTAATCAATACCAAAACTGTGGCGAAGAGAGCTGAAAATATGTTGTGGCATAAACTTCCGAACTCAATCTACTTCCGCCGTGGTTGTCTACCTATCGCCCTTGAAGAGATTGCAACTGATGGTGCAAAACGCGCCTTTATCGTAACCGATGGCTATCTGTTCAATAATGGTTATGTTGATGAAGTGGTTAACGTTCTCAAAAAACATCACATTGAAACTGACGTTTTCTTTGAAGTTGAGGCAGACCCAACATTAACTGTTGTCCGTAAAGGCGCAGCACAAATGCAAGCATTCCAACCTGATGTAATCATTGCATTAGGTGGTGGTTCACCAATGGATGCGGCTAAAATCATGTGGGTCATGTATGAACACCCAGAGACTCATTTTGAGGAATTAGCATTACGTTTCATGGATATACGTAAACGTATCCACCGCTTCCCTAAAATGGGCGTTAAGGCTAAATTAGTTGCTATCACAACAACTTCAGGTACAGGTTCTGAGGTCACCCCATTTGCTGTAGTGACTGATGATAAAACGGGCCAAAAATATCCATTAGCAGATTATGCATTAACGCCAAATATGGCCATTGTTGATGCCAACTTAGTCATGAATATGCCTAAATCTTTAACTGCTTTCGGTGGTTTAGATGCTGTCACCCATGCGTTAGAAGCTTATGTTTCTGTTTTAGCTAACGAGTTTACTGATGGTCAAGCACTTAAAGCACTAAGCTTATTAAAAGATTATTTACCAGCAAGTTACCATGAAGGTGCTAAAAATCCTGTAGCCAGAGAACGCGTACACAACGGTGCGACACTTGCCGGTATTGCATTTGCAAACGCATTCCTAGGTGTATGTCATTCAATGGCACACAAACTTGGCTCAGAATTCCATATTCCTCATGGTCTCGCTAATGCTCTATTAATTTGTAACGTTATCCGTTTCAATGCTAATGATAACCCAACAAAACAAACTGCATTTAGCCAGTACGACCGCCCTCATGCGCGCCGCCAATATGCAGAAATTGCGGATCATTTGGGACTCACTAACGTCGGAGATCGTACTGCTGCGAAAATTGAAAAATTACTCACATGGTTGGAGGAAATGAAAGCCGATTTAGGTATTCCTAAATCTATTCGTGAGACTGGTGTTACTGAAGCTGACTTCTTAGCTCGCGTAGATAAACTTTCTGAAGATGCGTTTGATGACCAATGTACAGGAGCTAACCCTCGTTATCCTTTAATTTCTGAAATTAAACAGCTATTACTGGATTCCTATTATGGTCGCGAATTTGTTGAGCACCAAGACGCGCTTGTGATTGAAAAAGAGGAAAAAAAAGCCCCTCAGAAAAAATCAACCGTAAAAAAAGAAGCAGAAAAGAAAAACACTAAGAAATAATGTTTAGCACATAATTTAAAAATAAAGGCACTGCAATAATTGCAGTGCCTTTTGTTTCGTTATTTAAAATCAATTGCTATAAAAATGTAGAAATCAATATCATATAAAATGATTTAACTCACTGAGTTATATCATTAATAGCCATAATATCCGATAACTGAATCCTGTTTTATTCTCTACACTAGATTATTTCTGTTTACCTAAAATGGAGTGGTTTCTTAGGTATAACACCTTCATTCATCAACTGAGCCTGTTTTATTGCTTCTGAATAGTGTTTACGACAAACAGAGATATACTTTTCATTACCGCCTATATCGACTTGTAGGCCTTCATATACAGGCACCCCATCACTTCCTATACGCAATACCTTACTCGCCTTACGTCCGCAATAACAAACTGTTTTTAGCTCAACTAATTTATCAGCCCAAGCAAGCAAGTATTGGCTGCCCTCAAATAATTGCCCTGCAAAATCGGTACGCAACCCATAGCATAAAACTGGAATATCCTCGTTATCAACTATGTCACATAATTCTTCAACTTGTTTTTTTGTTAGGAATTGGCATTCATCAATAAGAACACAATGGACTTTTTGTTCACTATTTTCTTTTTTTATCAGTTCAGCCATATTTGTTGTTGTTGAGTATAATAACGCTTCCGCTGATAAGCCTATGCGCGATGAGACTTTTCCTTGTTCAAAACGGTTATCTATCTCTGCTGTAAAAATAACCGTACGCATCCCTCTTTCATTATAGTTATACGATGATTGCAATAATGACGTTGATTTTCCCGCATTCATAGCTGAATAATAAAAGTAAAGCTGAGCCATTTGGCTGTTCCCTCAAAATTAATATACGTAATAATTTTACCATAAAACTAGCTTTAGGATTAACAATAATGGTGTAGATGCTGTTTACTTATTGAAAATTGAACTTTTCCCAGTTCAGTTTATACCTTATTGCTTATACCTTATTGCAAATATTGCTTAGCTTGCGGGCAAAAAAACCAATTTGATATTAACTATAAACAGTTTCAACTAAAGCACATTCCGCTAAAAAACATCATCAAAAAAAGAAAATTTAAGCGAGTCTATCCCTTCAATTCATTCCGAGTAAAAGTAAAATGAGACCCTCCTCTTCTTTTTTGAATTATTTAATCACTAAGATTTTAGCTTATTCCTATTTTTCGTTTAGTTCAGTTATTGATAATAGCTATATATATATCTACGAAAAGTTTATTTTTCTTTTGTAAAAAAATTGCATTCGTTAAAGATTACTTTTAAACTAAGGATGTAATTTAGCTATTGCAGAATTTAAAATAGCATTCTATTATTACTGTACACATGCCAACAAATAATTTGAGACCAGGAAAATGAGCGAATCATTAAAAGCGTTAAATAACATCCGTACTCTTCGTGCTCAAGCTCGCGAAGTAACTTTAGAATCTTTAGAAGAAATGCTGGAAAAATTAACCGTCGTTGTTGAAGAACGTCGTGATGAAGAAAGCCAAGCTCGCGCGGAATTAGAAGAACGTAACCGTAAATTGGAAAAAGTTCGTGAAATGATCCTTGAGCAAGGCGTAGATTTAAATGACCTTCTGCAAACAATGGATTCAGGTAAAAGCACTAGCACTCGTGCTAAACGCGCTGCACGTCCAGCTAAATATAAATATGTTGATGAAAATGGCGAAACCAAAACTTGGACAGGCCAAGGCCGTACTCCAGCAGTAATCAAGGTTGCCATTGAAGAACAAGGCAAATCTTTGGATGATTTCTTAATCTAATAGCCTCAACATGTATTTTAAACACCCTTTTATAAGGGTGTTTTTATTTAATCCTTTATATATTATTTATATTAACCTGCACTAAGAAAAAGCCCTTATCTATTATAGCTACAGTCTTTAGCACTAAAACCGCATAACTGCCGCTCCCTACTTCAATTAACTGTTCTGTTTTAAGCTGTTACGACGTATTACGCCATCTACCAAATAATCATGATAAATAAAAGCATAGCAGTAAAGATATGTAAGCTTAATTAGATAAACTTAAATATTTTTCAGTGATTCTATTTATGTAATGAAGTTGTATGCTAATTTTTGTACTCTCACCACTTATAACGTGTACAGACTGAACAGCTCAAGTCAGAGTGTTCCTCTTTATACTTGGTATTTTTGTTAATAATTTATTTATCTACGTATAAAAAAAGGCTAACAAATTAAGTTAGCCTTTAATAAAATTTATTGCGGAATTTTATTTTGCTGAATTCAATGATACTGATAATTTCTTCAGCCACTGGGTAAACTCATCTCCCAGTGCATCATGCTGCATTCCATATTCAACGAACGCTTTCATATAACCTAATTTATTTCCACAGTCATGACTTTTACCACATAAGTGGTAGGCCTCTACTGGCTCATTATTTTCCATCATTAATGCAATAGCATCGGTTAATTGTATTTCATCCCCAGCACCTGGCGCTGTTTTGGCTAATGCATCCCAAATCTTTTCAGATAAAACATAACGGCCAACAATAGATAAATTAGATGGAGCTTCTTCACGTTTTGGTTTTTCAACCATACGAATAATTCTTTTACTATCTCCAGGTTCTAACATTTCTCCATTACAATCCACAATACCATAGTTAGATACATCTTCTTCAGGGACTGGTTCAACTAAAATTTGACTTGCGCCTGTTGACTCATATTGTTCTAGCATTTCACGCAAATTAAATTTGGTTAAATCTGTACTGTAACGGTCTAAAATGACATCGGGTAAAATAACCGCAAAAGGCTCTTCACCGACTAAAGGTTTAGCACACAAAATTGCATGACCTAATCCTTTTGCTATTCCTTGTCGTGTTTGCATAATCGTTACGTGGCTTGGGCAAATAGATTGAACCTCATCCAATAACTGGCGCTTAACACGCGCTTCCAAGATAGCCTCTAACTCAAAGCTTGTGTCAAAGTGGTTTTCAATGGAATTTTTTGATGAATGTGTCACTAAAACAATTTCATTGATCCCAGCAGCGATACACTCATTAACAACATATTGAATAAGTGGCTTATCAACTATTGGTAACATTTCTTTTGGGATTGCCTTTGTTGCAGGAAGCATACGAGTCCCTAAGCCCGCAACTGGGATTACCGCTTTACGCACCTTGCGCTGTGTCATTTTTATCACTCCAGATATCATCTTAGCCTCTCGAATTACACTAAAGTATCAAGAGGCATTTTAAGTGCGCAGAAGTATATCAGGAAATGTTCATGAATAAATAGCGACGAGTCCGAATAGAGTTATTCAGATTAAAAGAGTATACATTTTAGGTGTTAACTATGTTTCGGGGTTAAACATTAGTTTTATTTTCTGGCTATTATTGCGAATTAAACACTGCCAAGCATTTCCTTTTACCTCTAAATGATTAGATTGGTAAAATTTCAACGCTCCTAAAGGAAGGCTTCTAGATAACTTAACATGCGCATTTTCTGTCGTTATATCCGCTTCTAAACCTGCACTCGCCATAATAATCGCTTTATTCCGTGTATTAAAATACCCCAATAATAGCGGAAACTGGCCACTAAACCCCGAATCTTCCAGTAAATAATTTATTTGGTTAATAATCCTATCAATATTGGGTAATTTTTTTTCTGGGTGGCTTACCGCACTTTTCAAGAGATCATTGAACACGACTCTAATCAAAAAAGCAGCCATAATGCCTTCTTGAGGAGAGCGCTCAGTATCAATGCAGTAAAAACCTATTTGGCTGTCTGAAATGGGCGCTAGGTCTAATAATAATCCAAAACGGTTAGCCTCATTAAGTTGGCGATAGTTAATTCGGTAATTATTTATAATTTGATGTACTGGTGGTTGTAACTGTTTTAATACCGCTAACAGTTCTTGAGTATCGTTTTGCATTAGTGTCGAAATCTGAGGGATTTCCTCTCCTAACAGCTCTGTTAGGTTATTTTGCTCAGGATACAAAGCAGAAAGGATTGTCACTTTAACTTCATCTAAATTTTTTATTGGCTTTAACAAAGCATCCTTTGCACCTAAGCGAAACATTCTATCTAACTGAGTGAAATCTGTTGTTGCTGTAATCACAATGACAGGAATATCAATATTACGCGCAACTAACGCTTTCATAAACGCTTCACCATTCATGACAGGCATATTTAAGTCACATAGAATGATATCAGGTTTGATACGGTCTATTGTTAACATCTCTATTGCTAATTGACCATTATCTGCGGTATAGATCTCAATACCCAGCGTTTCTAGGTAGTTTTTTAACATTGTACAGAAGGTGATTTCGTCTTCTATTATGAGTATTTTTCTATTTTTCATAAGATACCTACTGCAAAAGCCTGGTTTAATTAACAATACAATTATTCATACGATAAAATCATTTATTCGCCATCATTTAAGTATAGTGACTTTTCAATCTTATACTTATTTTTATAGAGAGTGTTATGAAATCACAAGTAGAAGATAGGTGTTACTGTGGCAACGAAGCACAATTTGAGCAATGCTGCGCTCCTTTTTTACAAGGGAAAGCTATTCCACAGACACCAGAGCAACTTATGCGCTCAAGGTATAGTGCTTATGTACACCAAGACGTCGATTATCTTATTAAAACATGGCACCCAGATTGCCATGCTCAAGAATGGCATCAAGAAATAGTCAATAGTTTTCCGAAAACACACTGGTTTGGTCTTCGTGTTATTAGTTCTTCTTATGCTAAAAATCCCAATGAAGCTTATGTCGAATTTTCGGCTTGCTTTATTGATGAAAAAGCTGATCATAAGCAGCTTATTCATGAACGTTCGCGTTTTATTAAGATGGATTCGTGTTGGTATTATATAGACGGCATTACCCCCAAAGTCGGTCGTAATGATTTATGCCCTTGTGGCTCTGGTCAAAAATATAAAAAGTGTGGTCATCCAGACTAATTACCCTTTATTTAATGCCTGTCTAATGAGACACATTTAATACTCAACCCGTCATTTTTTCATATCGCTTTGTTAGTTAAGGATTAGGCTGTTTCATGCAACACAAAATTGTACAGAAGAAAATTCTCAGGACAATTTGCCCTGACGCGAAAGGATTAATCGCGAAAATCACCAATATTTGCTATAAGCACCAACTCAACATTGTACAAAATAATGAGTTTGTTGATCATCACACTGGCCGTTTCTTTATGAGAACTGAGTTAGAAGGTATTTTCAACGATGAAACATTATTAGCTGACCTCGATGATGCATTACCAGTTGGGTCTCAACGTGAATTAAACACAGCGGGTCGTCGTCGTATTGTCGTTATGGTTACAAAAGAAGCACATTGTTTGGGCGACCTGCTCATGAAAAGTGCTTATGATGGCTTAGATGTTGAAATTGCAGCGGTTATAGGAAACCACGACACGCTAAAAAACTTAGTCGAACAATTTGGTATTCCATTCCACCATATTAGCCATGAAGGCCTAACACGCGAACAACATGACGAAAAAATGACAGCGCAGATTGACCAATATCAGCCTGATTATGTTGTCTTAGCTAAATATATGCGTGTATTAACGCCTGCATTTGTGCAGCATTATCCAAACCAAATTATCAATATTCACCACTCGTTTTTACCTGCATTTATTGGTGCCCGCCCTTATCACCAAGCTTATGAGCGTGGCGTAAAAATTATTGGGGCTACTGCGCACTTTGTTAATGATAACCTTGATGAAGGACCAATCATTACACAGAATGTGATTAATGTAGACCATACATTCACAGCCGATGATATGATGCGTGCAGGGCGTGATGTTGAAAAAAATGTACTAAGCCATGCTCTCTATTGGGTCTTAGCTCAACGTGTATTTGTATATGGTAATCGCACCATTATTTTATAAGCCAATAATATAGCGGCTTATTTAACAACACTTTGTTGATTTAACACGCATTAAGAATAAAAAAACAGCAAACAACCATTTTATTGAAAATTAATGCTTTACAGCGGCGCGTCATTTGATATGATGCCGCCCGCTGTCAATGATTACAGCAACTCAAAATCTGGTGGGATACCCAAGCGGCCAAAGGGAGCAGACTGTAAATCTGCCGTCACAGACTTCGAAGGTTCGAATCCTTCTCCCACCACCATTTAATTGATTTCACCTCCTAGTTTATCAACAACTCCCATAAAACGATTTAACACACTTGAGTGTGACTTTGATTTATAGATATAACACACACTTTTCCCCAAAATTTTATTCAATGGTATATAAATCAATGATTTATCAATCAATTCTTCTTCTGGATAATGGTCTATTATGCCTATAAAATCACCATCTTGAATGAAACTTTGGCAACAACCAATATTATCCATTTGTCTCACACTCGTTTTATTATCAACCGTTTCAATTTTTGCTAATAAATCACTCATTAATGAACTTTTATAAAATGCGGGATCACATAGCCATGTACTTTTTTGTAATAGTGTAACAAGGTCATAATGGAATTTTTCATAAAGTTCTTTCCTACAATAGATACCTAATGGTGAGTTTTCTATTATTTTTTGTAATGAAAATCGCTCACTGACAACTTGTTCAGAGCTAAGAATAAGTGTATTACCATCATAATCGACAATTTCATCTACTTCATCATAATTAAACCTTAATATATTTACTTGCACATTATTTTGATGTGCTGATTGATATAAATTAATTAAATGGCTTTCCTTACCCCAATCATAATAAATATTAGCCTCATTTATTATATAACCAGAAAAATGTTTTTTTGTTATTTCTTTCTCCTGTAAATAAAGATCTCTTAGATCGTTATAAAGTTCTTGGCCATCCTTAGTTAATGTCATTCCAAATTTTTCTCGTTTAAAAAGCCGTTTTCCTAGGCTTGTCTCAAAGTCTTTGATTGACTTCGCGATGGGAGGTGTCGTACGGTTCATCACTCTTGCAGCCTTGCTTAACGAGCCATTCTCAACAACCGCCATAAACGCCTCTAATTTTCTTGAAAAGAACATATCTATGACCCCATTCAGTTTATTAAAATATTAATCAACATACTTAACTTTCTCATTAATAATTATATTGATTAACCCAGAAATTAATTCACAAAATAAAAAATCAAACTTGATTTTTTATTGAATGATTAACAATATTTCATAAAAGTATTTTTATAATTTCCATCATTACAAAGCAATATATTATATTGTTTCGATTGATTATTTTTTATTCCCCCACTATTAAATCACATTAAAATATAAATAACCAATTGACTTTAAATGAAATTAAAACTAGTTAATAATGATATTATTAATTTAGCTTTAATAGAAAACTAAACTCTAGCACCCATAATAAATTTAATTAGCCATAATATTTTTTGATTAATTAAATTTATTATTATTTTTATATTAACCACTGAATTTTGATACTATACCAAGAATAAGTTAAGCCATGAGCATTTTTATCATAGCCATTATCGTCTTTAAAACAATCTAACCGTTGAAACATGCTACGCGGGGTTACAGTATTGCTACCATCTGGTAGAATAAGCATAATAATCATAAAACTAGGTGATAAAAAACCATGAAATTCATATCGTTCAATATTAATGGCCTTCGAGCTCGCCCTCACCAACTCGCTGCAATCATCGAAAAACATCAACCTGAGGTTATTGGCTTACAAGAAACCAAAGTCCATGATGATATGTTTCCTTATGAAGAAGTTAGTCAGCTCGGCTATCATGTTTTTTATCACGGTCAAAAAGCGCATTATGGCGTGGCTCTATTAACTAAAAATGAGCCTCTTGCTGTCCGTAAAGGTTTTCCAACTGACGATGACGATGCACAGCGTCGCATTATCATGGCTGATATCCAAACAGATCGCGGCCCATTGACGGTTGTAAATGGTTATTTTCCTCAAGGAGAAAGCCGTGACCACCCAACAAAATTTCCGGCAAAAGAAAAATTTTATCAAGATTTACAAAATTACATCACATCAACACAAACGGCAGAGTCACAGTTGCTCATTATGGGTGACATGAATATCAGCCCAACCGACCTTGATATTGGTATCGGTGATGCAAACCGTAAACGTTGGTTAAAAACCGGAAAATGCTCTTTTTTACCCGAAGAGCGTGAGTGGTTAGCTAAATTATTAGGCTGGGGTTTAGTCGATACATATCGTGCAAAAAACCCTGATATTTCTGATTGCTACTCATGGTTTGACTACCGTTCGAAAGGCTTCGATGATAACCGTGGCCTACGTATCGATTTATTACTGGCCTCCAATAAACTCGCTGAGCGTTGTATTGCAACGGGTATTGATTACGAAATCCGCGGGATGGAAAAGCCATCAGACCACGCACCTGTATGGTCTGAATTTGACCTCTCAAAGTAAACTTTCTTACTTGTCATAATGCAAAAAGGCGCCTTAAGCGCCTTTTATTGGTTTACCAGACTCAACTAATCCTGTTTCTTTTTTGTTTTCTTACCCGCTTTTACTGGTTTTTTCCCCGTTTTTACTGATGGAGCGGGGAGTTCTCGAAATGCCCTCAAATTTGTAAACTGACGTGCATGATGAATTAATTGCATTAGCGTTTGGCTTAGTGGATGCATAAAATCATCATAACGTGATTGTTTTTCACTAATTTGGGTTAATACTGACTCCCAATGGGCTGTCATATCTGGTAATGTTGCCATATCGGGTAAAACATGAATTAGAGCCCTTCCCGCAGGCGAGGAATGAATATAACGCCCTTTTTTGTAGAGAAATTGGCGTTTGAATAGTAAGTCAATGATACCGGCTCTAGTCGCTTCTGTACCAAGCCCATCCGTTTCTCGCAATACTTTTTTTAATGCTTTATCTTGTACAAAACGAGCGATCCCAGTCATTGCTGATAATAACGTTGCATCCGTAAAAGGACGTGGAGGCTGCGTTTGCCGTTCAACCACTTCCCCTTTTTCACATAACAACTCATCATTCTTACTCACAACTGGCAGTGGCATACCATCGTTTTCAGCATCGCGCTCTTTATTGCCCAATACGACTCGCCAACCTGCTTCAGCAAGAAATCGAGCTTTTGCAATAAATTTACCCTTTTCAATTTCTAGATCAATTGTACACTTACGGTAAACCGCATCGGGCATAAACTGAATAATATATTGACGCGCAATCAATTGGTAAATTTTACTTTCATTCTCAGTTAACTTTACTGCTGCCGTTTTTGCTGTTGGGATAATGGCATGGTGAGCATCGACTTTTTTATCATCCCAACACCGGTTCTTTTTATCCAGCTCAGGCAATTCAAATTCAGTGAGGTCTGGTTGATGCACCGCAATTGCATTCAAGACACTGTGTCTCCCTGCAAAATGTTCATCCGGTAAATAACGGCTATCTGAACGTGGATAAGTAATCAACTTATGTGTTTCATATAAACGTTGGCAAATGTCCAATACTTCTTGAGCGCTCAACGCATATTTTTTGGCAGCTTCAATCTGCAAAGAAGATAAAGAGAAAGGCAACGGTGCAATTTCTGATTCGCGCTTGTCCTGATATTGCGTCACTATGGCAGGTTTGCCCTCAATACGCGATACCACATGCTCTGCAAGCGGCCGATGGAATAAACGCCCTTCTTCATCCTGATAGTCAATACAGGAGTCGCTTGGCTGCCATATCGCTACAAAGCGCTCATCCTTTGGCGTAACAATATGAGCTTTAACCTCAAAATAGTCTTTAGGTACAAAGTTTTCTATTTCTTCGTCGCGCCTAACAACTAACCCCAATACCGGAGTTTGAACCCGCCCTACAGAAAGAACGCCTTGATAGCCTCCTCGTTGCCCTAATAACGTATAAGCACGGGTCATATTGATGCCATACAACCAATCTGCCCGTGCTCTTGCTAAAGCAGAGACACAAAGAGGAATAAACTCACGATTTTCTCTCAAACGCTCAATTGCCCGCTCAACGGCTTGTGGGTTAAGGTCATTGATTAAACAACGTTTTACTTCTTTGCGTTTTTCAGGGTCGAGCTTCAAAAAGTCAAGCACTTCGTCCACCAGCAATTGACCTTCTCTATCGGGGTCCCCTGCATGGACAACTATTGAGGCTTGCTTCAGCAATGTTTCAATAGTTTTTAATTGTTTAGTTACTGCGGGACGGGGCTTCAATTGCCACTTATCAGGGATAATTGGCAAATCCTGAAGATTCCATCGTGCATACCGAGGTTCATAAGCATCGGGTTCCGCCTGCTCTAAAAGATGGCCAATACACCATGTTACAGTTTGGCCATCACCACATTGAATAAAACCATCACCTCGTTTGTGGGGCTTTGGTAATACATCTGCAATGGCCCTTGCAAGGCTCGGTTTTTCCGCAATAAACAAACGCATAAATTAATCTATCACTTCAACTAAAGGAACATTATCCTGATGGGGTAATAATTTACCGATAGACTGTAACAAAACACCTTGCTGCTGTGCAATCTCTTTAATTTTAGAGACTTCGGAAGGTTTTACTGCAATAAGTAAGCCGCCAGAAGTTTGAGGATCACACAGTAGTTGACGCTGCATATCACTCATAGGGCCAATAAGGTGCCCATAACTGTCAAAGTTACGAGTGGTTCCCCCAGGAACACAACCTGCTTCAATATATTTTTCGACATTGGCTAATTTAGGAACTTTACTAAAGGAGATTTCAGCACGAACTTTAGACCCTTCGCAAATCTCACTTAAATGACCTAATAAACCGAAACCAGTCACGTCAGTCATTGCCGTCACACCATCTAAAGGCGCAACCACCGCACCTAGCTTATTCATTTGACACATGGTTTCTGCCGCTAAGTGTTGATGTTCCGGCGCAAGTACCCCTTTTTTCTCTGCTGTTGTCAAAACACCAATTCCAAGCGGTTTCGTCAAAAACAATTCGCACCCCGCTGTTGCGGCACTATTTTTCTTCACATACTCCGTATTCACAACACCCGTAACCGCCAAACCAAAAATAGGCTCAGGTGCATCAATAGAATGGCCACCAGCTAACGAGATACCCGCATCAGCACAAGCTGCACGTCCACCTTCAATCACCTCACGAGCCACTTCCGGTGGTAACTTCGCAATTGGCCAGCCTAAAATAGCAATGGCCATAATTGGCTTACCACCCATTGCAAAAATATCGCTAATCGCGTTGGTTGCTGCAATCCGACCAAATTCAAATGGGGAGTCAACGATCGGCATGAAAAAGTCTGTTGTGCTGATGATGCCTATTCCATTACCTAAATCATAAACGGCCGCATCATCTTTAGTTTCATTACCAACTAACAAATGTGGATCATGAAATTTTGCTTGCTCTGTGTGTAGAATTTGCTCTAATACTTTCGGTGCAATTTTACAACCGCAACCAGCACCATGACTATATTGAGTTAATCTAATTTTTTCAGTCATTATTATTCTCTTTAGAAGTGAGATACATAGCCTGTCATATCAGGAGCTTGTACTTTTACTGGAGCTTTAAGCTCTGGAGTTCCTAAATAAAGGAACCCAACAATGCGGTCGTTATCTCCACAACCTAATCCGGCACGAACCACAGCATCTTCTGTCCATGAACCTGAGCGCCATATACCGCCAAAACCTTGAGCTACTGCTGCCATCTGCATTGCTTGTACCGTACAGCTCGCAGCAACTAATTGTTCCCATTGTGGTATTTTCGGATGATCTTTTAATTTAGCGATCACAGTAATAATTAATGGGGCACGAAAAGGGGCATTACGAGCTTTTTCTTGTACCTCTGCGCCTAATTGCCCTTCAATTGCTGCTTTTTCCAATAGCTCACTGAAGCGTTTAATCCCCTCATTTTGCATAACAACAAAATGCCACGGCTTCAAAGCACCGTGATCAGGTGCTCTCATCCCCGCAGCAAGTATATTGTCGAGTTCTTCGCCTTGCGGTGCTGGTGTTGTAAGTCTTGAAGCTGAACGGCGGTTCAACAAAAGGGTCAAAGCATCCATATTTGTCTCCGTTTAAGAGTAAACTGATATGATAATCATTCAATTAGATAATTATACCCACGCTATCTATTGTTTAAGCTTAAAGGAAAATCGCTTACACTAATACAACAATAACAGTTATTCGTTAGGTAAAATTACGTTATAAATTCATTGAATTGTATCATTTGTCACATGTGAAAAATATCATTGAAGCATTGTACCTTGCGTATCATAATTTTGTTATGCATAAAAATAGCCCGCTATTGCAACTAATTGTATTGATACAACTAAGATATCAAGTGTTCGATGTGGTGATCGGGTAACAGATTTGCTTTTGAGTATATTGTTGTTAATTCGTGCTACAGGCTGAAGTAACCCAACTGTAGAAAGAACTATTTATGTAATATCCAAAAATAGTTTGTGCCATAAGTCAACGGCAAACAAATGAAGCCAACACCCTTGTGGTGCAGAATATGCAGGATAGGAGAAAACATGCGTCAACTATGGGACATCATCGCTACCATTTTTAGAATTAGCTGGCGAGCACTGAACTTTATTAGGGAATTCGTTTTCAACACCATTTTCTTAGTATTATTTTTTGTTGTTATTGGGTCGATTGCTCTTTATCAGACAGAGACTCAACCCGAAAAAAATTATTTTGGTGCTTTGTATGTGGATTTACAGGGGGTTATCGTAGACCAAGTCTCTACTCCAGACCCATTTGGTCGTATGAGCCGTGAATTACTTGGTACCTCAAACAGCCGTATGCAAGAGAATTCACTATTCGACATCGTTGACACCATTCGCACCGCTGCAAATGATGACCGCATTACAGGGATGGTATTACGCTTAGATGATTTAGCTGGAGCCGATCAGCCCTCTCTCGCTTATATCGGTAAAGCAATTAATGAGTTTAAAAGTTCAGGAAAACAGGTTTACGCCATTGGTAACAGTTATAATCAATCGCAATACTACCTCGCCAGTTACGCTGATGATATTTACCTCACACCGCAAGGTGCTGTTGGGGTATATGGCTTTGCAACAAATGGGCTCTACTACAAGTCACTGTTAGAAAAACTTAAAGTTAGTAGCCATATTTTCCGTGTTGGTACCTATAAATCAGCGGTTGAACCATTAATGCGTGATGAGATGTCCCCTGAAGCACGTTTAGCCAATAAACAGTGGCTGGATGCCCTTTGGAACAATTACCTCACAGAAATCGCCAAAAACCGCAATACGACCAGCACACAAATTTTTCCTGGGGCTGATGCTATTTTAGAGAAATTACGTTCAGTCAAAGGCGATAGCGCACAATACGCGTTAAAACAAAAATTGGTTGATAAACTTTATACTAACGAACAAGTTGAAGATTTACTCAGTAAACACTTTGGCTGGAATAAAGAAGATAAACAATTCAATAATATTAGTATCTATGATTATTCCACTAAAATAGCAGATACCAATGCTAATCAAAGTGGCAATATCGCCGTGATTGTCGTTCAAGGTGCTATCATGGATGGCCCACAAACGGCTGGGATTGCAGGAGGCGATACCATCGCAGCACAAATTCGTGACGCTCGCCTTGATGATAATATTAAAGCGATAGTTTTGCGCGTTAACAGTCCAGGTGGTAGCGTAAGCGCTTCTGATTTGATCCGCAGTGAACTGGCTTCTGCTCATGCTGCAGGTAAACCTGTTGTTGTATCTATGGGGGGAATGGCTGCATCTGGGGGGTATTGGGTCTCAACTCCAGCGGACTATATCATTGCCAGTCCAAACACGCTGACTGGTTCGATTGGTATATTTGGCGTAATTAATACCTTTGAAAAATCTTTAGATTCTATAGGGGTATATACTGATGGCGTATCAACGTCGCCATTAGCCGATATTTCTTTGACTAAAGGGATCAGCCCACAATTTGCTGACATGATGCAAATTACCATTGAGAATGGCTATGAGACATTTATTGGCTTAGTGGCTAAATCTCGCCATAAAACACCGGCAGAGATAGACCAAATCGCTCAAGGCCGTGTATGGATTGGGCAAGACGCGCTTAAAAATGGTCTTGTAGACCAACTAGGTGATTTTGATAATGCCGTAGATAAAGCTGCTGAGCTCGCTAAACTCACTGACGTTAAGTTAGATTGGATGAAGCCTGAGTTGACCTTTATGGATCAATTGTTACTTGAATTAACGACAAACGTTCAAGCCGCCATGCCGGATGTGCTACACGTATTTTTACCACCAGCAGTCGCGACGGATATCCGCCAACAAGCGCAATTTTTCTTAAAAATGAATGACCCACAAAACCGCTATGCTTTTTGTTTAAATTGCGCGGAAATTAACTAATCGCTGAATCCCCTTCAGATTCAATGAAGGGGATTTCTCTCACAAACCCATCAATAACCTCATATCAATCTAACTATTCGCAAGTTAACGATAGTAATACGCTAACAAATACGTCAAAATCCTGATAATCACTCTCCTTCGATAAGTTGGATAAATTAGGTAATAAGATGCAGAAGAAATCAATTTATGTTGTTTACACTGGTGGAACAATTGGCATGCGCCATTCACCACAGGGATATATTCCTGTTTCCGGCCATTTGCAAGCTCAGTTAGCTCAGATGCCCGAGTTTCACCGCCCTGAAATGCCTGAGTTTACGATCCGTGAACATCAGCCTTTAATTGATTCATCTGATATCACTCCTGAAGACTGGCAACTTATCGCTGATGATATACGTGAGAACTATCCACTTTATGATGGGTTTGTCATATTACATGGCACTGACACGATGGCTTTCACCGCCTCAGCGTTATCTTTCATGTTTGAAAACTTGAAAAAACCCGTAATAGTGACAGGGTCACAAATCCCTTTAGAAGCATTACGTTCTGATGGGCAAACTAATCTACTAAATGCATTATATTTAGCAGCAAACTACCCCATTAATGAGGTGGGATTATTTTTCAATAATAAATTATATCGCGGTAACCGCACTGTTAAGGCCCATGCAGATGGCTTTGATGCATTCAGTTCACCTAACTGTTCGCCATTAATGGAAGCTGGCATTCATATTCGCTCATTTAATACGTGCCCTGCACCTATTGGTATAGGCGAATTTAAAAGTCACCGAATTACACCTCAACCTATCGGCGTGGTGACACTTTATCCAGGGCTATCAATTGAAATTGTACGCAACATTCTCCAACAACCCGTTAAAGCGCTGATATTGCGCTCTTACGGTGTCGGTAATGCCCCTCAGCAGCCTGAATTACTGCGCATACTCCGTGAAGCAACGAACCGAGGGATTATTGTGGTGAACCTGACACAATGTATTTCTGGCCGTGTTAATATGGAAGGCTACGCCACAGGACACGCACTTGCAGAAGCGGGTGTGATAAGTGGATATGACATGACTTTTGAAGCCGCCTTAAGTAAATTGCACTACTTACTGAGTCAAAATTATACCCCTGCTTTAATCCGTGAGTTAATGCAGAATAATTTACGCGGCGAGTTGAGCTATGCTGATGAATAACAGATAACATACTGAGGACATAATGAAAGCAGCATTACTGTTAGTCGATTTACAAAACGATTTCTGCACGGGTGGCACATTAGCAGTAAATGAAAGCGAACATGTTATTGATGTTGCTAATAAAGCGATGGATATTTGCCAACAAAAACAGATAGACATCATTGCAAGCCAAGATTGGCACCCTGCGACACACCTTAGTTTCGCGGCCAATTCAAATACTCAAATTGGCGAAGTCGGTGAGCTAAATGGTATTACACAAGTTTGGTGGCCTATTCATTGCGTACAAGGTGAACATGGCGCTGAATTACACAAAAATTTAAATCAATCGCTTATTAGTGCAATTTTTACCAAAGGGGAAAACCCCCAGGTTGATAGCTATAGTGCCTTTTTTGATAATGATAAAATTAGCCAAACGCGCCTACATACGTGGCTACAAGAACACCATATTTCGCATTTAATTATTATGGGAATTGCGACGGATTACTGTGTCAAGTTTACCGTGTTAGATGCGTTAAAATTAGGTTATACCGTAGATGTTTTAGTCGATGGGTGTAGAGGCGTCAATCTCGGGGCCAATGACAGCCAAGAAGCTTTAGTCGAAATGCAAAATCAAGGTGCGAGGTTAATTACATTAACCGACCTGCATTAGGACATGTTTTATGGACAAGTTTTCTCATGTAATAATTGAAAATCTAGTAATTGAGAAAACTTGTTTTAGTGACACTGTCACTATGCAGCATCATATTGAATAAACAAGCTATTCTCTAGAGCAACCGCTATTCATCATTATTTTGCGGTTTTAATGTTGCTAACATCTCACCTTGAAACAACGTTTTTAGCTCTTGCTTGCTCTTCATCGTAATTTCACCATTAGTCCCTACCGTCATATGCTCAGGGTCATGGTTATGCCGTGACTGCCACAATAATACCATTTGTAAGCTATGTTCTTTTTGTTCTGGCGTTAACATCACACCATCTGGCCATTTACCGAGCTCAACAGCGGTCACAAGGCGTTCATAAATTTCAGGGGTCATCACTGCTAATAATTGTTCAAGTTGCTCAGGACTGACTTCAACGCTCACGGTAAAGCTCCTTCAAATACATAATTCACTCATTATTTTATTATTCTTGATTTCAGCCAATAGCTGAATCGTTTTTGTCATTCTAAAAAAATGGCTTCAGCACGCTTCAGCTATTTATCCACGCGTCTTTTCACCGCTATCGTCATCAATAAAGCTTAATGATGCTGAATTAATGCAGTAACGCTGACCAGTAGGCTGAGGACCATCTGGAAACACATGCCCTAAATGCGCATTACAGTGTTGACAGCGAACTTCAATGCGGTGCATCCCATGAGAGAAATCCTCAATGTATTTGATTGCCTCTTCATTGACGGGTTGGTAAAAACTTGGCCACCCACAACCTGCATCAAATTTGGTCTCAGACATAAATAAAGGTGAACCACAGCATAAGCACTCGTACACACCTTCTTTACGGTTATGCAATAATTGGCCACTAAATGGCGGCTCGGTACCCGCTTGCTGTGTAACGTAACGCTGCATCTCATTTAATTCTGAAATATCAATAGGTTGTTTATCTTTACTTGACATGTCATACCTAAATATTTAAATAACTAAAGTGGTTGATGGTTATCATACATCAATTTCAATCAACAAAAAATTAACAACATTTTCTGTAAAACTATTCTAAACTAAGAAGCATCTTACTTTCCGTTTTGATTTGTGAACCGTATCACATATATCACTGATAGATGGTTTCATTATGCCGTACAATCCCGATAATACGTGCGGCTGTATTTGCCGCTGAAGTGGCTGACAAATAAGCAATTGGTGGTATCAGAATTGATTTTTTTCAATAATTGACACGATTCCGCTTGACGGCTGGCAAGGTTTTGGTAACTTTAACTACAACTTAATTCACGAATAAATAGCTGGTGGAAATACTATGACTATCAAAGTAGGTATTAATGGTTTTGGTCGTATTGGCCGTATCGTTTTCCGTGCTGCACAAGAGCGTTCTGACATCGAAATCGTTGCTATCAACGACCTGCTCGATGCAGAATACATGGCATACATGCTGAAATACGACTCAACTCATGGTCGTTTCAACGGTACTGTTGAAGTTAAAGATGGTCACCTAGTTGTAAACGGCAAAAACATCCGTGTAACAGCAGAAAAAGATCCTGCAAACCTGAAATGGAACGAAGTCGGTGTTGACGTCGTTGCTGAAGCAACAGGTATCTTCTTAACTGATGAAACTGCACGTAAACACATCCAAGCTGGCGCTAAGAAAGTTGTTCTGACTGGCCCTTCTAAAGATGATACTCCTATGTTCGTTATGGGCGTTAACCACAAAGCTTACGCAGGTCAAGAAATCGTTTCTAACGCATCTTGTACAACTAACTGCTTAGCTCCACTGGCTAAAGTTATCAATGACAAGTTCGGTATCGTTGAAGGTCTGATGACAACAGTTCACGCAACAACTGCAACACAAAAAACTGTTGATGGTCCTTCACATAAAGACTGGCGTGGTGGTCGTGGTGCTGCTCAAAACATCATCCCTTCATCAACCGGTGCTGCTAAAGCCGTAGGTAAAGTTATCCCTGAGCTGAACGGTAAACTGACTGGTATGTCTTTCCGTGTACCTACTCCTAACGTATCAGTTGTTGATTTAACTGTTCGTTTAGAAAAACCAGCAACTTATGCTCAAATCTGTGATGCTATCAAAGAAGCAGCTGCAGGCGAACTGAAAGGAGTTCTGGGTTACACTGAAGATGACGTTGTATCAACTGACTTCAACGGTGAAAAACTGACTTCAGTATTTGATGCTAAAGCAGGTATCGCACTGAACGACAACTTTGTTAAATTAGTTTCTTGGTATGACAACGAAACGGGTTACTCTAACAAAGTTTTAGACCTGATCGCTCACATCTCTAAATAAGAGCTGTAATGTAATCTGTCTAACTGAGCCGCCAATTTGGCGGCTCTTTTGTATCGTATCCAATAACAAATTAACACTTCATATTTTCTGCAATATCGCTTATGGTTGATCTTCTATTGGATACGCTATAAACATGACTTATTTTAGAACGAATACGATTCACTGCGGCTTTAAGTATGCCACATAGGAACTTCTAAATAATTTAAGTGAATGAACACAGGCCTAATACCATGCACGACAAACTTTTTGCACTACCAGTCATTAAACAAGTCTCTGCTTACATTACTCAACGCCAACTCGATGAGCTCCCACTTATTGTTATTTCACATCCCAAAGTACGTGGTGCTGTCAGTTTACAAGGCGCTCAACTTATTGATTGGCAACCCGCGGGGCAAAAACCTTGCTTATGGCTAAGTTCAGAAAGTGCCTTTAAAGAAGGCGTTGCTATTCGCGGTGGTATTCCTATTTGTTGGCCTTGGTTCGGTCCTGTTGCCAGTCCTAGTCATGGTTTTGCACGAATTTTACCTTGGCAATTCACCGCACATAATGAACATGAAGATGGTGTTATTTTAACCTTCACGTTAACGGATACCGACTATACCCGTAAATTATGGCCCCATGAGTTCACCCTGATCTTACGTATGAAACTTGGGGAAACATGTGAACTTGAATTAGAAAGTTATGGAGATTTCGAAACGACTGCCGCATTGCATAGTTATTTCAATATCAGTGATATCCAAAAAGCCACCGTCTATGGGTTAGGCGGCCACTACTTCGATAAAGTCGCAGATAAAGAAGCTTATGTGAATGAACCACTCAAATTTAATAAGCACACCGATCGTATTTATTCAGAACCGGAAGAATACAGCTTATTACGTGATGATGGCTGGGCACGTACAATAGAAATTCACCATTACCATAATAGTGATGTTGTCTGTTGGAACCCTTGGGCAGAATTATCATGTAGCATGGATGACATGCCAAATAATGGGTACAAACAAATGGTTTGTGTAGAAACTGCAAGGATCAACGTCCCGATGAAAAGTGAAGCACAACACCCTGCTCGTCTTTCTTTAGTGATGGTCAGTCGCGATAATAAGCCGCAAGATTAATTATCCATTCTAAGAATATAAATTTTCTAGGTAGATAACTAGATAGATAAAATTAGCCCCTGATAATTGTAAGAATATCAGGGGCTAATTAATTTAATTTTCTATCACAAACTTAGAATGTGTAAGTGACACCTGTCCACATAATGGCGGAAACATCTTTATTTACCATTGGGCTATCTTTCACTTCACTTGGTAGACGGTCAACACGGCCCATTGCGAATACAGTCCAATTTTCATCAAAACGGTAATTTCCTGTCACTTCAATGTATGGTGTCCAACTTGAACCTGGGTTATAACGTTTTAAACCGCTATTACGTGATTCTTTTGAAGACACGCCATATTCATAACGGTTTTGGTTCTTACTATCCCATTTAATACCAAGGCCTGGAGTGATTGACCATTTATCACCTTCAAAACCATACAGGTAGGCAAACTCACCACGAATACCATTACTGATACCTAAGATATCACCAGAAATATTCGTTCTTAGTGTACCCCAATCAGCTTTATGACGATAAGTCAGACCAGTCATCACCGTATCACGGCGACGGTCTAATTCACGCATTGCTTTATCATCATTGTCTTTAGGTTTAAAAAATTGTGGGTAATAATAAGCATCCAATGATAACTGGTCTTGTGTATCATTCCATAGATAATAACCAGCTGCTAATGTATGAAAATAGAAATTCTCACTATCATAATTAACTATAGGCACTGGCGTGACATAATCACGGCTCTTAATTCCTTTATAAGGTGTTGACTGTGCTAATACTGAACCACCAACTGACCAAGTTCCTGCAAAGGCGGCCCCAGATAACACACTCAAAGCCACCGCAAGTGTCGTTAATTTAATTGCTTTTGACATATATTCAACCTAAAAATAATGAGAAATAGATCACAGCTATATGTTATAACAATATAGCTATAATCCCAATATGCTTAATCGAAATCACATTTAAAGCTAAATTTTAACTGTTTTTAGCGTGACTGATTAATATTTATTCTACTTTATTTTCATAAGAAACAGGAACTCTTTTTGCTAGCGCACAAAGTAGCTCATAACCAATTGTCCCCGCAGCTTGTGCAACCTCATCAACCGGTAAGTTTTGCCCCCATAACTCCACTCGCTCACCAAGCTTAACATCGCCACAGTCACTGATATCAATTGTCAGCATATCCATTGAAACAGCCCCCAGTAGCGCACAACGCTTTTCTTTGCACCATACAGGCGTTCCATTGGCAGCATGTCTAGGGTAGCCATCTGCATAACCACACGCTACTGTCGCAATACGCATAGGTTTAGTCGATGTAAACCGGCTACCATAACCAATTGATTGACCTGCTGGAATTTCATGGATAGCGATCACTTCTGACTGTAAGGTCATCGCCGCCTTCAAGTTCAACCCAGATATATCAGTAGATTTTCCACTTGGAGAAGCTCCATACAACAAAATACCTGTACGAATCCAATCATATTGTGTGTGTTTATGCCACAGTGTTGCCCCTGAATTTGCGATACAGGTTTCTAAAGATAAGTGTTCAAATTGCTGGATCTGTTGAAAAGGTTCAGTAACGCCCGTTTTGGTATCTGAATTAGCAAAGTGACTCATTAACGTTAAACTGCGTACATTCGGCATTTTAGATAACCGTTGTACCACACTTTCGTATTCGCTCGGTGAAAAACCTAATCGATTCATGCCGCTATTTAGTTTTATATAGACTGAAATAGGTGATG
Organism: Providencia sp. CIM-Carb-044; assembly: GCF_033901115.1. Taxonomy (NCBI): domain Bacteria; kingdom Pseudomonadati; phylum Pseudomonadota; class Gammaproteobacteria; order Enterobacterales; family Morganellaceae; genus Providencia; species Providencia sp. CIM-Carb-044. The sequence continues at coordinate 398,607 of NZ_JAXADV010000002.1, forward strand.
ATAATTGTGCATTTTCAATAGCAAACAATTGCCACTCACTATGAACGCTGGTTGTTAAATTATACTGGTCAATCAATTGTAAGTCTTGTGGCTGGAAGAAACCTTCTAACAACAGAATTGGCCCTTTCCACCCTTCTTTTCGCAATAAAATGGCTTCATCAAAATCCAATACCCCAAAACCATCCGTTTCTTTTAATGCCGGCCAAATCTGCTTGATACCGTGACCATAACCGTCTGCTTTCATGACTGACCAAATTTTCGATTTTCCAACATGTTGCCGTACAATAGCCAAATTATGTTGTAAATTTTGTAGATGAATAACAGCACTTATAGGGCGCGGCATTTTAATTCCTTAGTACATTTAATTAATTCTAAAATTACAATGATGCCAAAACATCAAACGCTTAACGTGCTGGAGTTAAATCACCATGAGTAACCAGTTTGGTATTAAAACCATCAAGGTACCTAAATACCGATAAATCATCAGACGCTATCTCTGGTGTATTCCCTGAAATTAAATCTGCTAGCAGTTTTCCTGCACCACAAGCCATTGTCCAGCCCAGCGTCCCATGCCCTGTATTTAAATATAAATTACTGTATGCAGTCGGCCCAACTATTGGGGTACCATCCGGTGTCATTGGGCGCAGCCCCGTCCAAAATTGCGCTTGTGCAATATCACCACCACCTTGATATAAATCTTGTACCACCATTTTTAATGTTTCGCAGCGTTTTTTCAGGATATTCAAATTAAACCCAACGACTTCAGCCATTCCACCGACACGAATGCGCTTGTCAAACCGCGTTACTGCAATTTTGTATGTTTCATCCAAGATAGTAGACATTGGAGCACGCTGTTCATCAATAATTGGCATCGTCAATGAATAGCCTTTGAGTGGGTAAACCGGAATTTGAACCAGACTTTGTAGCATTAAAGTGGAATAAGAGCCCATCGCTACCACATATCGGTCCGCTTGCAAAATTTCACCATCAATTTTAACGCCGCTAACTTTGTTACCTTCGGTTAAAATCTGTTCAACTCGGCTACCAAATTTGAATTGGACTCCTGCATTTTCCGCCATTTTAGCCAGTTTTTTGGTGAACTGCTGGCAATCCCCTGTTTCATCATTGGGTAATCGCAACCCCCCTGTAAGCTTGTGCTTGACAAACTCTAATGCAGGTTCCGCTTTAACTAATTCATTAGACGTCAATAATTCGTATGGAACACCTTCTTGCTGTAAGACCGCAATATCATTCGCTGCATTATCAAACTGCTCTGCCGTACGAAAAAGCTGTAAGGTGCCACCTTGGCGAGCTTCATATTCAATCCCCGTATCCACTCTTAATTGGCGAATACAATCACGGCTGTATTCTGCAATGCGCACCATACGGCTTTTATTCATCGCATAATGTTGGATATCGCAGTTTTTTAGCATCTGCCACATCCAACGCAGTTGAAATAGCGTACCATCTGGACGTATTGCCAAGGGCGCATGTTTTTCAAACATCCATTTCACGGCTTTAAGGGGGATACCAGGAGCCCCCCATGGGGTTGCATAGCCAGGGGATACTTGCCCTGCATTTGCTGCGCTTGTTTCCTCTGCTACATCATGTTGTCTATCCACCACCAGCACTTCGTGCCCTTCTTGTGCTAAATACCATGCTGTTGTTACACCGATCACTCCCGCACCTAACACTAGAATTTTCATAGCTTCCCCGCAAAATAAAAATATGCATCATTTATTTTAGGATAATATTCTAGAAATTATTTGCCAATGTGGTGGATTAACATTTTTAACAATAAAGTTAAAAAATTTAAATTTCATCACATTTGTTTTACATGTCGATATTAAATACTAGACTAAAACTTCAGCATGAATTTAAATTCTTATAATTCAATTGGATAAAATAATGGCAATTTATCTATTTTGTTAATTCAGAGTTTTCTATCGATTCAAGTGATGCGCCCAATAAAATATGTTTATTTTATTAAACCAATTCGAGGGGTTTTGTCAGTATTAAATTTCAAAAAACCAATAAAAATTGGTTTTTCCGCTTCATTTTCGTATTCGGTGGCTATGTGACTAAAAACTGTCAATCATTAACGATAAAAAAACCAGCATGCAGATTCAATGCAACATGCTGGCCTTAAGTGTTTAACTACTAATTAATTAGCGACTTTGAGCTAAATCTGAAGGCATATTGCTTTGCATACTATGCCAAATTATTCCACTTTCTTTCCCATAATTACGCACACAATCCATAATACGGTCATAGGCTTGTTCACGGCAAAGATGGCTTAATTGTTGATAGAAATTTAACGCTAAACGCCTAGCTTCTGGGTTCGAAAAATAATAGCGACCAACACGGGTATAAAGCCCTTTTAAGCCGTTAATAATCAAGCCATAGATCGGGTTACCGGATGCAAATGCAAGACCACGGAAAATGTTATAATCCAAATCACTAAATGCATCTGAATTATCTTCAACCTTTTCCCGCTCAGCTAATACTTCTATTGATTTCTCGGGGTTATTTCGAAAGGCTGTACGGATAAAAATAGCTGCGATATTGGTACGTACTGCCAATAAATTATCGATTAGCTGGGGCACCCTATCGTGATCTAGCCTAGCCAATGTCTCCAAAATATTTAGACCAGACGTTTCCCAATAGTTATTCACTTTAGTTGGTTTACCATGCTGAATGGTTAGCCAACCGTCCCGAGCCAAGCGCTGTAACACTTCACGTAAGGTTGTTCGTGTCACACCAATTAATTCCGAAAGCTCACGCTCCGCGGGTAAAATTGAACCTGGTGGAAAGCGGTTGTTCCATATGCTCTCAATAATATACTCTTCCGCGAAACCAGCCGGACTTTGAGCTTTAATAACCATATTTTTATTATTCCAAACATTTAGACGGATATTGGGCAAATCATACCAGATTGTCATCGTCTGATATAGTTAGACTGAAAATAAAGAGTGAGGCAAATCATAGAATTTCCATATAATTCATAAGCTCTCAATTAGCAAATAAGCTTAAAATCCGCAAAAGATAAGAGTAGTATGTATAGCACAATACACGACATCCGCATAAAAGAGGATAACGAATCATAATGGATTTTAGTTTAAAAACTGCTTTTTTGAAAAATTTCCTGGGAAATTCACCTGATTGGTACAAATTAGCAATTATTGTATTTTTAATAATTAACCCTATTATCTTTTACTTCATCAGCCCCTTCGTTGCAGGCTGGCTATTAGTTGTTGAATTCATATTCACATTAGCAATGGCTCTTAAATGTTACCCATTGCAGCCAGGTGGTCTTTTAGCCATAGAAGCCGTTATTATTGGTATGACCACCCCTGCCCAAATTTCACATGAAATTAGCAATAACCTTGAAGTCATCCTGTTACTGATTTTTATGGTAGCTGGTATCTACTTCATGAAGCAATTACTGTTATTTGTTTTCACCAAACTGTTGATAAACGTGCGCTCTAAACGCATTCTTTCCCTTGCTTTTTGTATGGCAAGTGCATTTTTATCCGCATTTTTAGACGCATTAACCGTTATTGCCGTCGTCATTAGCGTCTCAATTGGCTTTTATTCTATCTATCACCAATATGCCTCTAACCAGCCCAGCAACACTGACCTACAAAATGATGGTTTCATTAATAGTGCGGAGCAAAAGCAAACCCTTGAGCAATTTAGGGCATTTTTACGTAGCTTAATGATGCATGCTGGTATTGGTACCGCGCTTGGTGGTGTCATGACCATGGTTGGTGAACCACAAAACCTTATCATTGCAAAGCATGTTAATTGGGACTTCATTACTTTTTATATTCGTATGGCTCCTGTGACCATACCTGTTTTTATTTGTGGCTTGGTTGTCTGTTTTGTTGTTGAAAAGTTCAAGCTATTTGGTTACGGTGCTGAGCTTCCTGACTCTGTACGTCAAATTTTGACTGAGCACGATAAAAAACTGACGGCTAAACGTACCAAAAGAGATCTTGCACAGTTAGTCGTTCAGGGCTTAATTGGCGTGTGGCTAATCGTTGCTCTTGCTTTCCATTTAGCGGAAGTTGGCCTTATTGGTCTTTCTGTTATCGTGCTAACGACCGCATTTTGTGGTATCACAGAAGAACATGCATTGGGGAAAGCCTTCGAGGAAGCGTTACCCTTTACCGCATTATTAACAGTCTTCTTTAGTATTGTAGCCGTAATCATTGACCAACAACTATTCACCCCATTTATTCAGTTTGTACTGCAATCCTCTGAGTCGTCACAATTATCATTATTCTATCTATTTAATGGCCTACTCTCTGCCGTATCAGATAACGTATTCGTAGGGACTGTTTACATTACTGAAGCCTTAAAAGCAGCGAATGAAGGTTTGGTATCAATGGAACAATACCAATTCTTAGCCGTAGCAATTAATACAGGTACTAACCTGCCTTCTGTTGCAACACCTAATGGGCAAGCTGCTTTCTTATTCTTATTAACCTCAGCGTTATCTCCACTAATCCGTTTATCCTACGGTCGTATGGTTTGGATGGCTCTTCCATATACCATCGTAATGACTATTGTCGGGTTATTAGGGGTAGAGCTCTGGCTAGTACCAATCACTCATTGGATGGAAAGTATCGGTTTGATTACATTCGCCCAGTAACTATACTTTAAAACAATTAGCCATATACCAATATGGCTAATTGTAATGTTAGGTAAAGCCTTATCTGAAATTGCATTATTTCACTTTAATTGCTTTTTTTATCGAGCTGATAGAGGCAAAATGTGCGCATTACTCAATTAGGATACTAAGTATGTTCAGATTTTTTAACTACTGCTCGCAAGGGAGAGGCGCCTGGCTACTCATGGCCTTTATTGCCTTTATGCTCGAGTGTGCGGCCTTATATTTTCAACATGTGATGAAGCTACAACCCTGTGTTATGTGTGTCTATGAACGTGTTGCATTACTTGGCATTATGGTTGCTGGCTTAATTGGGGCAATAGCACCACGGAATATGGTAATACGCTGGGTAGCAATTCTTATTTGGGTTTACTCTGCTTGGCGTGGCTTAGACCTTGCATGGGAACATACCATGCTACAACTTTATCCTTCTCCATTTGCTTCTTGCGATTTTTTCGTTAATTTCCCTGATTGGTTACCATTACAAGAGTGGGTCCCTGCAGTGTTTGAAGCAACAGGTGACTGTGCCGTTAGGCAATGGGCATTCTTAGGGCTTGATATGCCACAATGGTTAATTGGTATCTTCGCGGCTTATCTCTTAGTTGCAATCATTGTTATCATCAGCCAATTCTTCCCAGCCAAAAAATAATCTTTAAAACCCCAAATGTTAAATTCAACATTTGGGGTTCCTAAACAATCACATCTATCTATTGAATGACTCTCTCTAATTTCACAGGGATATTTTTATACGCAGGAATACCACATTGCGGGTCGAAATTATCTAATGAAATTAAATTATTGGCTTCAGGGAAATAAGTGGCAACACTTCGGTCTGCCATATCATAGATCACCACAGTGAGGTTATCTAAACGCCGTTTTGTTGGTTTTTGTTCACGGTCTAATGCGATGAGATTCACTTTATCTCCCGCCTGTAACTTCTGTTTTTGGGCTTCTGCACCACTGATGAAAACAACATCTCGTTGCCCAAACACACCACGGTATCGGTCATTTAGCCCATAAATTGTAGTATTATACTGGTCATGGCTGCGTAATGTTGCCAAAATCAATTCACTGTTTACTGCTGAATTCGGGTCTTCAATAACGCCTTCTGTCGGTACAAAATTAGCTTTACCTGATTGAGTTAACCAACGACGCTCAGAAGCAGCGTTTGTCAGGTGAAATCCTCCCGGTATTTTAATACGTGCATTGTAATCATCAAAGCCAGGTAATACCGCCTCCATTGCGTCACGGATCAAGTCATAGTTACCGATAAAATCATCCCATTCGACTTTACTCTGAGGTATTGCCGCTTTAGCTATTCCTGCGATTATCGCACACTCAGATTTAAGGTAAGGGCTACATGGTTTAAGTAAACCTTTTGATGCGTGAACCATCGACATTGAGTCTTCTACAGTAACACATTGCACACCACTGCTTTGTCTGTCTATTTCACTGCGACCCAATACGGGTAATAAGAATGTTTGCTTAGCTGTTAATAAATGGGAGCGATTTAGTTTAGTTGCAGTATGAACCGCTAAATCAAGCTTTTTCATACCAGCAAAACAAGCGTCTTTATCAGGCATTGCAACCGCTAAATTTCCTCCCATGCAAATTAAAGCATTCGCTTTTCCTTCAGAAATGGCTTGCATGCTCGCGACCGCAGCATGACCGAATTCGCTTGGTGGTTTAAAACCAAATCGTTGTTCAATTTTGTCTAAAAAGCTTTTTGACGGTTTTTCTGTAATACCAACGGTTCTATCACCTTGCACATTTGAGTGGCCACGCAATGGGCAGATACCCGCACCTTCCCGACCAATATTACCCTTAAGTAGCAGCAAATTGACTAATTGCTGAACATTCTGCGTACCATGTTCGTGCTGAGTGATCCCCATGCCATAACAAATAATGGTGCTTTTTGCTTCAATATAAAGGTCTGCAATCTCTTCGATAGACTCGCGTGGCAAGCCAGAAACCCTTAAAATATCCTTCCAGCTTGTTGTCAGTAAGTCATTTTTTAAAGCTTCATAACCCTGTGTATGAGTTGATATAAAATCAGTATCGAGAATAGGCTCTTTTCCTGCATCTACTGCGGCTTGGTGCTTTTCAATCAATAACTTCATAACCCCTTTAAGTAACGCAGTGTCTCCACCAACACGAACTTTATAATAGTGCCCCGCTAAAGGTGTAGATTCTAGCGTCAGCATTTCTAACACGTCTTGTGGATAGGTAAAACGCTCAAGACCACGCTCTCTTAAAGGGTTTATTGCAATGATCTTTGCGCCGCGTTTAGAAACTTCACGCAATGAGCTCAACATCCTCGGGTGGTTAGTCCCAGGGTTATGACCTATACAAATCACTAAATCTGCTTTATCAAAGTCGTCTAATAATACCGTCGCCTTACCGACACCAATAGAGTTAGCAAGACCAACACTCGTTGGCTCATGGCACATATTTGAACAGTCTGGAAAATTATTTGTTCCATATTCACGAGCCAGTAATTGATATAGAAATGCGGCTTCATTTGAAGTCCGGCCGGAGGTATAAAATTCAACGGTATTTGGGTCTGAATAACTTTGTAAACGCGTACCTATTTGTTGAAAGGCTTCTTCCCATTCGATAGGTTCATATTTATCTGTTTGTGAATTATATTTCATGGGGTGAGTTAAACGCCCTTCATCTTCTAAATGAAAGTCATCCCATTCGAGTAATTCTGTTACAGTATATTTAGAAAAAAATTCCGGGGTTGTTTTTTTAGATGTTGCTTCCCAAGCAATTGCTTTTGCGCCATTTTCACAAATATCAAATGATGCTGTATGTACAGGGTCAGGCCACGCACAGCCAGGGCAATCAAAGCCATCCACCTTATTCATTTCAAACATTGCAATGATATCGTGTCCTACTTTCATTTGGCCACGTAAAGCTTCTGCAACTGCTTTTACAGCCCCCCAACCCGCAGCGGGGCCATCATACTCTTCAATTTTCTTTTTCATTAGGCATTACTCTTTAATAAATGGAAATGTCTTTATATATGCTTTTATAATTATTTAAACTTTTCTTTATTATTTAATATTAGTAACTTCGCCGTTAAATATCAATAATTAAAATAAACACTTAAATAGATGTTCATAATTAGATGATTTATAAATGAGTAATTAGAATATAATTAAAAAAAGAAATGATGAATATTAATTTAACATTCAGTTATAATAAATGCATGAAGTTAATTAACTTTCCATTAAAAGAAAATTAATTAACTTCATAAAAAGAAGAGTTATATACAAGAGCCAGATTGTATAATGTCAACAGCACAACGTTTACCATTCGCAAATTGGCATACTGCAGTTTGTGACCCATTTAATTCTAATGTGAGTGCGGGCAACCCACCCGCTGACATACAAGCTTCTTGTGCACCGGGGCCTAAATTGACCACTTGTTGAGCATACTGACTCGCAGAATGTTCCACAGATTTATCCACGTTTGAACTACCACACGCAGATAACATGACAGATATAACACCAATAAGTGACATTGCTATTATTGGCTGAAAAAAATGATTAACCCTATGCCTCATTCCCTGCTTCTCCTATCATGCTACCTGAACATTTTGCACCAACTGTTTAGTGCCCGCCGCTTTTTGAAAATAAATTGATGACTAAAACACCAATAATAATTAATAGCATACCAATAATTGCAGGTAAATCGAGTTTTTGGTTGTAAATATAAATTGCAGCGACGGAAACCAACACGATCCCTAAACCTGACCAAATTGCATAAGCAATACCCAATGGCATTGTTTTTACTACCTGCGAAAGCCCCCAAAAAGAGACAGCATAGCCAACAATAACAATCAAAGACGGCCAAAAACGACTAAAACCATCAGATGCTTTCAATGTTGTCGTCGCAATGACTTCTGCAATAATAGACATCAACAAAAAACCCAAACCCTTCATCGCCTTTCCTTATTATTAGAATTAGTAATAATGAAACTTATTATTTTCCTATATACAACAAAAAAGCTCTGTCTATCCTGAAAATAACCCAGAGCTTTTATATCTTCTTCATGGTGCTAAGACGAGTTAATGATTTGAAGCTACGTCTATTCTATCAGTAAGAGATTCACTATAGCGCTTGAATAGATAAACACATAAAGCAAAGGCTATCAGACCGATCGCACCACCAATATAACCAATTTGAGTCATCCCCAAATGAACAATAACTTGGTTACCTAACAGCGCACCAGCGCCAATACCAATATTAAAAATTCCAGAAAAAATTGACATTGCCAAGTCAGTAGCATCAGGAGATAAATCAATCACCTTAACTTGCATCCCTAAGCCAATGCACATCATCGCCATTCCCCAGAACACTGATAACATAACCAAAGACCAAACATCTCTACCTAATGGCATCAGCAATAATAAACAAATCGTCATAAATGCGATTGCTGCAGGTAAAAATGATAATGAAAACTTGCTGCTGTAACGACTAAATATTACGCTTCCGAAAATACCGGCACCACCAAAAATTAGTAGTAGTAAAGTAGCAAAATTTTGGCTTTGCAATGCAACCTCTCGGACAAAAGGTTCAATATAGCTATAAGCTGTAAAATGTGCGGTAACAGCTAAAACAGTTAATGCAAACATTCCTACAAGTGCAGGCCGTTGGAATAGCATAGGAACACTTTTTAACGAACCAGAATGTTCACTTGGTAAGCGAGGTAAAAAGCGGATCAACACAACCATAGTAAACAATGCAATGATACCAATACCTAAAAACGTCGCCCGCCAGCCTAAAAACTGCCCAACCACTCGACCAAGGGGAAGCCCTAATACTGTCGCTAAAGCGGTCCCCGTTGCTAATAACCCAAGAGCTTGGGCTTTTTTACCTGCAGGAGCAACCCGAATAGCTAAAGATGCAGTAATTGACCAAAATACCGCATGGGATAATGCAACGCCAATACGCCCTGCTATTAGAATATCAAAACTCCACGCAAACCCTGAAATAATGTGGCTAATAACAAAAATAACGAATAAAAAAGCTAATAATTTGCGACGCTCTATTTTACTGGTTAATAGCATTAAAGGTAACGACATCAAAGCCACAACCCACGCGTAGATTGTTATCATCAATCCAGTATGTGCGACCGTCATATCAAAGCTTTTTGCAATATCACTGAGTAATGCTACAGGCACAAACTCTGTTGTGTTAAAAACAAATGCAGCGACCGCTAATGCTATTACACGGATCCAAGCTGTTTTTCTAGAAACTTGCGTCATATTTCTCTTAGCCTTTACTTTCCCACAAATAACATACACAACGGTTTAATTGTGCGTAAAAATTGCTGCGAAAGGATATTGGTATTTCATACAGGATTGAGTTGTCACTAAGCAAGCTAGGTTGCTAATAACTCTTTTTATGTGAATTGTATCACATTTTTTCATTACTCATAAAGGCTCCTCTTTGCCTAATTGGCAAGAACAATATCATGTCTGCTTATTTTTATTCTCTCGACTATTCTGTTTCATTATTCGTTCAAATTTAAGTCATTTATCTGAATATTTATTACATTCAGTTATCTGAAAATACATCGCATTACTTTCTATGCTACAATCTCACTATTATTTTTTATGCTTAAAGGACCGCTTTAATGAAAAACCATTTTCCTACTGAACCTAACGTTAATACCTTAGCAGATGAAGTTACTTGCCTAAAAAACTTATTAACGCATATGCTAAAAGCTATCGGCCAAGCTGATGCAGGTAAGATTTTGGTCAAGATGCAACGTGAAGTTGCACAAATGGAAGACGAAAAACAGGCAGAAACCTATAAAAATACGTTAGAACAGATAAAAACAGCGTATCGCCAATAGATTATTTAGCGATAAATGCTATTTTAAGGATATACATGCTATAAAGTGGTTTAAACTGCACAAATAACTAAGTTTTAATCATGAAAATCATCTATCTTTGTTCATGAATTAAACCATTCTTTATTCATTTAGCTCCCCCTTCAGAACCCTATGAAGGGGGCTTTTTTTTCTACAACTTATGTATTATTCCGTTTATAAATATCTTGGCAATGCTGAATATATTCATCGACTGTTGTATCGTCGGTTTGCTTATCCCAACTTTTCTGTTCTTCAAAAGCCCACACTTCAAACGTTTGCCCAAAGTTAGCGCCTGACATACCAACTTGCTTATAAATCCGATGGTAAAAACCTTGCTCAGAACGGTAGATCTCAAATTTAAACGGAACTAACCTAGCGGGATTTGTCGTTGTCAAAAAATCATTACCAAACAATAACGTTTTCTCCAGAATATCCATTCTATCCCCTTGTTTAATTTATAAAATACGCATGGTTTACAACTTCTCTTCTAAGCATAGCGCATTTAACGCCATCCCGTAATTTTACCTATAAAAATAGATGATTTATATATTACCTATCGATAGGCTTGATGAATGAGAGGAGAGATATTAATGAAATAATAAGCTTCACTATTAAAATGAAGCTTATTATCAATAGATTATGATTTATTGTCGTACAACTGTTTTGCCATATCAATGCTGTCTGCGTTCACATCTTTTATATGGTCACGTGTTAACCGATAAACAACAGGGCTTAAAAGTAACAAGGCAATCAAATTAGGGATCGCCATCATGGCATTTAGTGTATCTGCCAACAACCAAACAAAATCAAGTGATTGTGTTGCGCCGATAGGTAAAGCAATCAGCCATAAAACTCTGTACGGCTTTATTGCTCGCAACCCAAATAAATATTGCACACATTTTTCGCCATAAAAGCTCCAACCCAGAATAGTGGTAAATGCAAACACGGCTAATGCGATAGCAACAATATAATTTCCACCGGGAATTGCCGTTTGGAATGATGATGCGGTTAATGTCGCGCCTGTTTCACTGGTCAGCCAACCACCAGTAATAATGATAGTTAACCCTGTGACAGAGCACACAATGATAGTGTCAATAAATGTCCCTAACATCGCAATGAGTCCTTGGCGAATAGGGTTTTGTGTTTTTGCAGCGGCATGGGCGATAGGTGCACTCCCCAAACCTGCTTCATTGGAAAATACGCCTCGTGCAACCCCAAAGCGTATTGCAGCCCATACAGCAGCCCCCGCAAACCCACCTTGAGCAGCAACAGGGTTAAAAGCCGAGGTAACAACCAGAGAAAGTGCCGCAGGGATCTCAGTAAAATAAATACCAAGCACAATGACCCCCGCGCCAAAATAGGCAACAGTCATAAATGGGACAAGTTTTCCTGCAACATCAGAAATACGTCGCAGCCCACCAATCAATACCGCACCAACTAATAAAACTAAAGCCCCTGCGGTCAACCATTTATGCACACCAAAGTTACTTTCTAGCACATCTGCCACTGAGTTCGCTTGTACCGTATTGCCGATACCAAAACTGGCACATGCACCGAAGAAGGCAAACAGTGTTCCCAGCCAAATCCATTTAGGGCCTAATCCATTTTTAATGTAGTACATTGGGCCACCAATATATTGGCCATATTTATCGACTTCACGAAAACGGACAGCTAACACCGCCTCAGAGTATTTTGTTGCCATTCCTACCAATGCCGTCATCCACATCCAGAATAACGCTCCCGGCCCTCCCATGACCACTGCGGTTGCAACTCCGGCAATATTCCCTGTACCAATCGTTGCCGATAACGCTGTCATTAATGCATTAAAAGGTGATATTTGTCCCTCACCGCGTGATTCATTCTTTTGAAACAATAACTTAAAACCTGTCCCAATTTTTCTTATCGGTAAAAATGCAAGCCGGATTTGCATATAAATACCAACGCCTAAGATCCCAACCAGCATTGGTACTCCCCAAACCACTCCATTTAGTTCACTTAACCACGTAGTTATCAAATCCATCCTACCCCCAATTAATTCATATTAATTAACAAAACAATCGAATTCATAACAATTCCTTATCAATCTAATAAAGATTAAAAGTAAAATAAAAGCGAACAAATTTTCAGTAATTCATCATTTAAAATAAAAGATTGTGAGTAAGCTCACTTGTGATTTATCGATTACAGTTATTAATACAATTTATTGCGAGTCAGAATTAGAATTGAGTTTGTTAGCTATGAATGGGTATTTTGAGGGAGCATATTTATCATATTGTATAGATAAAAAATGCCCAGTAATTAAATTATTACTGGGCAGATACTAAAATCGTTGTCTATTTAAAGCTAACTTTAGACTATTATTTAGGCTATTTTAAATATTCACCTGAGCGCAATGCTTCAATACGTTTGTCTAATGGTGGGTGTGATAAAAATAATTCACTGAATGCTTTACCACGACCATTGATGCAAAACGCCATCAAACGGCCTTCTTCTTGTGGCTCATAGCTCGTTTTCAACCGTTGCAATGCAGCTATCATCTTTTCACGGCCGACTAATTTTGCAGAACCTGCGTCCGCATGGAACTCACGATAACGAGAGAACCACATAGTAATGATGCTTGCCAAAATACCGAAGACGATTTCAAGTACCATGGAAACCGCAAAATAAACCATTGGGTTACCATTACTACTTTCACTTTCGTTATCACTGTTGGACATAAAGCCTGCCGCAACCTGTGCGATAATACGTGAAATAAAGATGACGAACGTGTTCACCACACCTTGTAATAAGGTCATCGTCACCATGTCACCATTCGCGATGTGGCTAATTTCATGAGCGATAACAGCTTCCGCCTCATCACGACTCATATTTTCTAATAGCCCAGTACTTACTGCAACAAGCGAAGCATCACGGCGAGCCCCTGTTGCAAACGCGTTAATATCTGGAGCATGATAAATAGCCACTTGTGGCATCTGAATTCCAACTTGTTTTGCTTGACGCTCAACAGTTGATACTAACCACTGTTCTGTTTGGTTACGTGGAGTTTCAATAACCTCACCACCCACTGATTTTAGAGCCATCCATTTGGACATCAGTAGTGATATGAAAGCACCACCAAAACCAAATAGGCCAGCCATGATCATGAGGCCTTGGACACTACTACCTCTGATCCCAGTTAAGCTTAGGATTATCCCAAACACAAACATAACCGCTAAGTTTGTGAGTAAGAATAAAGCAATTCTCATCATTTTTTATGTATTCCTTGGTAAAAACAAATATACGTAGAATTTACTTTATAAATAAGGTTTTTTCACACTTTTTCAAGTGCATTAACGCGAAAACCCTAAAAAATAACATAACTTTACATAGCTGCGTTCAAAACTCATCATTATGCTCTAAATAAATGATAACTTCTTTAGTAAGAATTTAACCATTTGTTTTTAAAGGCTCATTTTGTAACCATTTAAATTCAAAGCTATTTGTAATTGAAACGATAAAGCTAGTTAGCCAATCACCAAAAACAATTTAGTGTATTTATCTATATTATCACTCACATTGTTTGCCAAATGAATGAATATTTACTTTTACTTCCACTCTATTAAAAAATAATGCCACATTAAGTGGCACTATTCTGTTCTATCGCTGTCTGTTGTTTAGTTCTCGCGCTAATTAGTTTTCTCTTTAGTCGATTTTGTTGATTTCTCTTTTGCTGTCTTAGCTGTTTCTTTATCTTTGGCTTTAGACGCTTTTTCTTTTACCGCTTTTGCTGATTCTTTATCTGCCGCTTTGCTAGCTTTCTCTTTCACTGCTTTTGCTGGCTCTTTATCTGTCGTTTTGCTAGCTTTCTCTTTCACTGCTTTTGCTGGCTCTTTATCTGCCGTTTTGCTAGCTTTTTCTTTCACCGCTTTTACTGATTCTTTATCTGTCGCTTTGCTAGCTTTTTCTTTCACCGCTTTTGCTGATTCTTTATCTGTCGTTTTAGCGGCTTTTTCTTTTACTATCTTAGCTGTATCTGATGCTTTATCACTGGCTTTGCTTGCTTTATCAGAGGCTGTTTTACTGGCTTTATCACTCGTGCTCTTTATTGAGTCAGAAACCGATGGTTTACTTGATTGTTTAGCAACACCTGCACCAATCGAAGCACCAGCCGCTTTCGCTTTGCTGTTAATATCATTTTTTAATTCTATGGTACACACTTGCTCTGAGCGACTTGTTGAACCATCATTACAAATAAATTTACCATCTTCACAGCGATCTATTCCCCCTTTACTTCCAGAACATGGGTAATTTCTTGCATTCGCTGTATTAATAGATGCAATCATCATTACACTAACTGCCATTAATCCTACAAATAATTTACGCATGGTATTGTCTCGTTGTTAAGGAAAGCTATACCAAAAGTTTAGGATAAATTAAGTAAAGGTAAAGAAACCTATAATTAATCATCAATTTCAGTCAGTCGTTTTGGAAAATAAAATAAATAAAGAATAAAACTGCACTAATTTAATAGCTACTGACTAAAAACACCAAAATTAACAATAAATTAACATTTGATTTTCTATTTTCTAAGCGGATTAAGATAGCGTTAAAGAAACTCAAAAAATTAAGCCAGCTTTCGCTGGCTTAATTCCGTTAAACACTAAGAGAATATTATTTATTATTTGATAATAGCTTAGTATGTTGATTAGCTAAGTCGATCGCCATTTTCACCGTTTCATCGAGGTATGGGTCTGGCCCCTCATAATCTTTAGGCAAATCATCAATTGATTTCAATAGTGGTTTACCTTCCCGAGTATTACGTTCATTTATACGTTTCAATTTTGTCGCTTCAAGTTCTGAATCTTCTTTTTGGCGCTCTGCATAGTTGAGCGAAATAAGATTCTTACTCTCTTTGTTTACTTTATAGCGAGCAATATCTTCATCAATATAGTTGAATTCAGGGTCTTTGCTAATACGTGCCAAATGCTGAGTTTTTATTGGTGATAAATCAGAAGACACATTACCAACAGGTGTATATTTTGCCGGAGGAATACTATCCCATGGTAATGCATTGTCCTCAAAGCTTTCTCCAGTTTCAGCTGGGTCTTGGCCTGTAGGCATTATCACATCAGGGGTTACACCTTCACGTTGTGTGCTACCACCATTAACTCGGTAAAACTTCTGAATGGTATATTGGACAGAACCTAATGAAGGCCATTCTGGTTTTAGCATTTGATCGTAAACACGGCTCAAACTACGGTGCTGCTGAACAGTTCCTTTACCAAAGGTCGGTTCCCCAACAATCATCGCTCTGCCATAATCTTGCATTGCTGCAGCAAAAATCTCAGATGCGGATGCACTAAAGCGGTCGACTAAAACAACAAGAGGCCCCTTATAATAAATAACATCGTCATCATCAATATCTTGGCGAACTTGACCGTTATTATCACGAACTTGAACAATTGGCCCTTTCGGAATAAACAAACCTGATAAAGAGACCGCTTCGGTTAATGCTCCACCACCATTACCGCGTAAATCAATAACCAATGCGGAAACATTATCTTTAGCCAAGTTTTGCAATTGAGTTTTAACATCATTGGTTAAACCAACATAAAAACCAGGAATATCTAAAACAGCAACTTTATCTTTACCTTGCTGTTTAATCGTCAGTTTGACTGCTCGGTCTTCCAGTCGGATCTGCTCCCGAACTATGGTGACAATATGAGGTTTCGCCCCTTTAGTATCAGAAACGACTTCTAACCGAACTTTACTTCCTTTCGGGCCTTTAATTAAAGCAACCACATCATCAAGGCGCCAGCCAACCACATCAACAATAGGTTTACCCGTTTGGCCAACACCGATAATTTTATCGCCGACTTTTAGCTCTTTACTTTTAGCAGCTGGCCCCCCAGCAACTAATGAGTTAATAACCGTATTTTCGTCATCTTGCTGTAATACCGCACCAATTCCTTCTAATGATAAGCTCATTTCTGAATTAAATTGTTCAGTATTACGAGGCGACAGATAACTTGTGTGTGGATCAATTTCACGAGCGAAAGAGTTAACTATCAATTGAAAAACGTCTTCACTTTGCGCTTGCGTTAAACGCCGCAACGCAAAATTATAGCGTTTTGTCAGTTTCTCTTTGATTTCTTTATCATCTTTACCTGATAGTTTTAAATTCAACCAATCATAACGCACTTTTTGGTCCCATAGACGATCAAGCTCTTGCTTATCTTTAGGCCATGGTGATTTTGAACGGTCAACTTCAATAGAATCAGTCGCATTTAAATCGATGGGTTGCTCTAAACGAGCCAATGCATATTTAAAGCGCTCGAAACGTCTTTCCTGAGACAGGTTATACAGGTCATAGAACGTATCTAATTTGCCATCCTCAAGCCACTGACCCACTTTGCCTTTATCTTTGGCGTATTGGTCAATATCGGATTGAAGTAAAACATTATGACCGAAATCTAACATATTGAGATAACGATCAAATATCTTCCCAGAAAACGCATTGTCTAAATCGAATTGGCGATAATGTGAGCGAGTAAACCGAGAGGTGACCCTTTCACTCACAGTACCGTGCTGTGCACTCTGTTTTAAGACAGGTAACTGAGCCGCAGTGACCGGAGCCACTGCTTGAGTATTAGCTATTGCACTGCCAAAAGTCGCTAGACTTACCACCAATGCAATTTTAAGAAGTTTGTTCATGACCTGATTGACCTCCGTATCAGAACTTTAAATGTTCCGCGCGTACAATCATTGCCAGCCCTGTTGGCAATTGAACCCTAACACCATCTTTCGCAATTTCCAGCACAGAGGCGTCCATCACACTGGTACCGACTTTCACTTTCAAAGTTTGACCAATTTGAAGGGTATTGATATCAGTGACTGATTTCAGATTTTGCTCTGGCGCAGGTGTATTACGACGAGGGGCTTTAGCAGATGTATTTTGCGAGCGTTCTTTATTATCTGACGGACGGCGACGAGGCGTTTTTTCTTTAGCTGCATCTTGATTACGAGGGGTTTTCTCACTCGCTTTTTTCGCTGCTGGACGTTTTTGTGCTTTTTGTTCAGCACGTTGTGCTTGAACGCGAGCTTTAGCCTCGGCTAATTGTTGGCGCGCATGAGCAATATGTTCTGCATCTAATTCACCACAATCTTCACCATTTAAGTCAACGCGTTTAGCGCCCTCTTTAACACCGTAGAGATAACGCCAGCTAGAAGTATACATGCGTAACGCAGAACGTAATTGCGTTTTGCTAATACCATCTTCTTCTTTTAAGCATCCTACGATATCTTGAAAAATTCCGACTTTTAACGGACGTGCTTCGCCTTCAGCGATAAAACAGCGAGGAAAACGCTCTGCTAGAAATGCGATAACTTCTTTACTACTATTCAACTTAGGTTGATTTTCCATGAAATTTCCTGATAACAACGATTTTGCCAACCTCACGGGCATGAACAAGCCGACATTATAATCGTGTTGCTGACAATTGCCACGTTACTATTAATTTAACTGACCATTATTTAGTGATATTTAGGCATAGAACACATTGCCAGATGTTGGCACAACTGGTTTACAAGGTGTTGTAGCCCTTTTTCGTCTTCTTGGTCGAATTGGCTAATATTTGGGCTATCAATATCTAAAACCCCGATAATTTGCCCACTAACTACCAAAGGGAACACAATTTCAGCGTTACTTGCTGCATCACAGGCAATATGACCTGGGAAGGCATGAACATCTTCTATACGCTGAACTTGGTTATTACTAAAAGCTGTACCACAAACGCCTTTACCAAAAGGAATTCGAACACACGCAACTTTACCTTGGAAAGGACCCAGAACTAATTCTTGCCCATTACTGAGATAAAAACCAGCCCAGTTAACCCCTTCTAAATATTCATATAATAATGCACTGGTATTTGCTAAAGTTGCAATTAAATCATACTCACCTGCAAGTAATGCAGAAGATTGTCCGAAAGTTCAAGATAATACTTCTTTTTATCCATAATTATTTCTTGTAATAATCAAGCAATTAATCGAATGTTTGTAAGCGTAGCCCTAAGGTTACCAATTTGTCACTTTGAGGTAAATTTTTTTACACTAGATTACATCTAGGTAACCACCTAAAATGAGTCAATATGAACTACATTAACCACACTGATTTGCTTTTTCAACGTTGTAATCATTGCAATCAGAAGCTACTAACCCCTCGAGCCAACGTACGACAAGTCGTTGTTTGTCCTCGCTGTTCTAGTCAACTTAATGATGGACGTTCTTGGTCACTCAACCGTTTATCAATACTGGCTATCACATTACTGATGCTTGCTCCCATTGCTTTTTGGCAACCCCTTATTTCTATTCATTTATTAGGAAGCCAAATTAATGCAAATGTCATTGAAGGTATACGCTTAATTAATCAACAAGGGGATCCATTTACTGCCAGTATAGTGGCTTTTTGTGCTATTGCAGCCCCCTTATTATTACCAATTTTAATTTTATTGTTATCTATTGGTCAGCATATCAATTTGAATCTCCGGCCTATTCTTTTAGTGTTAAGCCACATCAAAGAATGGGTTATGTTAGATGTTTACCTAATAGCATTGGGTATTGCCGCCATTAAAATGCAAGATTACGCAAGTGTATTCATTGGGCATGGCTTAGTGGCTTTTATTACTATGTCTATTCTCAGTTTATTAATTCTCATCCACATAAACCTAGATGAGTTATGGCAAAAATTTTATCCCATCAATAATAAAAAAGTACAAGATAACTCGCTAACTTGCACGGCTTGCCATTACACTGGGCCCGCAAATTGGAATGGGAAATGCAAACGATGTCATCGCCCTCTTCATTATCGGGAACCTTATAGCTTACAAAAAACTTGGGCCGCACTAATTGCTGCCATGGTGTTATTGTTTCCTGCTAATTTAATGCCAATCTCTATTTTTTATCTCAATGGACAGCGCTTAGAAGACACCATTTATTCTGGGGTTGTCTCTTTAATTGATTCAGGTAACTGGCCAATCGCAGTTATTGTATTCATCGCCAGTATACTGGTTCCATTTATTAAGATTATTATTATGATATTGCTACTGTTTTCTATCCATTTAAAAAGCAATACTGACCCTATTTTACGTATGAAATTACTTAGGTTTGTTTCGTGGATTGGTCGTTGGTCAATGCTAGATTTATTTGTCATCGCCTTGATGATGACACTCGTTAACCGTGATCAACTCATGTCTTTTACTATGGGGCCAGCCGCACTGTATTTTGGTTCAGCCGTTATTTTAACAATTTTGGCTGTTGAGTGGTTAGATAGCCGTTTAATTTGGGATTCTTATGGAAAATCAAAACCTACAAAATGAACCCTCTGAAGAAATATCAGAAGCCATATTACGCAAACGCAGGCAAATTTCGCCTTTCTGGCTATTGCCTTTAGTCGCTATTTTCATTGCAGGCTGGCTTTTGTTTCAACATTGGGCTGAACGAGGAACGGATATCACTATTGAGTTTACATCCGCACCTGGAGTCGTCGCCAATAGAACGCCTATCCGGTATCAAGGGGTTGAAGTAGGTTTAGTACAATCCGTTGCTATCAGTAAAAATATGAAAACCATCATTGTCACTGCTAGTGTGAATAAAGATATGCGGCCAGCCTTAAATTCAGGGACTAAATTTTGGTTAGTGACCCCCAAAGCATCGTTAGCGGGTGTTTCTGGTCTTGATGCTTTAGTTGGTGGAAATTACATTGGTATGTTACCAAGCACAGGCACAGAACAGTTCTCTTTTGTTGCACAAGACACACCACCGCAGCTAGACATTGATAAAGGTGAATTACTTATTCACCTGACTGCTCCAGATTTAGGCTCACTGAATGAAAACTCGCCTATTTATTACCGGAAAGTCCCTGTTGGTTATATTTCAGACTACACCATTTTGCCTGATAACCAAGGGGTTTCCATTTCTGCCGTTGTCAAAAAACCTTATGTTCACTTGGTCCGTAAAGAGAGCCAGTTTTGGAATGTGTCAGGGCTACAAGGCAGCTTTGACCTTAAATCTGGCGCTAGCGTAAAAATGGAAAGCCTTTCTGCTGTTATAAATGGCGCCATTGCTTTTGATTCACCACAAGACAGCCCACAAGCAGAAGAAGGGCAAAAATTTGTCCTACAAGACAGTAAAAAAATAGCCCAAACCGCAGAACAAGATGGTAAAGACCCCCTGTTGCTAACACTTTGGGCACATGACACTTATGGCGTCGATAAAGGCCAACCTATTGTTTATAAGGGCATTCAAATTGGTGAGGTGTTACAGCGTCACTTAGCAACTGAGAAAGTAAATTTTAATATCCTGATATATGATGAGTTCCAACATCTTGTTCGAGAAGACAGCAAGTTTGTTGCTAATAGCCGAGTGGATATCCAATTAGGTCTTAATGGATTACAATTCCAAGGAGCTACTCCCCAAGAGTGGTTAGATGGTGGTATTCATCTGATAGCAGGACAAAGCCAAGAAAAACTCCCAGAAACTTTTCCTTTATATCGTAGTGATGATAATGCAAAAGCGGGTATTTTAGGGGCTTTACCACCCACAACTATCACTCTCAATACCACAACATTACCAGACATTCAGGCAGGCTCTGTTGTTCTTTATCGCCAATTTGCAGTCGGCAAAATAATTGCCATTAAACCGACCAAGGCTGGGTTTGCGATCAATGTAAATATCTCAAATGAATATCTTCACTTACTCACTGAAAACAGTGTATTTTGGGCTGAAGGTGGTGCAAAAGTTCAACTTAATGGTAATGGTTTAACCGTTCAAGCGGCACCGCTGAGCCGAGCCATTAGCGGTGCTATTAGCTTTGATAACCTGGATGGAGGTGTTGCCAATACTGCTCGCCAACACACACTTTATCCAAATGAAACCTCCGCGAAAGCAATAGGAAGCATCATTACATTAACAACATTTGATGCATCAAAACTCTCAGAAGGCATGCCTATCCGTTATTTGGGCATCAATATTGGCCAAATTGAATCATTAAAATTGTCATCTGATAAACGTGAAGTACAAGCAAAAGCCATTCTATACCCTGAATATGTCAGTGCTTTTACCCGGTTAGGAAGCCGTTTCGCAGTTGTAACACCTGAATTATCCCCTGCGGGTTTAAATAATTTAGATAGCATATTACAACCCTATATTAGTGCTGAGCCAGGACGTAATAATAAAAGCCGTTATCAATTTGAATTACAAGCTGCAAATATTACAGACTCGCGTTATCTAGACGGTTTAACTATTTACCTTGATGCGAGTGATGTCGGCTCCGTTCAAGTTGGCACGCCTATTTTATTCAGAGGCCTAGAAGTCGGTGTTGTTACAGGTCTATATTTGGGAGAGCTTTCCGATCGCGTATATGTTGCCACACGCATTGGCAAGGAATACCAATATCTCATTCGCAATAATACAGAATTTTGGCAATCTTCCGGTTTTAATTTCTCATTTGGTTTAACTGGTGGTGTCGCCAAGAGTGGGACTTTCAAACAATTTGTACGCGGTGGCATTTCCTTCGCAACCCCGCCGTCAGTGCCTTTAGCCCCAAAAGCCAAGCCTGAACAGCATTTCATCCTGAAGTTGGAACCCCCTAAAGATTACATGGGCTGGGGAACTTCTATTCCTAAAAAATAACCACTATTAGGGTGCATATTAACCACATATAGCACCCTAACCCTTCATGCGTCATAAAAATTATTTTGGAAATTAATTCCATTTATACTATGCTTAATTTCATTGGGCTGTTTATATATAGTTAAAATCAATGAATGAGGTGCAGTTATGTGTATTGTAAAATTGAAAATATCTTCCTATGAAATTAATGATGCAGTTATGGCTTCCCATAAAAGCGACACAGTGAGTATTCCATGTGATTCTGATACCGATTTTTGCATGCAGCTTGATGGCTGGGACGAGCATACAAGTATCCCTGCAACTTTAGATGAAAAGCCAGTCCTGCTCTATCGTGATCGTTATGATAAAGAAAATCACCATTGGGTGATGAAACTTGCTTAAGAATTTTGTTAGTACACTTAGGCTATTGACTAAGCATATAAGTAGGTAGGAACTGAAAAGCTGATATGAAATGAGAACTAACAAAATAATAGGCAAAAAAAGAGGCCTGGTAGATTCCGATTACCGGGCCTTGGGAAATGGCTCTGGCAGAGCCGTGCGCTAAAATTGCCATTGAGACGTAACAAAGTACACTCTAATACTAGCTTTCAATGCACGTTCTTACCATGTTTATTATCAATATTTTCACATATTATTAACACAATTTATTTCTTGATTTTATAATATTGAACTATTTGTTTAATAGGTTAAACCTATTCACCTAATCATTCAAACCTTTCAATCAATCAACTAATTGAATAACAATGATAATTTATTAATTCACCACTTCCTTTATGCTCTAATGGTTTTACTTTGCTATCAGCTTAGTTGCTAACACACAACTTTTCAGCGGCTTCTTTTATAGGTAATATTCTTTCCACAACTGTCTTGGTGCTATCGATAGGCTTAAGCAGCACATCAATAGGCTGTGCTTTAATTTCTTTTTTATTCATCAATTCAGTTGCAATATCATTTAATGGATATTGCATTAATGTCGCAGGGTTAATAACGACCAAAGCCCCATTATGACGGCACTCTAACATGACCTCCTCACGAGTAAATGGCCAATCATCTCCAAATTGTTTCTTACTCACGGATGTTAACGGTGCAGAAAAAGCAGTACTTACGGTACCAGCCAATAACAGTGTGCAAATAATGAGTTTAAATTTCATGGTAGTGCCTTATCAAACATTAAAGATATCTTCGCGTTATTATCAATTAAATATAAAAGTTTAGCTAGATTGGCTGGTAGCTTGCAAAAATCGCCACCGAAAGGATAGCCATAGTCCCTAACAGTAACTCAACCCAACTGTTAATAATTAGGGTGTTGACCCGCCCTTTTTGTTTAATAATCGGTACGATGTAATAGCGATTGATAATAGCCAATAGAAGCATTCCCCCCACTAAAATGATCTTAAACCAAAGTAGTGATTGGTATTCTGACCCTGAATAGTTTAATGGCCAGCCAGGTAAGAGCGTTATTGCACTAATGACTCCAGTAATAATAACCAGTGCAACAGAGATGTGACCATAACGCGAAAAACGCATCATGGTATTCACAATGTGTTTATCCATCCCTTCGACCATTTCTTTTTTATTGCGTAAAAATTGAATGCAAATTAAAAATGGCCACAAACCGCCAAACCAATAGGCTGAACTAATAAGATGAATGAATTGATTGATGCGGTGGAGGGTTCCGAGTAAGCCATCATGCATAGCCGCGTGCCCAATAAAAGCATGCAAACCAAGTAGGATCACTGAAAAAACCAATATGAGTTTCAATCGCAATTGGATTGGTTTTACAAATAAAACCAATAACAATAATACAGATGACAAAAGTTCCCAACGCCATACTTGACCGAATGACGTCCCTAAAACCCCTTGCCATATATCCAAATCGATACTATCTTGCCAACCATCTCCCATCAGGCCTGCTTGTGCAAGCATCCAACCAAAAGTTGTTAACACGGTAACGATGGCACAGAAGAAAATACCTTTATTCAAATAGCGGCTGAGCAAATAATTAAATGGCTCACGACTAAGTACCACTGCAAATATTGACATTCCACACATCAATATTGCAGCGATAAAATGAATAAAGCGAATAAGGGTATAAAAAGCTTCTAGTGACATATTATTTCACTGTAAAGCTATACGTTCCTTTTGTTTTGTGTCCATCGACAGAAACGACGCTCCAATTAACGTCATATTTCCCAGCAGCGAGCTTGTCTTCCACAGGGACAATCACTTTTGTATCGTTACTTGGGTCTAACGTTGCTTTACCGGTTTTCACTATTTTATTTTCAGGACCGATAATACTGACCTTAGTGAAATTAACTTCAATGCCTTCAGAAAAGCTTAATGAGATAGACTCAGGGGCTTGTTCTACTGCCGTACCTTCAGCAGGAAGTTGGTCTTTTAAGTGCGCATGTGCAAATGCCTGTTGGAACGACATACCTAAAAAAAGAACTGCGACTGCGCTAAGTTTGCGCCATGAAGATTTAATAGGGTTAATTGGCATAGTAACCTCTTAATTTGCAGGTGAATTTAGAATAATTACCAATCATTATACGGAAAACAAACCATTTTACCGCTTAAAAATGGGTTTTATCGGCCTATCCTGTGAGTTTTCACACAAAATGAAAAGAAAAAGACTTATGAACATTGAATTGCAGGATTCATGCCCATAAGCCTAGAGAGGTCTTTATGTATTACATGGAGATAAAACGATATTTCTATTTACTTACTGGCGTGTAGATTAAACATGTGTTGCCGCTGACATGTTTTTCAAATCTTTATCTAACAAGAATAGTGCCTTACCAGACTCACCCACCATATCCAGTTTATCCAGTACTGATTTAAATAATTTCTCTTCTTCGTGTTGCTCTGCAACATACCATTGTAAGAAATTAAATGTAGAATAATCTTGTGTTGTCATTGCTAAATGAGCCAATTTATTAATTTCACGAGTAATTAATTGCTCATGTTCATAAGTTTGATGAAATACATCGCTAATTGATTTGAAATCAACTGGTGGCGCTGCAATTTGCCCTAACAGGGGTAATGCCCCAGTGTCACTAAGGTAATCAAATAAACGCTGCATATGTTCCATTTCTTCTTGTGAGTGTGCTTTTAAGAACGCTGCAGCACCTTCATAGCCTTTGTCACTACACCAAGCGCTCATTTGCAAATAAAGATTTGCAGAATAAAATTCAAGGTTTAATTGTTCGTTTAATTTTTTGACCATATCTGTAGTTAACATATTTATGCCTTATCGATTAATTATTCATGAGTATATTATGCACAGTATTAAAACAATTAAAACCCTAAAACAATCTTAAAACAAAAAAATCCAATTTACTGATAATTAATAACTTTTGTTAAAAACAATAATAATCAATCTCATTATCTTTCCCTGCTTTTTCCCTTAATTACTAATATATAAATAGAGAAATTTAACTATTGTTTTTCATTATTCCAATTAAGGTATTGAGATTTTTTCTCATTATCCAGTTACAATAATGGCGTATGAATTTAACAGTAGAGATCAAATATGAGCCATAATCTTGCTTTATTGCCTAAAGATGAAATGGATAAGGTCAATGTCGACCTTTTAGCTTCCGGTGTTGCATTTAAAGAACGCTATAACATTGCCATCATTGCTGAAGCTGTTGAGCGAGAACAACCCGAGCACTTAAGGGAGTATTTCAGGGAGCGATTAGTCTACTACCGACAACTGTCGCAAAACTTTGCACGTATGCCTTATGAACCACGAAATCGCTAGTCTCACGAAGGCACAAAAGAAATGATACAAAAAAGGGATAACCTTAATGGTTACCCCTTGATTCTCAAGATTAAAAAATTTATTTCGCCGTATTATATGTCACTGTATTATTTTGGCAGTCTACCGCGACTGAATAATGTAAGTCAGATTTTGCACCACGAACAACTAACGGTACCCTGTAGCCTGTTTCCGTTTTAGTGACTTCACTATCATTGACCCATGCAACCGCTTTCTTGCCTAAAGCCGCTTTTTCATCTGTCCAGCGAGGTAAACGATTATGCATAAAATCGCTTTTCACTTGTGCTGCAATTTGTGGCTCAGTTAACGTACCACAACTGACGAAAGGCGCTGCTTTACCTTCTTCATTATTTGCGCTTAACGCAAAAGAGCTAAAAACCAGCGCACAAGTACCTAAAACTACAGCAATTTTTTGATTCGCTTCCATACCATCCTCCGATACCTATTACTAGGTAAAGATTTTTGATTAGTTTAGCGGCATATTTCAGCCTATCAGATACCAGTTATCTTCTGGTTATTATCTAGTCTTCATTGATAAATAGAATGACTTAACTAATATTAATCTATCAGGTTTATGCATGGATGTTAATAGTATGTTTACAGATTATTAATTTTCATCATCAAAACGAACATGGATTTGCTCTTTACCTTGGTGCTTCTCCCTAATTTCTTGAGCAACTAATGCAATTGCCTCACCACTACTCATACCTTCCGCCATCAATTGATGAATTTTTTCAACTGCTTCTTGCTGTTCTTGGTGATTAAGTGCTGGCATACCAGAAAACATGGTTTAAACCTCATGAATAAAAGACTAAAATCAATAGTTAACATTTTAACATCTCTTCGATTATTAAGATAAGAATATATGTTAATCTGTATTGATTCACTTGCGGAAATTTAGACTCATCATTATGGTTATCAAAAAAATCCAATTACCTTATAGCCCAAACACTGCCATTGATTATTTTACTCCACTGGCACACCAGCCATGGGCGATGTTACTGCATTCAGGTAATGCAAAACACTCACATAATCGCTTTGATATTATCGTTGCTGACCCTATTGCCACACTGACGACTTATCAGCTTGAAACAACTATCTCAGAGCAAAATCAGGCCCCTATCGTTTCTGAATCAGATCCTTTTGAACTTCTTCAAGGGTTGCTTGATAAATACCAACCGAAATACCAGGAAGAGACCGAATGTCCCTTCAACGGCGGTGCCCTCGGCCTTTGGAGTTATGATTTAGGCCGGCGCATTGAAAAATTACCTGAAATTTCAACCACAGAACTACAATTTCCAGACATGGCGGTTGGCATCTACTTGTGGGCACTTATCGTTGATCACCATAATAAAACAACTACATTAATTAGTTATGATGATGTTGATGCTCGGTTAGCTTGGCTACATAGTCAAAAAAAGGGCCGTAAAAACAAATTCCAATTAACCTCGGCATGGCAATCTAATATGTCTGAAGAGACATATCATCATAATATTGCGCGCATCCATGAATATTTACGTAATGGTGATTGTTATCAAATTAATTTAGCACAAAGATTTAAAGCTAAGTATAAAGGAGATGAATGGAATGCGTTTTTAGCGCTACTTGAGCGCAATGGAGCTCCCTTCTCTTCATTTATACGTCTCCCCGAAAATGCGGTTATCAGTATTTCACCGGAACGTTTTATCTTTCTGCAAGATGGGGATATTCAAACCCGCCCAATAAAAGGAACGCTTCCGCGCCTAGATAATCAACAAGATGATCTTGCACAAGCTGAAAAACTGGCTAATTCAGTTAAAGACCGCGCAGAAAACTTGATGATTGTTGACTTGCTACGCAATGATATTGGTCGCGTTGCCAAACCGGGCACGGTCAGTGTTCCTGAATTATTTGCTGTTGAAGCTTTCCCGGCAGTGCATCATCTGGTCAGTACCGTCACGGCAAAGTTAGATAGCCAATACCGTGCAACTGATTTATTACGAGCGTGTTTTCCTGGGGGTTCAATAACCGGCGCACCAAAAGTGCGTGCAATGGAGATAATTGAAGAATTAGAACCCCATCGCCGACATGGCTATTGTGGAGCAATCGGCTATATTAGTTTCAATGGTAATATGGACAGCAATATTACTATTCGTACTTTACTGACATATAAAAAGCAGGTTTATTGTTGGGCTGGCGGTGGTATCGTTGCAGATAGCCAAGCAGACAAAGAGTACCAAGAAACCTTTGATAAATTAAGCCTGATTTTACCTTTATTAGGAGCGCTCAATAACGATGACTGAACTGAATAACTTTATCAATCGTTTTCAGTTTACTTTGCCGGCTACCCGCCAGTCTGGACCTAAGGCGGGTAAATCGGCAGCCGTTCTTTTGCCCATTATCAATAAACCCAATCCGACATTACTTCTCACACAACGCTCTCCTTTTTTACGCTCCCATGCAGGCCAGGTCGCATTTCCAGGAGGGGCAAGTGACCCGGAGGATGGTACGCTTGTGAATACCGCGCTGCGTGAAGCATATGAAGAAGTGGCCATCCCTCCTGAAAAAGTCACGGTACTGGGTCAGTTAAGCCCCTTGCAAAGTTATGGTGGCTATGAAGTTACGCCAATCGTTGGTTTGGTACCAAATAACATTCAATACCAAGCCAACCCTAGTGAAGTCGCTGCTATCTTTGAAGTTCCCTTATTTGATGCCCTTTCATTACAACGCCATAAATATGTCGATATTAACCGTTCAGGGCGGCATAACCGCATCTTTTTTTATTGGTATAAGGGGCATTTAGTTTGGGGGTTAACCGCTTCAATTATTCACCAACTTGCTTTGCAATTGGATTAACGTTTAACACAACTTTTCACCATACAATGTTACTATTGCAGTAAAATCTATTTAAGATGACAAAATATCACGTCATATATGACAAAATATACCTCTACTACCTGTCGCTTTTTTAGCCACATCACAGACATTTTGTGCTATTTACAATCAATTACCCTTCAGCAACTACCTTATTTCAAAAAATACTTTAAACTTACTGGTTAACACTACTAAATAACAGTAAAGTAGCGCCTTTTAAAATAATGCACTACATTTTCATCTTTTTTTTAAGGAGTCCTGCGTGATAAGCGTTTTCGACATGTTTAAAGTGGGCATAGGCCCTTCAAGCTCTCATACCGTTGGTCCAATGAAAGCTGGGAAAGAATTTGTCGATGATTTAGTAAGCAAAAATTTATTACCTAACGTCACTCGTATTTCTGTGGATGTTTATGGGTCATTATCGCTTACTGGAAAAGGGCACCATACTGATATCGCCATTATTATGGGGCTAGCAGGTAACTTACCTGCCACTGTCGACATTGAATCCATCCCAACTTTTATCAAAAATGTAGAAGAAACAGAAAAGTTATCATTAGCGAATGGTCTTCAGGTCGTTGACTTCCCTAATGAAGGTGGCATGAATTTTCGTCAAGACAACCTGCCATTGCATGAAAATGGCATGACAATTCATGCTTTTGCAGGTAATGAAGAAATTTACACCAAAACTTATTATTCCATTGGTGGTGGTTTCATTGTCGATGCAGAGCATTTTGGCGAATCTACTCTTGATAGCAAACCGGTCTCTTATCCGTTTAACTCTGCGGAAGAGCTACTACTAAATTGTAAAAAATCAGGCCTTTCGATTTCTAGCTTAATGATGAAAAATGAGTTAGATCTTCATTCTAAAGAAGAGATCGAAGCCTATTTCGCTGATGTATGGCAGACAATGCAAGCCTGTATTGAGCGTGGTTTAAGCACCGAAGGTGTATTGCCGGGCCCATTGCGTGTTCCTCGCCGTGCACCGGCACTAAACCGAATGGTCACTTCATCAAGTAAGCTATCTAATGACCCTATGAATGTGGTTGACCTGATCAATATGTATGCCTTAGCAGTGAATGAGGAAAATGCAGCAGGCGGCCGTGTTGTAACAGCACCGACTAACGGTGCGTGTGGTATCGTACCTGCCGTTTTAGCGTATTATAATCATTGCATAGAACCGGTAACGCCAGAGCTGTATATGCGTTATTTCTTAGCTTCAGGCGCCATTGGTATTTTATACAAAATGAATGCTTCCATTTCAGGAGCTGAAGTTGGCTGCCAAGGGGAGGTCGGTGTGGCATGCTCTATGGCTGCAGCTGGTCTGGCCGAATTATTTGGCGGTAGCCCTGAGCAAGTTTGTATCGCTGCTGAAATCGGCATGGAACACAATTTAGGTCTAACTTGTGACCCTGTTGCTGGTCAAGTACAAGTTCCTTGTATTGAGCGTAATGCAATCGCATCTGTTAAAGCGGTGAATGCCACACGTATGGCCCTACGCAGAACAAGTGAGCCACGGGTTTCACTTGATAAAGTCATTGAAACTATGTACGAAACCGGGAAAGACATGAATGCGAAATATCGTGAGACATCCCGAGGCGGGCTAGCCATCAAAGTACAATGTGACTAATTTTATTCTCAATTAATTTAAGCCTTAAGCACCCTTTCCTATTCTGTTATGTCTTTGAACAGTATTTTGAGGGTGCTTTTTTAATCTGCATTAAAAAGTTTTCTTTATTTTTTAGTCACCTTTCTCTTCCTAAACGCTCCAATTCACCTAATCAATTACCCATAATTTTTTCATTGAATTAACTCGGTTTTCTTATACTCAACACATCACATCAAAACGAAATTCATACTATTTTGTGCTAAAGATTGTTTTGAGCTGAGCAAGAGATAACTAATTTCCACTAAAAATTGATTACTTTTCACTCTAAAAATCAATATGGCACTATTTTATTTACTTTTTTTGTTACCGATAACACAAAAAGAAACCAGCAAAAACAAAATAATCAGATTATTAATTTTATTTAATTAAAATGAATAGCAGAAAAATGCAATTCGATATCAATTTTTAGGTGTATTCTTATTTTTCTGACGCGAAACAAGTTTTTAGGATAATGCAAGATGATATGCTAATAATGTAATTGATACTAACAGTGCCATAAATGAGTTTATGGCTATTATAAGACGTTTGTAATTATTCAGCTAAAATTATCATACAGGGGAAACTGATAAAAAGGAGTCTAACTTAAGTGTCCATTTTATCGACAGATAATGTTTTGTTTTATCTATCTATGAGGGAAAAATAGTGAGTATAGCTATTATGATTGGTACACACGGAGTCGCTGCAGAGCAGCTTCTTCGAACAACCGAAATGTTAATAGGCGAACAAGATAATGTGTCGTTTATTGATTTTATCCCTGGGGAAAACGCAGATACCCTATTTGATAAGTACACCCAAAAGCTAACTGATTTAGATACATCAATGGGTGTCTTATTCCTTGTTGATACATGGGGAGGCAGTCCATTTAACGCAGCTAGTCGCATTGTTAATGAACATGATAATTATGACATTATCACGGGTGTAAATGTTCCAATGTTAGTTGAAACATTCATGTGCCGTGACGATAACCCATCAATGAATGAACTTATCACTGTCGCCCTAGAAACGGGTCGTGGTGGTGTTCGTTCATTTAAATTCAAAGAAGTTGAAGCTGAACCTGCTCCTGTAGTCTCGAGTACTCCTGCCCCTGCACCAGTGAAAGCCGGCCCCGGTGAACATATGGTGATCGCACTTGCTCGTATTGATGACAGATTAATTCACGGGCAAGTCGCAACACGCTGGACGAAAGAAACCCAAGTTAAGCGCATTATTGTGGTCAGTGATGACGTAGCAAAAGACCAAGTTCGCTCTACATTGTTAAAACAAGTCGCACCACCAGGTGTCACTGCACATGTTGTCGATGTTGCTAAATGTATTCGCGTTTACAATAACCCGAAATACGCTGGTGAGCGCGTTATGTTGCTTTTCACTAATCCAACTGATGTTAAACGTATCGTCGAAGAAGGTGTTGACGTCAAGTCCGTTAATATTGGTGGAATGGCATACCATGATGGCAAAACAATGGTCACAAATGCCGTTTCTATCAACCAAGAAGACATTGATGCATTTAATTATTTGAACGACAAAAAGATTGAACTTGAAGTTAGGAAAGTCTCATCAGATAGCAAAGTTTATATGATGGACTTGATTAATAAGCTCAAAAAATAATTTTTATAGCCATTTTTTATATTAATTTTAATCCATTACTCAAAACAGATTTTAAAACTTTTGGTTACAGGAGATTAAACAATGGAACTTACCGTTGTTCAAATAGTAATGGTCTTCATCGTCGCGTGTATCGCGGGGATGGGATCAATCCTTGATGAATTCCAATTTCACCGTCCTCTCATTGCCTGTACGCTTATAGGTATTGTTTTGGGAGATATGAAAACGGGTATCATCATCGGCGGTACATTAGAAATGATCGCACTTGGGTGGATGAATATCGGTGCTGCCGTTGCACCTGATGCCGCTTTAGCTTCTATCATTTCAACGATTCTCGTTATTGCTGGTGGTCAAAGCATTGGTGCAGGTATTGCCATCGCCATCCCACTCGCAGCAGCGGGACAAGTATTAACCATTATTGTTCGTACTGTAACGGTTGCATTCCAACATGCTGCTGATAAAGCCGCCCTCAATGGCAATCTAACTGCAATTGGCTTTATCCATATCTCAGCTTTATTACTGCAAGCCATGCGTATCGCAATACCTGCGTTAATTGTCGCCATTTCTGTTGGTACATCAGAAGTACAACAAATGTTGGATTCTATCCCGCAAGTTGTTACTGACGGCCTGAATATTGCTGGTGGTATGATTGTTGTTGTCGGTTATGCGATGGTTATCAATATGATGCGTGCAGGCTACTTAATGCCGTTCTTCTACTTAGGCTTTGTTACCGCGGCATTTACTGACTTCAACCTGGTTGCTCTTGGGGTTATCGGTACTGTTATGGCTATTTTATATATCCAACTCAGTCCAAAATACAATAAATCGCAAACTGTTGTTACCCAAGGAAATAGTAGCAATAACAACCTTGATAATGAGCTAGACTAGGAGGAACGTATAATGGTAGATATCACTAAGCCAACGGCTAAAAAGCTTACACAAAGCGATATTCGCGGCGTATTCTTACGGTCTA
Source organism: Providencia sp. CIM-Carb-044 (assembly GCF_033901115.1). NCBI lineage: Bacteria > Pseudomonadati > Pseudomonadota > Gammaproteobacteria > Enterobacterales > Morganellaceae > Providencia > Providencia sp. CIM-Carb-044. The sequence continues at coordinate 431,711 of NZ_JAXADV010000002.1, forward strand.
ACCTATTGCAAGGTTCTTGGAACTTTGAGCGTATGCAAGCCCTAGGCTTCTGCTATTCAATGGTTCCCGTTATTCGTCGTCTTTATCCTGAAAATAATGATGATAGAAAACAAGCCATTAAGCGCCATCTTGAATTCTTTAATACACATCCGTATGTTGCAGCGCCTGTTCTGGGTGTCACAATGGCAATGGAAGAGCAACGTGCCAATGGTGCAGACATTGATGACGGTGCAATAAATGGTATCAAAGTCGGTCTAATGGGGCCATTAGCCGGTGTTGGTGACCCAATTTTCTGGGGAACTGTTCGCCCAGTATTTGCGGCTCTCGGTGCAGGTATCGCAATGACGGGTAGCTTACTTGGCCCTCTTCTGTTTTTTGTTTTGTTTAATCTTGTCCGTTTGTTAACCCTTTATTATGGTGTTTCATATGGCTACAAAAAAGGGATTGATATTGTTCAAGACATTGGTGGCGGTTTCCTACAAAAACTAACTGAAGGAGCATCAATTCTCGGTTTATTTGTTATGGGAGCCTTGGTCAATAAATGGACACATGTCAATATTCCACTTGAAGTGTCGCGGATCAAAAACCCAACAACAGGTGCTGAAGATATTACCACCGTCCAAATGATCCTTGATCAACTCATGCCAGGTTTAGTACCACTATTGCTAACCTTCGCCTGTATGTGGCTGTTACGTCGTAAAGTTAACGCATTGTGGATTATTATCGGCTTCTTTGGTTTGGGTATCCTTGGTGCTTGGTTAAACTTCTTAGCACCATAATTTTCCACCATTATTTGAATTGGGAGGTTGCAGCCTCCCTTTTTTAATTTTAAGCTCTGCATTATGTTCACTTATCCAAGGGTTCACAAATGACCTTCAATGATGCCATTCTTGCTATAATCATTTTGATCATGCTTGTTTATGCAATTTATGATGAATTCATTCAGCATTTGCTAAAGGGTAAAACATTATTAAAAATTAATCTAAAACGAAAACATCGGGCCGATGCTATTATTTTTATTGTTCTAATTTGTATCGTTATTTATACAAATATTGTACGCCATGGTAATTTATTAACCACTTACTTATTATTGATTACTATTTTTATGTCAATCTATTTGGCGTTTATAAGAACACCTAAGCTATTCTTTAAACAGAATGGTTTTTATTTTGCCAATGCATTTATATTATATGACAGAATAAAAACAATGAACTTATCCGAAGACGGTGTATTAATAATAGGTTTGGAAAAAAAGAAAATTAACATCCAAGTTTCACATCTTGATGATTTACAAAGAATTTATGAATTCCTTATTAATCATAAGTAAATAAGTTTTATATTATCACTAAAAACAAGGTTAATTATAAATTTAATTAACCTTGTTTTTGCCAATATCCTTATTGATAATAATTCTCAATAACATTTAATATCCACAATTAATTAAGTGTTGCCTTTAATATAAAATATGGTATCTTTCTTTCCACGTCATTGGGGAGTAGCCTGTTCTGGTTTCATATATAAGACCAGAAAGTCCGTATCAACATACTCGTTTGGTTTCAAACGTGGTGCGGACACCAAAATTCGGTTGGCAAGACCATAGACACATAAATAAGCCTTTTGGTTGGGGGTAATTTATGTGTATATGGAATCACCCAACCGAGGTTCTATTATGAGTTTCTATGCTACCCTTATCTTAGCCCTTGCCCTATCAATGGACGCCTTCGCTGTTGCTATTTGTAAAGGCGCCGTACTTCATAAACCCCGCTTTAGAGAAATTCTCCGTACTGGTTTTATTTTTGGTTTTATTGAAGCCATTACACCGATTATTGGTTGGGGTATCGGGATCCTAGCTAGCCAATATGTTATCCGTTGGGATCATTGGATTGCATTTGGTTTATTGTTTGTTTTAGGTGCTAGAATGATCTGGCAGAGTATTAAAACAAAAGATGAAGAATGCTGTTCTAAACCTTCTAGTCATAGCTCAACAAGCCTTATCTTTTCTGCGATAGCCACCAGCCTTGATGCAATGGCTATCGGTCTAGGTTTAGCTTTCTTGCAAGTGGATATCGTTCATACTGCAATGACTATCGGCTTAATGACAATGATTATGGCAACTATTGGTATGATGATTGGCCGCTATGTTGGCCCATTACTCGGAAAAAAAGCAGAAATTATCGGTGGGTTGGTTCTAATAGGTATTGGTTTTAATATTTTATTCGAGCACCTCGAATTATTTATGTATGCCCATTAGTTTTTGTGCCCCCTTATATGGGGGCAATAACCTTACTCTGCATCAGATTGATAAACGCGAATTAAAAAATCAGCCGTATATTCTTTCACTTCAGCTTGTTGCAGATTCTCTTTGACCTGTTCTGATGCACGCCAAGCAAATGGGGTCATCATCAACAATTCATAAGCTTCTTGCCCTGTCAGTGCCATTTTATAATTTAATTGGCAACTATCTATTAGCGAAAAATTTGGTAAATCTTCATCTTTAGTTGGATGTAACTTAACCTCATCGTAAATTAACGCTTTTAATTCTTGCAGATGCTCTGCCGCAGGCGTAACAGTAATTAACATACCTTTAGAAACTAATACACGGCTTAATTCTTGTGCTTTGCAGGGTGCGTAAATTCGGACAACTCCACCTAAGCTGTTATTTGAGAATGGCAAGCGATGGCTTGTACCGACGCAAAAACGAACGGATTTATACCGTTTCGCCGCATAGCGAACCGCCACCTTCGAAACATCTAAGCCCAGAACCGTATATTTTTCAAAATGTTTTGCAAGTTCCCGAGAGAAATAGTCTGTGTAATACCCTTCCCCACAACCAATGTCTAACAAACTAGTATTAGATGATGGAATAAACTGAATAATTTTTTCTGCCACCTTTTCACGCATCGGGTGGTAATGTCCTGCATCAAGAAATTGTCTACGTGCTTGCATCATTTCAGCATTATCACCGGGGTCTTTAGACCGTTTATGTTGTACGGGCAACAAATTAACGTAACCCTCTTTCGCACAATCGAACTGGTGATTTTCTGCGCAGCGATAGCTGTTATGCATAAAGTTAAGTGGTGTAAAGCAGAGGGGGCATTGATAATTCATAAAAGTCACTGATTTAAAAATAAGGGTGAGTATACCATATTCAAATTAGTTTTCTTTCTGTTATATATATTGCTTTTTAACTGTACTTTTTGTTCTATGAAAGAAATAAAAAAACATTAGCAGGTGTATCATGATGAAAATTAGGTTAGCAACCCCCGATGAAGCTGAACATCTTTGGTTTATACGCAACCAAGCCATTCGCCATGGTTGTACAACGAGTTTTGATGCAAAAACGATCAGCACCTGGACACCTGATGAAATGCCAGTAAGTTATATACGTATTGTGAAAAATAACCCATTCTTTGTCGCGGTAAATAAAAATGATGAACCCGTTGCAACTGGCTATCTTAATCTAGAGGCTAACAGTGTTGATGCCATATTTACTTTACCACAGTACACTGGCTGCGGAGCTGCGGGCTTAATATTAGATGCTATTAAAGCTGAAGCCAAAAAGCGAAATATTAAAAAATTGGTATTAGATTCATCACCGAATGCGGAACGCTTTTATCAGAAACATGGATTTACTTCGATTAAGCATGCTAGCTACTACTCTTCTCTTGCTCAAGTTGAGTTAAATTGTGTTCAAATGGAAATTGAATTATAACTTTCAATATAACTTGAATTAAAAGCCACTTCACCTTTTGTGGCTTTATTATACCTAATATTGACTGTCTTTAAGAACGCAATGTTAAATAACTGAATAACTATTAAAAATCAGCAAATTCAGGGATAGGCTTACGCCCATGGGACTCTAAAAAATCCAATACACGGCGTGGAGTAACATTTAAAATTTGTGATTGCGGAAAATCAATTGATTCCAACATTTCAACTACGCGGTCAAAACGGCCGAGATACCCAGCAAAATGCGAGTCCGAACCTAATGCTACCCACCCGCCAGTTTCTTTAACGGCCTTTGCTATTTCTAAACAATTCTTTTGACTACCCGCTCTTGAATGCAAGAATGAGGAGTTATTCATTTCCAAAGCCACATTACAATCTTTCGCAGCTTGTGCTACCGCTTTAATATCAATGGGATATTTGGGATTTCCCGGATGGGTAATTATTTGCACTTTACCGCTACGGATCGTGGCAATCATAGCTTCTGTATTATCAGCTAAACTTTGGGGTTCAAGAACCGGTTCATGGAAACCAGCTAAAATAATATCCAAATGACGAGCAATCTTTTCATTCCAGTCTGTCTCACCCAACTTGTTTTTTATATTCGCTTCAATACCGTACAATAAACCAACGCCATCAACAATTCTCGGTAAGATAGGCATATTACCAAAGTGCCATTCATGTGGAGCATCTTGCATTTCAGGGCCGTGGTCGGTAATCGCAAAGAGTTTCACACCTCGACTTGCGGCTTCAGCAAAATATTCATTAACAGTGCTATATGCATGGGTGCTGGCAATGGTATGCGTATGTAAATCAACTTGATACATAAATGATATCCTTCTAATTCTTTTATTTTCCTTCTGAGTCAATCCGCTCAAAAAAGACTCTACCAACCTAACATATCAGCTTATAAGTTTCGATAGTCATTCCCCTAAACCGCATTTTATCGACATATTGGATAAAATCCGAAGAGACATTTAGGATAAAAAAACCCGCGATTATTGCGGGTTAAAATATACGGAATTAAAAATTAACCTAATCAACTAAGATACGTTTATTGGTTGCACCCCACAAAATTGACATTTCGGTAAATAATGCACCGCTGATGTCTTCAACCTCTTCGGCCGTAATTTCAGCATGACCTTGTTTGCCAAAAAATACAACTTCATCTCCCGGACTAACGTATTTTAAATCAGTAACATCAACCATGACCGTATTCATTGATGTTTTTCCTAAAACAGGAACTGTCTGGCCATTAATTAATGCATGTCCCGCATTGCTAAATACACGGCGATAGCCATCTGCATAACCTACAGGGATATTGGCTAATACAGAATCACGCTTCAAGGTATAAGTTCTATCATAACCCACTGTATTACCTTTCGGATAATGATTGACAGAGGCGATGTTCGATTTCAGCGTCATCACACGTTTATAGTCATTTGTCGCAACGGTATCACCGTAGAAAATACCACCTACACGTACCATATCCAACCATGATTCTGGTACGGTAATAGTTGCATAAGTATTCGCGACATGTAATGTAATGTCTTCACGTTTTAACCCTGTCACATTCAAGACTTGTTGAGACTCTTTCTTGAATTTCGCAAGGTCTTTACGGATCTGAGCTTCATCCTCTTCTGGATAATGAGACATAATGCCCACGATTTTTAATTGCGATAACTCCGCGATCTGTTTTGCTTCATCTAAGCCAGATGCACTACTGACGTCTAGCCCATTACGGGACATCCCTGCCGAGTTTAGCGCAAGATGGATAGGGATCACTTTATTTTGTTTTTTCGCAATCGCATTCAAGCGCTGCGCCATTGCTAAATTACCAATTAACTCTTCTGTCTCATATTGTGTGGCCTGAGCCATTTCTTGTTCTGTCGCACTTCTCACTCGCATTAAGCAGCCTTTAAAACCTAAGTCTCTCACGGTTTTAAGCTCTTGGTTATTTGTTACCCCAATACATTGCACATTATTTTCAATCATTATTGGCGTAACTAAAGAAAGGTCATGTCCATAGGCATCCCCTTTCAAAACAGCGCACAGAGAAGACTTATCCCCCAGCAAGTTTTGTACTTTTTTGATATTAAAATCTAATGCACCACGTGATATTTCAATCCATGCGTTATTAACCACCGCAGGTTGGTTTTGTGTCGCATAAGTTTCTACTGGTGTTTTGATATTATTTGGTTGCTGACAAGCTGTCGCAGCAACTAATAAAGGGAGTAATGCCAGATACTTCAAACGTAAAGCCACTTATTATTCCTTATATCTAGTGATTTCTACCAAGATATTATTTTTAGGGTTCTGGGTTGATATAGACAAAATTTGTATAGGTTTTAAATAATACCAACCTTAGCATTTCAAACAAGTAATAATTCACGATTTATGCATAAAAAATCACTTATACATAAACATAACTCTTTCATCACATTGATTTTGATTTTCTAAAAATAAAACATTTGGTTGAAATCACCATAAATTAAATTATTTTTATTATTTAATAAGTTAGCCGTATTGTTTCACTAATATTTAATTTTGTTACATTTTTTATTTGGCGAATTAAAATGCTTAAATGATAATAACTATCAATTAGGAACTATTGCTAAATATCACTCAATCCATAAGGCTATGTTATGAAGTACAAATTACTCGCACTCATTATTCCAACACTACTTACTGCTAATGTTGCTAACTCCGCTGAAATGTACAATAAAGATGGTAATAAGCTTGATGTGTATGGGCAAATCGATGTTCGCCATCATATTGCCAAAAGCCGTAGTGGCGAAGATGGTGATGACTCACGTGTCAGACTGGGGCTAAAAGGTGACACACAAATCACCGACCAACTCATTGGTTTTGGACGTTTTGAATGGGAAACTAAAACTAACCAATCAGAATCAACTGAAGAAAATAGTAATCGTTTAGCTTATGCAGGCTTAAAATTTGCAGATTACGGCTCCCTCCCTTGATTATGGCCGCAATTATGGTGTTATTTATGATACCAATGCTTGGACAGACGTATTACCTCTCTGGGGAGCGGATACGATGGATCAAGAAGATAACTACATGCTAAGCCGTAACCGTAATTTACTCACTTATCGCAATAATAATGCCTTTGGTTACATTGATGGTTTAAGCTTTGCATTACAATATCAGGGGAAAAATGGCGAACAAAACCTGTCATCCGGTGATGAATTAACCGATAACGGCGATGGTTTTGGTTTATCTACAGCTTATGAATTAGGTTATGGTATTTCCCTCGGTGGTGGTTACTCCTCATCTTCCCGTACACCAAAGCAAAAAGATGCCACAACTAGCAGTGCGACTGGTAAACGCGCTGAAGCTTGGAACGTAGGGGGAAAATTTGAATACGAAGATCTCTATTTCGCAGTCATGTATGGCCAAACGCTTAATATGAGCCGTTTTGGTAATGATAATATGGAGTCAGTAGCAAATAAAACTCAGAACTTGGAAGTGGTTGCCCTATATTCTTTTGACTTCGGTTTAACCCCATCAATTGGCTATAACTATTCCAAAGGTAAAAACTTAGGCAGCTTTGGAGATAAAGAATTAGTAAATTATATCGCCATCGGCTCAGCTTATGACTTTAATAAAAACCTAAGTGCTGTCATCGACTATAAAATCAACTTGTTAAACGATAATGATTTTACTGACCACTACAAAGTGAATACCGATAACGTACTTGGTTTAGGGTTAGTGTATCAGTTCTAATTTTAGAATTGAGTGAAAAGCAAAAGCGTCTGTAAATTACAGGCGCTTTTTTACGGGTAAGCTTTGACAATAAAAATATCTCTCATCATCTTCATGACCTATTCCCTAGGAACGGGAAGCTCTGTTGCTTTACCCTCGATAAAGCAGTTGTAAGATACAAAAGTATCTAACCCCATACATAGAGGCCCCTTTTCCTAAATAAATTCCTATAATGGTATACCTATTTTTTCTAACGTCTTTGGTACTAATAAAAAAAGGCACCAGTAAAAAACTGATACCTCAATTATTGTTGCCAAATAACATTCACAGAATATGACAGCACAGGGCAACTCTATTACTCTACAAAATGATGCTTACCTTACACATTAACACCTTTCATTCCTTCAGCAGTATAACGGGAACCCACAGGTTGAAAGCTTTCTAGCGCTTGTGTTATTTGCAGTAAATCCTCCGATGTTAGGTCAATATCAGCGGCAGCAAAGTTATCTTCAAGGTGTTTAACTTTATTCGTTCCTGGTATTGGTACAATGTTATCTCCTTGAGCTAGCAACCAGGCCAGTGAAATTTGAGCAGGTGAACATGACTTGTTACTTGCCATCTGCACGATAAAGTCAGCTAATGTGCGATTAGCTCTAAGGTTCTCTGATGTGAAACGCGGTAGCGTATTACGTGCATCATCGCTCTCGAACCTACTTTCGGCATTAAAGCGCCCTGTTAAGAATCCACGTCCTAACGGGGAATAAGGTACAAAACCAATCCCTAATTCTTGGCAAGTTGGCAATATTTCCGTTTCAACATCACGCGTCCAAAGCGAATACTCAGTTTGGATTGCAGTAACAGGATAAACTGCGTGTGCCCTTCTAAGGGTTGCCGCACTCACCTCAGACAACCCAATGTGAGCAATTTTCCCTTCAGCAACTAACCCCGCCAGCGTGTGCATTGTCGTCTCTATTGATGCAGAGGGATCTAGACGATGGATATAATACAAATCAATACATTCAACACCTAATCGACGAAGAGAGCTTTCACAGGCGCTGCGTATATATTCTGGACTATTATCAATCCTTCTCTCATATTCACCTGGTCGGCGAACAATACCGCACTTTGTCGCGATTTTAACATCAGAACCTACTTGTTTAAGAAAATGCCCAATCAACTCTTCGTTATGAAAATTGCCATAAGTATCCGCAGTATCCAGCATCGTACAGCCTAGTTCGATAGCTTTTTGTAGCACAACCATGGCAGCCTGATCATCTTGCGGCCCATAGAACTCGCTCATCCCCATACAACCGAGTCCAATTGCCGAGACTTCAAGTCCATTACCCAAAATACGTTTTTTCATTATCGCTCTCCCTTGGTTTATTTTATGTTTTTCAGTATATTTTCCATAAATGGAGATTTATATGACTAATGAAAGCAATCCATTTTCCAATAATGGAAAACAAAACGATAGACAGCATTCAAATTGGGATGATGTCAGAGTATTTTTAGCGATTGCTCGAGAAGGCACGCTAAGTGCTGCATCTAAAGCATTGAAACTTGGAATTGCAACCACATCTCGGCGTTTAGAACGCCTAGAAGAGGCATTACATGTTCGGCTATTCACTCGAGACCAGCTTGGTTACAAGCTTACCGATGAAGGAAATGCATTAATTTCTCAGGCTGAAGCCTTAGAACAGGCGGGTTATGCATTTGGCAATGCCGCGCGGAGAAAAAGCGAAAGCGTGATGGGCCATGTTTGTTTAGCTACCGCTCAAGGCTTAGCCGATCATCTAATCATCCCTGCTCTGCCTTCACTAACCAACGTGAACCCTAATCTCACAATTGAAATTGTAACTGGGGTGTCGACAGTGAATTTACACAGGCGTGATGCGGATATTGCACTGCGTATGGTTAGGCCTGAACGCGGTAATGTGCGTATTCGTAAATTAGGCACATTGGGGTTTGGCCTTTACGCCTCAGAGAGTTATTTACAGCGTAGACCAAATCCAAACAGATTGAGCTCTCTAGAACAAGATGATTTTATCGGTTGGTCGGAAGCACAGCAGCACCTCCAATCAGCACAATGGTTAGAAAGAACGCTAAGAGGAAGAGCTTGCCGGCTCACTACCAGTACGATGTCAGCACAATTTAGCGCAGTCCAAGCGGGTATTGGCATGGCTGTTTTGCCGCATTTCATTGCCCAAAAGATGGGACTGATTTGCCTACAAGATAATATAGGCTGTGACCAACCTATTTGGCTAGTCATTCACTCTGATCTCGCTCACTCACGAAGGATCAGGGTTGTCGCTGATTTTTTGAATGAGTTAGTTGCAAAGGAACATGAGAGGTTGCTGATGCCATAAGCTCCCTCCACTTTGACACGGGCTGATACCATTATTTAGCCAGCGAATGTTTATAGCGGGATTAAAGCAAAGGGCTAATATCTAATATTTCAATCAATGGGAGAACAGCCAGTATGTTGTTTTTACCTTTAGAATTTGCCAAGATAGCCAGGTAAAAGACTTCAGACCTACCACACAATCAGCGGCGATATTGGCTTATGTCGATTAGCTCTATTCTAAGGATCCTACTATGGCCCCCTTTCATCAATTAGCAGCGACAAGTCTCGGCGGGCAACTTATCTCTATGAAAGACTACGCTGATAAGGTGGTTCTCGTCGTTAATACCGCCAGTCATTGTGGTTTTACACCACAATACAACGGCTTAGAATCACTCTACAAGAAATATGCTCCTCAGGGCTTTGTGGTGCTTGGTTTCCCCTGTAATCAGTTTGGCAAACAAGAACCCGGTAGCGCTGAGGAAATCGCGCAGACCTGCTTTATTAACTACGAAGTGAGCTTTCCAATATTCGAAAAAGTCGACGTTAATGGGAGCTCTGCTCACCCGATATTCCGTTACCTGAAAAACGAGCTACCAGGTCTAATGGGTGGGCGGATCAAGTGGAACTTTACTAAATTCTTGGTCGGGCGTGACGGTAAACCGCTCAAACGCTTCGCACCATTCACTACCCCTGAAAAAATGGAAGCAATAATCCTTTCTGCACTTCAAATTTAAGTGTTCACTAATTTGCTCAATTAAATCGAATGCTATTAAAGACTAAAAAACAAAAAAGCCCACTTTTACATGGGCTTAAGTTGTTATTTTGCCAGCCAGTGCCAGCTAATTCTTATTGGGGGATTATTCCCACTCAATAGTCGCAGGTGGTTTGCCGCTGATATCATAAACGACGCGGGAAATACCATCGACTTCATTAATGATGCGGTTTGAAACGCGGCCTAAGAAGTCATAAGGTAAATGTGCCCAATGAGCGGTCATAAAGTCGATGGTTTCAACTGCACGCAGTGAAACAACCCAGTCATATTTACGGCCATCACCCATGACGCCAACAGAGCGGACAGGTAAGAATACGGTAAATGCTTGGCTAACTTTATGATATAAATCTGCTTTGTGCAGTTCTTCAATAAAGATAGCATCTGCACGACGTAATAAGTCACAGTACTCTTTCTTCACTTCACCTAACACGCGAACCCCTAAACCTGGGCCTGGGAATGGGTGGCGATACAGCATATCGTACGGGAGGCCTAATTCGAGACCAATTTTACGGACTTCATCTTTAAACAATTCTTTTAATGGCTCAACTAAACCAAGTTTCATGTCATCCGGCAGACCACCTACGTTATGGTGAGACTTGATAACGTGCGCTTTGCCAGTTGCTGATGCTGCTGATTCGATAACGTCTGGGTAAATTGTTCCTTGAGCCAACCATTTGATATTAGGCAGCTTAGATGACTCTTCATCAAATACTTCGATAAATACGTGGCCAATTTTCTTACGTTTAGCTTCTGGATCGCTGATCCCAGCTAATGCATTTAAGAAGCGATCTTCGGCTTTTGCATGGATGATGTTCAGGTCAAATTTACCTGCGAACATTTCCATTACTTGGTCTGCTTCGTTTAAACGCAATAAACCGTTATCAACGAACACACAGGTTAAACGTTTACCAATTGCGCGGTTTAATAGCAACGCAGTAACCGATGAATCAACACCACCCGATAATGCGAGCAGTACATGGTCATCACCAATTTGCTCTTTTAAACGCGCTACTGTGTCTTCGATAATTGCCGCTGGTGTCCACAGGGCTTCACATTGGCAAATATCTTTCACAAAACGCGTTAAAATATTTAGGCCTTGGTGAGTGTGAGTCACTTCTGGGTGGAATTGAACACCGTAGAATTTCTTCTCTTCATTTGCCATGATGGCATATGGGCAGCTTGGAGTGCTGGCGATAGTTTTAAAATCGGCAGGGATAGCTGTAACTTTATCACCATGGCTCATCCAGACATCAAGTACTGGTTTGCCAGCTTCGTTCAGAGAGTCATGAATATCACGGAATAATTCACATTGCTCAGTGATTTCGACATTGGCATAACCGAACTCACGTTCACCAGAGACTTCAACTGCACCACCCAACTGCATTGACATGGTTTGCATGCCATAACAAATACCTAATACAGGAACACCTGCATTAAATACGTAATCAGGAGCTCGTGGGCTATCTGACTCAGTCGTACTTTCTGGCCCGCCAGAAAGAATAATACCGTTTGGATTAAATCCTCGAATTTGTTCTTCTGTAACGTCCCACGCCCAGAGTTCACAGTAAACGCCAATTTCACGAATACGACGGGCAATCAGCTGTGTATATTGTGAGCCGAAATCAAGAATAAGAATGCGATGTTTATGGATATTTGTTGTCATTTGAGGAGAATTCCAAAAATTCAAGTCAAAAATAAGAATCGGTGACGCAATCAAATGAATGCGCCACCCTGAGAAACTTTATCGATTATTGCCCCAAACGGTAGTTTGGAGATTCTTTCGTGATAGTAACATCATGAACGTGGCTTTCTTGGATACCGGCTCCACTGATGCGAACAAATTCTGCTTTTGTTCTTAATGCATCAATAGTACCACAGCCCGTCAGGCCCATACAGGAGCGTAAGCCACCCATTTGTTGATGAATGATTTCTTTTAGGCGACCTTTGTATGCTACGCGGCCTTCAATGCCTTCTGGCACTAATTTGTCTGCTGCATTATCAGATTGGAAGTAACGATCTGACGAACCTTTAGACATCGCACCCAGTGAGCCCATGCCACGATATGCTTTGTAAGTACGGCCTTGGAATAAAATAGTTTCTCCCGGAGACTCTTCAGTTCCTGCGAACATTGAGCCAACCATCACACAGGCTGCGCCTGCCGCGATAGCTTTAGAGATATCACCTGAGAAGCGAATACCCCCATCCGCGATAACAGGAATACCCGTACCTTCCAGAGCTTCTGCCGCTTCTGCAATAGCCGTAATTTGTGGTACACCCACACCAGTTACGATACGAGTTGTACAAATTGAACCAGGGCCAATACCGACTTTAACGGCGCTAACACCTGCATCAGCCAGCGCTTTCGCCCCTTCCGCGGTTGCTACGTTACCGCCAATGATTTGTAAGTCAGGGTATTTTTGGCGGGTTTCACGAATACGTTGTAATACGCCTTCTGAATGACCATGTGATGAATCAATTAATAAAACGTCAACACCAGCAGCCACCAGCGCGTCAACACGCTCTTCATTTCCTGCACCAGCACCAACAGCAGCACCAACACGCAAACGGCCTTGCTCGTCTTTACACGCGTTTGGCTTACGTTCTGCTTTTTGGAAGTCTTTAACGGTGATCATCCCTAACAAATGAAAGTTATCATCGATCACTAAGGCTTTTTCTACACGTTTTTCATGCATTTTTTGTAAAACAATTTCACGTGCTTCGCCTTCTTTCACGGTGACTAAACGTTCTTTTGGCGTCATCACAGCAGTAACAGGCTGGTCCAAATCCGTCACGAAACGAACATCGCGGCCCGTAATAATACCAACTAATGAGTTGTCGTTTGCAACTACTGGGTAACCTGCAAAACCATTGCGCTCAGCCATTTCTTGCACTTCACGAATGGTAGTATCAGGCGTTACTGTCACAGGGTCAGTGACGACACCACTTTCATGCTTTTTCACGCGGCGAACTTCTTCCGCTTGGCGCTCAATAGTCATGTTTTTATGGATGAAACCAATGCCACCTTCTTGTGCTAATGCAATAGCAAGATCAGATTCAGTGACAGTATCCATGGCTGCAGAAAGCATAGGAATGTTCAGGCGGATGTTTGCAGTCAGTTGAGTTGATAAATCTGCGGTATTCGGTAATACGGTTGAGTGTGCAGGAACGAGTAAAACGTCGTCGAAAGTAAGTGCTTCTTTTTTAATGCGTAACATAGGCAATATCCCACCAGGCAGCGTTATGGAAAGGTATAAAATATTGCCGCGGCATTATACACACCGAAAACGGTTGCTTCCAGCGTTTTTTTGAAAAAAAACTTGATAACTCCTATAACTGCGTTAGTATCTATCGATTAAGTCATTGTTTTAAAATTTGATCTGGCTCACATGTCGACTTCACAAAATAACGCAATTTACTCGGTTAGCAAGCTTAACCAGACTGTTCGAGAACTTCTTGATAACCAAATGGGCCGTATTTGGTTAACCGCTGAAATTTCCAATTTTTCACAACCAAGTTCAGGTCATTGGTACTTAACCTTAAAAGATGACCGGGCTCAAGTGCGTGCGGCAATGTTCCGTGGGCAAAATGCACGAGTCACTTTTCGCCCACAAAATGGCCAGCAAGTTTTAGTTCGAGCGACAGTGACCTTATATGAGCCTCGAGGTGACTACCAATTAATTCTTGAAAGTATGCAGCCAGCCGGTGAGGGCTTACTGCAACAGCGTTTTGAGCTATTAAAACAAACGCTAAGCGCACAAGGCTTATTTGATATTATTCATAAAAAACCGCTACCTAGCCCTGCTAAATCTGTCGGTATCATTACATCAGCAACCGGTGCAGCCCTACATGATATTTTAAATATTTTACGCCGCCGGGACCCTTCTCTGCCTATCATTATCTACCCAACGGCAGTTCAAGGTGAATTGGCACCAGCGCAAATTGCTCGAATGATTGAGCTAGCAAATTTGCGTCAAGAATGTGATGTGTTAATTGTCGGTCGCGGTGGGGGCTCCCTTGAAGATTTGTGGGCATTTAATGAAGAAATCGTTGCTAGAGCTATTTTTGCTAGTCAACTGCCTATAATTAGTGCTGTTGGTCATGAAACCGATGTGACGATTGCGGACTATGTAGCGGACGTAAGAGCACCAACCCCATCTGCGGCAGCCGAGCTTGTTAGCCGTAACCAGCTAGAAATGCTGCGGCAGTTAAAATCTGCACAGCAACACCTTGAAATGGCAATGGATTATTACGTGGCAGGCCAACAACAAAGGTTTGCTCGTTTGCATCACCGTTTACAGCAACAGCACCCGCAATTACGCTTAGCACGGCAACATAATCAACTTAATTTATTGCAACAAAAGCTAGCACAGTCGATGACTCGGCAACTACAAAATTCGACGGCTAAATTCGAAAGAGTTAATCGCCGTTTGCTACAAAATGATTTACGCCCTCAGTTGCAAAAACAACAACGTCAGTTGCAACAAACACAATATCATTTGCAAAATATGATCACGAGTTTGGTCAATAGCTATCGTCAACGTTTTGCTGTCGCGTGTTCGAAAATGGAAGCTGTCAGCCCATTGGCAACACTTGCTCGCGGCTTTAGTATTAGTGAGACAGCAGAAGGCACCGTGTTGAAAAAAACCAGCCAAGTAAAATTAGGGCAACCACTGAAAACACGCCTTAATGATGGCTGGGTTGAAAGCCAAATTACCCACATTGAGAAAGTTAAAACCAAAAGAGTATCGAAGTGATTATTTTAACCACTTATCTCGATTAAAATAACGGGATAAGTGGTTGTAAATTTATATACTGGTTAGAAACGTACCTGCCCACCTATCATATAAGTACGCCCTCTACCCGTTTCGTTATTTCGCCCTCGTTCTTCCATAATTGCACCTGAATTTGCGCGATTTAATGCATCGGTATAGTTTTTATTCGTCACATTGTTAATAGTCATCATCAATTTAACGTTTTTATTAATTTCATAATCTGCATATACATCAATAATGGTTGGTTGTTTCTCATATTTCTCCGTCATAGCATCACCATTTTGGTCGCCATCTGGAACTGGGCTAATCCGTTTGGAGGGGCCAGTCCATGTGATCGTTGAACCGAGTGTCAGTTTTTCATCAAAGAAGCGTACGCCTGAGTCTAATGTTAGGTAATAGTCAGGTAATTGAGTGAAATCCCCTGCACTAAATAAGGAGGTGCTATTAATAGAAACCGGCTGTTTTCCTGACTCTTTGGTATATGAAACCATTGAATAAAATACACCTGCATCATAGTTGGCTTGCAATTCATACCCTCGTAAATTTACATCTCGATGGTCATTCACATACATTTCTGCTCGCTGAGACATTGGTGGATTCTCTTTATCCCAGACATCATCATTAACTAAACACCAATCAAATTCATCCTGTGGATTGGAACGACAAAGTACAAAAGCTTTACTCGTGATATAATCTTTAACTTGGGTATGAAACCACAATGCTTTCAGATTGAATTGGTCACCATCTACCACTAAATCAGGTTTTAAGCTATTAAACCCAACCTGCCAAGTTTTTGATTTTTCACCCTTAAGAAATGGATTCATCGTCTGGCCACCATTTGAGGAGAAAAAAGCTTCTTGTGAATTCGGTGCACGCATGGAATGTGCGTAACTAACAAAGGGCTGGAATTCAGGAATGATTTGAGCGGATAACAATATACCTGGGTTAATCCCACTATCTTTAATGTTCAGATTACTGGCTTCTTGGGGGAAACATTTTTCGGTTTCATCACACGCAGGCTTATAACCTTTCACGCTATAATTGAGGTAATTAAGGTCAAATATCGCTGTATAGATATCGTATTTCGCTTCAAACTGAGTATATACGCTGGCAATATCTTGTGTTCCACTTGGTGAAAATGGATTGTTTATCTGGGTATTTGGGTCTTCAACCGATTGTGCTTCCTTACTGTATTTGGTTTTCATTAATTTCGAACCTACTTGCCATTTATAATCCACATCTCCATAAGAAAAATGGCTAGTATTGGATAAATTAATACTATCGGATTTATTTTTAGATATGGCATTTTTAAAGGCTCCACCAATAGGATCCCCTTGAAGTTTCTGTTCATTATTGCCATGGCTTGCCAAGATTTCCACATAAATTAATTCATTTAATGGGGTGTATTTATATTTAAGATAATAGTCATCACTATTAATCTTTCTGCTGGTTAATTTATTTTGTAAGAAACGCCCACTAAATTCTAATTCATGACTGTCATTAGGTTTATATTTCAACTTTGCCAATTGAGATTGTGGCTTTTGTTTGAATGAGGGATCTGTGGCAAATTCATCACTATTGAAACCATCACCGTTTTTATAGCTGCCGGGGATATTATGACCACTAATTGCAATTAAACCACCAAAGTAACCATCATCCTGTAATTGCGTTTTACCCGCAACGGCAACCATTCCGTTATAACCGAGACCATTATCCCCCCAGTTAGCTTTACTACGCAGTCCGTATAAATTGTCGTTAAAAATGACGTCATCAATTCCGATAGTGCGGAAATTCGCACTTCCGGCTAAAGCATTAATGCTATTACTGCCATTCAACTGCCCTTTCTCCACTTCCACTGAGACAATAAAGTTTGGATCAATTAATGAACCAAAATCATTACTCGGCTGCATACCGTGGGTATATTTGCTCGGTGAGATACCATAATAACTTTGTGTAATACCATCAACCATCATATTCACGCGACCAAAACCACTCAGTCCACGAATATTGACGTTAACCGTACCTTGGCTGGCATCCATTTGAGTATAGGTGCCGGGCATGGTGCGAATAATTTTATCCATCGACTGCAATTTATTTTCTGTACCAACCGCACTATAAGCACCTGGTTTTTCTAATGCTTTGACTAGTGGGGTTTGTTTCTGCGCACCTGAAACTTTTAATTGGCTAAAATTAACCAAACCTTCTTTCTGCTTATTTTGCTGCTGTGTATTTTCAGCCAAAGCGATCCCTTGGTAGCTAGTGGCAATAATGCCAGCTACCATAATTATTGTTTTATTATTCATTAAACCATTCCTGTAAACGTACTGAGTGTCATACGCTCACACCGCTAGCACAGGCCAAATAGTGCCTGTGAAAAGGCTCAGCAACAATGTGATTAATCTTGTTGCTGGCCTAAAATCACCTAAATTTTATAGGTTAATTATTATTTTAAATATGGAAAATATTTGTCTTTATTTTCAAGCATAAGAATAAAGCTATATTCTTGGGCAATATCATCGAGTGCATTAAAACGCCCTGATTTACCGCCATGGCCCGCATTCATATTCGTTTCTAATAATAATAATGAATTACCTTGTTTAATATCTCGCAATTTAGCCACCCATTTTGCAGGTTCCCAGTATTGAACTTGGGAATCATGTAACCCTGTCGTCACTAAAATATGTGGGTAATGTTGTGCTTTGATATTGTCATAAGGGCTATACGCTTTAATTCGCCAGTAATCCTCTTCATTTTCAGGGTTACCCCACTCGTCGTATTCCCCAGTAGTTAGAGGAATTGATGGGTCTAACATTGTGGTTACCACATCTACAAATGGAACAGCGGAAACAACACCCTCGTATAAGTCAGGCGCCATATTCACCACCGCTCCCATTAATAAGCCACCCGCACTGCCCCCCATGGCATACACATGCCCTGCTTTACCATAACCTTCTGATAATAACCCTTTGGTTGCATCAATAAAGTCAGTAAATGTATTCATTTTGTGGATTGTTTTGCCTTGTATGTACCAATTTTTACCTAAGTCACCACCACCACGAATATGTGCAATCGCGTAAACAAAACCGCGATCCAATAAAGACAAACGAGATGAACTAAAAGAAGGGTCTATGCCATATCCATAAGCGCCATAACCATAGACTAACAATGGATTTTGACCATGCTTGAAAAGATCTTTACGGTAAACTAAGGAAACAGGGACTTTTACCCCATCTTGTGCAGTGACCCAAATACGCTCACTTTGGTAATTTTGCTTATTAAAATCTTTAACTTCTTCTTGTTTTAAAAGCTGTTTTTCTTGAGTCAGCATATTAATTTCATATACTGAAGACGGTGTGGTCATTGATGAGTAGCCGTAGCGTAATGTGTCCGTATCAGGCTCAGGGTTATTCCCAATCCACGCCATGTAAGTTGGGTCATCAAAGCTCACTTGGTTTTCTTTATGCGTTAACCAACTGATTTGGCGTATATTTACTAAGCCGTTTTGGCGCTCTTCTACCACTAACCAGTTATTAAATAACGCAAAACCTTCAAGATCAACCCCATCACGTGGTGCAATAAAGCTTACCCACGGCGCTAAAATATTGTCTGCAATATATAAACCAAACAATGGGTGCTGGTGATTAGAACGAATATAGAATTTACCATTGAAATGATCAGGATAGTACTCAACCCCAACTTGACGTGGTTTTAAGATTTTAGCATCATTTTGTGGCTGATTTGCATCAATTAACCGATATTCAGAAGTTTCAGTACTCGTGATACCTATTAAAATAAAATCTTTTGACGTCGATTTCGCTAAACTAACGTAAAAAGTATCATCCTTTTCTTCATACACCAGTTTGTCTTGAGTTTGCTGTGTACCGTATTGGTGCCTAACCACTTGATAAGGAAGCAATGTTTGCTTGTCCTTATTCACATAGAATAGCGTTTGGTTATCATTAGCCCAAACAATATTCCCTGATGTATTGGTTAATGCATTCTCTTGCCACTCGCTCTCATCAATTTTTCGAAATGACACTGCAAATTCATTACGCCCTTGGCGATCTTCGGCAATGGCAAGCGTGGTATTATCTGGCGAAATAGCTAACGCGCCCATACGATAATATTCTGTGCCTTCGGCACGTTCATTACCATCAACTAATACAACCCATTCACCCTGGCTATTTACCGGGCGTCTTTCATAGATAGAATAATTTTTTCCCGCAACCACTCGTGAGCGGTAAGTATAACCATTATAATTATAGGGAACTGACTCATCGTCCTGCTTCATACGCGAAAAGAGTTCATCGTAAATCTCTTTTTTTAACGACTCACCTTTCTCTAATTGTTGCTTTGTATAGTCATTTTCTTGCGTTAAGTATTCGATAATTTCTGGAGACTCACGTTGGTCATCCCTTAACCAATAATAGTTATCAACACGGACATCTCCGTGAGTAGTCATTGTATGTGGTTGTTTTTTGGCTATTGGTGCTGACATTCTATCCTCCGCAGCACTAGTTGCTGCATATAAACCAAGTAATGTAATAAGACAAAACTCAGTAAGTTTATTACGCATAATTCATCCAATCTATTTTTCATTAAGAGTAAAATCAATAGGGATCCTGACTGTTACCCGCCCGTTGATTAAAATTTCAGTAGGTGGTTCAGGTAAAGGTGCCGCTCTTGATAAAACCTGCAAGGCTTCTCTATCCAACGATCGCGTTCCAGATGAACTCACCAGCTCGCTATCAAGTAAAAAACCTTGTGGGTCAACCGTAAATGTTACTACTGATTGACCAACTCGCCCTCGCCTTACGGCATCTTCAGGGAAACGCTTGTATTTATTTAATTTACCCAATACTTGTGCTTCCCACAGCCTTTTCGCGTTATCTATCGATTGTGACTGGCTATTAAATTCTGCGGCAATTTTCTGAGTCTGTAATGGCGCTGCTGCATCACTGGTGACAGGGGCATCATTGGCTTTTGAATCAGTCGCTTGTTTTTGTTCAACCACCTGCTTTTCACGCTTTTGTTTTTTTACTTCAGCTATTCGTTTTGTACTCACCGTCTTAGCCACTTGCACTTCTGCCTGCTCATTGATGGCTAATGGTGGGATAATTTTCTCTTCTGATGGAGCCTCATAGGCCTGACTCGCCACCGCTAACTCTTGTAGTTGACCAATGTTAACTTCTGTCAATTGTTCGGCTTGCGACTCTATCGAAATTTCCATCACCACTGATGGTGGAGGCAATAGCTCTTCCCATTGTTGATTATAAGTTACCCATATATAGCCCCCAACCACAGCGACATGAAGAGCAATTGCCAATGCGAACCACCCACTCATCTTCGTCGTTCGCTTTAAATACTCATTTTCAAATGTTGTTATACTCATTTTTATCTTATGTACTTATGTATCTTCACATAAACGCAAATGATAATTAATAACAAATGAAAATGGAAATCATTTCTTAATGAAAATAAAGAATACTTCACAAAATTAACTTTTTTGAAATCATTAGGTTGCTATTATTTAGTCATCATTTAGGGGTATACCAAACAAAATCAGCATGTAAATGGTCTATTTCTTCCCCTCTCTCTGAAATAATTAACACTTTGACTGATTCGTCAGGTGCGAGGTCTTGCACATGTAAAGGTACCCCAATAGCTCTTGTTGCATGGTAGCCACCTGCAAATAAGAGCGCGGGTGTAGGTGCATTTAATAACGACTCTGCCATACGGCGGTCACGCAACTGCTGTATAAAGGTCATTTTTACCACTTGTTCCGCTGTAAGTTCCCCACCATGAGAGCTTTCAATCGTTTTACTGATGAGTTCTTGAACAATAGGCTGAGTCGAATACTGCCCCATTATTGATGATGGGTTAGCGTAGGCGGAAAGCACCTCTTCTTTATCTAGGTTTGCAGAAAGTAATGGATAAGGTGAGCTTAGCAAATGACGGATTAAAGCCCCATACTGTTCCCAAGGCCAACCACTGTTCCATTTTATGGCGGACTGTAACTTTTCGTCACGAATATAAGGATTACTCTGCATCTGTGCCTGTACCCGACTCACACCTTTTTGCTGTGACGGTGTCAGCATTTCGAGTAAAACCGCACCTTGAGGCCGTATTTTTGGCATCTCTTGTACAAGCCATTGCTCAATTTGGTGATGATAGTGGTTATCATGCTTTTCTCCAACAATCACACGTGGAGATTGAGCAAGCTGCTCAACTAATTGCTGAGGTGTTAAAGACTTACCTGTTGCTAAGTCAATAATTTGGTCGCTTGCTGTTAGCTGGCTATCCAATTGTACGTTTGTTGGCTCAATTTTTTGTGTACAACCAATAAGAAAAAATAACCCAACCATTAAAGTGGCTATTCGAGAGGTCAATCTAATTGAAATCATTATGCTTTCCATCTTATGTAGTCAAGCTCACAAGATACAGATAATGAGAATCATTTTCAACAAAAAGGCTCCTATGAAACCATAGAAGCCTTTAACACAAATTAATTAATATTAACCTTTAGAGTGGGTTTGTTTGTGCTTCAACCACTGCCAATGCCACCATATTCACGATACGACGTACCGAAGCAATTGGTGTTAATATATGCACAGGTTTCGCAACCCCCATTAACACAGGCCCTACAGTCACACCATCAGAGCTTGTGACACGCAGTAAATTATAACTAATACGTGCTGCTTCCATATTTGGCATAATTAATAAATTTGCTGAACCTTTTAATGGACTATCAGGCATCACATCTTTACGGATAGATTCAATTAATGCGGCATCCGCATGCATTTCACCATCAATTTCCAAATGTGGGTCACGTGCTTTGATCATCGTTAGCGTATCACGCATTTTTTGTGCAGATGCGCAATCTGAAGAACCAAAGCTAGAACGCGATAACAGAGCCACTTTTGGCTCAATACCAAAGCGTCTTACCGTATCCGCTGCCATTAACGTGATTTCAGTTAGCTCTTCCGGTGAAGGGTCTTCATTGACATAAGTGTCTGCGATAAACGTATTACCCGTTGGTAATAACAATGCATTCATTGCACCTGCTGCATGAACACCCTCGCGGAAACCAAATAAATCTTTAACAACTTCATAGTGTTCGCCATAACTGCCCACCGTACCACAAATCATCCCGTCGGCTTCGCCACGCAACACCATGATCCCACCAATTAAGGTTGGGTTATTAATCACCGCACGGCGCGCCATTTCTTGGGAAATACCACGACGTTTCATGATTTGGTAGTATTCTTGCCAATATTCTTTATAACGCGGGTCGTTTTCGTTATTAACCACTTCAAAATCTTTACCTAACTCAATATGTAGGCCGAGTTTTTGAATACGCATTTCAATCACACTTGGGCGCCCAACTAAAATTGGGAAGGCTAAACCTAAAGACACTAGTTCTTGAGTCGCATGCAATACACGCTCTTCTTCCCCTTCTGCTAATACAATGCGTTTTTTCGCCGTCTTAGCTTGAGAGAAAATAGGTTTCATGAATAAATTTGTTTTATAAACAAATTGATTTAATTTTTCGATATAGGCATCAAAGTCTTCAATTGGACGCGTTGCTACCCCTGAATCCATAGCTGCTTTTGCCACTGCTGGCGCAATTTTCACAATCAAACGCGGGTCAAATGGTTTCGGAATAATATATTCAGGGCCAAAGAATAAATCTTGGTTGCCATACGCAGAAGCCACTTCTTCACTTTGCTCAGCCAATGCAAGATCTGCAATGGCATATACACAAGCCAGTTTCATTTCTTCATTAATCGTTGTTGCGCCAACATCTAGCGCACCACGGAAAATGAATGGGAAACATAATACGTTATTAACCTGATTTGGGTAATCAGAACGACCAGTACAGATGATGGCATCAGGGCGAACTTCTTTTGCCAAAGGTGGTAAAATTTCGGGTTCAGGATTAGCCAATGCTAAGATTAGAGGATCTTTTGCCATGGTTTTCACCATTTCTGGCGTTAAAAGACGTGGACCTGAACAGCCTAAGAAAATATCTGCATTAGGAATCGCATCAGCCAAAGTACGTTGGCCGTTATCTTCAATTGCATACGCGGCTTTGGTGACATCCATGCGTTCATCACGGCCTTTGTAAATCACCCCTTTTGAATCACAAACGGTGATATGTTCGCGTTTCAACCCCAACGCGACTAATAAATTCATACAAGCGATTGATGCCGCCCCTGCGCCAGAAACCACCAGGCGCACATCACCAATATCTTTTTTAACAATACGTAAGCCATTGATAACAGCGGCAGTACAGATGATTGCGGTACCGTGTTGGTCATCATGGAATACAGGGATTTTCATCCGCTCACGAAGTTTTTGTTCAATATAAAAGCATTCTGGTGCTTTGATATCTTCTAAATTAATACCGCCAAAAGTCGGCTCAAGAGACGCAATGATATCAACTAACTTGTCTGGGTCTGTTTCATCAACTTCAATATCAAAGACATCAACACCAGAAAACTTTTTAAATAGTACACCTTTTCCTTCCATGACAGGCTTACCAGCTAAAGCACCGATATTACCTAACCCAAGGACAGCCGTACCATTAGACACGACCCCGACAAGGTTACCTTTAGCGGTGTAACGATAAGCTTTAAGTGGGTCATCTGCAATTTCAAGACATGGCACTGCAACACCTGGTGAGTATGCTAATGCGAGATCTCTCTGGGTTGTTAGTGGTTTAGTTGGGGTAACCGTAATTTTCCCAGGATGTGGAAACTCATGAAAATCAAGAGCACTTTGTTTTAATTTGTCATCCATCGTCAAGTCCTTTCAAAATAAGTAAGGTAAGAGCGATAACAGTATAAACACATCTCTCTAGCAAATCATGATCATACTGGCAATTTCCAGAAAAATCTTTCAGTTACAATAGAGTTAGGCCACCGTTAGAGTAAAACGTAATCACATTGATTATATTTTACTATATCGAAACACTTCTCTAATTTTTAAGATATTAACTAAAAATAATTTATTATTAGTTTTATGAGGTTAATATATATAAAAAATTAATCACATTATGAACCCTATCTTAAATACCTTCTCCGTTTAATATTGATTTAAATATTAGATATGAATTTTCTAATTTTAATGTATTATCAACAAGTATCTTATTGTTATTAGCGAGGGATATAATATATTAAGCAAAGAAGTAACATTAAGAATTCCCCATACTGATTTTACAATTATTAATACTCCAATTAAATATAATAAATATATCAAAATTAAACTGTCTATTTTATGGAAAGTATCAAACTAGACCTTGAATTTTAAGACATGAAAAAGGAACCCTCTATGTCTAAATATACCGTAATGATTGTTGATGAGCACCCTCTTATACGCTTGGGATTGCGCCAGCTCATAAATACCGATACGCACTTTATTGTCACAGCAGAGTCCTCTTGTTGTTACGAGGCCTTAAGCATTGCAAGGCAGCTACAGCCTAATCTAATTATTATAGATACCAATATTCAAGGTATTAAAACATTTGAAACGATACGATTACTTCGTAAGCACTGCAATAATAGCTACTTATTAGTGTTATCTGCTTCAACAATTAAAACAGATATATATGGCGCTATTGATGCAGGAGCACAAGGGTATTTATTAAAAAGCAGTGAGCTTGACATGTTATTTTATAGTATGAAGAAAGCCTCTAGAGGGCAATTAGTTTTCAGTGAAAAAATATATCAGCATCTTATTTCTCGTCATAATTATAATGACCCACTCTCATCACTGACACGGCGAGAATCTGAAATTTTACATGAAATGGCTGTGGGTTTAAAAAACCGTGAAATATCTAATTTACTTTTTATTTCTGAAGAAACGGTTAAAGTTCACATTAGAAATATTCTTAAAAAATTACGTGTTCGCTCTCGTCTTGAAGCTAGCTTAATTTATATGCGTTCAAGATAATTTTTTCTAATTATATTAATTAACAAAGCTAAATTACGAATAATTTAATTATAAGTTTATTATATATTTCTCACATTTGGGCTAGATCCTAAGCGATTTTTGCCTCATTATGTATGGATTATCGCTAGTTTTTTGAGGAAAATCATATGCCCAATACATCTAACTCTCCTTATATCATGTACGGAATTAAAAACTGTGACACCATTAAAAAAGCACGCCGTTACTTAGAAGACAATGGAGTTAACTATCAGTTTCATGATTATCGTGTTGATGGTATTAGCGATGAATTACTTTCTACCTTTATGGAACATATTGATTGGGAAGTGTTAGTAAATAAACGAGGAACAACTTGGCGTAAACTGACTGATGATGAAAAAAATGCAGTGGTTGATTCAAATAGCGCGAAAAAAGTGCTAATTGCAGAGCCCGCCATGGTCAAAAGACCCGTACTTGTTTCTCCAGACAACCGTTACTTAGTTGGGTTTAGCGCAAATGACTACCAAAACTTCATTCGATAATCAGGCGGTTATGATGGATTGCCCAGTTATTCAACTTGCCAAAGAACTGATCTCACGCCCTTCTATCAGCCCTGATGACCAAGGTTGCCAAGCGATACTGACTGAGCGTTTAAACCAACTCGGTTTTACCGTTGAACCAATGCATTTTGGTAACACATTAAATTTTTGGGCACATCGAGGTACTCAAGGTCCAACCCTCGCATTTGCAGGCCATACCGATGTCGTACCAGCAGGCAATAGTGAAAATTGGCAAACACCCCCTTTTAACCCGACAATTATCAATCAACATTTGTATGGTCGCGGTGCTGCTGATATGAAAGGCTCAGTCGCAGCAATGGTTGTCGCCGCAGAGCGCTTTGTCAAAAAGCACCCTCAACATCAAGGGCGTTTGGCCTTTTTAATCACATCAGATGAAGAAGCCGATGCGTTAGATGGCACGGTCAAAGTGGTCGAAACATTGATGGCACGTAATGAACGCGTTGATTACTGTTTAGTCGGTGAGCCTTCAAGCCAATCTCATTTAGGCGACATCATAAAAAATGGCCGTAGAGGCTCTATTACGGCAAATCTTACCATTATGGGAACGCAGGGGCATGTTGCCTATCCTCATTTAGCGGATAACCCGGTACATCGAGCAACTGCTTTTTTGCAAGAACTCACATCAACTATTTGGGATAACGGCAACGAATTCTTCCCTGCCACCACTATGCAGATTGCCAATATTCATGGTGGTACAGGGGCAAGTAATGTGATCCCTGGTGAGTTATTTGTTCAATTTAATTTTCGTTTTAGCACCGAATTGACCGACACACAAATACGTGACAGGGTCACTAGCATGCTAGAACGCCATGGCTTAACATATAAAATAGAGTGGTCATTATCTGGGCAACCATTTTTAACTGAAAAACAAGAACTTGTCACTGCAACTTTGCAAGCAATTCATGAATTAACTGGTCTTAATGCAGAGTTATCCACAAGCGGTGGAACCTCCGATGGCCGTTTTATCGCCCAAATGGGGACTCAAGTTATTGAGCTCGGCCCACTGAATGCCACCATACATAAAGTTGACGAATGCGTTAACGTCAAAGACTTGCAACAGCTGGCCTTAATTTATGAACGGGTCATGGAGTTATTGTTATTATGATCACTATTGCCATGTTAACAGGCCGCTCAACTGACCATTTAGTGACACTTGGCGGTTCTCATCGCCTACAGTTCAATGCCACCAAAGCATTTTTAGCCATGCAACAAGCGGCTGTAAAGTCAGGGTTCAAGTTACAATCGGCAAGTGCATTTCGTGATTTTTCACGTCAACAGTTAATTTGGAATGAAAAATTTACCGGTCTCCGCCCTGTTCTTGATGCACAAAGCCAACCTTTAGATATTACAACGCTTTCTGAAGGCGAGCTTTGTGAAGCTATTTTACATTGGTCAGCATTACCCGGTGCAAGCCGCCACCATTGGGGAACCGAAATAGATGTTTATGACCCATTACGTATTCCTTTAGGGCAAACGTTACAGTTAGAGCCTTGGGAATATGAAACTGACGGCTATTTTGCTGAACTGAACCACTGGCTGACGGATAACATGGCGACATTTGATTTTTATCGCCCTTTCACTGCAAAAAATGCAGGGGTTGCCTATGAACCTTGGCATATTAGCTACTGGCCTTTATCCCATGAAGCAGAACAGCTTTTAACGCCAGAAGTCATTAAACAAGTTCTCCTACAAGAGGATATTTGCGGAAAAAACTGGCTAAACAGTAACTTAGATTATGTATTCGAACGCTATATTAAAGCTCCTGAATAATTTCTAAGCTAACAGAGCAACTTCTATCACGCCTCATAGATTACGCTACATAATTTATGGGGCTTTTTTCTTTTTCGTGGCAATTTGTTCATCAACAACTGGAAGCCGATACATAAAAATAAGCAGCCAACACAACAGTGCCAATAAACCAATTTTTAACCATAAATAGCTAACAACCCAGATTGATAGTGAAAAAGTGAGTATTATCAATACAATTGCTTTTGGTTTTGCCCCTTTCGGTAGCCCTTTATGCTTTTGCCAGTGACGGATATATCCCCCAAACCAAGAGCGATATAATAACCAATGGTGAAAGCGTGGAGATGAACGAGAAAAACACCATGCCGCTAATAACAAGAAAGGCGTAGTCGGCAAAACAGGAAGAATAACGCCAGCAAAAGCCAGCGCAACAGCTAACCATCCAATAACAATGAGGAACAATTTTTTCAAAATTACTCCCCCTCCCTAAAAAATAAATCAAATGGTAAAAGCCGCATAAAATCTGTGGTAACTCATAATAATATCAATGGTATACTCTAATGGTAAACACGCTTAATGAAAAGTCGCTTTTGCCGATTGGAATGATTATTGTTCCCATAGCTTTCTTTCTCAGGAATCTTTGAGGTTTCAATGATAGATATTTATTTTTCTTTATATCATTTAGTTTCGATGAAAAGATGCAAAAAAACACAATAGAGGCATACACTAGTATGTACTAGGGTAACTGATCGATATCAACGCACAGACAGCTCAAAAGAATGACGAATGGAAGGTGAATATGCAATGGTTAGCCGACTACTGGTGGATAATTTTACTCTTATTGGTAGGTATTATCTGGAATTCAGTCAAAGAAATGATGAAATTGGACCCCAAAAAATTTTTAGATAACAAGCCTGAAATCCCTCCGCATCAGGATAATAACCATCTTTGGGATGATGAAGACGATTGGCCTAAAGACAAGAAGAAGTAATTTTCTGCTTTATTTCAGCTAAAAGTGCTGGTTGGTATTGTTTTACCTGTATACCAACCTCTTCTCTTACTCGTTGTAGCCATTGCTTTTGCCCTGTTATACCAACATCTGCGCAAATCTGTGCGATGGGTTCACATGACACCAAATGCCGTCTGAGAAGCGAAAGCCCGTTTTTTTCTTCCTTCAATAAACGCAGAATCGCACTTTCACTCGCCGAAATGGGCCGTTTAAACTCACTAAACCCGATGAGTTCAACCCAATCATCTGTCGTTAATTGCTGCTGTGAGTCTGTTGTGAAAGCAAACTCTTGTAAATCACTGCGCCAATATAGGTCACGTTTTAACCGTAACTCCCCCTGTTCACAAAGTTGGTATGCACGGTTTGAAATAGGTAAAATAGCCATCGCGGTAAAACAGCCACTACTGGCTTCTTTATGCGAACCTATTCGTATTAACCGAAAGCCCGCTTTTTGCCAAAATGCCACTAAGTCTGGTGTTAGCCCAAAACTAACAGATATAAAGTCCAAGCCTTGCTCTGTGGCGAACGCTTTTTGTTTTGCTAGCAGTGTTAAACCAATTTGGCGCCTACGGTGGTTCGCATCAACGGCAATACGCATCACTCGGCGAGATAGCCATTGTGCCGCAATGGGGAAATAACTATGAGCTGCTAAAGATTGGACAACTAAATTTCCTCTTGGTCGACGAAGCCCAGCCCATATTTGCCAGCTCAATGATTCGGTTAACTGTCCTTCATCTACCATCCATAATGCACCTAAATAGGTACAATCATCAGACTCGGCTTTTGCCACCATAAAATGTTGTTGCTGGGCATCCAATAGTCGTCGTAAATCTAATGGTGACGTTCGATAATGTGCACTCATCAATAAGCCATAAAACGCTTTTAATTGCTCATTATTTTCCGCTAATGATGCCTGAGTTAACGCTTTATATTCAGTATTTCCAGCAAGAACCGTTTGAGTGGTGGGTTCTTGCAGCAATAAAGCCTCATTGACCCACAATTCTAAGGGATCATTAGCCGCATAGCGCATTGGGTTATCAAGTTGTAGTAAAGTGAAATGGGCTAAAGTTGCACAGAACTTTAGCGTAAATCCACGCCCTGTTCCTTCATAACCATCGACTGTCGTAGTTAATAAAACTCGGGGAAAATACCCCACCAGCTCACGTAATATATAATTAGGAATAGCAGAAGCTTCATCGATGACTAGCCAATCTGCTGTTATTTTTTCATTGCTGCGGCAGTACGCTAATAAGTTATCAGGGGACCAAAAATTAATCTTTTGTCCTGCGTGCCGACTTAAAACTTCCGTCGCCACTTTGGCGGGAGCACAACACCAACTCTCTCCCATAAATTGTTTTATTAACATCCCAGCTATTGCAGATTTTCCGCGCCCTCTCGGGGCTATCAAGCCCCAAATGCCATGTTTTGCTTTTAATAATTGGCTAATTATTTGTTGCTGCTGTTCTGTTGGCTGGCCTGTCGGTGCTTGCCATAATGGTTTGTTATTTAGTAATGAAAAATCAGGCTCATCTCCTTGTTTATAAAATAAAATATCGGAAGATGTTTGGAAAGTCCGTTGCAAATGGTGAACAAAATTCGGTGTCGGAATTAGACCCAATTGTTCATTCCAACGTAGGCTGTCTAGATCAGCATTTGTCGCCCACTCAGTTTGAGGTGCAGTACATAAAACTAACAAGCTCCCTGCTTTTAACGTGCCAGCAAGCATGGCTAGGGCTTCACTATGAAAACCTTTACGCGCATCAAAGATGCCATGTAAAAATTCACGGCCCAATAATAGATGTGCATTTTCTGGGGAAACCCCTTGTGGCAAATTCGCTGAAATGGTTAACCAGTCGCCATCAATGGCTGTCTGAAATTCGTTGAGTTGCTGTTCCACCCACGCACTGTCACCAGAAAGAACCATAAGACGACGCATGCCAACCATATGTAGCTGTTCGATAATAACAGGAAGCAATTTCACCATCGTAATACTATGATTTACCAATTAATAGTGACAAGATCCCGGCAGCAATTAAAGGCCCTACAGGAACACCACGGAATAAAGCAACACCAATAACAGTTCCAACAAGTAAGCCTGCAACAGTAGAAGGTTGATGGGACATTAATGTGACACCTCGGCTACCTAACCAAGAAACGGCGATCCCGATGACAATTGCAAGAATCGATTTCCAATTCAAAAATGAGCTCAATACTTCATTTGCCGTTATTTTACCGCTCGCAATTGGCGCCATAACACCGATAGTTAAGATAAGTATCCCAATGGTTAAGCCATATTTTTCAACCCATGGAAAATAATTATTCAATGGTGTTATTCTGACCACCAATAAAAATAACATCGCAAGAGTGACTGTCATATTATGACTAATGATACCTAACCCGGCTAATACCAGTAAAATGATTAATGTTGGATCAACATGACTCATAGATTTATCCCTGTAAAACGCATAATTATAATTTATTAGCAGCAAATAGACTGATTTAAAAACATGTTATTGGCTCATCATCAAAGAAGCAAATATTAACGCCAACTCTTTTTATTTTTACGGTAACGATATTTTCATTAATAAAAAACCTTACTATTTCCGCACAATTTATTAACTCAAGTGCGACATTTTAGCTGTTCTTTATTATCTATTTAATACTTTTCAAAAGAGGTCTTCTTAGCATATTTCACGGTGACAAGCCGAATTGTACATAAAATTAGCATGGCAATACAGATAACTCCCATCGCCACCAAAACTTAAGCTAAATATTCGAAATATTCATCACTGTTTATTTTTTTATTTCTGCATTTTTTTTATATTTATCATCATAAAAACCAACTTGTGGTGCCTTTTGCTGAAGATAGTCCTAAATACCTTTACAACCAGACAATCCATCTCAATTACGTATAATAATCACCAATAATTAATACAGAAAAATCATAACTTAGCATTATTTATAATTTTAATGATTTACATGGTTGTGCGACGCTCTGCGCAAGCACAATGATTAGGATTAACAATATGAACCAATCTTTATCCCCCTTTTCAAACGCTCGTTTTATTGCTATCCGCTTAGTGCCTGGAGAAGATGCGCTTTTAGCATTAAAACGAAAAATTGAGCAACACAGCCTACAAGCTGCATTTATTGCCAGTAGCGTCGGCAGCTTAACTCATGTCGCACTGCGTTTTGCAGGACAAGAGAACACGTTTCACACAACAGGCAAATTCGAAATTGTTTCATTAATTGGCACTTTAGATGCTAACGGCGAACACCTGCATTTGTCTGTCTCTGATGAAGAAGGGAAAGTTCTCGGTGGCCATATGATGCCGGGTTGTACTGTTAGAACAACATTAGAGCTGATTATTGGGGAACTTGAAAAAGTTAATTTCACTCGTGAACCTTGCCCTTTGTCTGGTTATGAAGAGCTTATCATCACTTCTCGCTAATTTTATTATTCCATTACTGTAAGGAATGACTTTGTCATGAGTAAAACGTCGATTATTTCTAGTCGTACACTGACTTTAATTGTTTTTTCTATTGCTATTAATATGGTTATTGGCCAATTAAGCTCAATGTTAAAACTGCCGATATTCCTAGATTCTATAGGAACATTAATTTGTGCATTATTAGCAGGCCCTTGGGTTGCACTATTGAGTGGATTATTAACAAATCTATTATGGGGTTTACTCAGCGGCCCAATTGCAGCGGCTTTCGCCCCTGTCGCGATGATGATTGGCCTGAGTGCTGGGTTATTAGCTCGCGCAGGTGGTTTTCGCACCTTACCAAGAGTGATTTTATCCGGTGTTGTCATTACTTTTGCGTTGATGATCGTTGCTGTTCCCATTCGCACTTACTTGTTTGCAGGAACAACCGGTAGCGGCGCTGACTTTTTTGTCGCGTATTTTCATGCTGTTGGCGATAACTTATTAGAATCGGTGGCAATTACAGTATTAGGCGCCAATATTGCAGATAAAGTCGCATCAGCCATTATTGCTTGGTTATTGGTTCGACAATTACCAGAACGTGTCCAACGTAATTATCCAAATATGGCTAAGGTCCGTTAAATGCATCCATTTACCTCGCTGACAATTTGGTTTTGGCTCAGTGTAAGCTCGCTTTTCTTACCATTGAGCTGGACATTAATTCTGCTAGGTTGCAGCACATTTGGTGTTTTATTATTTTGGCGGCCCGCACGCCACCGATGGAAAATAGTTGCGTGGATTATGCTTCCCATGGCGGCAGGGCTTTGGTTAATTCATGGTGGCTGGCTAGCTCAGCTATTAACCGGAGCCACATTAAAAAATAGCCGCCCTGAATTTGCGTTGGCATTGTGGTTTAAGTTATTAACGATTATTAGCGCTTCTCAACTTTGGCTGCAGTATGTACCGACTGAACGTTTCATTCGTGCTTTGTTTGCAAGCCGTTTACCTGCAAGTTTTGCATACCTACTCGCAGGCCCGTTATTACTTGCAGAACAATTTCGCCAGCAATTAAACACTATCCGTGAAGCCCAATTAGCGAGAGGCGTTCCTCTTGATGGGCGCTTTTGGCAACGTGTTATATCGTTACCTGCCCTATTATTTCCACTTGCCAGTAATACCTTAAGTGAACTAAGTATTCGTGGAGCCGCATTAGATATGCGTGGTTTTCGTTATTGTGCCAAACGCACCACATTAAACCCGCCTAGAGATAGCTCTCTCCAAGCAGTACTTAGATATGGGTTAGTTCTGTTAATTTTCATTGAAGGTGGTCTCTCTCTGTGGTGGTAAATCTACAACAAATGCGCTTCATTCCACAAGGTGCGGAGCAGTCCCTATTAGGGCCGATTGATCTTCAGCTAAACGCAGGCCAATGGCTATGCATATTTGGCGGTAACGGCAGCGGAAAAAGCACATTAGCGCAAATACTCGCCGGTTGGCACAATGACCTCATTCAGGGGAAAATCGAAGGAACCGCAGAGATATTACGAGCGCCCTTAGCTGACAACTCCGTGGTTCAGGTGTCTATATCACGCCAACTAGTTCAGCAATCCCCCCAATTACAACTTTCAGGCTGCGCGTTTACCGTTGAACAGGAAATTGCGTTCGGGCCTGAGAACCTCGGTTTAACACCCGACGAAATTAGTGAGCGAGTTGAGCTTGCCATTGAACTGACGTTTTGTAGGGCACTGCGAACGCGCCATCCTGCAACCTTGTCAGGCGGTGAAGCGCAACGAGTGGTGTTAGCAAGCGCATTAGCGATGCAACCCAAACTCCTGTTACTTGATGAAGCCTTTAGTCGGCTCACACCGAGTGCAACACAACGCATCTTAACGCAATTACAACGCTATACAGAACAAACAGGCTGTAGCATTATTTTTTTTGAGCGCAACTTATTACCAGCCACCAGTTTCTGTGACTCATTCCTTTTGCTGAGTACGGGTAAAACCTTTTTAGAGGCTGGGAAAATGGTCGCAACAGGTGGTTTAAATGATGTTTTTCTTGATGCCATTGAAACAATCAATATGCCAGATGCTTGGCGCGCGGTAGGTGAACTGCTCAAATTAGGGTATTGGCAAGGAAATATTCCCCACGATGAAGCACAATTGCTACAGATGTTTAAGGAGCGATATGTTACAGCTTGAAAACCTGAGTTATCGTTGGCCAAGTTCAACTATTGATAACATACAATCTTTATCTCTATCTATTCACCCTGGTGAATGGGTCGCTGTAGTTGGGGATAATGGTGCAGGTAAATCAACGCTATTGCGCCTTTTAGCGGGGTTATTGCGCCCAACACAAGGTGATATTCGGCTTGATAGCCTGCCGCTTAATCTTCTTTCCTCCCCACAAAGAGCTAACCATATTGGGATCTTATTCCAAGAAGCTGAGAAACAAATTTTTCATAGTTGTGTACGTGATGAAATTGCTTTTGGTTTAAAACGCCAAAAACATCATAAACGTGATATTCAAGCGCGAGTACAGCAAGCACTTGAAATTTGTCACTTATCCGATGTGGCGGATAAACACCCTTTAGATTTACATGCAGGCCAACGCAGGATGGTTGCTGTTGCCTGCTTAGAGGCTGTTTCACCTAAACTATTGCTACTTGATGAACCAAGCCGTGACTTTGATGCCTTTTGGATGCGAAAATTCGAAGACTGGCTGACACTACAACGCGAAAAAGGGGTAACTGTCGTTTCGATTAGCCACGATCTTGATTTTGTCGCCCGCCATTTTCAACGTGTAATACATCTATCAAATGGTAATCTAATCGCTGATGGTCAACCACTGGAAGTATTAGGTCATCCAGAGTTACAAGTTGAAAGCCCACTTCCCGCACCGACATTGATATCACTTAGTCAGCAACTACAAACAAATACTACTGATACCACTCTTTCATCATGGATCACACATTTTATTAACCAACAGTCGCGCCCGATTAATAACTAAAAAAAATAGCCTGCAATGCAGGCTAAAATCTCATTCAAATTATAGGAAATTAATTAATCTAACTGCACGCCAATACGGCGGGCGACCTCTTCGTAAGCTTCAATTAGACCACCAAGGCTCTGACGAAAACGGTCTTTATCCATTTTATTCAGTGTTTCTTTGTCCCATAAACGGCTACCGTCTGGGGAAAACTCATCACCTAAGACAACCTGGCCTTTATACAAGCCGAACTCCAGTTTAAAATCGACTAAAATTAACCCTGCATCTGCAAAAATTTTACTGAGCACTTCATTGGCTTTGTAGCTTAGCTCACGCATTTTAGCCAAATTTTCTTTACTCACCCAACCAAAAGTCTCACAGTACGATTCATTCACCATCGGGTCGTGCTTGGCATCGTCCTTTAAGAATAAGTCAAATAAAGGCGGGTTTAACACCATGCCTTCTTCAACACCTAAGCGTTTTACCAGTGAACCCGCTGCACGGTTGCGGATCACACACTCAACCGGCACCATATCTAACTTTTTCACTAGAGCTTCTGTGTCAGACAATAATGCTTCCATTTGCGTTGGAATACCGGCTGCTTCTAATTTGCTCATAATGAAATGGTTAAACTTGTTATTTACCATACCTTTACGGTCAAACTGCTCGATACGCTCACCATCGAGTGCTGATGTATCATTACGGAACTCCAGAACCAGTAGATCAGGATCCTCTGTGGTATAGACTGTTTTTGCCTTACCACGATACAACTCAGCTTTCTTTTGCATCTTACACACTCCAGGGATGTGATTAAACTAAACAAAAATCAACCTGCACAGCAGATTCAGATAAGTAACAGAAGAACAAAAACCATTCAAATGGCCTATTCATTGTTAATTTTCTGCTCTGTTTCAGTCAGTTACTGAAATTCACCATATAAAACGCTAACTAGCTGATATTCAATATTTTATAATTGACTGCTAATCATGATAATAAAATTCCGGAGCGGACGCAAACGATTACTTAACCATAAATACTGATTTTTTGTCCATTTGTTTTAAGTGAAAACATGAAAGATAAAATTAGCCTTCCAGAGAAGGAAAATTGAAACTGATGGAATGCTAATTAATAATTAACTAAGCATATAGGTTACGATAAGCATTAAATAAACAAAATACAGTGCAGAGAATAAACCATTGCCGAAGTTATTCTGCTGAGATTAAAGGCATTTTACTGATAACCACCAACCTATGCGTGTGAAGCTCTATATCTTTACCCCAATACAAGTCTACCCAATTTAAGTAAAAATCATCCATATCTTTAATAAGGCTTAATGGGCGATCTTCTTCTTCACTATTTGAAGCATAAACATAGTATTTTTTATCAAATGCCCAGCTAATCATCATTTCCCAGAAGCGTTGCCCTGCATCCGTTTGTTCTTCATCCGTTACCATAATGCAATATGAATTAAGGAGATAAACAAAAAATTTCCGAGGTAATTCTTTTATAATTTCAATATATTGATGAACAGTACTTCGCCAAACCTTAATTTGTGTACACGTCGTTTTACCCATCACAATGTCTTGGCGAAATTTTAGTTCAACAAGATAGATGGTTTCCGGTTTTTCCCCATTAGCAATCAAGCGATATTGTTGTTTCCTGCGTGATTTTACTAGTCGGTAACCTTCCGGTATATCAAACTCCGGCAAACTAAAATCTATTACCCCTTTAGTTAGAAAACACTGTGTATTAACTATATTACTGGCTGTTATTCTCAGTTTTTGGTTAAACTCAGCCCCTGATATTTTCCTTGGCATACAATCACGACTGTTTTTGATGGGTTTCATCGCGTGATTATCCATTTCTATTTTCCTTGATGTTAGCTATTTTCGTTGAAGTATATCCGAAAATAGTGGGATGACAAATCCATCAAACTGAAGTTAACCCTACCAATAATTGATGCTAAAAATGCCAATACACCATTAAAATTACCCATAAAAAAACCGCAGCTTGTATTTAAGCTACGGTTTAATTCGTCATCTAAAAATGTTGAATTATTGCTTTTTGGCTGGTGCTTTACTAAACGCCGCTTTCAGTGCAGCAACCATTTCATCATTTTGTTTTTGTGTTAAAGGAACACCTTTGGTGGTGATAAATTGCAGTGTACTACGGTTATTTAAATCACCGACCTGCACTTTATAATCCGCTTCTGGCACAGTTGGGTCATCAATGCCCAACGCCTGCCATTCTGAACTGCTTAAACCTTTATAAGTCACCATCACAGAACCACTTGAACGTGTACGGTCACCCACTTTCATGCCAACACTTTCTAAGGTGTGTGGTAAGCGTTCCCATACTGCATCAAATGGCGCACGAACAACAACTAAAGGTAAGCCAGTATCATCACTACCTGTTTGAACATCAATGATACCATAAGCATTTTGGATGCTATTTTTGTTTGAAGTATCACGCAACGTATATAAGTTATCGGTTAATTCATTCAATAACAGTTTGTTATAACGTTGAGTTTCGACAACATCGGTAATGGTCTCACCACCTTGACGTAAGCCTAAGCTGGTTACCGTTAACGCCATCATACCATTTTCTGGTTGCACTGTTACTTTATGGCGACTCTCAATCGGTACGTTTTCATCTGCACGATCCCATTTGACCCAATCGGTTTCAATTGAGCGAGAACCATCATCTTTAGATGAAACTGGAATACCTCTTTGCTCTAAGATCATCGTAACTTGTGACCAAAGTGCACTATTTTCAGGTGTATTTTCTAGCAACAAACGACTTGCTTGAGCGCTATCCTCTGTACGAGAACCCGCTAATTGCGAAATTGTCAGTACTGGCGGACGAATGTCTAACGCTTTCCCTATTGCCCCTGTTGATGTGGCTTTAGGGATATCATACTCACCATTTTGTTCTGGTAATGTCAGCCCTTGTGGCACATTCAACACTTTCAATGGCGCAGCATTGAGATATTCCTCATCACCACTGACCTGACGTTTATAGCGCTGATCGCTGGAGCAGGCTGCCAGTAACACGACAAGTGACAGGCCAGCAACCTTCATAACCTTCGATTTTTGCAATAATGTTGCCATTAAAATTCCCTAAATTTTACAGTAACCCAGCGAGCTTCAAGGCTTCCTCAACTTTTTGCTGGCCCGAGGTGGTTAACGGTGTCATTGGCAACCGTAATGTACCATCTGCAATCAGGCCTAAGCGATGACAGCCCCATTTCGCTGGAATTGGATTTGGTTCAACAAATAACTGAAGATGAAGCCCCATCAGTTTTTTATTTAATTCACGCGCCTCAGTATATTTGCCTGCAAGCGCTAAGTCACACATTTTTACCATCTGTGGTGCCGCAACGTTGGATGTGACTGAAATAACGCCTTGACCACCCAGTTGCATGAAATCAAGTGCTGTTGCGTCATCACCTGTTAACAGTACAAAATTATCATCAACCAGTTCTTTGATTTGATGAACCCTAGCTAAGTTCCCTGTTGCTTCTTTAATTGCAACAATATTCGCCAGTTTTGCTAAACGCCCAACGGTTTCAGGCAACATATCACAGCCAGTCCGTGATGGTACATTATAAAGAATCTGTGGCAAGCTCGTGTTTTCTGAAATTGCTTTAAAGTGTTGATATAACCCTTCCTGAGAAGGCCTATTATAATAAGGTGTTACCGTCAGGCAAGCAACTACACCACTGTTTTCAAACTCATTTGTCAGCGAAATAGCTTCAGCTGTCGCATTTGCGCCTGCTCCTGCAATAATAGGAATACGGCCATCCGCTAATTCAAGTGTCGCTTTCACGACATCCACATGTTCTTTGTGCGTTAAGGTTGCTGATTCGCCAGTTGTACCAACAGAAACAATCGCAGTTGTTCCGCTTTCAACATGATAATCCACCAATTTTTTTAAGCTGGCTTTATCTAAACGCCCCGCCGAATCCATTGGTGTGATAACTGCAACAATGCTTCCCGTTAAAAAATCTTTATAATTTGCGTTTCCATTAGCCATAGCGATACCCCCTCAATAATTGAACTACCATGTTACTTTTTCATTTCAAAGAAGAAAACCACCCAACAGCAAGAATTTAATGAATTTTGTTAATGCCGAGCACATTAACTTAAATAGAAGTAATAATTCACTGATATTTCTCGCAAGAGTCTATTTCCCCTCTTGGCAGATTGTCTTTTTTATGGTTTCCTTACCTTCATAGTCAGTCAGTTTTTAGTGCTAGAATTTTACTGCTATATTCTAATCAAATGTTTAACTGACATAATTAAAATACTAAGGAATAGACTTTGCCTAAGACTGAACAGCAATTTCTTGTCATTACTGCGCTGGGAACAGATCGTCCGGGCATTGTGAATACTATTACACGGCTAGTCAGCGAGTGTGATTGTAATATTGAAGATAGTCGCTTAGCGATGTTTGGCAAGGAATTTACCTTCATTATGATGCTTTCAGGCAGTTGGAATGCTATCACCCTTTTAGAGGCGACATTGCCACCTAAGGGTGCCGAGCTTGATTTGCTCATCGTAATGAAAAGAACCCAGAGTGTTCAAACAACCTATTACCCATCGACAGTAACAGTGAATGTTGTTGTTGACGATGCACCCCGTATTGTCGAGCAATTCACAAATTTATTCACAACCTCGCAGTGTAATATCGCAGAGCTTGTTTCTAAAACACAACCAGCCAATAATGATATGCCCGCTCAACTGGAGATTCAGATTACTGCACACGACCCGTTGGACGATAATGGCATAATCATAAAAAATAAATTTCAACAACTGTGTACAATGCTAAATGCTAAAGGCAACATAAGTATTGTTAACAACCCCAACATGCAAAGTTAACGGAGATATATGTAATGAACCCATTGAAAGCCGGTGATAAGGCGCCTCAATTTAGCCTTCCTGACCAAGATGGTGAGCTCATCAATCTTTCTGATTATCAGGGTCAGCGCGTATTAGTTTACTTTTATCCTAAAGCGATGACCCCTGGTTGTACTGTTCAAGCGTGTGGTCTACGTGATGAAATGGATACACTTAAAGCGAAAGGTGTCGAAGTATTAGGTATTAGCACAGACAAACCAGAGAAACTGTCTCGTTTCGCTGAAAAAGAGATGTTGAACTTCACTTTATTATCAGATGAAGACCACCAAGTATGTGAGCAATTTGGGGTTTGGGGTGAAAAACAATTCATGGGGAAAACCTATGATGGGATTCATCGTATTAGCTTCCTCGTTGACCCTACTGGGAAAATAGAACACGTCTTTGACAATTTTAAAACCAGTAACCACCACGAAATCGTGCTTGATTACATTAATACACACGCTTAATCGCCACATCTTAGTGCTGTATGCCCCCATACAGCACTATTCCTAACCTAGTTTTGTGATTCCGTTGGCTCTTCCGGCCATACGTGAATGACCGCTTTAATCAGTGTTGCTAATGGGATTGCAAAAAATACGCCCCAAAAGCCCCATAACCCACCAAATATCACAACAGATAAAATAATCACTAGTGGATGCAAATTTACCGCTTCAGAAAACAATAAAGGCACAACAACGTTGCTATCCAAACCTTGGATCACTAAGTAAACTAACATTAGGTACCAAAATTCACTGCCGATACCGAACTGAAAGAGCGCAACAATAACCACTGGGATCGTGGCCGCTACCGCACCAATATAAGGGATTAATACCGCTACTCCGACAAGCACCGATAACAATACGGAATAGCGCAAGTCAAAATAAGCAAAACATAAATAGGTCGCCACCCCAACAATCACCATTTCTGTTACTTTCCCTCGTAAGTAGTTGGTGATTTGTTCATTCATTTCGACCCAAACTTTGCCCACTAACAAACGATTTTTGGGTAATAACTTAAGAAAGCTTTTGCTGATACGTTCTTTATCTTTTAAAAGAAAAAATGTCATCAAAGGCACTAGAACTAAGTAAACCGCCAAAGTAAAAATACCAATTAATGATGCAACTGACGCTTTAACCACTGAGTCTGCAATGCCTGACATGCGGCTACGAAGGTTATCTGCCATCATATCAATAATGCCAACATCCACTAATGCGGGGTATTGCTCTGGTAATTTCTGTGCGAATTCATTGAAACGGT
Organism: Providencia sp. CIM-Carb-044; assembly: GCF_033901115.1. Lineage (NCBI taxonomy): Bacteria > Pseudomonadati > Pseudomonadota > Gammaproteobacteria > Enterobacterales > Morganellaceae > Providencia > Providencia sp. CIM-Carb-044. The sequence continues at coordinate 472,885 of NZ_JAXADV010000002.1, forward strand.
TAACCATATTTGGTAGATCGGCCATCAAATTAATCCCTTGCTGCCATGCCGTCGGCGCAATAATTAAAATAACCATGGCACTTATTCCAGCGAATAAGGTCAAAATAATGCCGACAGCAACTGAACGAGATAACCCTATACGCTGTAATAAATTGGTTGGCCATTCAAGTAAATAAGCTAAAGCAATTGCCGCCAGCAATGGAGCCAGTATACTGCTGAAAAAGAAGATGATCACAAACCCCGATACGAGTAATGTAAAGAGGGCTATGGCTTGTGGATCAGCAAAACGCCGACGATACCACTGTAAAAACAATTCCAGCATTTATTGCTCCTGGGGGAATTAGTGCAAAGGACAGTTCCTAAAGTAACGAAAATTATACCGAAGAACAGATTTTACGATAGCTTTTGCTATCATGTGTTTTAAACTTTTCGCGTTTTTAGGTGCCTTACTTAAACATACCCGAAATAAAGTCGGTACTTACCCTAAATTTAAATGTTGTATGGGATACTCACGTTTCATGAAGAAAACTTTAAAATATCCATTATTGGCTTTCATGATCGCTGCGCTAATGAACGGTTCAGTTTTACCTGCTTATAGCGCAATTGAAGATACCTTACCCGATATAGGAACGACGGCGGGAGGCACTCTTAGCATCAACCAAGAAATTATTATGGGAGACGCAATCACACGCCAAATACGAGCCAGTACCCCTCTTATTTATGACCCACTGTTAACTCAGTATGTTAACAAACTTGGCATGCGCTTAGTAAAAAATGCCGACTCAGTTAAAACACCGTTTAAGTTCTATTTAGTCAATAACCCCAATATTAACGCATATGCCTATTTTGGGGGTAATGTCGTGCTGCATTCCGCATTATTTCGGTACAGCCAAAATGAAAGCCAGCTCGCATCAGTCATGGCTCACGAAATATCTCACGTCACGCAAAGACACCTTGCGCGAATGATGGAAGACCAGAAAAGCACCACTCCTCTCGCGATTGCAGGGACCATTGGTTCTTTACTGTTAGTGATGGCGAATCCTCAAGCCGGTTTTGCCGCTTTAACAGGAACAATGGCTGGGGTTCAACAAGGTATGATCAGCTTTACCCAAGCCAATGAACAAGAAGCTGACCGTATTGGCTTGCAGACATTAAGGCGCTCTGGCTTTGACCCACACGCCATGGCTGATTTTATGCAAACGATGTCAGACCAAACTCGTTATATGTCGAAGCCCCCTGAAATCCTATTAACGCACCCCTTACCGGATAGCCGTTTAGCGGATGCAAGAAACCGCTCTAATCAATATCCTAAAGTGAGTGTGCCATCATCACTGGATTTTATGTTAGCTCGCGTTCGTATTTTGGCCATGTATAGCACCGAGCAAAAACATGCCTTAGACCAAATTATTGAAAATTACGGGAAAGGTTCTGCACAAGAGCAAATTGCGGCACAATATGGTAAAGCGTTACTTCTTTCTCAGGACAAAAAATATGCAGAAGCAGGTAAAATCCTGACAGAGCTATTAGCGAAACAACCTGATAACCCTTGGTTTATTGATAGTATGACGGATGTCGATATCGAACAAAATCAAGTTGCTAGAGCAGTTTCGCGTTTACAAAACGCATTGAAAAAAACACCGAAAAATACTGTTTTCATTGTTAACCTTGCCAACGCATTAATTAATAATCATCAATATAAAGAAGCAACAACCTTGTTGAATAAATATACGTTTGATTACCCTGATGACCCGATTGGCTGGGATTTACTGGCTGAAGCGTCTGCAAAGCAAGGTAAACGTACAGAAGAACTCGCCGCTTACGCAGAAGGAATGGCATTACGGGGTAATTATGACACTGCGATTAATTATCTCAGCGATGCTAGCCGTCAAAGCCGTTTAGGCAGCTATGAACAACAGCGTTATGACGCTCGCATTGATGCGCTTAGAAAACTACAATTACGTGACAAAAATGCAAAACCGTAAGGAGTTAAAATAATGACGGATTCGATTAAGATTTACCACAACCCACGTTGTTCTAAAAGTCGTGAAACCCTAGCCCTTTTAACTGATAAGAGTATCACTCCCACGGTGGTCGAATATTTAAAAACACCCCCAACGGTAGCTGAGATCAAAAAACTCCTTAAAATGTTAGGCTTTAAAGATGCTCGTCAATTAATGCGCACCAAAGAAGAGCTGTATAAGGAATTGAATTTAAACGATGACAGCTTAACTCAGGACCAACTCATTAAAGCGATGCATGAGAACCCTAAGTTGATTGAACGCCCTATCGTTGTTAATGGTGATAAAGCACGCTTAGGCCGTCCGCCTGAGCAAGTCTGTGAAATCTTATAGTCACTATTTTGGCAGCTATGCGGCTGCCAACTCGTTTAGTCTACTAAAGTTTTAGAATATCTTTTACGAAAGGGATCGTTAATTTGCGCTGAGCAACGATGGATGCGTGGTCAAGTTTGTTTAAGATATCAAACAAGGTTCCCATTTTTCTATCTAAACGTTTTAATACGAAACGGCACACATCTTCCGGTAATTCGAAACCACGAATACGAGCACGTAATTGCAGTGCCCAAATTTTATCTTCGTCGCTCAGTGGATGCAGTTTATAAATTTGTCCCCAATCAAGGCGAGAGGCTAAATCAGGTAATTTCAGTTCGATTTGCCGAGGTGGCCTATCTCCAGTGATTAATAAACAAGTTCGGCCAATCTCCAAAATACGATTATATAAATTGAAAATCGCCATTTCCCACTCTTCATCACCCGCGATGCACTGAATATTATCAATACAAACGAGTGATAAATGCTCCATACCGTCTAGTACTTCAGGGACAAAATATGCACGTTTATCTAAAGGGACATAGCCTACTGCAATGCCTTGTTCAGACAGTTCAGCACAAGCCGCATGCAATAAATGGCTTTTTCCACCACCTTCTCGCGACCAATAATAGATATAACTACCGTGTGGTTGATTAATAGCAGACTGAATAGCAGACAGCAACGCCCCATTTTCCCCTGCATAAAAGCTTGCAAAGGTTTCATCATCTGGCAGATATAGTGGTAATGAAAGCTGTGATGGTGTGTTCAGAAGCGCCTCTGGCTGTACAAATCAATTTTCATCTAGCAGTTTACCATAAAAAACACGGATAGATGAATAAGAACGGTGAGCAAATGCCGCTCGATCAACCGAACGGCAATAGGGAAAATCACATAGCTTATTTTTTATTGCTATCAAGCTCTTGCACTTCAGATGTTACAAATTGCTTTTCAGGCCTAACAAACGTTATAAAACGGAACAATAATGCCATAAATATCCCGACAATCGTCGCCAGTGCCATACCTTTAAGTTCCGCTTGACCGATATGGATAACCGCACCACTAACACCAATAATTAAAATCACTGAGGTTAAAATCAAATTCTGTGGCTTGTTATAATCAACTTTTGAATCAATCAACACACGAATACCTGATGCACCAATTACCCCGTATAATAAGAGTGAAACCCCGCCCATGACAGGAACCGGCACTAATTGGATAGCAGCAGCTAATTTACCAACACAAGATAATAAAATAGCAATAATTGCGGCTCCGCCAATTACCCATGTGCTGTATACCTTGGTAATTGCCATTACCCCAATATTTTCACCATAAGTCGTATTCGGTGTCGAGCCAAAGAAACCTGAAATCACCGTAGAGAAGCCATTCGCAAACATTGAGCGATGTAAACCTGGCGATTTCATTAAGTCACGCTCAACAATATTCGCCGTGACCACTAAGTGCCCTACGTGCTCAGCGATAACTACTAAGGCCGCAGGTAAAATGGTTAAAATAGCAAACCATTCGAAGCGTGGTGTATAAAATGTTGGGATAGCAAACCATGGCGCTTCAATAACGGGTGTAAAGTCTACAATCCCCATAAAATAGGACAATGCATAACCCGCTAAAAAACCAATCAAAATTGGGATTATAGATAAAAACCCACGGAAAACGACCGCGCAGAGAATAGTGACTGATAATGTGGTCAGGGAAATAATTAACGTGTTCGAATCAACCACTGCGCCATCTTTAGGTAATAGCCCTGCCATACCTGCAGCGGTTTGAGCAAGCTCTAAACCAATTACAGCTACGATTGCCCCCATTGCCGCTGGGGGGAACATGACGTTGATCCACCCTCTTCCTGCAACTTTAACAATCAGCGCAACTATACAGAACAACACGCCACAAATGATAAAGCCGCCAAGTGCCAATTCATAACCTAATGGTAATAAAATCAACACAGGGGAAATGAATGCAAAACTTGAACCTAAATAAGCCGGAATTTGCCCTTTACAAATAAATAAGTACAGCAGCGTTCCTATTCCATTAAACAGCAAAATTGTCGCGGGGTTTACACCAAACAGAATCGGTACGATAACGGTTGCGCCAAACATAGCAAACAGGTGTTGAAGGCTCAGTGGGATAGTTTGTAATAATGGTGGTCTTTCTTCAACACTGATGGTGCGACGAGTCATGTGACTTTATCCTCTTTTAGCGAAATGGCTAATCACTGAATAAGCAGTGAGTCTCTACAATTAATCAAAAAAAAGCCGACTTCTCAGTCGGCTTATCATTATTTAGTACCAAATATCTTGTCGCCCGCATCACCGAGACCCGGAACGATATACCCCTCTTCATTTAAATACTCATCAATTGAAGCGGTATATAATTCAACATCTGGATGCGCAGCTTCTAACGCTTTTAAACCTTCTGGCGCTGCAACAAGGACTAAGATTTTAATCGAGGTACAACCCGCATTTTTTAATAAATCAATAGTGGCAATCATTGAGCCACCCGTCGCTAACATTGGGTCAACCACTAATGCCATACGTTCTTCAATGTTAGATGCGAGTTTTTGGAAATAAGGGACAGGCTGCAGTGTTTCTTCATCACGATAAACACCCACCACACTGATACGTGCACTTGGAATACTATCTAATACACCATTCATCATACCAATACCAGCACGGAGAATTGGTACTACAGTGATTTTCTTACCTTTAATTTGTTCTATTTCTACAGGACCACACCAACCATCGATAGTCACTTTTTCAGTTTCAAGGTCAGCAGTTGCTTCATAAGTCAGTAGGCTACCAACCTCTGAGGCCAGTTCACGAAAGCGTTTTGTGCTTATATCATGATCTCGCATCAGGCCGAGTTTATGTTTAACGAGAGGGTGTTTTACCTCAACGATCTTCATGGGTTTCTCCTACTATTTAAGACGGCGGCGGACAAAAAAATCGCCGGATTATACCTCTTTTAGCTTTGGTTGCCACTAGATAACGCTTGATTTTGGTCAAAACAACAACGATTAACACAATTTTTTTTAGAATTATACCTCATCTCAGTTAAGTTGAAATTGGCTAAACCGCAAATTTGATTTAAATAAAATTATTTATTATTTTTCTGTACGGCTTCTTAGCAATCCCCTTTTTTGAATCACGAGTACTAAAAAAATTTCCAACACAAAGCTATCGCAAACGTTTGCCTAGCCTGTTAGAATAATGTCAATGATGTTATTTTTCTCAAAAATGCAATTGCCTTGGGGGCCGTAGTGACTGATAAAACCTCTCTCAGCTATAAAGATGCCGGTGTTGATATTGATGCGGGTAACGCCTTGGTTGAACGTATTAAAGGTGTCGTAAAAGAAACCCGCCGCCCAGAAGTCATGGGAGGTCTTGGGGGATTCGGTGCATTATGTTCCCTACCGCAGAAATACCGTGAACCTGTTTTAGTTTCAGGCACTGACGGTGTCGGTACCAAATTACGCTTAGCAATGGATTTAAAACGTCATGACTCCATTGGAATTGACCTTGTGGCTATGTGTGTCAATGACTTGATTGTTCAAGGCGCAGAACCTCTGTTCTTCCTTGATTATTATGCAACCGGTAAACTGGATGTGGATACCGCTACTAGCGTGATTACAGGTATCGCAGAAGGCTGTAAACAATCTGGTTGCGCATTAGTTGGCGGTGAAACCGCTGAAATGCCTGGTATGTACCATGGTGAAGACTACGATGTGGCGGGTTTCTGTGTGGGTGTTGTTGAGCGCTCAGAAATCATCGATGGCAGCAAAGTGAGTGCTGGGGATGCCTTAATTGCTTTAGCCTCTAGCGGCCCTCATTCAAATGGTTATTCGCTGGTTCGCAAAATCCTTGAAGTCAGTCAAACCAACCCTGAAGAAACGCAATTAGATGGAAAACCTTTAGCTGATCACTTATTGGAACCAACACGCATTTACGTTAAAAATGTATTAGAGCTGATCGCAAATAGCGATATCCACGCCATTGCACACATAACTGGTGGGGGGTTCTGGGAAAATATTCCTCGCGTACTACCTGACAACACACAAGCGATTATTGACGGCAGCAGCTGGCAATGGCCCGCAGTCTTTAATTGGCTACAGCAAGCTGGTGATGTTAGCACCCATGAAATGTACCGTACTTTCAATTGTGGTGTGGGGATTATTATTGCTCTGCCACAGCAAGAAGTCGAAAATGCACTTGCTCTGTTGAATAAGCTTGGTGAAAACGCATGGCAAATCGGTACAATTGGTGCATTACCTGCGGGTGAAGAGCAGGTTGTGATCCGCTAATGAAAAAAATAGTTGTCCTCATTTCTGGCAGTGGCAGTAATTTGCAATCATTAATTGATAGCTGCCACTCTGGGGCAATTGGCGCTCAAATTGTTGCTGTTATCAGCAACCAAGCCAATGCTTATGGGCTTGTTCGAGCACAACAGGCTGGGATCCCAGCCTGTTATTTAGATGCGAAACAATACACTGACCGCCAAGCATATGATGCTGCATTACTCGCGCAGGTTGACCAATTCCAGCCTGATTTAGTCGTATTAGCGGGTTTTATGCGTATCTTATCAGCCCAATTCGTCAATCACTTTGCCGGAAAATTACTCAATATCCACCCTTCTTTATTACCGAAATACCCCGGTTTACATACACACCGTAAGGCGCTGGAAAATGGGGATAAAGAACATGGCACATCGGTGCATTTCGTGACCGAAGAGCTGGATGGCGGGCCGGTTATTTTACAGGCCAAAGTGCCTATCTTTGAACAAGATAGCGAGGAAGATATTATCGAGCGGGTTAAAGCCCAAGAACATGCGATTTACCCATTAGTCGTTGAATGGTTTATCAGTGGCCGATTAACAATGCAAAAAGGTAACGCTGTGTTAGATAACCAAATTTTACCGCAACAAGGTTATGCTAACGAGTAACCTTCGTGACAGCGATAAATAGAGATTTAAGGGTGGATATCCACCCTTTTTTCGTCGTATTTCACATGGAAATAACATAAAACGGAATTACGTTAAAAAGCCTCAGTCCGAAGTAAAATAAATTATTTTTCAACAAGGTGAACATCTCTCTGTGCTGTGTCATTATTTTATCGTAAATAAATGTTATCCTTATAATCGAAGAACAACACATTTTTCCTAACTAAATAGAGGTATTTTTATGACAACCGGGCAAGTTCATCCGTTTAGGTTGCGCCCACTTGAACGTGAAGATTTAGCATTCATTCATCAGCTTGATAATAATGCCAGTGTTATGCGTTATTGGTTTGAAGAACCTTACGAAGCTTTTGTTGAATTAAGCGATCTTTACGATAAACATATTCATGACCAGTCTGAGCGCCGCTTTATCGTTGAAAATGACAGTGAGAAAGTGGGCCTAGTCGAACTGGTAGAGATTGATTATATTCACCGACGCTCTGAATTTCAGATTATCATTGCACCGAGCCATCAAGGGCATGGCTATGCGAGTCGCGCTGCGCAATTAGCAATGGACTACGCGTTTTCTGTACTAAACTTATATAAACTTTATCTTATTGTTGATAAAGAAAATGTCAAAGCTATCCATATTTATAATAAACTAGGCTTCCATACTGAAGGCGAACTGATCGACGAGTTCTTTGTCAATGGCCGTTATCACACCGCTATCCGTATGTGTATTTTTCAGCAGCAATATTTTACGATGAAACAGCAATCTGCTAATCCAGAAAGTGTTATTACCCAAGATAAAGCAATTAAACAACACATTTAGCTAACTGGCTGGTATCATAGCCACAAAGTAACAAGAGTCTAATATGGAGTTAGAATGTCCCAAGAACGTCTCTATCATGAAAAAGAGTTAAGCTGGCTGTCTTTTAACGAGCGTGTTTTACAAGAAGCAGCCGACAAGCGTAACCCTCTTATTGAGCGAATGCGTTTTTTGGGTATTTATTCCAATAATTTAGACGAGTTTTATAAAGTCCGCTTCGCCGACGTTAAACGCCGTATTTTAATTAATGAAGAACGGGGTTCGGCAAGCGGTGCTCGCCACTTGTTAAAGAGAATTCAGTCAAGAGTTGCCAAACAAGAACAAGAGTTCGATATTCTCTATAATGATTTGCTATTAGAAATGGCGCGCAATCAAATATTCTTGATTAACGAACGTCAAATTTCGCCTCGCCAACAGATTTGGTTACGTCAATATTTCCGGCAGAACCTGCGCCAGCATATTACGCCAATATTAATTAATCCTGACACCAATCTGGTTGAGTTTCTAAAAGATGACTACACGTACCTTGCCGTTGAAATCATCAATGGCAATCACATTCAGTATGCGCTATTGGAAATTCCATCCGATAAAGTGCCTCGGTTTGTTAACTTACCGCCGGAAATGCCAAAGCGTCGCAAGTCAATGATCCTAATTGATAATATCCTTCGCTATACACTGGATGAAATTTTCAAAGGCTTCTTTGATTACGATAAGCTTAATGCTTATTCGATGAAAATGACGCGTGATGCAGAGTATGACATCGCAACAGAGATGGAATCGAGCTTACTTGAGATAATGTCGTCCACATTAAAACAGCGTTTAACCGCAGAGCCCGTCCGTTTTGTCTATCAACGTGATATGCCTGACGAAATGGTTGCTCTTTTACGTGAAAAGCTGGGGTTATCCAGTGATGACTCTGTGATTGCTGGCGGTCGCTATCACAACTTTAAAGATTTTATTAACTTCCCTAATGAGGGAAATAAAAATTTATTAAACAAGCCATTACCAAGGCTGCGTCACCGCTGGTTTGATAATTTCCGTAACGGTTTTGATGCCATTCGTGAACGCGATGTGCTGTTATATTATCCCTACTATACCTTTGAACATACTTTAGAATTATTGCGCCAAGCGTCTTTTGACCCGAATGTATTGTCGATAAAAATTAATATTTACCGTGTTGCGAAAGACTCACGCATTATCGATTCCGTCATTCATGCTGCCCATAATGGAAAAAAAGTCACGGTGGTCGTTGAGTTACAAGCTCGATTCGATGAAGCCGCCAATATTCATTGGGCAAAACGGTTAACCGAAGCTGGCGTGCATGTTATTTTCTCCGCGCCAGGGCTTAAAATCCACGCGAAATTGTTTATTATCTCGCGTATGGAAGAAGGGCAAATCGTTCGCTACGCTCACATTGGTACGGGTAATTTTAATGAAAAAACCGCTCGGCTTTATACCGATTACTCGCTACTCACAGCAAATGAGCTGATCACCAACGAAGTTCGTCGGGTATTTAGTTTTATTGAAAACCCCTATCGCCCAGTGACTTTCGATAATTTAATGGTGTCTCCACAAAATACACGGATTCGTTTAATGGCCTTAATTGACCAAGAAATCGAAAATGCACTCGCTGAACGGCCAAGTGGCATCACATTAAAAATTAATAATCTAGTCGACAAAGAATTGACCGACAAACTGTATGATGCCTCCAATGCAGGTGTCAAAATTCGTTTATTAGTCAGAGGAATGTGCTCTTTAGTGGCGGGTCAAGTCGGCTATAGTGAAAATATTCAGGTAACCAGTATTGTTGACCGTTTTCTTGAGCATGACCGTGTCTATGTTTTCACCAATGCGGGTGATGAAAAAGTCTTTATTTCCTCCGCTGACTGGATGACACGCAATATTGACTACCGTATTGAAGTTGCCGTTAGTTTAGTCGACCCGCATTTAAAACAACGGGTATTGGATATTTTAGAGCTGCAATTTAGCGATACCGTAAAAGCACGTTATGTTGACAAAGATTTAAGTAATCATTATGTTCCCCGCGGAAATAAACGAAAAATCCAAGCCCAGCTTGCTGTGTATGATTATTTAAAATCAATCGAAACACCTGATACAAGAGCTTAAAAATATGCCAATAACCAACGCCTCAACACCGAGACCACAAGAAATTGCGGCTATAGATTTAGGCTCCAATAGTTTTCATATGGTCATTGCTCGTATTGTCAACGGTGCATTGCAAGTTCTCACTCGTTTGAAAAAACGTGTTCACCTTGCCGATGGCCTAAGTGATACCAATGAATTAAGTGAAGAAGCCATGGAACGGGGCCTTGCCTGCCTCGCGTTGTTTGCCGAACGGTTACAAGGATTTTCCCCTGAGAACGTGTGTATTGTTGGCACACACTCATTACGTGTCGCAACGAATGTGAAACTATTTTTGCAACGCGCAAAAGAAATCATGCCCTATCCTATTGAAATCATTTCAGGCCAAGAAGAAGCTCGATTGATTTTTATGGGCGTTGAACACACCCAACCCGAAAAAGGCCGCAAATTAGTACTTGATATCGGTGGTGGTTCAACTGAGTTAGTCATTGGTGAAAAGTTTGAACCGCTTTTGATTGAAAGCCGCCGTATGGGTTGTGTGAGCTTTGCTCGCACTTACTTCCCAAATGAAGAAATCAATCCTGAATTTTTCAATCGCGCCTACCTAGGGGCTTGCTTAAAGCTAGAAAGCACTGCGATTTTATTTAAAAAACAAACTTGGGACGTCGCGATGGGTGCCTCGGGCACCATCAAAGCTGCCCATAGTGTAATACAAGAATTAGGCTATAAAGACGGTGTTATCACCCGTGAACGCCTTATCGAAATCAAGCAAATGGCGTTGAAATATAAGTCATTTAGCGCACTAAATATACTCGGCCTCTCTAATGAACGTAAACACGTATTTGTCCCAGGTTTAGCCATTTTACTTGCCGTCTTTGATTCATTAGAAATTAAAGAGTTACGTTTATCTGACGGTGCATTACGTGAAGGTGTTTTATATGAAATGGAAGGCCGGTTCCGTCACCAAGATATCCGTCAACGTACTGCATTAAGCCTTGCTGAGCATTATAATATTGATAGAGAGCAAGCTAAACGTGTATTAAAAACGATGGAAGAGCTCTATTTCCAATGGGGGCAGCAAAACCCTAAACAACTCAATCCACAGTTAGAATCCATTTTAATATGGGCGGTTATGCTCCATGAAGTTGGCTTAAGTATTAATCATAGTGGTATGCACCGCCATTCTGCTTATATTTTGCAAAATACTAACTTACCGGGTTTCAACCAAGAACAGCAACTATTACTGGCAACATTAGTACGTAATCATCGTAGGGCTATTAAGTATGACGATATCCCTAAATTTAATTTATTTAAAAGAAAACAATTTATGCCGCTTATCCAAATTTTGCGGCTAGCCATTTTGTTAAATAATCAACGCCAATCTACAACAATCCCTTCTTCGTTACGGATAGAAACGGATGATGGGCACTGGACTATCTATTTACCATCTGAATATCTCGTGCAAAATGCATTGATGTTATTAGATTTAGAAAAGGAAAGTGGCTATTGGGAAGATGTTCCCGGTTGGTCGTTAACTATTTGCGCAGAAAATGAGTAATTTGCGGCCATTATTGTAGTGATTTGTTCTTATTATTCATCATTGATGACTTGAAAATCACCGCTTATTTGACTCAACTATTTGATATATTATTTAAATAGGCGACAATAATGATAATAAATTTCGTCCGCTCGCAGACGAATTCATAAAAAGCGCTTTTGCGCTGCTATTGCTTTAAGGATTAAAATGTCACAATCTGCTTTCTCAACCGATGCGGCGCCAACAGTCAACCCGCACTCTCAAAAACTGGCACATATTCGCCAGCAAATCCTGACGCTATTTTTAGATGACGAAGAGTTCGTCCATGCGCTTGTTGAAAATGATCAACACGTCAGTATTGATGATAAAGCAATTAGTGAAAAAATTAGTCTTGTAAAAGAATTGCTACTTGATTTACACACTGCGGATATCGCCGATATCTTAGAAATGCTCCCTTATGATGAGCGTCTCGCGTTATGGCGTCTTGTTGATAATAACGAACGTGGTGAAGTGTTAGTTGAGGCCTCGGTTTCTGTTTGGGATAGCCTAATTAAGGATATGTCTGACAGAGAACTACTGCGCGCCGTTGCCAACTTGCATGTTGACGAACAAGCTTATATTGCTGAGCATTTACCTCGTGACACCATGCGTCGGCTCCTCACCTATTTAGAACCTAGCCTGCGAAGCCGTATTCGCGAAGTTTTACAATATGCGAAAGATAGCGTCGGCCAAATGATGGATTTTGAATTCGTCACCGTACGCCCAAATGTGACGCTAAAAACGGTTCAACGTTATTTACGCCAACGGGGCAAGATCCCAGAAGCGACCGACAAAATTTTCGTTGTCGATAACAGTAATTATTTACAAGGTGAATTACCTCTAACCACTATTTTAACGCAATCCCCTGAAAAAATAGTGGCCGATGTCATGAAGACTGACACAGTGACCTTCTTGCCTGATGAAAAAGGCGAAGACGCAGCGAGTGCGTTCGAACGTTATGACTTAATTTCTGCAGCTGTTGTTGATAACAACGGCCTACTAATGGGCCGCCTGACGGTTGAAGATATCGTTGATAACATTAGTGAAGAAAACGATAACAGTATTCGTCGTATGGGGGGGTTAAGCCCTGAAGAAGACGTTTTCGCCCCTGTCGGCCAAGCCGTTAAAACCCGTTGGACATGGCTAGCCATTAACCTATGTACCGCTTTTGTGGCTTCTCGTGTTATTGGGGTTTTTGAAGATACGATTTCCCAATTAGTCGCCCTTGCCACATTAATGCCTATTGTGGCAGGAATTGGCGGTAATACGGGAAACCAAACCATTACCATGATTGTTCGTGCCATTGCCCTGCACCAGATACAAAACAATAGTTTCTCTTTCTTAATGTTAAGGGAGCTTGGTGTCGCCTTTATTAATGGGGTTGTATGGGGAGGAATTATGGGTGTCGTCACCTACTTCCTTTATGGCGATATCGCTATGGGTGCAGTTATGACATTAGCAATGATCTTGAACCTACTGATGGCGGCTATTATGGGCGTGCTTATTCCACTCATTATGCTGAAAATGGGCAAGGACCCTGCTATCGGTTCTAGCGTGATGATCACCGCCATCACAGATACAGGCGGTTTCTTTATTTTCCTTGGCTTAGCCACTCTATTCCTCGTTTAAATTCGCTTTGCACGCGTCCTACTCTTAGATTAGGCGCGTGCAATTTACAAAACACTCCCTCCGACAGCAAATCCCAGCCAAAAAACCAAAACCCCGCAAACAACCCTTTTATTTATCTATTAATTAAATGATTTTATAGTTATTTAGTTTATCTAGATTAATAAAGTTAATTATAACGAATAATATCTAGGTAATATTTACTTACCATAATTCAGTAAGAATTTATTAAATTAAATATAATTAACGCTATAACTCACTAATTTAAATATACGATATTCTGCAAAATTCATATTATTAACATCATATAAGGTTATTTATCATCATACCAAATCAATACGCTAACAAATCAAAACTAATTGGAATGTCATTCTTGTTTTTAGGGTTGAGGTTTACAGAATATAGAATTTCCTGCTATAAATATACTCATGCAAGAAAGATACTGTGTATTAAACTAAGTTATACCCATCCAACGTTTTATACCTCTTATCTGCACCAATAAAAATGATTAGCTCATTATTATGAGTCAATGCTTATTATTTTGAATTTATGCAATTTAGTATTACAGGTAGTTAGAAGGAAACTATAATGACACCGCAAACCGCCAGCCAGCCCTCTGCGAGACCTTTGGGCAAAGAAGACTATAAAACATTAGGCTTATCCTCTTTAGGGGGAACTCTTGAGTTTTATGACTTCGTTATCTTTGTTTTTTACGCAAAAATTATTTCCCAACTATTTTTCCCAGGGGATAACGAATTTCTCGCGCTAATGGCAACACTGGGTCTATTTGCAGCCGGTTACCTTGCTCGCCCTCTTGGTGGCATTATCATGGCTCACTTCGGGGATAAAATTGGCCGCAAGAAAATGTTTACCCTCAGTATTTTCTTAATGGCATTCCCAACGTTTGTTATTGGTTTCTTACCTACTTATGAAACCATTGGCGCTGCTGCTCCATTATTACTGCTGTTAATGCGTATTATGCAAGGTGCCGCGATTGGTGGTGAAATGCCAGGTGCATGGGTATTTATTGCAGAACATACACCAAAACAACGTTATGGTTTAGGTGTCGGTACACTGACTTCTGGGATCACCGGTGGTATTTTATTAGGCTCTATCGTCGCAATTATCATTGAGCGCTCTTATACCACAACTGAAATTCATGATTTTGCTTGGCGTATTCCATTTATTCTTGGTGGTGTTTTTGGGTTTATCTCTGTGTATTTACGTCGTTTTTTACAAGAAACCCCGATATTCAAAGAACTGGCAGCCAAAAAGGCCTTGTCACAAGAATTACCCGTCAAAACCGTGATTAAGTCTCATAAACAAGCTTGTATGATCACTGCGGCACTGACGTGGTCATTATCAACCGCTATCGTTGTCACCATTTTGATGACACCAGATGTGGTGTTAAAAGGGATCTATAACATTGATAGGAATGTGGCATTGCAAGCTAACTGCGCGGCGACATTGACCTTAACATTAGGCTGTATCTTCTGGGGCTGGTTAGGCGATAAAACCGGAACTCGTACCTCAATGACTTTATCATGGGGTGGATTAGCCGTAACAGCAATTTACTTTTATTCATCATTATCCAGTGATATTGCGGCGAGTACGTTGATTTTTAACTATGGCTTGATGGGCTTCTTTGTTGGCGCGATTGCAACCACTCCAATTATCAGTACACGCGCATTTCCACCTGAAATTCGCTATTCTGGCCTGTCATTCGCTTACAATGTGGCTTATGCAATTTTTGGTGGTTTAACACCAATATTAACTGGTGCTTGGTTGCAGCAATCTCACATGGCACCTGCCTATTATGTCGCTGGCGTCTCATTATTAGCGGTTGCTGTAGCCTTCATTCCTCTATCTTGGAAAGGTTGGACTGTCAATTCAGAGTCTTCAAACGAAAAATCTGCGGTCTTAAAAGCTTCTAGTTTATAAAATCGATTGCCCCCTATTTACTCGGGGGGCAATCTTAATTGATACAAAATTATTCCCCCGCTCTCCCCCTTTACAAGCACTGAAGTATACAAGTACAGAAATTGACACTTATTCATATTTCCTCCATTTTTCTTTGTACCTATCACGTTAAACTACTAATATGTCTAACTGACTCTTTTTTGTTAGTTTTTTAGTATACAGCCTGACGGATCTCATCCACTTTTTTTGAGTTAAGCGAATTACCCAAAATGAATAAACAAAAACAACGTAAACCTTTTATTCGCTCTGCCATTTTTATTGCCATTATTGCGGTAGCTGGCGTTTCTTGGTACTTTTATCATCAAGAAAAACAATCAGATACACAATCTACTGGCACCGTAGCAAAACCAAACTCACAGCGAAGCGCGATGGGCCGCCCACCACGTGTGTTAGCCCCTGTGCAGTTTGCCGTTGCTGAACAAAAAGTCGTTCCACGATTTTTATCAGGCTTAGGCACAGTGCAAGCAGCAAATGTTGTCACTGTAACCAGCCGTGTTGAAGGCCAGTTAATGCAGCTGTATTTTACCGAAGGGCAATATGTCAATAAGGGAGATTTATTGGCACAGATTGACCCTCGCCCATTTGAAGTTCAGCTATCACAAGCTGAGGGGCAATTAGCTAAAGACAAAGCAACGTTAGCTAATGCGCAATTAGATTTAGCGCGTTATCAAAAGCTTGCTGGCACTAAAGTGATTTCGCAACAAGAGCTAGATAACCAAAAAGCGGCAGTATTACAGGCACAAGGCAGTATTAAAGTCGACCAAGCGGCTGTTGATAATGCCAAACTGCAATTAACCTACAGTAAAATTACTGCCCCCATCTCAGGGCGGGTTGGTTTAAAACAAGTTGATGTCGGAAACTTTATCTCTTCAGGAACCTCAACCCCTCTTGTTGTTATCACACAAACTCAACCCGCAGATGTCTTGTTTGCTTTACCTGAAGGTGATATTCCCGCGATCCAGCAAGCACAATCTTCCGGTGAAAAAGTATTGATTGAAGCTTGGGACAGAAACAATATCGCGCTAATCGCAAGCGGTGAACTACTCAGTACTGATAACCAAATTGATGCTGCGACCGGCACTCTTAAAATAAAAGCGCGCTTTACCAATGAAGAAGAAAAACTTTTCCCTAATCAATTTGTTAACGTAAAAATGCAAGTTGAAACGCTGCAAAATGCCGTGGTGATCCCAACCGCTGCACTGCAAATGGGCAATGAAGGTCATTATGTTTGGGTATTGAGTGATGATAATAAAGTCAGCAAACACAATGTGACCGTGGGGATGCAAGATAGCCAACAAGTCGTTATTGAAAGTGGGCTCGCAGCAAATACCAAAGTCATCACCGATGGTGTTGATAAACTCACCGATGGCACAACTGTCGAAGTCGTTACCGCTGAAAGCATCGCCAAAAAAGAGCCCCGCAAAGGTAAAGCCAATAGCGCGGAGAAAGCGTAATGCAGCCTGAAATGTTAAAAGGCGGTGGGCCTTCTCGTTTATTTATTTTGCGCCCTGTGGCTACCACATTATTCATGGTGGCTATATTACTTGCAGGGATCATCGGCTATCGCTTCTTACCTGTTTCAGCCCTGCCCGAAGTCGATTATCCGACGATTCAAGTTGTTACCCTTTACCCGGGAGCCAGCCCCGATGTGATGACCTCTGCAGTGACTGCGCCTTTGGAAACCCAGTTTGGGCAAATGTCGGGTCTTAAACAGATGTCATCGCAAAGTTCAGGAGGAGCATCAGTTATAACACTGATGTTCCAATTAACGTTGCCTCTAGAGGTTGCCGAACAAGAAGTCCAAGCAGCGATTAATTCCGCCAGTAGTTTACTGCCTTCGGATTTACCCTATCCTCCGATTTATAATAAGGTAAACCCTGCTGACCCGCCTGTACTCACCTTAGCGGTCACCTCTGATGCGATGCCATTAACGCAGGTACAGGATATTATTGAAACGCGAATTGCCCAGAAAATATCCCAAGTTAATGGAGTGGGTTTAGTCACCTTAGCCGGTGGTCAACGCCCTGCTGTTCGCGTGAATTTAAACCCACAAGCCATGGCAGCCAAAGGGCTGGATAGCGAAACCATCCGCCTAGCCATCAACAATGCTAACGTCAACTCCGCAAAAGGGAGTTTCGATGGGCCAACGCGAGCAGTGACGCTTTCTGCTAACGACCAAATGAAGTCACTTGACGACTATCGTCAGCTTATTGTGGCCTTCCAAAATGGTGCGCCTGTGCGTTTAGGCGATATTGCAACGATTGCACAAGGTGCCGAAAATGCCTATTTAGGGGCATGGGCAAATAATGAACAGGCGATTGTGATCAATGTGCAGCGGCAGCCCGGTGCTAACGTCATTGAAACCACAGATACCATTCGTACGCTGTTACCCGAATTAATTGAAAGCTTACCTAAATCGGTTAATGTCGATATTTTAACCGATAGAACCAGTACTATTCGAGCGTCCGTTAATGATGTACAGTTTGAGTTAATGTTAGCCATCGCCCTCGTGGTGATGGTGATTTATTTGTTTTTACGCAATGGAATTGCCACCTTAATACCGGGCATTGCGGTACCGCTGTCCCTCGTTGGTACCTTTGCAGTCATGTATTTTTGTGGTTTTTCTGTCAATAACCTCACCCTAATGGCATTAACCATCGCCACAGGTTTTGTGGTCGATGATGCGATAGTGGTGATTGAAAATATTTCCCGCTACTTAGAAAAAGGCGATAAGCCTCTGGTCGCTGCACTCAAAGGGGCGGGTGAAATCGGGTTTACCATTATCTCCCTCACCTTTTCTTTAGTTGCAGTATTAATCCCGCTGTTATTTATGGGGGATATTGTCGGCCGGTTATTCCGCGAATTTGCCATTACCCTAGCCGTGGCTATTTTGATCTCCGCTGTCGTCTCTTTGACGTTAACGCCAATGATGTGTGCGCGTTTATTAAAACCAGAGTCGCAACATAAACATAACCGTTTTGAACTAGCGTGTGAGCGTTTCTTTGACCGTATGGTTGCTGGATACGCAATTTGGTTAAAACGTATTCTTAATCACCAATGGTTAACGCTTTCTGTGGCGCTAGGCACCATGGTGCTGACTGTTTTGCTGTATATGTGGATCCCAAAAGGGTTTTTCCCGTTGCAAGACAGTGGAATTATTCAGGGTTCAATTGAAAGCCGTCAATCTATTTCTTTTGCGGCCATGGCGCAAAAGCAACAGGAAGTCGCGTCAAAATTATTGGCAGACCCTGCGGTTGATAATGTCACCACTTATGTGGGGGTTGATGGTAGCAACCCAACATTAAACAATGCGCGTCTCCAAATTACCTTAAAGCCCCTTGATGAGCGTGAAGATAGAGTGGTGGCGATTATTGATCGTCTACAGCAATCCGTGGATAACATTGCCGGGGTGAATTTATATTTGCAGCCTATGCAAGATCTCACCATCGATACGCAAGTTGCACGCACACAGTATCAATTTACGTTACAGGCCGGTTCACTAGAGGAATTAACCACTTGGGTTCCACGCTTGTTAGATGCCCTAGAGCAACAACCTGAACTCACCGATGTCAGTAGTGACTGGCAAAATAAAGGGTTAGTCGCCTATGTGAATGTTAACCGTGATACCGCAAGCCGTTTTGGTATCACAATGTCAGCCATTGATAACGCTTTATATAATGCATTTGGGCAGAGAATGGTTTCGACCATATACACACAGTCAAATCAATATCGTGTGATATTAGAACATGACACACAGACACGTGATGGTATGGATGCGCTGAATGATATTCGTCTAAAAGGTACTGATGGAGCCATTGTGCCACTAAGCACCTTGGTAAATATTCAAGAAGGTAATGGGCCATTAGCCATTAATCACCTCGACCAATTTCCCGCGGTGACATTCTCGTTTAATGTGGCGGATGGCGCTTCGCTTGAGTCAGCCGTCAATGCCGTGAAGTTGGCCGAATCACAAATTGCTATGCCAAAATCCATTACCACACAATTCCAAGGAGCGACTTTAGCCTTTGAAGCTGCACTAAGCAGCACTATCTGGTTAATTGCAGCCGCAATTGTGGCGATGTATATCGTATTAGGCATTTTATATGAGAGCTTTATCCATCCGATTACGATTTTATCCACCTTACCGACTGCGGGGGTTGGCGCATTACTTGCTTTAATGATGGCAGGGAAAGACCTTGATGTTATTGCAGTCATCGGCATCATCTTATTAATTGGTATCGTGAAAAAGAACGCCATTATGATGATTGACTTTGCCCTTGCTGCAGAGCGTGAACAGGGAATGTCCCCTTATGATGCCATCTACCAAGCTTGCCTACTGCGTTTTCGCCCAATTTTAATGACCACCATGGCGGCATTACTAGGAGCCTTGCCATTAATGCTAAGTACAGGTGTCGGTGCAGAATTACGCCAACCATTAGGAATTTGTATGGTTGGTGGCTTAATTATGAGCCAAATCCTCACCTTATTTACCACACCGGTTATTTACTTATTGTTCGACCGTCTTTCTCATTATTTTAAAGACCGTCGCCAAGCGAAGAAGGCACAGGTGTCATAATGAAGCGCTTCTTTGCTCTATTTATTAGCCGCCCGGTAGCAACGACGCTGATTAGCGTTGCGATTACTTTGTGTGGTGCCCTGAGCTTTCTATTTTTACCGGTTTCTCCGTTGCCTCAAGTAGATTACCCTGTGATTAACGTGACAGCGTCACTTCCTGGGGCGTCACCCGAAACCATGGCGTCCTCCGTTGCGACACCTCTTGAACGCTCTTTAGGCAGTATTGCTGGGATCAGCGAAATGACCTCAAGCAGTGCGCTTGGGCGAACCACTATTACCCTTGAGTTTAATCTCGACAAAGACATTAATAACGCGGCTCGGGAAGTGCAAGCTGCGATTAATGCGGCGCAAAACCTGCTGCCCAGCGGTATGCCAAGCCGTCCACGTTATTACAAGTCTAACCCGTCTGATGCGCCAATTATGATTTTAACCATGACCTCAGAGACCATGGGTACTGGCGAAATTTATGATATTGCATCTACCCGTTTAGCCCAGCGAATTGCGCAAATTGAAGGGGTTAGTGAAGTTTCAGTTGGTGGCGGCTCGCTCCCTGCCGTACGGGTTGAACTCAACCCAACCGCCCTATTTAACCAAGGGGTTTCCCTTGATGCCGTGCGCTCAGCCATTAGTAGTGCTAACGTTCGCCAACCGCAAGGCTATATCAATGATGACGAAAAACGTTATCAAGTACAGACTAATGATGAGTTAAAAAAAGCAGCCGATTATCGACCAATTATTGTTCATTACAGCCAAGGCAATGCTGTAAAGCTCAGCGATGTCGCCAATGTTAAAGATTCCATTGAAAACGTACGCGCTGCCGGTATGGCAGACGGTAAACCGGCTATTTTGATTGTCATTCGTCGTGAAGCTGGCGCCAATATTATTGAAACAGTGAACCGTATTCGTGCTGAATTGCCTGAATTCAATGACATGATCCCTGCCGCTATTGATTTAAAAGTGGCACAAGACAGAACACCGACCATCCGCGCGTCTCTAGCCGAAGTGGAACGTGCTCTACTGATTGCCGTTGCCTTGGTGATCCTCGTGGTGCTGCTGTTCTTACGCTCAGGTCGCGCTACTTTGATCCCTGCCGTTGCTGTCCCTGTCTCATTGATTGGGACTTTTACGGCCATGTATTTATGTGGCTTTAGTTTAAATAACTTGTCATTGATGGCATTAACGGTTGCGACGGGCTTTGTGGTTGATGATGCCATTGTCGTATTAGAAAATATCTCGCGTCATATCGAAAATGGTAAAAAACCGTTTATTGCGGCGGTTAAAGGCGTGCATGAAGTCGGCTTTACCGTCGTTTCCATGAGTATTTCCTTAGTGGCTGTTTTTATTCCGCTACTGCTTATGGATGGACTGGTCGGCCGTTTATTCCGCGAATTTGCCATTACCCTTGCAACCGCTATCGGTATTTCTTTGGTGATCTCATTAACGCTCACCCCTATGATGTGTGCTTACTTACTGAAGAAACGCCCTCGCAACGTCAAAGCCAAACATCGCGGGTTTGGACGTGTGTTGCTGCGCTTGCAAGAAAGTTATGGCATCGCTTTAAAATGGGTACTCGAACATCGCCGTAGTGTTCTCGCGGTGCTATTTGCCACAATCGGCTTAAACGTTTATCTGTATATTACCGTTCCGAAAACTTTCTTTCCTGAACAAGATACCGGCCGTGTGCTGGGCTTTGTTCGCGCAGACCAAAGTATTTCATTCCAGTCAATGAAAGAAAAAATGACCCGTTTTATGCAGCAAGTTAAAGCCGACCCAGCGACGGATAATGTCACCGGTTTTACTGGCGGTAGCCGGGTAAACAGCGGTTTTATGTATATCTCATTAAAACCACTGGGTGAACGTACTGAAAGCTCAGCTGAAGTCATTAATCGGTTACGCATGAAATTAGCCAATGAGCCAGGGGCTAACCTGTTTATGATGCCAGTACAAGATATTCGTGTGGGAGGTCGACAAGCCAATGCCAGCTATCAGTTTACGCTGCTTGCGGATGAGCTTTCTGCATTGCGTGACTGGGAACCCGCCATTCGTAAAGCACTCGGTGAATTGCCACAGCTGACAGATGTGAACTCAGATAAGGAAGACAAAGGTGCAGAAATGGCGATCACCTACGATAGGGACTTAATGGCCCAGCTAGGTATCGATGTCCGTGAAGCTAACAGTTTGCTTAACAATGCATTTGGTCAACGCCAAGTTTCCACTATTTATGAAGCGATGAACCAATATAAAGTGGTGATGGAAGTTGCCCCTGAATATACGCAAGATGTCAGTTCCCTCGACAAAATGTTTGTTATCAATAAAGATGGCGATGCTATCCCGCTGTCTTATTTTGCTCGTTGGCAGCCGGCGAATGCGCCATTAAGCGTGAACCACCAGGGGCTATCAGCTTCATCCACTATCGCATTTAATGTCGCTGACGGTTATACCTTAAATGATGCCATCGTCGAAATAGAAAAAACCATGACTGCGCTTGGCGTGCCATCTACAGTGCGAGGGTCTTTTGCAGGAACGGCACAAATATTCCAAGAAACTTTACAGTCACAATTATTTTTGATTTTAGCCGCTATTGTGACTGTCTATTTAGTCCTTGGGATTCTATATGAAAGTTATATTCACCCACTGACAATTTTATCAACTTTGCCTTCTGCTGGTGTCGGTGCATTATTAGCCCTTGAGTTATTTGACACACCATTTAGTTTAATCGCTTTAATCGGCATCATGCTATTAATTGGGATCGTCAAGAAGAACGCCATTATTATGGTGGATTTTGCTATTCAAGCACAAAGAACAGCGGGTTTAACCGCTCAAGAAGCCATTTTCCGTGCCAGTTTATTACGTTTTCGCCCTATTTTAATGACGACACTCGCCGCCATTTTTGGTGCGTTACCGTTAATGTTAGGTAGTGGTGATGGAGCAGAACTACGTCAACCTCTCGGGATCACCATTGTCGGTGGCTTAATAATGAGCCAATTGCTGACTTTATTTACCACTCCTGTTGTGTATTTAAGTTTTGATAGCTTAAGGCAACGTTGGCAGCGCAAAAAGTCATTAACGCATAAGATTGTGGAGAATAACCATGAAGCTTAGGTTAAATAGCGTTAGTACTCGGCTTTTTTTAGCTATTTTTGCGACATGCTTATTGCTAGTGCTAATTATGCACCAAGGCGTGCGCATGAGTTTTCAACATGGCTTTATTGACTATATTAAAGAAAATGACCAACAACGCGTTGAGCAGGTTTCTTCCGCCCTTGCGGAACAATATGAAGAAATGGGCAATTGGCGGTTTTTGATTGGTAATGATCGCATTTTTTTTCGCATTCTGCGCTCTGTAGAACATCAACAGCATCGTGGCCCGATGCGACAGCGCTGGCGAACCATTTTTTGGGTTTATGATACACAAGACCGGCTAATTTTCGGGCAAGACACGCCCCTACCGAGCAAAGTTCTCCGTGAGCCTATTGTTACTAGCAATGGCGAAACCGTCGGTTGGCTCGTTGCCAGCTATGAAACGGGAATCAGCAGCGCCCTTGACCGCCGTTTTGATACCAAACAAATGTATACCAGTTGGATCATCGCTGGGCTGTCTTTATTTGTGGCTCTGATTGCCACATTGTTCCTTGCCCGTAGTTTTTTGAAACCCATCAAGCGGTTACTCGAAGGCACTAACCGGCTCGCCAATGGTGATTTTGCCACGCGGGTTCCTGAGTCTGGCCGCGATGAACTTGGGCAACTGGCTAAAGATTTTAACCATCTGGCCTCTACCCTTGAAAAAAACGAACAAATGCGGCGTGATTATATGGCGGATATTTCCCATGAGCTCCGCACGCCGTTGTCAGTTCTGCGAGGCGAATTAGAAGCGGTGCAAGATGGCGTCCGGCAAGCCACTCCCGAAACAATCAATTCCCTACTGAATGAAACCCAAACTTTAATTAAGCTGGTTAATGACCTCCACCAGCTCTCGTTATCGGATAGAGGTTCTTTGGTCTACCGTATGCAACTTACCGATATTATCCCTTTAATTGAAATGGCAATAGGCCAAGCCCGCTGGCGGTTAGAAGACCAACAACTTTCAGTTGAACGGCAATTTATTGCACAAGGCAACGTGTTTGCAGACCCTGACCGCATCACTCAGTTATTCTATAACTTAATGGAAAACAGCTTACGCTATACGGACCCACAAGGTAAAATTGCCATTCAAGTCACACAAGACCACAACCAGCTCAGTATAATTTGGCAAGATAGCGCCCCGGGGCTGTCTGCTGAGCAATGCCAACATTTATTTGAACGTTTTTACCGTGCTGAAGGTTCTCGTAATCGCGCCAGTGGCGGTTCAGGCTTAGGGTTGGCCATTTGCTATAATATTGTTGAGGCTCACCATGGAACAATTTCCGCAGCACCGTCACCATTAGGTGGTGTCAAAATTACCATTAATTTACCGATTCAATTAAAAGACAAAGGTTTATGATCATGACTGAACAGAGCAATACCCCTATTTTGGTTGTGGAAGATGAACCCAAGCTAGGCCAACTGCTGTTCGATTACTTACAAGCTGCAAATTATCAACCCGCATTAATTGCACGGGGTGACCAAGTAATCGACTATGTTAAACAACATCAACCTGCACTCATTTTATTAGATTTAATGTTACCCGGTATGGACGGCATTTCAGTATGTCGTGAACTGCGAAAATTCAGTGATGTTCCCATTATTATGGTGACAGCAAAAACCGAAGAAATTGACCGTTTATTAGGGTTAGAAATTGGGGCTGACGACTATATTTGTAAGCCTTTTAGCCCGCGAGAAGTCGTGGCTCGAGTCAAAACGATTCTACGCCGTTGCCAGCCAAATATGGCAACTAGCAATAACCAAACTAATAGTAATAATCAATCCAAGCTTATTATTGATGAAAATGCATTTCAAGTACGCTATGGCTCACACTTACTTGAACTCACGCCCGCTGAATTTCGGCTACTCAAGTTTATGTCTGATAATGCAGGTATGGTGTTTTCTCGCGACCAGTTACTGGATATCTTATATGACGACCACCGCGTAGTAACGGACCGTACAATTGATAGTCACGTCAAAAATTTACGCCGTAAATTAGAGTCCCTCGATAACGAAAAAACCTTTATTCGTTCAATATACGGCCTCGGCTACCGTTGGGATGAATGTTAAGTAATCAATAGACATACTATTCTTGTGGGATATTTGGTTTTTTTATCAAATGGGAGTAAAATCCTCATCCCTTAAAAACACTCTCTCGTATGAGTGAGTGCTGACTTGACATCAGATAGAGAATAACCATGTTTACACCAGAGCTTTTATCCCCTGCCGGTTCATTAAAAAATATGCGTTACGCCTTCGCGTATGGCGCAGACGCCGTTTATGCAGGACAGCCCCGTTACAGCTTGCGCGTACGAAATAACGAATTTAATCACGAAAACTTAGCTAAAGGCATTCAGGAAGCCCATGAGTTGGGTAAAAAGTTTTATGTGGTGGTGAATATTGCCCCTCATAATGCGAAATTAAAAACCTTTATTCGTGATTTAACCCCCGTCATTGAAATGGGCCCAGATGCTCTGATCATGTCTGACCCTGGCCTTATTATGATGGTTCGTGAAGCGTTTCCTGAGATGGATATTCATTTATCTGTGCAGGCCAATGCAGTTAACTGGGCATCGGTGAAGTTTTGGAAACAAATGGGCTTAACACGTGTGATCTTATCTCGCGAATTATCCCTCGAAGAAATTGCTGAAATTCGTCAACAAGTACCGGAAATCGAACTTGAAGTCTTTGTCCATGGTGCCCTTTGTATGGCCTATTCCGGCCGTTGTTTACTTTCCGGTTATATTAATAAACGCGACCCAAATCAAGGGACTTGCACCAATGCTTGCCGCTGGGAATATAACGTACAAGAAGGTAAAGAAGATGATGTGGGTAATATTGTCCATGTGCATGAACCGATCCCTGTACAAAATGTAGCACCAACTTTAGGTGCGGGCGCGCCAACAGATAAAGTCTTTATGATAGAAGAAGCTAAACGTCCAGGCGAATATATGACGGCCTTTGAAGACGAACATGGCACTTATATCATGAACTCTAAAGATTTACGTGCAATCGAACACGTTGAAAACCTAACAAAAATGGGTGTTCACTCATTAAAAATTGAAGGCCGCACAAAATCGTTTTATTACTGTGCTCGTACTGCACAAGTCTATAGACGTGCGATTGACGATGCTGTCGCAGGAAAACCCTTTGACCCAACGTTGTTATCTACTTTAGAAGGGTTAGCACACCGTGGTTACACTGAAGGTTTCTTGCGTCGCCACACTCACGATGCCTACCAAACCTATGAATATGGCTATTCTGTTTCTGAAACTCAGCAATTTGTGGGTGAATTCACAGGTAAACGTGTCAATGGTATGGCTGAGGTTGATGTAAAAAATAAATTTAGCGTTGGGGATAGCTTAGAGATGATGACCCCGGCGGGTAATATTGTCTTTACTTTGGACTCATTAGCAAACCGCAAAGGTGAAGCGATTGATGTTGCACCCGGTAACGGCCATGTAGTTTACCTGCCAATCCCTGAGGATGTCGATGTTAATTTTGGTTTGTTGATCCGTAACTTAGCAGGAACAACGACCCGCGCACCTCACCAAACTCAGGCAGAAAAACAAATTGCAGGCTAACCGCCACTCCGTGTTTTTTAAATAGTTTGTTCGCTAAAAGCCAAAATCTCATCGTTTAACGTTTTGATATTTTGGCTTTTTTTTATCTATAATATGATATTATTTCACTTTATATGCGTTTTCTTATATGAGAATCATTCGCGTTATTGACATTTACATTGAAAAGTGCACTGAATATCCAATTTTATGCAACAGATCACATCAATTGGCTATTCAATATCGTATAGTCACTCTTGAAAACGAAGAACTAGAAAGTCATAAAATAAGACTAGGAACCACCTCCTTGGCTGGCTCAATCTCCCTTGAGCTAGCCATTTCTTTTATCTGCAATTTCTATTTCATTTCTCTTGTTAACGCTATTACTGTAAAAAATCTAAAATAAGCTCATCAATATCTTATAAATCCATTTATACTCATTTTAACGAATATTTGCCATATGTTAAGCCGAATGGATGGGTATATATGAATCAATATCAGTCAGCCATGATTATCCTTAATGGTAAACAAGCCAATCACGCTGAGCTGCGAAAGGCCATTACTCACTTACGTAATGAAGGCCATCAAATTCAAGTCCGTATTCCGTGGGAATTGGATGATACTTATTATTTTATTTCTCAGGCAATAAAACACGGCGTTGATACCATCATTGCCGCAGGAGGTGACGGCACAGTAAATGCGGTTGCCAGTACCTTGATGAAGTTCCCGAGTGACTCTCGCCCTACTTTAGGAATTCTCCCGATGGGAACGGCAAATGATTTTGCCACCAGCGCGAATATTCCACTGGATATTGAAGCCGCCCTTGCTCTCTCATTAAAAGGTAAAGCAGTTCCCATTGATATTGCGCAAGTCAATAAACAATATTATTTTCTCAATATGGCGACTGGCGGCTTTGGGACGCGTATTACCACCGAAACGCCTGAAGCACTGAAATCAGCATTGGGCGGTGCCGCTTACGTGATAAATGGCTTATTGCGCCCTGATACGCTGAAAACGGATATTTGCCGCATTGAGGGTGAAAACTTTAGTTGGGAAGGTGAAACGTTGGTCATCGCTGTCGGAAACGGCCGCCAAGCGGGCGGAGGGCAACAACTGACACCGCAAGCACTAATTAATGATGGCGCATTAAATTTACTGATTATTCCTGCAAGGGATGTCATACCCGCATTTTTAGCGAACCTATTTTCAGACGATAAAAACGAGCACTTGGTCGAAAAGCAATTATCATGGGTAAAAATCTCATCTCCTCACGATATGATCTTAAACCTTGATGGTGAGCCATTATCGGGAGATACCTTTACGTTCGCAGTGCAGCCGAATGCTATTCAGTGCCGGTTGCCGCCTCAATGTAACTTATTAGCTTAAAATATAACGAGAAAGCCCTAGTGTTCGGGCTTTCAATCATTACAGGCTACCACCATGCATGGAAGTGGTGTACTGGGCCAATCCCCTTGCCAACTTCTAAACTGTCCGCTTGCTCTAACGCAGCTTGTAAATAGGCTTTAGCCTGCGTAACCGCTTCTTGCCAATCAGAGCAACGAGGGCGCAGAGCAGCCAAAGCCGCTGACAAAGTACACCCAGTACCATGGGTATTTTTAGTATTTACGCGAATAGAGGTAAAGCGCCATTCACCTTCAGGTGTGATTAACCAATCAGGGCTTTCAGCATCACTTAGGTGCCCGCCTTTCATCAACACCGCTTGGCAACCTTTTTCAAGTAACTTATACCCCTGAGTCAACATTTGGCTTTCTGTTTGTGCAACTTTTTCGTCTAGTAATACCGCGGCTTCAGGGAGATTCGGTGTAATTATAGAAACGAGGGGCAATAATTGTTGGCGCAGTGCATCAACCGCATCGGGTAATAGTAACGGGTCGCCACTTTTAGCCACCATTACAGTATCCAATACCACATACGGAATAGGATATTGCTTCAGCGCCTTCGCCACAACTGCGATATTACTTTGGTTAAATAACATGCCGATTTTTGCGCTATCAATTCGCACATCACTGAGAACAGAGTCTAATTGTGCCGCCACAAATTCAGGGGGTAAGTCTTGGACGGATTGCACGCCTCGGGTATTTTGAGCCACCAATGCCGTCATCACACTCGTACCATAAGCCTCTAACGCAGAGAAAGTTTTTAAATCCGCCTGAATACCCGCCCCACCCGATGGGTCTGTTCCGGCTATGGTTAACGCATTGATCCTCATGAGTGATTCCCCTTTTCGGCTAAAGCATTTGAATAGATTGATAAGCGAGGTTTACTGAAATCATTTTAAATCAAACAATAAAACCGCCTTGATTGTCTCATATCATTTAACAAATACCAGCGGTTAGTGAATGAATTTTAATGACTTAGATAAAAAGGGGAAATATATTACACAGGAAAAATTAGCGCGACTTATAAGTACACATTAGGCAAATGAATATTACCGACACCTCGCTGTTTTAATAGCTGGGTAAATGTCTCTACTTCCGTTTGGGTTGCCGCAGGCCAGTTAGCCGCTTCATTTTTTACGCCATGTTGCTGAAAAGCATTAACTTTTATTCGTGTGTTTGCAGGAAGTTGATTTAAGAAATCAGCCAGTTTATCAATGTGTTCTAGATAATCTGTTTGCTGAGGAATATATAACAAACGCAATTCATACAATTTCCCCGCTTGGGCCAGAAATTGAATTGATTGAAATACACGTTGGTTATCTTTCCCAGTTAATCTTAAGGCACACTCATCACTCCATGACTTTAAGTCAATCATCACGCCATCAGTATACTCAATTACCTTACTCCACCCCGCAGAAGCAAGATGGCCATTACTGTCAATAAAGCAGGTTAAATGTTTCAGTTCCGGCGTGTCTTTGACCGCTTTAAATAATTCAATAATAAAGGGTAATTGTGTTGTTGCTTCCCCGCCACTAATGGTTATGCCATTCAGAAAGGCAACATTTTTTTTCAAGTCATTGATAGCATCATTAACACTTAATGATACTGTCATTGGGCTTGAATTCTTAGTGCACGTTTGCAAACAAGTGTCACAGAGCTGGCAGGCATCGCTATCCCATATAACCTTACCGTCAACAAATGATAACCCATTGTGAGGACAGGTTAAAACGCAGTCCCCACAGTGGTCACAAAGCGCCATAGTATATGGATTATGGCAATTCAAACAACGTAAATTGCAACCTTGCAAAAAGATAACATGTCGATTGCCCGGCCCATCTACGCAGGAAAAAGGAATAACCTTATTCAGCGTAGCGCATCGATTGCTCATTGCTGATGACTCGCTGCTGACGGGCTGTAATTTTACAGTTCTTAGTCGCTTCTTCACCTAACCAGGTAGTATTGCTTCTAGAACCTTGTTCTTTGTATTTTTCGATATCTGACAAACGCACCATATAGCCAGTGACACGGACTAAATCATTACTTGCCACGTTTGCGGTAAATTCGCGCATCCCACAACTAAACGCCCCTTTGCACAATTGCATTAATGCTTGCGGGTTTTGTTTAATCGTTTCATCGATGGTTAAAATGTCACTGATCCCAGATAAATAGTGTTTGTGATGAGGTGCAACGGCTTGAATATGCGACACAGGATCGGGTTCTTCACCATATGGAATACGAGCCCCCGGCGTCGTTCCTATGTCTGAGCTAATCCCAGATTGCGCATGAAGCATAGCTCGGTTTTTATAGCCATATTTAACCGGTGTTGTTTCAACAAAGTCTGCCAATTGTTCACTAATTTGATAAGACAATGGTAAAGCTGGTGAATTCGCTTGGTACTGGCCTTTCACGCCATCTTTTTCCATCAAGATATTCACGGCCTCTGCTAAACCATAAATACCAAACATCGGTGCAAAGCGTTCTGGCTCAATTAACCCCTCTTGAACAAGAAAACTGGTTTGGAAGAAATTAGATTCCTCATATAAAAATGCGCTACGTGTTTCAATGAGTTCCATTTGTAACTCACAATACTTTTTCAATTGCACATTTAAAAAATCAGCTGAATTTTGACTGCGTAACGCAACTTCGCGCAAATTAATACGAACTAAAGTGCTTCCGCCACCCGCAACAGGTAATGCATTATAACAACTGACAATACCGTAACCTTGTTTATCGAATGCCGCACTATGAACAATATCATTTGCAATATGTGGCTTACTACATTCACAAATATTCTCAATCGCTTGCAAGAAAAGCGACTCTGGTGTGCGTTGTGGGTGATAGACAAATGTCAGGTTAGGTGCGACTTGTTTCAGTTCTGCATCAATACGTAAAATCAAACGGCAAATAACGTTGTCATCAGGCCCATTATTGGCATGCATAAAAGCATCAGGTAGAGTTCGGTCTAACTGCACCCAGAATCTTTTTAGTTTTGGATACAGTTGTTCTTCTGTCAACTCACCCACGTATGGCATGAGGACTTTATCTAAATACCCTAAAAACACAGGGAAATTGGTTACCGAAGGGACGTGGTGGTACAAAATCATCAGATGATTAAGGGCGTCATCAAAGTCCTCAGCAGGGGCTAACTCTAAGTATTTTGAACCTTGCTTGAGGTATTTTACATAATCGGGCAATACATAACGTGGCTTATACGGTGCATTTCCTTCATACATATCACAAATAATACGTTCATTTAACGCATCCGTTAGGGGTTGGCTCATCGCAAGGTAAGGAATATTGCTATCGGCCTCTATCGCTAAAAAATTGGCTTTTTGTTTTGGTGATAATATTTTGTCTGTAGCGATAGCCAAGCATTTTGCTTGATATTCAGTCAGTGGTTCTTGGCGTTTCATCATGGTGATGTTCCTTTGTTAGTTAGAAGCCATAGTTACGCACAGCAATGTATATGCTATAAACCTTTAAGTACTCGCTCCTACCCGTGTTGACATGCAGCAGCTTATACCTGCCGCCTATAACACTCATTTCATCCCATTGAGACAAGTCATTATTTGACGTGCATCATACTTTTTAGATTTGTTTGCACGCTATTTTTCATAAATGTCTGCTCTATCAACATTACTAGTCGTAATCACCTAAATTGTTAAAAATATCTTTTATTACAAAAAGTTAAATACAACAATAATGAGTGACACAATGTTTTCTCTTATTCTTGATTAAAAAATTCTCTTTCATTTTTTCTTATCAAATAACGGCCTTATTAATAAGAAAATGAAATACCTTATCTATTATTATTGGTTATTTTTAGGAGGATTAGCCTATTCAATAACCAATCTGATAAGTTAACATCCAATTTATCTATCGGTTATCCTACTTAAAAACAGGCAAAATTAAACGGTTCTACCATGACCAGCCAATTATTATCCTTAACTATGTAATAAATACTGTTATATTCTGTACATCTTAATTAAAATAATTTCGCTCAAAATTATAATAATAATGCTAATCTGATAATCATTAGCGAGCTAATCATCATTTTTATATCTGCGATACAGAACTGGATTTACAATGAGAGTTTATAAAAACATACAGTTGGCCGTAGGTGCATCGCTACTCATGAGCGCCTCAATCTGCATATCATCGCCTGCCGTTGCACAAGAGCAATCGGAAAATTTATGGGATACATTTAAAAGTAATGTCAGTACCACATGGGACTCAGACAAATATGAGCTATACGTTCCCGCTGTGACTTGGCACAACCGTGCAATGTACGACAAGAAAAAAACAGATGAATATAACGAGCGCCCTTGGGGTCTGGGCTTTGGTAAATATCGTTATGATGAAGACAATGACTGGCATGCTATCTATGCAATGGCATTTAAAGATTCACATAATGATTGGGAGCCAATTGGTGGTTATGCATTCCAAAAAATGTGGATCCCCGGGGACATTGATGGTTTTCGCATGGGAGCTGGCTTCACTCTCAGTGTTACTGCTCGCAAGGATATGTACTATATTCCGATCCCAGCACCGCTTCCTCTGGTATCAGTGGAATATGACAAACTTTCGCTACAAGCCACTTATATTCCGGGAACTTATAATAACGGTAACGTATTATTCGCTTGGTTACGTTGGCAATGGTAATTTAAGTACTTCATTACTGTATAAAAAGGCCGGTGGGATATTCCCACCGACCTTTTTATTATCAGAAAATCAAATTTAGCTCAGCTGTTGGCTTTTAGCTAAATCTTGCTTTTTAGCCCCTGAGAACTGGTACCCAACCCATAGAACCGCTATCCATAATGGCATAATTAATACCGAGATACGTAAGCCGTCCATTGTCAGGATAATCCCTAAAATTAACAGCAAAAATGCTAAGCATAGATAGTTCCCAAATGGATACCAAATGCTTTTAAATTTCGTTTCAACACCTTGTTTGTTCATTGCCGCTCTGAACTTCAAATTTGAAACACAAATCATAATCCAGTTCAGAACTAACGTCGTCACAACCAATGACATTAATAATTCGAAAGCCTTACCTTCCATCACAAAGTTAATTAAAATCCCGCCAGAAGTCGCAATACCTGAAACTAATAAAGCCATGACTGGAACGCCACCTTTATTCACTTTTGCAAGAAATTTAGGTGCATTACTTTGTTGTGCCAAACCATACAACATACGGCTTGTCGCATAAGCCCCGCTGTTATAAACAGACAACGCAGCGATCAAAATGACAACGTTCAACGAATTAGCAACTAGTAAGTCCCCTAATTCGTGGAAAATTAATACAAATGGGCTTGTTTTGCCATCAAGGTCAACCCAAGGGTACAACGCTAACAATACGGCTAACGAGCCAATATAAAAAATCAAGATACGGTACACAACTTGGTTTATCGCTTTTGGAATGCTTTTATCTGGGTCTTCTGCCTCTGCGGCCGTAATACCGACTAGCTCTAAGCCCCCAAATGAAAACATAATAATAGCCAAAGCCATTATTAGCCCATTAAAGCCATTAGCAAAGAAACCGCCATACTCCCATAAGTTACTCACTTTCGCTTGTGAGCCACCATGACCGCTAAGTAGTAAGTAGCAACCAAAAATAATCATAGCTACGACAGCAATAACTTTTATCAATGCAAACCAGAATTCCGTTTCCCCATAAGAGCGAACATTAACCAAGTTAACGGCATTCACCGCAATAAAAAACACCGCGGCAGAAACCCATATCGGGAGCTCAGGCCACCAGTGTTGCATATATTTACCTGCGGCCGTCAGTTCTGTCATCCCAACAAGGATAAACATAACCCAGTAATTCCACCCTGAGAGGAAACCCGCAAACCCCCCCCAATACTTAAATGCAAAGTGGCTAAATGAACCCGCGACAGGTTCCTGAACAATCATTTCTCCCAACTGGCGCATGATAAGAAAAGCAATAAACCCACACAATGCATAGCCCAGTAAAACTGATGGCCCTGCCATTTGTATGGTTGTTGCTATTCCGAGGAATAACCCTGTACCAACAGCGCCTCCCAAAGCAATCAATTGGATATGCCTATTTTTTAATCCCCGCTTTAGCGTCTGTTGCTGTTGCGCCATAACTTTACCCTTTCGTCCTCTTACTTGCTTTTTATCGCCCAAACTAATGATAATGACACAAGTTTATTTGAATTTTCTTATTAACACTACATTCATCTGGCGCTGTTTTTACCCTATTCTACGAACCAGAAGCTGGTGCTATTAGTTATTTTTTTTCATCACATAACAAAATGATACCGCAGGATAGTTACCCCAACTCAATATCATGGATTGTGCATTAAAAAGCAAATTCAAAATGGTAACAAGTCAGTTACACGACAAATACCAAAAATAAAGTCCTCTCCACCTTGGTCGCACAGGCTATCCATCGCTAAAAGATAGAGAAAAATACAGGCCAAGATTGCGCTTATAACAATAATTAATTTACGACCAAACACCGATAATTCCTTCATATTTCTATGATGATTTTATTTTTCAAATGATTACAATACTAAGGTACTGCCATTTTATGATTGATATCACTTATGGCATTGCACGTAATGCGTTTATAAAATAAATGGTACTCTAATTTCGAGCCTTAAATTTGAGGAAAATATGCAATTGACCTCTTTTTACAAAAATTTCGCTCATTTTAGGTGCTATTGGCCATTAACTTATTCTGATTGTGCTTTTTTTATCCTAAAAATAGGAAATACCGCACAAGCAGCCTTTGTCATGATGAAATGAAGTTGTGTATACTTCTGCTACCGTAAAACTAGAAAACATTTGAGATGCCACAAGATAACCACTTAGCACTTGTTTATGCTTTGAGTAAATGGATAGAAGAACACTTAGGGCGCGTGATCCACTTAGAAGAGCTCGCGGCTTATTCAGGCTATTCACTTTGGCATATGCAAAAAATTTTTAAAGAAGTCACAGGGATTTCACTGGGTAAATACATCCGCCAACGCCGTCTTGCTGGTGCGGTTAACTTACTGCGCAACAGCAACCAGTCTATTTTCGATATCGCACTGGATTTTGGTTTTGGGTCACAGTCCCACTTTACCTATATGTTTCGTAAGGAATATGGCATTACGCCATTTGATTTTAGACAGAATGACCAAATCCAATTAGATGTTAAGCAACCGCTTCATTTGATTCATAATTATGAGTGAGAATATTTTAGCCGCATTAATCTATTGATTCACACACTGATGCTATAAAACATTGTCATTTCAACCTTTGACTATTGAACAGAGTTCCTGCGTTATATTCTGTTCAATTTCACATCAAATACCCATTATTCTAGTACGCGTAAAATTATAACTATTTGTATAATTTACATTCCGAATAATTGGAGTAAGGTATTGGCAGAAAGCACGAATTTTAGGAGGCATTGGATGTCAATCAAACTGGTCGCCATTGATTTAGATGGCACATTACTTAACTCCCAACACCAAATATCTCCCGTAGTAAAAGAGGCCATCACTCAAGCCAAGCAAAAAGGTGTCCATATTATTTTAGCCTCCGGTAGGCCATTTTCGGGTATATCCCCCTACCTGCGGGAATTAGATTTAAATACAGCGGATAACTACTGTATTAGTAATAATGGTAGTGTCATTCACCAAGCCAATGATGGCAGTCATCTGGCAGAAAATTTGTTAGATTTCGCTGACTTCCAATATTTTGAGGAACTGGCTAGAAATGTCGGGGTCCACATGCATGCTCTTGCGGATAACAGCATGTTCACGGCAAACCGCCATATTAGTCACTATACGGTGGCAGATGCTTATCTAACCCACACTCCGCTTATCTATTGCCCCGTTAATGAAATGGACTCTTCTCTGGAATTTACTAAGTTTATGATAATTGACCATCCAGAAAAATTAGATATGGGTATCAGCTATATTCCAGAGAATGTCTTTGATAATTACTCTTTAACTCGAACAAGCCCATATTTCCTTGAGGTATCAAATAAAACCTCAAGTAAAGGCGCTGCGTTAGAATGTATCTGTGAAAAACTAGGCATTACACCGGATAAAGTCATGAGTATTGGAGACCAAAACAATGATATTCAAATGCTGCAATACGCCAGTGTTTCTGTCGCAATGGGCAATGCTTTAGAGCCAATTCGCCAAATGGTTAAATTTGTCACCACAACCAATGATGAAGATGGTGTTGCTGTCGCCATTAATAAGTTTATTAATGTATAAGCCCGCAAAAAATTTCACTTCAGTATATTTTCCGTTGCAGCGCTTACACCAGTATGCGCTGCCATTTTTAACCGTGTATTGGTTTTTGCCTAGTCGCTAAAAAGCAAATCACCGACCCCATTGTCACCATTAACACACCCTGCCAAAAACTTAACGTTAATGCGGTACTTAACAACATAGACGCGAATGCTGTCGATATAACTGGAGTGAAATAAGAAAGCGTCCCTAGAAAAGCCACATTGCCCTTGATAACCGCAAATGTCCATAATGCATTCGCCCCACCAGTCGCAATAGAGGCAACGAGTAATAACAACAGGCTTTCGCTATTGATAATAAACGCTGTTGGCGTACTAAAAAAATACAAAATCCATAACCCAATAGAAGTCATGATGAAAAATAATACCATGCCATTGTGACCACCAGAAATACGCTTGGTAACATTACTATAAAATGACCAAACAATGGCTCCAATAAAAGCTAAAAAATAACAAAGTGGGTTACTTTGTATATTTGCCAAAATAGTTTGCACCGACAATGGCTGATTGCCTGAAATTACCCAGATCAACCCCATAAAAGCTAAAACCAACCCTAATCCTAATAATAAAGTGAAACGCTGGCGGTTAAAAAACACAGCAAGTGCGATAGTAAAACTTGGCCACAAATAATTCACCATACCAAGTTCAATAGCTTGTTGCCGGTTATTAGCTAATCCTAACGCCAAAACAAAACAGATTTCATAGCTAACAAATAACACCGTTCCCCAAAGCAAATAGCGTTTAGGATATTTCGTTATTTTTGGTATCCCCATAACGAGTACCAATACAAGCGAACCGACTGTATACACTAATGCAGCACCACCCACAGGCCCAAAGTTTTCACTTACACTACGGATCAGCCCTACCATTGTGCTCCACAACAAGATTGATATAACCCCATACAGCGTTGCGGCATACTGATTCAATTTCATAATTTTCTCAGCTATTTAGTTTCGAAATTGGTATTTATTGTAATAATACATTTATTTTATCACCTTAAAAAACCTTATAGCTCAAATAATTATAATGCAAGCGCTTATTCTTATTACGCATTGATAATATTTCATAAAAAAAATTCTCAGGCTATCACCTAAGAATTTTATGCTTAAAATGTTTTGTATTAGCGAGATGTTTCTTTCTCAACCCACTTATCAACTTCTTCTTTTTCCCATATCCCTTCCTCAAACTGTTTCTTTAATTCAGGGTGTTGATTGATATCAAAAGTCGGTATTTTGCCGGCAACTAACTGCTGGTTATAATCTTTAGCAAGTTTGAAAGCGATACCCGATAATAAAAGGATCGCAATTAGATTAGTTATCGCCATTAAGCCCATCGATAAGTCTGCGAGTTTCCAAATAAATGGCATTTCAGCGAGCGCACCAAACATCACCATACCCAACGCAGCTAAACGGAAAATAAATAACCCAGCTGTATGATTATTCTCGAGAAAAATCATATTACTTTCGGCATAAGCATAATTAGCAATGATTGATGTAAATGCAAAAAAGAAGATAGCAATTGCAATGAACGTACTTCCCCAGCTACCGACAGCAGAAGAAAGAGCAAGCTGTGTCAATTCAATCCCATTAATGTTATCCATTCCACTTTCTAGAACGCCAGATGATAAAATAATAATGGCGGTCGCACTGCAAATAACGATGGTGTCCATAAATACACCAAGCATCTGTACATACCCTTGTGACGCAGGATGTGGTGGATAAGGTGCCGCAGATGCCGCTGCATTTGGTGCAGACCCCATCCCAGCTTCGTTAGAGAATAACCCCCGTTGAATTCCTTGTGTCATTGCCTGGGCAACACCATAACCGACAGCCCCACCCGCAGCCTCTTGCAGACCAAATGCATTTCGAATTATCAGCATAAAAACTTCAGGTAATCGTTCAATATGGTGCCCAACAACCCAAAAAGCTAATAACAAATAAGCTAACGCCATAACTGGAACAACTAATTCAGCAACTTTCGCAATGGATTTCAATCCACCAAAAATAATAACTCCGCTTAATAAAACTAAGCCAATGCCAACATAAATTGGATTGAAATCAAAGGCGACTGCGGTTGCTTGAGCAATAGAATTAGCTTGTACTGCATTAAATACTAAACCAAAGGCAATAATCAGGAAAATGGAAAATAATACGCCCATCCAGCGTTGGTTTAAGCCTTTCTGCATATAATATGAAGGCCCACCTCGATAGTTTCCTTTATCATCTTTGGTTTTGTATAACTGTGCGAGAGTACACTCAATAAAAGACGTAGCCATTCCGAGTACAGCGACGACCCACATCCAAAAAATAGCGCCTGGCCCACCTGCTGTTAGCGCAATTGCAACTCCGGTTAAATTTCCTGTGCCGACCCTAGCGGCTAAACTTGTACATAATGCCTGAAAAGATGAGATACCCGCACTATCGGACTGTTTACTATTTTTTAAGACACTAAACATATGACCAAAATGCCTAATTTGAATAAACCCTGATCGAAGAGTAAAATACAGGCCGGCACCCAGTAATAAATAAATAAGTAAAGAACCCCAAATAAAATTAGTTAATGAGTTTATAAATTCTATCAAATTACACTCCTTTTTTATTAGAACGATTAATAAATAGTTAATCGAAAATCAAAACCTCACATTTAAAATATAACTCCAGAAAAAGGAGTTCAGCTTACAAAAGCCAAATCATCTTAATATGATTATCAGAAATTATATTTTTTTATCTTTAATGTAAATTGATTTTCGCTTGAACAATCATTAACTACATTACGTTTTAATAAAAACAAGTTAGACATTTACAAAAAAATACATGTAACATATTGAAAAATCTAAGCATGATAAAATCATTTATTATTTAACAAAAAACCAATCAAATGATTGAATTATAGTATTTATTTTAATCAAATAGTCACTTAAACAAATAAAAGCCTATTATTTATTTCACATCGTCAATTTTAATTAGCTTATCCTCTAACTAAAACATTTTTCATATTAACTTTATTTAACTCATTTGCTATTTGGAATATTGACTCAATGAATAACGTTAATTCACAACGCCGAAATCAATCAAATTGCAATCATCATAATTAGATTATTGCTTATGCTTTCACTTAACAATAAACTGAGCTTAATTAAATTTATAAACAAGAGGTTAACGCATGGAAATTAATATTAAGTTATCTGATGACCCACTTTCTCAGCTCCCTGAAAAATCATATGAATCCTTCATTGCAGAACTGAAAGCTCGCGTTTTAGAAGTCTACCCTGGTAGTTATCTATTGATTACTCATGATAATGGCCCAACAACCTTTCAAACTAAAGGCTTTCATGATGATAACGAAGCACATATTGTTTTACATGAACTTGTCGAAGATGTATTAAAACATGGTCATTGGTTAAAACAATAAGCTCTCTGTGAGGTTATGAATAGAACCAGCAGTGGTCTGCATGATCGCTAGCTGGTTGTTTTAACTCTCCTATATTTCAATAACGCTCTTCCAATATTTATCCAAACTCTGATCAAGATCATACTTAATCTTAACTTTCACCAAAATAAGTGGAAATCGCTTTACCTCACACCGTTATATGGTAATGTATATAACGCAATTTTCATTTACATTGCTTTTGCTAATTATAGCGGCCAGTATTTATACTGGCTCTTTTTTATGAAATCATGCTAAAACCCATTCGACATCCCCCGTTTTAGGTCTAATCTGCTATAGTATTTCTCTAATACCAGATAGAGTTATTATTCATTGTGTGCAAAATAGAGGTATGACTATGAAGCGTTTATTACTGGCTTTTTGCCTGGCCCCAGCCCTTGTTATGGCTGATAATGCCCCATTAAATATTAGTGAGATAGCCAACGATTATTGTGAAATCACAGGTCAAGCACTAAGTGAAGCATACAGCACTGACAAAACTAGCAGTGAATTAACCCAAGAAACCATTGCTAAACTGAAAAGTGAAAATGTCGATCTCAAGCAATTAGCCACTGTTGAGTCAGACCTCCGCAAAAATCTAACTTCAGCGATTGATACCGTACGTAGCAATAAATCTAAATTTGCTAATGAAGCTGACTTCAATAAATCATTAAATGATTCTGTTTCAGCTTGTAAAATTCAAACTGAACTTCTTTTGAATAAATCTTAATCATTTAATTTTTCTAGGAAACAAAAAAGCGCTCAACTTTTACTTTGAGCGCTTTTTTATCAATTAGCTTGTTTTTTAACACACAACTGTTCAATAGAAAATTGTAACTCCGGTGTTTCACTAATAATCAGCTGCCCATGTTCAGAAAAACCCCCTTCCTTAACAATCACATTCGCAACAAATGGCAGAGCGTCGTCTTGGGAAGATAAATGGTATAAGCCACAAACTCGATAACTCTCCCCTTCCTTAAACTCATTTTTTTGTACTATTTCAACATCACTAAACTCAACTGCTGATGAGTTGCCGAATTTCTTTTCCACCAAGCTTTGTGCTTCATTTTTAACATCTGAATCACCAATACTCGTATAAGAATGGTATGCAAATACTCCTAAAGCCAATAGCAGTACAATCAGTAATTTTGTTTTTATACGCTTCAACGCATCACCCTTTCTACTTTATGATAAATCGAACTAGTATAAATGGATTATATCAGTTTGAATAAACAATTTGAGCTTTTGGCTCTACTATTTGATATTCCCTCTAACCAATTGCTATTTTCTCATAAAAATCGAACTTTAATATTGAAAATTTTTCTAAAACATTCCTATCACTATTGATTCAATTTATATCTATTAACTTAACATTAATAAAAAAAACATTTTTTATTTTGTTAGCTAGTTTTATACTAACCTCTATACTGTTAGACTAATTTAATCTATTTTTATGAAAGAAAAGATCGTTAAAAATCTCGTTAACTTAACTCATGGCAATAACAATGATGTTAAAATAGCTGCAATAAATGCATTAGGTGATTATATTTGTTCAATTGAACAAGAAGCCGCCATCGATAGACTGTTAGTATTATGTGATGATTATAATAAAGATATTGCCGTTGCATCAATTATATCAATCAGCAAACTCGCTAAGTTTTTCAATGAAAAACAATAAAACAAAACCAACAGAGAATTATAATTTAACCTCACTCTCATTTCATTAACAAACTATTTTCATTGTGAAGAAACAATGAATATAAAGTGACTGAATTATGGTTTATTCATTTAGATAAGTAAATGTAATTGAATTACATAATTAGAATGGCAGAATGATAATTAATAAATATTCTAAAGGAGATATCACATGAATATATTAAAGCCATTAATTCTTAGTGCAAGTTTAATCGCTATCAGTTTTTCAACATTTGCTTACCCAGGGGATGGGAATGGTTCATGGCACCGTGGTGGGTACCAAAATCAACACCAATATAATGATAGACCTTGTGATAATTATCGTCACTCTAATTATGCAAATCGTCACCGTGGTATGATGCAGTATTCAACATCAATTCAAACAGCTCAGCCAGATGAAACACTGAAAAAAATTGCTGCAGATGCTCCTAAAGGAGAAAATGGTAAACAATATATGGTTAAAGTTGCAGTTGTAGAAATTACGCCTAATACCCCTGTACAAGGTCAGTAATTTTTACCAAGGGTAGAATAACACTACCCTTGGTATTATTTTATATTCCGATTGGCTGGTAACCTTGCCACTGAGGAATAAAGTGATTTCCATTTTTATTTTCAGTTAGATGTATATAAAAATCACCAACTTGTTGTAGTAATAAGCAATCATCCACATCTTTCAAATTATCTTTATGTTGTTGCTGACTATTTGTTAATAGCGCCTGAAGTGCTTTTTGTTTAGCCTCATGTGCAGTTTTAGCAACGAATAAATCAAACTCGTGTAATTCCGCAAGGTTGCTTGGAATATATCCACCTACATTAACAAAATAAAGGCGATATTCACTTGTTGAGGGTTCTTTTCGTAATTCTATTTCAAACCCATCTGCCCAATTAATCACTGCATAGCCATCAATATGGAGCTTGTCTTTATCACCAAACCAATTTTCTCTTAATGTCGGCCAAGCATCTGTAGGTTGCTCTGCTGCCACAAACTGAACATCATGCACTTCAATATTAGACTTACCTGCGTTACCACCCACATAAAACATGTATAGCTTCATTATTGTTCCTATTATAGCCAAATAATCATCATATAAATTATTATATAACGAATTTAATTCATAGCACAATTACTTATTATTCTAGTCACTCCCGAGTTAAAAAATTTTATCTTTTAATATCAATTAAATAGATAAGGTTGAATTTCCTATGCAATGATTTGAAATAGTTAACCCAAACAATAAAGTGAATAAAAAGTCATTTTATCTATATAATTATTTACTTTGAGATAATTATGAGTAATCTAATACATTCAAAAATAATAATTTCAGGGAATAACTATGGATCGTCGTTCATTTCTTAAATCCAGCTCATTAGTGGCTGGTGGGCTTGCGCTTAATTCATTGTTTAATCATGCGGTTGCACAAAATAGTAACATTGTCTTACCGAGTGAAAAACACCCATTACTATTGAATTTCAATGAAAACTCATTAGGGATGTCCGAAAAGGCTAAAGAAGCTATCATTAAGGCATTACCTAATGCATTCCGCTACCCTGATGATGCTCGTGCTGAATTACAGAAGAATATTGGTGAGCTCTACAGTTTATCCGATGAGAACATTAGTATAGGCAATGGTTCATCTGAAACCATTCAAGCCACTGTCGCGATGTTGGCAAATAAAGCGAAGAAACGGGGTATCAATATTCAGCTCGTCACACCTGACCCAACATTCAATTATGCAGAGCTATACTCCCTACCATTAGGGGTGACGATAACGAAAATTCCTTTAAAAACCGATTTATCATTTGACTTAGCAAAAATGGAACAAGCCGCTAATGACTTTGATGGTTTATCAATGGTCTATATTTGTAACCCAAATAATCCGACGGCAATGATCACGCCTTATAGCCAGCTTGATAAGTGGCTGAGTAAAGACTCTGACAACACATTTTTTATCGTTGATGAAGCTTACGCTGAGTTTGTTGAAGACCCGAACTTTACAAGTGCTATTGAATTAGTCAAAAAAGGTCAAAACAACCTGATTGTCACACGTACCTTCTCTAAAATTTTTGCCTTAGCAGGCTTAAGAGTCGGCTATGGGGTCGCAACTCCCGAAATTATTGCTGCTGTAGATACGTTTTTATCTATTGATAATACTAATACAGCAGGTGCGGTTGCTGCGATTGCATCACTAAAGGATAAATCATTTATTCAATACAGCCTAAAATCCAACGATATATCGAGAAAAATCGTAGAAAAAGCATTAAACAAAATCGGGCTGGAATATGCTCCATCACAGGCTAATTTTATTTTCCATAAAGTTAAAGGGGACGTAAAAACCTATCAACAACGTATGGCTGATGCTCATGTCATGGTAGGTCGTGAATTTCCACCAGCGGTTGGCTGGAATAGATTAACGCTAGGAACCCCCGAGGAAATGCAGCAATTTGTTGTAATACTGAAACAATTCCATGAAAAAGGATGGGTATAAACTAAGTCAAATCCAAAAAGAGCAGCTCAAACTGCTCTTTTTGTTAAAATGGCCCCTTAAATATAAAAAAGGCCCCCGCAAAAATGAGAATAAAACCTATTAAATGATTAATGGTAAAACTTTCACCTAAATACAACACCGAAAAAAGAACAAAAACACAGAGTGTTATCACCTCTTGCATTGTTTTTAATTCAGCTGCACTGTAGTACTGATGCCCTAACCGATTAGCTGGCACCGCAAAACAGTATTCAACCAATGCAATTAACCAGCTAAAGAAAATAACAACA
Organism: Providencia sp. CIM-Carb-044; assembly: GCF_033901115.1. Lineage (NCBI taxonomy): Bacteria > Pseudomonadati > Pseudomonadota > Gammaproteobacteria > Enterobacterales > Morganellaceae > Providencia > Providencia sp. CIM-Carb-044. The sequence goes on from NZ_JAXADV010000002.1 coordinate 517,100, forward strand.
TACAGTGGCTTTGTTGTAAATTTTAAATGTCCATACCAAGCAAACATCATAAATACATTTGAAATAACAAGTAAAAATACTGGATAAAATTTAGTTAACATACTGATTCAATAGACAAAGAATAAATAACCGATATTATGGGGTTAGAAGTAACACATTACAATGTGCTCCCACAAATCCCGCTACTCTTCATATCATAAATTTAAACGTATTTAGCAATCATTACGAGGGAATAATGAATATTAAATATGAATTAATGACACAATCAGATTGTCCTGCTGTGGCTCAATTATTGCAATCTAATTCTGAATCCCAACAAGGTGGGTTACTCGGTGAATATCCTCAAGCTAAAGTCAACGCTATGTTTTCAGGGAGTCTAACTACTGTTATAGCCAGAGATGGAAATAAAATTATCGCAGTCGTATTTAGCTTTGATCCTCATTCTTCATCCCTACCCGCTATAGCACATTTGATCATTAAACAGCATACGGAAATTATACAGAATAATTGGTTCTATGGCCCTGTTTGTATTGATAGAAATTATAGAGGAAAAAATATTCTAAAGATCCTTTTTGATAGCGTATGTTCGTATAACCAAGGAAAGCCTATTGCATTTATCAATGCAGATAATCTTAGGTCCCTTTTTGCACATAAGAAGATAGGAATGAGTAATGTCACTAATTTTGAATTTAATGGCACCTCATATCATTTAATGGTAGGAAATTAATTATGTACCAACCGGTACATTTTTATTTCAATTTGCTCATTTTTTGCTACACTGTGACAAATTATTGTATGCAGAAGGTCTTTTTATGACAGATTTCATGAGTGCCAACCAAAAAGCATGGGATAAACAAGCAGAATCGCAACTTGCTTGGTCAACCCCCGTTGATTCCAAAACTATCAATGAAGCTAAAAAAGGAAAGTGGCAGGTTCATCTAACTCCAACTCCTGTTGATGACGCTTGGTTAGGTGATGTAAAAGATAAAAAAATTCTCTGCTTAGCCTCTGCTGGAGGACAACAAGCTCCAGTACTCGCTGCCGCAGGGGCGAATGTGACTGTTTTTGACTTTTCTCAAAAACAGCTTGAGCAAGACAAAATGGTGGCAGAAAGGGATAATTTAACATTAGAGATTGTTCAAGGTGATATGCGCTCATTACACATGTTTGCGAATGAATCATTTGATATAATATTTCACCCTATTTCTAACCTGTATATTCCAGATGTTAACCCGGTCTGGCAAGAATGCTACCGTGTTTTAAAACCAAATGGACGACTGTTATCCAGTTTTTTTAATCCTGTTGTTTTCATTGGAGAACGTGATAAGCGATATGATGAGCAAGGCATAATAAAACCAAGTCATACTATGCCGTACTCCGAGCTATCAACCCTATCAACAGAGCAAATAGCGCAAAAGCAAGCAAGGCGAGAAGCTTTTGTGTTCGGTCACTCATTAACAGATCTTATTGGAGGGCAAATAAAGGTAGGCTTTTATATCACTGGCTTTAAAGAAGACTGGCAACCTAATCCACGATTTGTCGTTGATAATTATCTGCCCACATTCCTAGCAACGATGGCAGTTAAAACAAATTAATATTATTGGTGCTCGTTTTGTTTGTCACTCAACGAGCTATATTAAATTAGCTTCTTTTACAATACCTGTCCCACACAGATTCAAATTGCTCTGCGGGAATAATATCATCTGTTTTTTCTACAAAAGGAATGGATATCATTACCTTGCCAGCTCTATTTTTATGGAGTCTAACGATAAACCTTTTATAGCCATGGGGTAATTCATTTTCAAAACCAAAGACTTCGCCACAATAATAGCCAGTTTCATCCCCCTCTTCACTTTTGGTCAATACATAGTATTGAACATTTTTATAATTTGCAGCTGAGGGGTAAGCAAGAAAATCTTCGACAGAACTTTTCACTCGACCTTCAGTATCTAACTCAGGATCAAGTTTAATTTCAGTCATAATTCCTGCAATATACGCGCAACCAGCAACTAATAATAATACCAAGGTTCTTAATAACATTTTAACTGTACAACTCAATGGAAAACACTGCTTATCATTATAGTTAATACTTAGATTTTTGCGACTATAGCCCATAAGGCTTAAGCTATCAGCTTATCGTGATAGTTTAGTTTTATCATTATTTACAGTTAATTATTTCTCCCTATGTTATTTATTGAGTGAGTTGCCATATATAAACCAATATTGCTGCTGTTATTATCCAAATAACAGTTGCAATACTTAAACTTCCCCAAGCCGTCATTTTCGTTGCTAGCAAATATACCGTTAATAAATACATTGCATAAGGGATGAGTGACCACAGCCCAAACAATGCCGTTTTTCTTAGTGCTTCTGTGCCTTGTTCTTGTACAACGATAACATGTGCAATTAATGCAAATGTAGGAAATAATGGAACTAAACCTGCAATATAGTAAATTTTACTACGCGAAAACAGTGCAATAATCAATACAGCTAAAGCGCCTAAAAGGCATTTAAAGAATAAAGAAAGCATACCGCACTCAAAGCCAAAGTTTTAAAGGTTGACTATTATTATCACAAATAATTCGTAAATTAACTGTATTCTAAGTAGCAATGTACAACAATTATTTCCTCCCATTCTCTCTCGATCAGTAAAACCCCTTAATTACTTTCAATTTTATGAGCTAAGTCAAATTGTTGGATATAAAGTATCCAGAGTTAGTGCCGATACATTCATTTAGTCCCTACGCCTGATGCTTCCGCGTGACTACATATAACTTTTTAGCTATCGGACAGCTTCGATTTGCTCATGGTTAATCATGTTATGTTTAGAAGTCGTACTTAGTATGCGTTCAAACATACTACTCGATGGTATGAAAGGAAATAATCAATGATGTCTGGTAATTTAAAAAAAATTAATTTTAGTTCACCTAAATTCTCTTTTTCTGGTTTTAAAACGACAACTCTAGTCTGGTTTATTTCAGGCCTGCTTATCGTCCTTCTTCTTTCAACCTGTTGGTTTTTCTTTAGTTCTTTAAAGCAATATCAAGAGACATTATCCAAACTCGACACTATTTATAATGAACAAACACAACTGAATAATACGTGGCAATCTTTATTACAAGCACGAAACACATTGAATCGCGCTAGCTCTCGTCATTTATTGGTTATCAATAAGATGAAAACATCAAACACTGACATAGATAGCCTCATCGAGTTTTATCATAAAAAAATAACAGAAACAGGAAACTATTGGGATGCATTCACATCCGCCTCAATCTATAAAAACGGTGATGAATTTGCTGAACTAGAAAAATCATATAAAGCGTTATATGCTGCATTGAATGAACTTTCTGTATTTTTAGTTCAAGGAAAAACATATGACTTTTTAAACCAACCTACTCAAGGGTTTCAAGATACATTTGAGAAAAACTACGTTAATTATCATCAACAGTTAAATAGTAATTATCATGATATTGCTCTTGCAAGTGAGCAATTGTATAAGCAAAGTTTGATTGGCTTAATCGTTACTATCTCAATCGTTATCCTCGTGACTCTATTTATTCGATTTATCCTACAGTTTTTCTTTATTCGCCCACTAAACCAAGTTATTGATGGTATTGAGAAAGTTAGCCATGGCGTTCTATATCATACCTTTGATAACAAAGGTTTATATGAAATTAAATTACTTAAACAGCATGTATCTAATATGCAAAGTAAGCTGATTGATATCGTTAAAAATATCTATGACAACACTCATCATATAAAAGTTGAGCTTGGAGATATCACCCAGATGAATCACGACCTTTCTATTCGAGCAGATCAACAAGCCGCGGCAATTGTCGAAACCGCAGCCAGTGTCGAAGAACTCGATTCATCTTTTAAATTAAATACAGCTCACACCAACCAATCGTGCCAATTGATGTCAGAGACAAGTGTAACCATTGAAAAAAGCAATGAACTTATTTCTGATGTTGTAGAAAATATGGATGATATCGTCGATTTTTCAAAAGAAATCAGTAAAATCACCTCAACCATTGATAATATTGCTTTTCAAACTAATTTATTAGCATTGAATGCCGCTGTAGAAGCTGCCAGAGTGGGTGAACATGGCAAAGGGTTTGCGGTCGTCGCAAATGAAGTGCGCGAATTATCAATTAGTTGTACTCAAGCATCCAAAGAAATCAAGCTATTGATTAATAATTCAAATGATAAGATTAACCACTGTTTCCAATTAGCAGCGGATGCAAATGACAATATCGTTTCAATTGCACAAGACACATCTAATATCAATGAAATGATCCAAAGTGTTGCGCTTGCCTCAAATGAACAAACCCATGGGGTGAGTCAAATACATCTAGCAATCAATGAATTAGATAACACCACTCAAGCGAATGCAGCTATGACTCGTGAGTTGCAATCATCCTTAAAAGCTTTAGAAGCTCAATCAGATCTATTAGAAGATATTATGTCTATTTTTCATACAGAGCCAACCAATCCCCATGAAACAGGTGATGAAATTCAACAAGAAGTAAAGAAGTAAAAAAATTTGCCTAGCAATGTATAAGCTTATATCGCAATTTATTTAGGAGGTTGGCTGTCGATAGTCGCCTCCGACCTTTTTTATAATTTTCTCGTATTCCTCTCATTTCCTCAATTTTTATAATTATATTTTATTGCCATTTAGTAATTTGTTACTGTTTATCTGATACAACAGACTACGATTACTTCTATTAAACATGAGCTCATGATGACAATAAAAATTACTGTTCTTGTAGATAATAATACCCTGATTGATAGTTATTTTTGTGGTGAACCCGGTGTTTGCTACTATATCGAAGCTGATGATAAAAAAATATTATTCGATACAGGTTATTCAGATATATTTATTGATAATGCGAATATTTTACATATTGATCTTGCCGATATTACTGACCTGGTACTTTCTCACGGCCACAATGATCATACATGGGGCTTAGGTCACCTAATTCAACACTTTGACCGCCGTAACATTGAAGCACCTGAAACTAAACACCTGATATACCATCCGGATGCGCTAATTCCCAAAAAATTTCAATCTAAAGTCATCGGGACAAATACATCTAAAGACATTTTAGCTTCTTATTTTCATTGTATAGAAGCGACAAAACCATACTATCTTTCTGAAAAGATGATTTTTTTAGGCCAAATTCCTAGACTCAATAGTTTTGAGGGAAAAGAGCCAATTGGTACTACACTCGACTTCAATCATAATATCATTGATGACTATGTGTTTGATGACTCAGCACTTGCAATTAAAACGTCTGAAGGCCTAATTGTAATAACGGGTTGCTCTCATTCTGGAATTTGTAATATTACTGAATATGCAAAGCATGTAACTGGCATAAATAATATTGTCACTGTCATAGGTGGATTTCATTTACAGCAAGCATCAAAAGAAATTTTGGAAAAAACAGGTAATTACTTTAACCAGCAGGATATAAAATTTATACACCCATGCCACTGTACAGATCTCAACGCAAAAATACATTTGGCAAAATATGCACCAGTACAAGAAGTTGGTACTGGATTACAGTTAATTTACCCAAGTTAATATAAGATAGAATAGAAGTAAGGTAAAACCTTGTTTTAATATAGGTTTTACCCACAATAGTAGTATTCAGTATTGTACAAGCAATAAAGATTTAGGTTCTTGAGCCTAAATCTTCATCAGTATTATTACCTTTAACCATTCTTGTTAATTCTTCGCAACGGGTAATTTTTCCATCTTCTATTTGAAAACAAGCGAATACCTCAAATTCACTTACTGAACCATCTTTTTTAGTGGCTTTTGCCAGATGTTGAGTATGAACACATCCATCCCCCTCTGCGATAGATTTAATAGTAATAACAATCGACTCAGTGGCTTCTTTCAATACCTGCAGATGTGCAATAAATTCATTAAAATCAATTTGTTTTCCATCAACAACTTGAATATATTTATCCGAAAAATACTGTTTAGCCACAGGCAATGAACCAATATTCTCACCCAATACCGCATTTAATGCTTGTATTACCCACTGTGCATTAGTCATCTTTTATCCCTTACATTAAAAAGATTATTTATAGCTGTTATGGGAGTAATATTTTATATTTCAAGTCAAAACCGATTTAATTGTCTTTTTAATTATGTTCCTATACTATACTTCAATAATTTCCCATTTGTCCGTGAGATAATCTATAAAATAATACTCGTTTTTACTCTTATTATGTTTTTGTATTCAGTCAAAACCTTACATTCATCTCGCCAACTTTAGTTTGATTTATGTATTATTCTCAATAAGTTAATCATAAGCATTAGATATCATGTAGTTACACTCACTCGGAATTAGGTTCTAAAAAAAGAAATTAATATTAAAAAACAATTAGTTGCTTAGTAATTTCAAACGCAAGCCTCCCTGTAAAACATTTATTTTAATTTTATGCTTACTCTGATTTGGATTAATCCTTAATCACTGGTATTATCTGATAGCCTATCTAAGCAATAGGCACCTTATAACAATAACTATAAATATACATTTCCATTAGATACCCCTGCTTGCAGGGGCTTTTTTTGCTAAATGATGGCATACCTTAGAAACAACGCCCTTCAATAACCTGTGATATTTTCCTCATTTTGCTACCCACTAGATCTTATTGGATAAATCGGACGATTATTCAACGGAATAGGCATCTATCATGGATACTATAGGTGGTGACGTCTCCATAACTTAAACTTAAGTAATAAATCGTGAGAAATTTATATATTTATTATGATAATTTTAAGAACAATGACAGTTACAATTTTTAACTATTTGTAAAGGAAATAAACATGCAATTAGAGTAAATTAATTAATAATTATAATTTACATAAAAGGTACTTTTATGCGATTTAATCTAACTCAAGTAAATATATTAGAAGAAAATACAAAAGTTACAGGCTTGCATATAACTTTGATCGGTGACGACAACTCCACTCATACACTTAAAATGGATATCAAAGGGTTGGATACCATGAATATGAATTTAAGAGACATAGAAAAATATGCTATTAAACAACTTAAACATAGCTTTGAACATTGCTCTAATGGTTGAGGCTTATTACCTAGCTTAGGTAATAATAAGTTTTATTGCCATATAAATAAAATTTTTTACTATTCATCTAGGTCTTGAAGGATTTTGTATATTTCTTCCGCATAATTTTATGCAGCATATATTTCAATTATTTTCACCTGCATCAAAATAAATCACCCAACTTATATCAAATTTTCAATCAACTTCAACTTAACTCTTTATAATATTGAGTTCTGCATCGCTATCATGTTATCTCAATAGATTGTTTATATTTATTCTATTATACAATGAGTTAATGCTAATATATTGTCTATACTTCTTGTTAAATTTTAACCAATCAATAAGATCCCCATGCAAAATAAAAATACCAATTCAGTTGAGCAAGCTATCCTGGTATACCTTGTCAATTCTTTCACACAAAATAATTCTGGTGGTAACCCAGCAGGTGTTGTCCTCAACCCGCCAAAACTCAGCACTTCACAAAAAATTGCTATTGCGCGGCAGGTCGGTTTTTCAGAAACTGCATTTGTCTATAACGGCGAAGAAACTGATTTTATAGTAGATTTCTATACTGCTGAAGGTGAAGTTGATTTTTGTGGTCATGCCACATTAGCTGTGTTTTCTACTTTAGCTTCACTTAAGCAACTTACTGATGGGCTTTACACTCAAAAAACCAAAGCAGGTATTCTGAGCGTGTCTGTTAGCCCAAATAACATCGTTATGGAGCAAACACTACCAACCTTACGCAATGGGCCCAGTATCAATGAAGTAGCAACAGCCCTTGGCATAACTAACGAAGTTATTGCTGAAACAGGCTTACCTATCATGATAGTTTCAACAGGGTTACCCGACATTATTATTCCAGTTAAAGCTGGTCATTTAGATTTGCTACAGCCTAATTATGAGGCAATAGCAAGGCTAAGTCGTGAATTCAAAGCTATCGGTTTTCATGTATTTGAGCTAAACCATAACTCTTCGACCACAGCACATTGTCGAAATTTCGCACCGCTCTACGGAATAAATGAAGAATCAGCAACAGGCAGTGCTAGCGGAGCCCTTGGCTGCTATTTGGTCAATTATGTTTTACCAAATGAAACTCATTTTTTGTTTGAACAAGGTCGTGCAATGGGATGCCCGTCATTAATTCAAGTAACAATTAACTCGCAAACAAAAAATATTATTCAGGTAGAAGTTGGTGGTCAAGCTGCTCTGATGGGTACGCAAATAATTCATATTTAGCCAGAAATACAATATGCTCAGCCATAGGTTATGATTTAATCATCTAATAATACAATGAGGCTCACACATGCAAGATTGGAACCCAGACTTGTACCTACAATTTAAGCGGGAAAGAACTCGTCCATCATACGACTTACTCAGTCATATTCATGTCTCTAACGCATGTAATTTAACTGATTTAGGTTGTGGGCCCGGTAATTCAACTCAGATACTTCGTGAAATGTATCCATTAGCAAGAATAATGGGAGTTGATAATTCTCCCGCTATGTTAGTTGAAGCGAGAAAGAATCTTCCTGATTGCCAGTTTACAGAAGCGAACATCGCAACCTGGGTTCCTGAAACCAAGCAGGACCTTATATTTGCCAATGCATCCTTACAATGGTTACCTGATCACAAGGTATTATTTCCTCACCTAGTTAACCAACTACAAAGTGGCGGTATTTTAGCCATTCAGATGCCAAATAATTGGAATGAACCCACACATGCTTTAATGCGCAAAGTAGCCAATGAGCAATCCATTTCTGCGATATATAGAACAGCACTTTTATCAATAACTGAATATTATGATTTGCTTTCAGCAGCTACCTGCTCTGTTGATATATGGCAAACAACTTATTACCACGTCATGCCATCTATTGATTCAATCATTGATTGGTTAAGAGCAACAGGGTTGAGGCCTTACCTTGAAAACTTAAATAAAAAGCAAAAAGAGCAATTTCTCGCACGTTATCATGAATTATTAACAGAAACTTACCCAAAACAAGATAATGGCTATGTTTTAATGCCATTTCCTCGATTATTTATCATTGCTAAAAAACTTAACTAGCTAGTATAGAAACTTTCCCTAAGGATGGGGTGCAATATAATAAACTGTTATGCTGTTAACTTATAACTATCTTCGATTAACTCTTTGAGTTCACTATCGGTAAGGCTCCCTGGCAGCTTTATCGTAATCCAATGCTCTTTATTCATATGATATGCCGGATAAATATCGTCTTTTAACCGCAATGAGCCAATGAGTTCAGGGGGAGCTTTAAGGTTGACGATATTAACCATCTCTTCATTTTTATTTGTATCTAATTTATTTGATGAAATGCGCATAATAACTGCAAACCATTTTGCGTTATTTCTTCTCCTAAAAACAATATACTCAGGGAACTTCCCCCAAGGGGTCTCAGGATCCACGCCATAATTATGCTGAATATAATCAACCAATTCACTTCGGTTCATGTTATCACTCCAGTTCATTAATGAGCTTCAGCCATATCAGCCATCCTCACTATTGCATTTCTTCTAGTTCACTACCTTTTTTTCAAAAAGCGTGACTTCGGGTTACACAGTATCTGCATATAGTTATACGTTATATATCACTAAAAAGCAGTATAGCTGTATGAATTCCACCATTGTATCCCTCAAGAAATAGTTTCATACTGAAACATAAAGTGAAAATTTAACCTCCATAATTAATCTCCTCAAGTATATAAAATCACTGCCGATACTCTAAATAATTGCGGCTAGATTTAATATAAGCACATTATTATTTACGATAAAATCAGCACATAAGAAAATTTTCCAGATTGTTTTATCACTAGTAAACCAGTTATATTGTAACAAAATATTTCAATTGATAATATTTTATTTCAAAAATGATACAGCGTTGTAAATGATAATATTATTATATGTATAAATTAAATAAGAAAAATCGAATGTAAATACAAAATAAATAAAATACTAAACAATAAGCATAATTTAATCATTGAAGTTAATATTCAAGATACCATAAAAAATGAAACCGCAAATACTCTTATTGCGTGTATTCGCAATTGCCACTTCATTTGCCTTGTAATATTTTAAAAACAAGAAATATCAAATTAATTGTTATTTATCATGGAATTAAGTCCAAACAAAAATAAAATCAAACGATTGATTTTTTCGTATCAATCGTTTATACCGATGAAAAATATTCCATCAAGCGTTATAAACGATTGTACTTAATATTATTATTTGACTAATTTTTATCTCAGAAAATTCTTACTCACTATAGAGGTTAATATGGATCGTGCTATTTTAAATAGCAAAGTAAACATCTTAATTGGAAATTATTTACGACAAAAACGCATTGAAAATGACCTGACCGGAGAAGACATAAGCAAATTACTTCATGTCAGCCAACAGCAGGTTTCACGCTATGAAAATGGTATTAATACTATATCATTCAGCCTAATTTTACTATTTTTAATAAAATTAAATATTAGTGTCGAATCCTTCTTTGTTTCTTTATTAAAAGAATTAGAGAGTGATGGCGAAATTATTAATTTAGGATTGCGTTTATATTCAAATTCATTGCCACGTAGAAATCAATACCTTTATCTGTAAATAAATTTAAATAAAATACTGCGCTAACACCAATATAATAGATAGAAAGATAATAATGAAAAAAACCACACAAAGAAATAAGAACCTTGGTGAATATATAAGAAACATTAGAGTAAATAAAAAAATATCAACTCATGAAATGGCAGATAGTCTAAATATTACAGACAGCCATTATAACGAATATGAAAGTGGAAATACTTCAATTTATGCAGATCATCTAATAATCATATCTAAAATATTTAATATACATATAAACGTATTTTTAAATGTTTATCTGAGAAATTAAACAATATCTCCCGCGTTAGAAGGCTTGCTCCTGCTAGCCTTTTAACCTTCCTCCCATAATTTTCTTTATTCTTAGACTTGAAACTAAGCCATTAAGTTGAGTAAAACTTAGGATTCATCTTCTGGCACTAAACTAACCATAAACAGAACTCATGGTGCTGCTCTGTTCGAGGAACAGACATTGCTAACAGCATTCTATGTGAATGAACGGGGGAGCATGCCAAAGTTAAAAAAGGAATTTGATGAAGTAAATCACACTTTATTGTACTGTACATACCCATATTTAAATTGTGTGTTAACATTAACCCTGTAAATACCTTTCAACTCAACCCGAGGCTTTGATGCTGGAGAATGTAATCATCCGGTAATCAGTTTATCGACCTTTTCAGGCCGAACTGATTATCAATGCGCCGAAATCGAATGCGAACACCGCAGTGTGTTTGCGAATTTTGCACATGATGATTAAACAGGTTTTCCAGTATGAATTTATCCCGTCAGGAACAACGTACCTTACACGTTCTCGCTAAAGGTGGTCGTATCGCGCACGTCCGCGATGCGTCTGGTCGCATCACCGCCGTTGAATGCTACACCCGTGAAGGGCTGTTGCTCACCGACTGCACCCTCTCCACTTTCAAAAAACTCAAAGCTAAAAAACTTATCAAGTCCGTCAACGGTCAGCCGTACCGTATCAACACCACCGGGCTGAATAATGTTCGTGCACAGCTTGATAACCGCTAAGGAGAGCATAATGGATTTCAATACCCTTGATAGGTCGCTCGATTTCATCATGATGACGTTTGGAGAACTGACGGATGCGTGCACCATCATCAGCCGCTGCGCACTACGGCTGGAGCCTGATGATCGGCTACTCACTGAAGTCCATACTTTCGAAGAAGTTAAACGTCAGGGAATAACTGAAGCAAATGGTCATACCACCCGTTTCGGCAGCCAGATGACGGCCTTGAGCAATGACGAGTACTTCAGCCTGCTCGATAATGTCGGATTTACCCTGCTTCCTCCTCCTGAAAGCCACGACTGGCCAGTCAGCGAGACATTTGAAGGAAAGCTATTTGCTCTGCTGGCTGAAAAAGCAAAAAACATAGAGGAACTTCCTCTTAATACTCAACACAATAAAAGGAATTCAGCATTGGATATCCCACGTATTTTTACCATAAGTGAAAGCGAACATCGCATCCACAACCCGTTCACCGAAGAGAAGTACGCCACGCTGGGCCATGTACTACGTATGAAGCCGGATGCTCGCATTCTTGACCTCGGCAGTGGCTCGGGGGAAATGCTTTGTACCTGGGCCCGGGATCACGCCATTACTGGTGTCGGTATCGACATGAGCCAGTTGTTCAGCGAACAGGCTAAACGCCGCGCGGAAGAACTCGGCGTCAGCAGCCGGGTTCAGTTCATACATAACGACGCCGCTGGGTATGTTGCAGAGGAGAAATTCGACGTTGTCGCCTGCATCGGGGCGACATGGATTGCTGGTGGGTTTGCTGGGACCGTCGGGCTGCTGGCTCAGAGCTTGAAGCCGGGCGGATTCATGCTTATCGGCGAACCCTACTGGCGTCAGCTACCAGCAGCGGAAGAGATAGCTCAGGCCTGTGGCGTTAACGCAATAGCTGATTTCCTGACGTTACCTGAACTTATCCGCGCTTTCGACGGCCTCGGCTATGACGTAGTGGAAATGGTGCTGGCAGACCAAGAAGGCTGGGACCGGTATGAGGCCGCGAAATGGCTGACCATGCGCCGCTGGTTGGAAGCTAACCCTGACGACGACTTTGCCGCAGAAGTCAGGGCCGAGCTAACGGTCTCGCCGAAACGTCACGTGACTTACACGCGGGAATACTTTGGCTGGGGTGTGTTTGCACTCATCGCCAGGTAACAACAGACTCCCGGTATTTTTTGGAAATACCGGGGCTTCTTCTTTGCATTGAACAAATGTATTGTTCTGCTCCCTATAAACTGGATTACAAAGGATACAAGCTATGTCTATTGTTAAGGCAGAGCAGAAAATTATATTCAATTTGGCTCTGTGTCCTAGTTGTGTCAGGCCAAAAAGCAAAGTCCATATTGTTTGTGTTTCACAGCTCTTCTCCCTGCTTTCTTTTATTTATTCAGCAATACATTTAAAACGCTCAGCCCATTTCTTAGCTTTTAACCACTGGCAATTCATCAAAGTTTGTTGTGTAAGCAGGCGATAACATTTCTCTTTTCATTTTGTATCCGCTATCGCCGCCCTTACTAGCAAACCACACTTTACCCTGCCCGCTCTTATTAATGGCATCTAATGTTTTCATTAACTCATCATTATTACGAAATGGTTTTTGTGTTGAAAACATATCAAACTGAGTAATATCTGAATCGGTAAAATCAGATAGTATGATGCCTGCTTTATAATACCGGTAACCGTCACGCCAAATAGTATTTAACCCACGCATTGCTGCATTGATAATATCCCTGGTATCACTGCTGGGGTATACTGATGGAATCAATTGAGTATTGGCTTGACGCACTTTCACAGTTAACTTCGTTGCTACCTTCAACTGATTGGATTGTAAATATTGAAGACAGCCCTGCCAGTTGGGTCAATGATCGCTGGGTAATGCAATGAAATTAGCCCAAGGACGGGCTAGACAGAAATTAACACTAACTATTTATCTTACTGCTTAAAGCACTCAGATTTTGCTTTATCGTACACCTCGGCCCACTCTTTTCTATCTAAAGTCGGTGTGTTTAGTACAATCGTGGTTACCTGCCAACCTGCATAGCCATCCTCGTATGCAAGTAAACCAGTTACATAAGGACTATTATAGGTGAATGACATTTCATCTGGCGTGTTGCTCTCGTTGGCTTTTTCTTTATAGCGGCTTGTGAGCTCAGCCCGCACATTTTTAAAATCCTCATCAATAGCTTTTTTATCTTTTGATGATTTGCTATAGCTAACCTCGTTCAATCCTATGAACTTATCGCCTGACCTTGGAGTAAAGAACCCTAATTCATACACCCAACTGCCTGTGTGTTCTTCATTAGCCTTAATTAGTTTTAACTTGCTTATTGGGCAACTAACTTCCTCACTAACAATGATGTAATTGCCAGAAATACTTTCTTTGACTTCATCTACCGATGCTTGCCATTTAAACCCGAATGGAGCGGTATCTTTATTATTTTCAGCAACAGAACCAAAGCACGTCATCATTAGCAAACTAGCAACTACGTATCCTTTCATCTCACCATCCCATCAATTAGTTTCAGTAATGTTAGCCTAGCGAGGATGCAAATTGAAGCAAAGCACACTTTCAGATTATGTATTTAAGTGATATTTTATTTTCACTAATTCAATAAGGATGACTTTATGGGTGTAGAATTTCATATTACTCGTGCTGAATGCTGGTTTGATAGTGAAAGCAGTCCAATCAGTAGCGATGAGTGGCTAGCGCTTGTTGAACAAGACCCAGAGCTAAAAATAAATGCTATTAACGGTGAGTTTAACGCTTTATGGTTCGGTAATAGCACCTACGAAGAACCTTGGCTTGACTGGTACGAAGGTAGGATTTATACCAAATGGCCTGATACTGCCCTCTATATAAAAATGCTAGAAATCGCCAAAAAACTACATGCTAAAGTAATGGATGATGAATGTGGTATTTATGATAAACCCGAGTCTTGGATATATCCTTAATCGATGCTCATAACAAAAAAACTGCCGAAGCAGGTTAATCATTAGGGCTTAGGTTGCTAATTAGACTTTTAGCTTTATCGCAGTATTCTTCAATATTTGGTATTTCCTTATACTTCGGGTCATCTGCTTTTAACTTACAGCCCATGCTAGCTTCGCCTTGGGAATAAGCCAAAGCAACCATGTTATCAACTAAACGCTTACAAGTACGTATGTTGCCATGTTTTTCAAACGCACCACATAGAAGTGCTTTCTGTCGATTAATACTTGCCGCCATATCTGGCACTACATCATCTTCTGTAATTTCAGGCCGTTCATTAGCGCCAACACTCGCAATGCTGACAAATGAGCTAAACGAAGCTAGACCTAAAAGCAATACCACCAATCCCTTTTTCATACATCACCACATTTAAGCTAAGTACGTAAATTCTAGGATAGATGCAAGCTTCAGGCAATAAAAACCGCTGAATTAGGCCAGCTAGACTTGTCATTTTTAAAGTATAAGAAAATATGATATTTTGCGCCCTACCAAAACACTAAAATATTAATTATTCTCTGAGACTTCTAATGAAAAAACTTTTACTTCTCCTACTAATCCCTATGCCACTTTTTGCTCAAAATTACCTTTGGGATGGGAATTCTGTGCATGAATATAGTCAAGCAAGGGAGCGTCTAATGAATGACACTCTGTTAGATGCTAACGATGTTGTTAAATCGGGTATGTACTCGGGCTATATTGCGGGAACATTTGACCTTGGTTCAGGCATTCTTTTCTGCCCACCACGTAGTGTTACTTTGAACCAAGCTATGGATGTTGCGGCCAAGCACCTAAAGAATTCACCTGAAGCTCGTAACAAGCAAGCAAGTCATCAGGTAGTGGATTCATTTATTAGTGCATGGCCATGCCCGAAGAAATAAGGTCTGTGGGTGAGGCCCCTCTACTTAGGCAATAAAAAACCCACCGAAGTGGGTTTAGCTGTTAATACATTAGTCAATATTGTAAATTCTATCTTTGCTGATAATGTTTACTATATGGTGACATGAGTCCATTGATAACTTCCTAGGCTCCCATTTAGCGATATCCGCTTGAGATAAGCCTTCTGCACTCCACGGGATTATACCGTTGTACCCACAGCCAGCCTTTGATAGCACATCAATGAATTTTTTTTGGATGGTATCATAGATCCTTACTTCACCAATACTGGTCATGCCAGACACCCACAACGAACCACCACCTATAGTTTGTAAGTTATCACATACTATATATTCATGCTTCAGTAACAAGCACTTATAAACATTACGAGCTACGCCACCAGCCTGATAATCATCAAGAATAGCCACGCCCCTAATTTGCTTACCTGTCTTTATCGCTGAACCATCAAAAAAAGTGAAGTCATTATAAGCAACACGCCCAATTAAAGTATCATCTTCTTCCGCGTGCATTCCTAACTCAAGCAGCTCACCAATGATATGTTCATCAGAAAATCGGTGACTTCTCAAAAACTCAGCATGGTCTGCATAAAAACCTTCAGTAGTACAACCTAATGCGACAATTTTAGAGTAATAATGAAACTCGCTGCCAGTAAGAGCGTATTCCGTGATTTTTAGTAAATCGCCCTCAACAGTAAGATAATGGAAAGACTCTATCTCATCTTCTCTTTCACATTCTGGCTTTCTATTCAGATCCTTTGAGTAACTACTGGTAAAGTTTGGAGCCATTCCATTCTCACTATCTTATTAATGGACAGACAACTTCTGATAATTTGACATGTAACCAAGAATTGAAGATTTAATTTTTTCAATCACATCAGTTATGCTTTGATTTAGTTCTGGATATTGCGTGCTAGGGTCAACGACTATATTAATCTTTTTTTGGCGATATGATAACTCAGCAAAAGGAACAATTTCATATTCATCGCTTTTGTTATCATTTTCGATAGTAACAATAAACAACTGTCTATTCGGATCCTTTCTCATACTAAGGCGACGAACAGAGAAAAACTTTTCAGTATTATCATCAAAAAATGTATTAACAAGTTCTGTTGCATGGCTAATTGTTTGTACAGATCTGGTATGTTCAGTTCTCATATAGCCCCCTTGTTAGTTTAGATTAATGACATTTTGACGGGTAATTAAGCAATATGCTTAAGATAGCTGCGATCATATTAAAGTGTTTAAGCTAACTTAACAACCCCAGTTGTATGTCATATAGACATTTATAAGCGTTTATAAGAGTCTATAAGCGTCTTGAACATGGTGGTTCAGCTTTCGCTCTATTTTTATGGAGCAATTCTAAAGCTTTTGACTCCATCAGTTGAATATCATTAAATACGGCCGCTTTATTTTTGATGTTAAGCAAATCCATAACCTGAAATGGCAAGAGGATAAGCATCAATGATTCATCCTTAAATCATTGATGCTCTATGTTTAGCTATTCCATTAGCAGTAGTTCTTAGCCTTTTTTGAAACTAGGCTTGCCATTTTTAGCCCGCCATTCTTTGACTGTTTTTAAAATTCCGACTGGAGAATCATCGGCTCCATCCTCTGGGTAGTAAATAAGATCACTTCCGCTTGGATGCTCTGTTACTTTTTCAAAGTGAGTCACAAACTTAATTTGTTCTTCCTCACTTGCTGTATCTGCATTACAAATAATTGTTAATAACTTTAAAAATTCAGATTCTGTATAATCAGTAATATTATTTTTTAGTTCCATTCTTATTTACCTCTATGGATATCAATATGTCTTTTCGGGGTCGTAACTCTTAAATTGTCCATGTTATAGACTTCTCCCCCTTCACTAATTGGGTTGTCATGGTGCAACTCATGTACCTTTCTACCACCAACTTGATCTTTTTTCCTAGCAAAAGGCGAGTATCCTTTAGAAACAAGAGTTTTATTATTCTTACTAAGGTTTTTAATCAATTCTGGAAATTTTGATATCTCATCCCAGATGGCCTTCCTGAACTCATCAAAACTGTTGAATTTCTTACCTCGTAATTTATTAGCTACTTGCTCAGGAATAGGAGCACCATTTTTCTTTACTGGCATCATTAAGCCATTTATCGCCAACTTTTTTGCCTTTTCCTGTAGCAGTGCCAGGCTTTTTACGCTTCTCTTCTTTTTCTTTTTTATCCTTCGCTTTCTTTTCTTTAGCTTCGGCTTTTTTCTTTTTCTCTAAAGCTATGCCCAGCTTTCTCTCTGCTTCTTTAATTGCTTTTTCAGCGTCTAAAAGTCGCTCTTTTGCTAATGTGAAACGCTCTACAATAGACTCATAAATTTCCGGATCATCAATTAGAACTTCAGGTTCGCTACCATCATCAGTCTCATATCCATATACGCTAGCAATACTCAAAATGTTAATAACATAATCTTCAGGATTACGATTGAGTAAATATGACAATGCTTTTTGATTATCAATTTTTTCAATATATTCAATACCAAATACGCTAGAAATTACCTGACTTGACTGTTTAATTTGTAAAGGATTTTTACTCACATCAGTTAAAGCACCGCCTTCCGGAGAGCTTTTAGTTTTATCGAGTTCTCTTTTTGCTGTCTGAGTGTCTGAGCATCTACATCTGCTTGTGATAACTCGCTACTTGCTTGCTTCCAATCTAATTCTGCAGCTTCAGCTGGATATAAAGCACGCCAATCTCGGTTAGCTTCTCAATCAGTTGTTTTTCTTGTGCAGTCGTTGGATTCTTCGATATTGAAATATAAATTGGCGCATGGTCGCCACCAAAATCAACAATCCCCTGATATGTCTCAGACGTTACACTCGGAATAACCGATTCTGGCTTAACATTGTCATAAGACGGTGTTTTAAACGATGCACTCGGCTTTTTATCCGTCATTTCAATCTGTAATGCCGGTTTACCTGGTGCAATTTCAACAGAATAAATGCGGGTTAACATGGCCAGAAAGATCAGCACCTTCATTTCATGAACAACGTTCTTTATCGGAAAGACTCTATCGAGAACAAGGTATCAATATTCAGAAACTTCTTGGCCATAAGTCACAGAAAATGACCGATAAATATCATGATGACCGAGGAAAAAATTGGCAGGTTTTAGCTATAAAATAACGATTGTTTTGTAGCCTGTTTTGCAGAAGAGTTTTGCAGGGGTTTTGCAGAAGAATTTTTCTAGGCAAAATAAAACGGGAACTATTAAGCTCCCGTTATTAATCACACCACGTAATAAATTACATGTGTTTAATGATAGCGTCACCGAACTCGCTACATTTCAGTAATTTAGCACCTTCTAATTGACGTTCGAAGTCATAGGTTACAGTCTTAGCTTCGATTGCGCCTTCCATACCTTTAACGATTAGGTCAGCCGCTTCAGTCCAACCCATATGGCGCAGCATCATCTCAGCAGAAAGGATGATAGAGCCTGGGTTAACTTTATCTTGGCCTGCATATTTAGGTGCAGTACCGTGCGTTGCTTCAAATAATGCGCATTCAGAACCAATATTCGCACCTGGTGCAATACCGATACCACCGACTTGTGCTGCTAATGCATCAGAAATGTAGTCACCATTTAGGTTCATACACGCGATAACATCATATTCAGCTGGGCGCAGCAGGATTTGTTGTAAGAAAGCATCTGCAATAACATCTTTAACAATGATATCTTTGCCTGTTTTAGGGTTTTTAATTTTAACCCATGGGCCGCCATCTAATAATTCACCGCCGAATTCCTCTTGTGCTAATTGGTATCCCCAATCTTTAAATGCACCTTCAGTGAATTTCATAATGTTACCTTTATGAACTAAAGTCACTGAATCACGGCCGTTATCAATAGCATATTCAATTGCTGCACGAACTAAACGCTTTGTGCCTTCTTCTGAACAAGGTTTAATGCCAATACCACAGTCTTGTGGGAAACGGATTTTAGTCACACCCATTTCATCTTTCAGGAATTTAATAACTTTGTCTGCTTCTGCACTACCCGCTTTCCACTCAATACCCGCATAGATATCTTCAGAGTTTTCACGGAAAATAACCATATCCGTCAATTCAGGTTGTTTAACTGGGCTTGGCGTGCCTTTGTAGTAGCGAACAGGACGTAAACAGATATACAGGTCAAGTTGTTGACGTAGTGCAACGTTCAAGGAACGAATACCACCACCAACAGGAGTTGTTAAAGGACCTTTAATTGAAACACGGTAATCACGGATTAAATCGAGGGTTTCTTCTGGTAACCAAACATCTTTACCATAAATTTGTGTAGATTTTTCACCGGTGTAAACTTCCATCCAAGAAATTTTGCGCTCACCGTTGTAGGCTTTTTTAACTGCCGCATCAACCACTTTTAACATTGCTGGTGTAACATCGATACCAATGCCGTCACCTTCGATATAAGGGATAATTGGGTTGTTCGGAACGTTTAGTTTGCCTTTTGCATCAATGGTAATTTTAGCGCCTTCTGCCGGAACTACTACTTTGCTTTCCATTAACCTCTCCTTTCACTTGCGTATTTTGCTTGTTAATTTTTTGTAAGAGACGTGTCAATACTACTTCAATCTGCGTCGAACGCCAATGATTACTCATCTAAGCTTCAATGCCGATCGCATTTAACGTACTGTTTTATCTTGTAAGTTAATCAAATAACTATTTATAAACACTGTTAAATCAATAAATTAATTTAAGCATTCCATTATTAGAAATAAATCAAACCACGATGAAAAGTTGTCAACGACGCATTTGAGCGAATGACTTAACTTTTGTTAAAATATTTTCCTAACAACAAATAATACTAGCAAGTTAACTCAAATTAAAAATACGTTCCGCTCACACTATCGTCATCCAAATAAACTCATATGTACTTATTTTTAAATGAAAAATTGTTTTTATTGATTTAAATGCTTTTAAAGTTGTTAATTAAATATTACATCGCCATGAAAAATACGTTCTAGGATCAAACCGCTAAATCTCCTACACTAGATAGGATAAACCGCCATAAATTAAAACTAATAAATTCTCATTGAATGACCATGAACAGACCGAACAAAAAATCAGTTCCGAAAAAAAATCGTTACTCGCCAACCTCTACTGCGTTAAAGCATAGAACTAAGCGGATTTCGGTTAGTTCGCAAACATCAACTAAAATCATTTTATTTAACAAACCCTTTGATGTTTTACCTCAATTTACTGATGAACAAGGCCGCGATACATTAAAAAAATATATTCCAATCACCGATGTATACGCAGCAGGACGTCTTGATAGGGACAGTGAAGGTCTATTAATTTTAACTAATGATGGAAAACTACAGGCTCGTTTAACGCAACCACAGAAAAAAACAGGAAAAATATACTATGCTCAAGTAGAGGGTATTCCCAGCGAAGATGCATTGCTAAAATTTCGGCGAGGATTAACATTAAATGATGGTCCAACGCTCCCCGCAGGGATCGAACTAGTTGATGAACCAGAATGGCTATGGCAAAGAAACCCGCCTATACGGGAACGTAAAAATATCCCGATCAGTTGGTTAAAAATCACCTTATATGAAGGACGTAATCGGCAAGTCCGTCGTATGACGGCAAATATAGGTTTTCCAACACTTAGGCTAATTCGCTATCAGATTGGTGAATTTAATTTGGGAAATCTTTCAGTTGGCGAATGGAAGGAGATAACTGTTGTTTAAACCTAATGTGACTGTAGCAACTGTTGTGCATGCTCAAGGCAAATTTTTAGTCGTGGAAGAGTTGATAAATGACAAACCCACTTGGAATCAACCCGCTGGGCACTTAGAAGCTGGTGAGACGATTTTGCAAGCCGCCGAACGTGAATTACTAGAAGAAACTGGAATCAAAGCCACACCAACACAATTAATTAAAATTCACCAATGGATTGCCCCAGATAAAACCCAGTTTATCCGCTTTTTGTTCGCCGTAGAACTTGAATCCATTTGTGAAACACAGCCACAAGACAGTGATATTAGCGAATGCCACTGGCTGACCGCCCAAGAAATTATAGATAGCAACTGCCTGCGTTCACCATTAGTGGCTGAAAGTTTACGCTGTTTTCTCACAGGAAAACATTATCCTCTCGACATCTTAACAGCTTACGGCGATCATTATCGTTAAGCACTAAACTTTTGCTTGGTGAAGATTTCACCAAGCAATAATATTCCCCTCTAACTCTGGTGTAATGCGGGAACAACATGCTAAAGTATGGGGCTTGATTTTTCCGCAGTGAGATATTTCCATGTCAAATAATAGTACCATGTCAGATAACAGCCAAAAAAAAGTCATCGTCGGTATGTCCGGTGGTGTTGACTCCTCTGTATCCGCTTACTTGCTACAGCAACAAGGGTATCAGGTTGCTGGTCTGTTTATGAAGAATTGGGAAGAAGATGACGACACAGAATATTGCTCAGCTGCGGCTGACCTTGCCGATGCGCAAGCCGTGTGTGACAAACTGGGTATTGAACTTCATACCATTAATTTCGCTGCTGAATATTGGGACAATGTCTTCGAACATTTTTTAACTGAATATAAAGCTGGTCGCACACCAAACCCAGATATTCTCTGCAACAAAGAAATCAAATTTAAAGCTTTCTTAGAATTTGCTGCTGAAGATTTAGGCGCAGATTACATTGCCACTGGTCATTATGTGCGTCGCCGTGATATCAATGGTAAAAGCCAATTATTACGTGGCTTAGATGGCAACAAAGACCAAAGTTATTTTTTATATACCCTGAGTCACGAGCAAGTCGCTAAAAGCCTTTTTCCAGTTGGTGAGCTCGAAAAACCTGAAGTACGCCGTATTGCCGAAGAAATTGGCTTAGTTACTGCGAAAAAAAAGGACTCCACAGGGATTTGTTTCATTGGTGAGCGTAAGTTTCGCGACTTTTTAGGCCGCTACTTACCTGCTCAACCCGGCCCTATCGTCACTGTCGATGGCGAAACAATTGGTCAACATGAAGGTTTGATGTACCACACCTTAGGTCAGCGTAAAGGTTTAGGTATCGGTGGTACAAAAGAGGGCTCTGAAGAACCTTGGTATGTTGTCGATAAAGACGTTGAAAATAATATTCTTATCGTTGCTCAAGGCCATGAACACCCTAGGTTAATGTCTGTTGGGTTAATTGCTCAGCAATTACATTGGGTTGACCGTAAAACAATGACTGAACCACTACGTTGTGTAGTAAAAACACGTTATCGTCAAGCGGATATCCCTTGTACGATAACCCCATTAAGTGATGATCGCATTGAAGTTACATTTGACTACCCAGTCGCGGCTGTCACTCCAGGTCAATCCGCCGTATTTTATATCGATGAAGTCTGTCTCGGTGGCGGTATTATTGAAGCCCGTATTCAGGAGTAAATGTGGCAAAAAACTATTACGACATTACGCTTGCTTTAGCGGGTATCTGCCAAGCAAGCGCGATGGTTCAAAAACTCGCACATGAAGGTGTTTGTCTCGAGAAAGACACTGAAACCATGGTCAATTGCCTCACCAATATGAATCCAAAATCAACTTTGGATGTATTTGGTAATGATGCCGAAAATTTAAAGACCGGTCTCAATGCCATGTTAGGCATGTTAACAGGCGGTAATAGTGGTTTATCCGCTGAAATGACACGTTATATGTTAAGTATTATGGTACTTGAGCGCCGTCTTAATAAAAATCAAGAAGCGATGAACCAACTTGGTCAACGTATTGAACAATTTGAGCGCCAAGCTGACTATTTTGAACCGCTCTCTGAAGGTGTGTTTAACGCACTTGCGGGTATTTACGTCGACGTAGTCAGCCCTGTAGGACCTCGAATTCAAGTCACTGGTTCCCCAGACATTCTCAAAAATACACTCGTTCAAGCAAAAGTTAGAGCCACTTTGCTCGCAGGTATTCGCTGCGCAGTGCTTTGGCAACAAGTTGGTGGAAGTCGTATCCAACTCATGTTCTCTCGCAATCGTCTGGCTAATCAGGCGAAAGATATTTTGTCTCACCTTTAAATCTGGAGTTGCTACCAATGGAATTATCCTCACTGACCGCTGTATCCCCGATTGACGGCCGTTACGGTGATAAAGTCAGCGCTTTACGCACTATTTTTAGTGAGTTTGGTTTACTGAAATTTCGCGTACAAGTTGAAGTTCGCTGGCTACAAAAACTGGCTGCAACCGCTCAAATCAAAGAAGTTCCTTCATTTGACGCTGACGCAATCGCTTACTTAGATGAAATTGTCGCGAACTTCTGTGAAAAAGACGCAATGCGTATCAAAGAAATTGAACGCACAACCAACCATGATGTGAAAGCTGTAGAATATTTCCTAAAAGAAAAAGTAGCCAACATCCCTGCTCTTCATGCAGTTTCTGAATTTATCCACTTCGCTTGTACTTCAGAAGATATTAATAACCTTTCGCACGCATTAATGCTGAAAACTGCTCGCGAAGAAGTATTACTGCCACAATGGCGTCAAATTATTGATAAAATCAAAACAATGGCTCATGAGTACCGCAATTTGCCGTTGCTATCGCGTACTCACGGCCAACCTGCAACGCCTTCCACCATTGGTAAAGAGTTTGCCAACGTTGCTTATCGTTTGGAACGCCAATTCCGTCAGCTGCAACAAGTTGAAATTTTAGGTAAAATCAATGGCGCAGTTGGTAACTATAATGCACACATGGTCGCTTACCCTGAAGTTAACTGGCACGAATTTAGCGAAACCTTCGTTACGTCTTTAGGCATCCAATGGAACCCATTCACCACGCAAATTGAACCTCATGATTATATTGCTGAGTTATTTGATTGTGTCGCTCGTTTTAACACTATCGTGTTAGATTTCGACCGTGATATTTGGGGCTATATCGCATTAAATCACTTCAAACAAAAAACAATCGCTGGTGAAATTGGTTCTTCTACCATGCCACACAAAGTGAACCCGATTGATTTTGAAAACTCTGAAGGTAACTTAGGGTTAGCAAATGCCGTCTTAGGTCATTTAGCGAGCAAGCTCCCTGTTTCTCGCTGGCAGCGTGACTTAACGGACTCGACTGTATTACGTAATCTCGGTGTCGGCCTAGGTTATGCATTGATTGCTTATCAATCAACCATGAAAGGCTTAAACAAATTAGAAGTTAATGAACAGCATTTACTGGATGAATTAGACCAAAACTGGGAAGTGCTAGCTGAGCCTATTCAAACTGTAATGCGCCGTTATGGCATTGAAAAACCATATGAAAAACTCAAAGAATTGACCCGTGGCAAACGCGTTACCGCTGAAGGGATGAAACAATTTATTGATGGTTTAGATTTGCCAGAACACGAAAAAGTGCGTTTAAAAGAAATGACACCGGCTAACTATATCGGTTACGCTGTCACTTTTATTGACGAACTAAAATAGTCTCAATATTTTCAAAATGGGCGGCTTCTAAGTCGCCCTTTTTAATTATCATTCTGAATTCCCCGTTCTATTCCTTATGCTAAATTATCTAGAGATAAATATAGATAAAATATTTTTCCGGTTCGTTTGATTTATATTTACTTAATCTCTTGTCGTTATTCAGAACTCTTTTTACCATAGCGTAACTAGTGCTACTATTTGAATCAGTTGTAGCTATCTCTTTTCAATATGAGGGTTTCCGATGCGTATTCTTATTGTCGAAGACAATGCGTTACTTCGCCACCATTTAACCGTACAGCTTAAAGATCTGGGTCATCAGGTTGACTCCGCTGAAGACGCAAAAGAAGCTGACTATTTTTTACACGAAAGTTGCCCAGATATTGCGGTTGTCGATTTGGGCTTACCTGATGAAGACGGGCTTTCCATGATAAAACGCTGGCGTGGCGAGCACGTCAATATTCCACTTTTAGTATTGACGGCTCGGGAAAGTTGGCAAGAAAAAGTACAAGCCCTAAACAGTGGTGCAGATGACTACGTGACGAAACCTTTCCAACTAGAAGAACTGGTCGCCCGTATGCAAGCTTTAATGCGCAGAAATAGCGGTCTCGCTTCCCAAGTACTCGAATTAGGTAATTTCGTTATTGACCTCTCACGTAAAGAATTTACAGTTAATGGTGAAACCGTCAAACTAACTGCTTTTGAATACACCATTATTGAAACGCTGCTCCGCAATAATGGTAAAGTGGTTAGTAAAGACTCGTTAATGCGCCAGCTTTATCCAGATGCCGAACTTAGAGAAAGTCATACTATCGATGTTTTAATGGGCCGATTACGCAAAAAAATTCAACAATTCCATAGTGATGATGTAATTGTTACTGTACGCGGCCAGGGTTATCGTTTTGATGTGAATGGCTAATATGTGGCTAAGTAAATTTAAGTTCAACCCCCTTTCGCTACGAGCACGTTTTCTTTGTGCAACATCAGCGGTGATTTTGGCTCTCACCTTATCCTACGGTATTGTTGCAATTTTGGGGTATTTAATTAGTTTCGATAAAACGACTTACACCTTATTACGTAGCCAAAGTAACTTAATTTATAGCCTAGCCCAATGGCAAAATAATAAAATTGACATCCGAGTCCCACCAAATTTTACTTTGAATAACCCAACTTTGGTTATTATTTATGATGAACAAGGACTTGTGCTATGGCGTCAACGTGATGTGCCTAGCGTTGAACGGCTGATCCGTAATGATTGGCTAAAAAAAGAGGGCTTATATGAAATTGATACGGATATCCGTGAAACCCGCCAACTACTAGACGATAACCCCGAATTCAATACCAAGTTAGATGACATGGATAACGATGACGAACCGCTGACTCATTCCGTGTCCGTCAACCAATATGCAGCAAGTGAAAACCTGCCCCCGCTCACCATCGTCGTTGTAGATACTCTACCACAGGACTTACAAAATACCGGGTTAGTTTGGGAATGGTTTGGCTATGTGTTGCTGGCAAATTTAATCTTAGTCATCCCATTATTATGGCTAGCCGCCTACTGGAGTCTACGGCCAATCAAATCATTAGTATCACAACTCAGTAGCCTAGAAAAAGGTGAACGGGATACACTGGACGAGAACCCACCGTATGAACTTCGCGGCCTAGTACGCAACCTTAATATTTTGCTAACAAATGAGCGAAAACGCTACAGCAAATATCGCACCACACTTTCTGATTTAACACACAGTTTAAAGACACCTTTAGCTGTTTTACAGTCGACATTGCGGCTACTTCGTTCAGGCAAACAAATGAACATTGAACAAGCAGAGCCTATCATGCTTGAACAAATTGGCCGTATTTCTCAACAGGTGGGTTATTATTTACACCGCGCATCAACGCAAGGTGATGAAAACATGATGCTACGTGAAATTTCATCTGTCCCATCAATACTAGATAGCCTTGCAAGTGCCCTACATAAAGTTTATCAGCACAAAGGTGTTTCTATAACGGTTAATGTTTCTCCTGAAACAACATGGCTGGGTCAACCCAATGATTTTATGGAAGTGATGGGTAATTTCATGGAAAATGCGTGTAAGTATTGCCTTGAATTTGTTGAAGTTAGTGCTGTTGTAGGTGCTGATAGCTTAACATTAGTTGTCGATGATGACGGCCCAGGGGTGCCTGAAAGCAAACGTAGTTTGATCTTCGTTCGAGGGCAACGCGCAGACACCCTTCGCCCAGGTCAAGGTTTAGGCTTATCTATTGCAGTGGATATTATCGACCAATATGACGGGGAAATCATAATTAGTGACAGCCCTCTTGGCGGAGCGCGTTTATCCGTCACATTTAGGCAGCAATCTATGATTGAAGATAGTTAATCTGTGATATGTGTCCGTTTACCCCCTATTTTACAAACCATTTCCGGTATACTATTTGTGAAGTGTTTTATGAAAAGTAATTTAGGGTAACTGATTGGTTTACTCTCAAGATAAACCTTTACTATATGTTTCTCATAAAGTTTATTTAACATCATACCATTACACATATAGGTCATTTTGTAGTATTGAGACCGGGTATATTGCAATAAACTGATTAGCTATATTTAGCAGCTCCAAGGGACAATAAGATGGATTACAAACTAAATCTCGACTGGCAAAGTTTCCTCGACAGTCACTGGCAGAAGCGCCCACTGCTTATCAAAAAAGGGTTTGCAAATTTTATTGACCCTATCTCGCCTGACGAACTTGCAGGTTTGGCGATGGAAGATGAGGTTGATAGCCGTTTAGTTAGCCATAAAGAAGGGATTTGGCAAGTTGGCCATGGCCCATTTGAAAGCTATGACCATCTCGGTGAAGAAAATTGGTCTATTTTAGTTCAGGCTGTTGACCATTGGCATCACCCAAGCTCTGCGTTGATGAAACCATTCCGTGTACTTTCAGACTGGCGAATGGACGATTTAATGATCTCCTACTCGGTCCCCGGCGGTGGTGTAGGTCCTCACCTCGACCAATACGATGTATTTATTATTCAAGGTGAAGGCCGCCGTCGTTGGCGCGTGGGCGAAAAAATCCCAATGAAACAACATTGCCCGCACCCTGACTTACTGCAAGTACAACCTTTCGATGCCATCATCGACGAAGAAATGGAACCCGGCGATATTTTGTACATTCCGCCTGGGTTCCCACATGAAGGCTACGCCATTGAACCTTCATTAAATTACTCGGTTGGCTTTCGTGCACCAAATACTCGTGAATTAATCAGTAGCTTTGCCGATCACTTAATTTCTAACGATTTAGGCAGCTACCGCTATAGTGACCCTGATTTATCATTCCGTGATAACCCCGCGGAGATCTTGCAAGGTGAACAAATTAAGCTGCGTGAGATGATGGAATCACTCATTAATGACCCTGAGCTCTTTCGCAAATGGTTAGGTGAGTTTATCTCCCAATCACGCCACGAGTTAGACATTGCGCCACCTGAACCGCCTTATGAGCAAGAAGAAATCTATGATTTGCTAAAAACTCAGCAAGAAACATTATACAAATTAAATGGTCTCAGAGCATTACGCGTTGGCGACCAATTTTTTGTTAATGGTGAATGCTTGGAAACTGAGTGTTATGAGGCCGCTGATAGTTTATGCCGCTATGATGCCGTTAATAGCGAAAATTTAGCTGATGCCATTGATGATGTTAATTTCATCGCACTGCTTACTGCGCTCGTTAATAATGGTTATTGGTATTTTGATGATTAATCGGTACTGATAATATTAAATTTATATTTGTGAAAAAGGCCCATTCATTATGGGTCTTTTATTAAAAATAATATTATTAGTATGATATGGCAGCACCCTCCTGACCATCAATTGAAAACCGCTGACTACAATTAACACATCATTATTAATAACTAAATTATTTATTTTAATATATATTATATCCCGCTAGCACCTACTCGCAATATGTCCCCTTCTTGCCCGTAAGCACGCAAAGATAAAGCACATTATTTGATTCAATTTTAAACTGTTTTGACTTCACCGTCGCCAGTCACGCACAGCGTTAATTGTCCCTTTTAAAGATGATAACAACATGAACATAGAAACTCTTTTGGCTTTATCATTGTTTTCCTTTGTGACATCCATAACTCCAGGCCCAAATAATATTATGTTACTTGCTTCAGGTATTAATTTTGGATTTAGAAAAACATTACCTCATTCATTTGGAGTATCAATTGGTTTTCTTATTATGTTAGTGGCAGTAGGGCTCGGTGTAGGTGCATTGATTCAATCATCCCCTATGGTTTATTCGATATTAAAATATTTTGGAATTATTTATTTGTTCTGGCTTGCATGGAAAACCACTATTAGCCATTCAATTGCACAGACAAATAACCAAGAAATTAAACCACTAACCTTCTTAGAAGCGGCGTTATTTCAATGGATAAATCCTAAAGCCTGGATGATGGCAGTCTCTGGAATGGCGATGTATACCAATACAATTTCACCTTATTTATCAATGTTGCAAGTCGCTGTCATATTTGCAGCCATCAATTGGCCATGTGTTGCTATCTGGGCTATGTTTGGTAGTAAATTAAGAGAAAGGCTAAAACAACCTAAGATATTAAAGCGCTTTAATTTAGTCATGGGAGTTTTACTGGCACTTAGTGGTATTTCTGTATTATTTCAATAACAACAGTAAGAGTGCTGACAAACATATTATGTTTAGCGGCAAGTCGAATAGGTTTTGAAAATAAATTAGGAAAATCAATTTATTGATTTTCGGCTGATAACACAAAGTGGGAAAAACCACGCTTTTATCCCACTTTGTCAACAACCTCTCTTACTTCTCATAAAATATCACGATTGCCGTGCGTGAATGGCCGTTAGCTCCGCAATACGCATAATCACACTAACAGCCTGCTCCATACCTTCTTGTGTTATAAACTCATGTTTACTATGGAAATTATAACCACCTGTGAAAATATTTGGACATGGTAAACCGCGATGTGAAAGCTGTGCACCGTCGGTACCACCACGGACAGGTTGAATAACTGGTTCAATGCCACAATCAAGCATTGCTTGTTTCGCTAATTCAATAACATGTGGGTACTTCATGACCTCTTTATGCATGTTATAATAGGTATCATCAAGTGTCAGTTCGATATAACAGCTTGGGTGCAGCCCTTCGCCAACTTTTTCAGCAATTCGAATTATATTTTTCTTCCTAGCTTCAAAGCCTGCTAAGTCAAAATCACGAATAATATAATTCAACTCGGCCTTTTCAACTGTACCTTTTAACGATGTTAAATGATAAAACCCTTCATACCCTTCTGTATTTTCAGGTGTTTCATCAGGTGGTAACATCGAATGAATACGGTTCGCTAGCCCTAATGCATTCACCATTACGCCTTTAGCTGTACCGGGATGAGTGTTATTGCCAACAATTTTAATGGAAACATTAGCCGCATTAAAATTTTCATACTCTAATTCACCAACTCCACCACCATCGACGGTATAGGCCCACAATGCATCAAATTGTTTAAAATCGATATGGCGAGCCCCGCGTCCTATCTCTTCATCAGGGGTAAATGCAAGACAGATTTTACCATGAGGAATATTTTTTTCCTTTAAACGTACGAGGGCTGTGATTATTTCTGCAATACCCGCTTTATCATCGGCACCCAATAAAGTTTTACCATCTGTCATGATCAGCGTTTTACCAATCATTTCATGGAGTACCGGAAACATCACAGGGGATAGCACTTCATCACCAATACCTAACGCAATATCCCCTCCTCGATAATTTTCGAGGACTTGTGGACTCACATTTTTACCTGAAAAATCAGGCGCTGTGTCTAAATGTGAAATAAAACCAATAGTAGGAACATCCCAATCAACGTTTGACGGTAAATAAGCCATCACGCAACCTTGATCGCTTAGCGTTATTTTTTCAAAACCTAACTCATTCAGTTCATTAACTAATGCACGAGCGAACTTTAACTGTCCTGCACTGCTGGGTACTGTTTTTGCGTTTAGCTTTGATTGTGTATCGAAAGCGGTATATTCAAAAAACCGCTCTAAGAGTTTGTCCATACCCTTCCCCCTAAAATATCAATGCCTATATTATGGGAAAGATCACAGATTCAATTATTGTCTCAAATCAGCTTTCCTGTTAATGCTCACTATTTTTTATGATAAATCTTTAAAGAAATTTATTTTTTAGCCTATCTTTTACAGGTTGGCTATTACTGCAGCAATCAATACCTATAATAAATAAGGGTAATAATCAAATTGTATTAATTATTCGATTATTATTTATTTGTTACCTAAAAGCACACCATTTGGTTAAATATCATTCATCCACTACACTAATCATCAATCATTAAATTGAAATAGTATGCTATATATGAAGCCTTATTATTTTATTTACTAGCTAATAATAAACAAAACAAAATTTTACTCGTTTATAGGAAAATTCATGTCAAAAACATGTTTAATTTATGGTGTTAGCAAAGGATTAGGTAAGGCATTAGTCGAAGGATTCCCTGAAAATACAGACCATATTTACGGTGTTTCTCGCTCAAAACCCCCTTTTGAGCAAACTAATTTTACGTGGATCCCTGCTGATTTAAATGACATTAATAGCGCGAATTCCATTAAGTCTGTTATTCAGAGTCAACCTATTCATACCTTAATTTATAATGTGGGTATATGGGAGAAACTCGCTTTTAGTGAAGAGTACCAATTTGAATCGACTGATGACATAGAGCTGCTGAATATGGTTCAGACTAATATCAGCGCCTGTTTATTAAACTTAAAAGCACTGTTACCCAATTTACGTTTAGCGAAAAATAGCAAGATTATATTGATTGGTTCCACATGGGGTTTAGATAATCATAATGGCAAGGAAGTCACCTTTTCTGCTACCAAATATGCCATCAGGGGAATAGCTCAATCGTTAAGAGAAACATTACGGGAAGATAAAATAGCGATATCGGTTATAAATTTAGGTTATTTAGCAACTGAGTATCCACTCACTACCCCAGTTGACGAAGTCATTGAAAAAAGTCATGGGCAATTGATCCCATTACAAGACGTTGTCAATGCCGTACGCTTCATCGCCAATACGAGCAATGCAACCTGCGTCAAAGAGATTACGATGCCAGCCATGATGGATACAAACGTCTAACCTATAAGAGGAAACAATACGTTTCCCCTTATAATGTTATGTATTGAAAGCTTATTCCGCGGTATTTTTAACCTGTAACTCAGTAATAAGCTTATTGATATATTCAACAACGACTTTGCTGGCTAAACCATAGTGTTTTTCATCGAACTCACTTTCCACTTGGCTAGGCTCTAAATTCAGTTCGACCGTATGTGCCCCATGTAATTTAGCTTCATGAACAAAGCCTGCAGCAGGGTACACATGGCCAGAGGTTCCAATAGAGATAAAAATGGTCGCAGATTCAAGGGATTGATAAATATAATCCATTCCAATTGGCATTTCACCAAACCAAACAATATGGGGCCTCAGCGGCTGAGGGAATTGGCAACAATGACAGCGGTCATCGACCGATAAATCCCCTTTCCACTCCAATACTTGATTTGACCAATTACAGCGAACTTTTAATAGTTCACCATGCATATGGATAACCCGCTGGCTTCCCGCTCTTTCATGTAAATTGTCTATATTTTGTGTAATTAACAAAAAGCGGTCACCAAAAATCTCTTCAAGCTGTGCAAGTGCATAGTGAGCAGCATTAGGTTTAATATTTTCTTGCTGTAACTGCCGACGTCGCTCATTATAAAAACGTTGTACTAATTTAGGGTTACGTTCGAAACCTTCAGGCGTTGCCACATCTTCAACGCGATGCTCTTCCCATAAACCATCCGCAGAACGGAATGTTTGGATCCCAGATTCGGCTGAAATACCTGCTCCTGTTAAAACGACAATATTGACATTTTTCATATTACCCAATCTATTATCTATATAAAAAGACCGGTTACGAAGTCGCTGGCGGCGTATACATTTATTCTTACGAGCTTTTTTCAACCTATAACGAAATCGCAACATCAAAGCTTCCTTTCATCCATATAACCAATAAACTTATATCATGTTAAATATTAATTGTTTTTATCATGTCATTACGACACAAACTTATAAACGCTGATTGTTTGGAATTTTTAAAATAATCAAGCTCCAAGTATATACTTTATTGGCATACTAACTATTTCCTTACCAGCACTGATGACATTATCTAAATGTTAACATACTAAAACGCATCATCTTGCTGAATGCAAATAAAAATATCAAAGGCATCGATTTTGTCACTTTTTATTCATAAAAACGACACTAATATTTCATAAATTCGCCATAAAACGTTCGTAACTGTAAAACAATAAAAAAACCTTTCTCGTTCACTCTCCGTGCAGTTAAAATACGCCTCGCAGATTTTACTGTGTTGCTAATTCACCACTAAAAGGGGTTTCATGGAAAAGTTTTTTGAAAGAGCGATGTATGCTTCACGTTGGATTTTAGCGCCTATTTATTTTGGGCTTTCACTGACACTATTGGCTTTAACCATTAAGTTCTTTCAAGAGCTATACCATATTTTGCCAAATATCCTTTCAATTCCTGAAGCAGACTTAATTTTGACGCTATTATCATTGATTGATATGGCATTAGTCGGTGGGTTATTGGTGATGGTGATGTTTTCTGGTTATGAGAACTTTGTCTCCCAAATGGATATCCCTGACAGCAGTGAAAAACTAGGCTGGCTAGGTAAAATGGATGCTTCATCATTAAAAAATAAAGTCGCGGCTTCCATTGTTGCTATTTCCTCCATTCACCTATTAAAAATCTTCATGGACTTGAAAAGTGTCTCAAATGACAAGTTGATGTGGTACGTCGTTATCCATTTAACCTTTGTATTATCTGCATTCGTTATGGGCTATCTAGATAAAATGACAAAAAAATAACCAGTAGAATTTATGCTAAAAGTGCCTAATTTAAATACCTAGGCACTTACCTATTCGCTAATCTCATCTTTATCTCCCTCGTCGATTTCCGCTTTGTGTTACCATCATTATCCTGAAGGTTAGTACCAAGGAACTTTACATGAGCCAACATTTTGTCGGTAAATATGAAGCTGAAATTAAATTTCATTTACCGGACCCGGATACTTTTCTGCATAAAATAAAAGCCGACTTGGCTGAACCCTTTACGGAAAATAATACAGAAACAGATTGTTTCTATGAAAACCCGCATCTACCACTAGCTGACAATGGCGTCAGTATGTGTGTACG
The DNA here is from genome assembly GCF_033901115.1 of Providencia sp. CIM-Carb-044. Taxonomy (NCBI): domain Bacteria; kingdom Pseudomonadati; phylum Pseudomonadota; class Gammaproteobacteria; order Enterobacterales; family Morganellaceae; genus Providencia; species Providencia sp. CIM-Carb-044. The sequence goes on from NZ_JAXADV010000002.1 coordinate 551,425, forward strand.
TGAAATGGTGCCATCAGGCATAAAATTATGGATAGTTAAAGGGCCTGGAGCTTCTGAATGCAAAGCCATTAATATTGATGACTGCCGCCATGTACAAAACATGTTAACGACACTGGGATATCATTGCTACTTAACCACAACTAAAATAAGAAGCATTTATTTCCTGAATGACATCCACATTACAATTGACCACCTTAGTGGGATCGGCTGGTTTGCTGAATTTGCCATTATGACAGATGAGCAGGATTTACTTGAAGCTCTATATCAAAAATTGATGGCGACCGCCAAGCAATATGGGTTTACAGAAGAAATGGTGGAAACTCGTAGTTATAAGCAGATGTTTTTAGCTGCGCAGTAATCATAGGAAGAGCCAATAAATTTTTAGAATTGTCTCCTAAAAACCATTGGCTCTCTAACCCTATAACCCTAATAGCTATTGCCCGCTAAGAATACGTGCAGGGTCTAATTTGCTTGCCCTACGAGCAGGATACCAACTAGCTAGTAAGCTCAATACAATGGTTGTAATTAAAACATAAACCACATCCATGACATGCAATTCAGAAGGTAAAAAGTCAATAAAATAAACATCACCCGATAAAATTGGATGGCCAACAATAGCCTCTACCACCTTAATCATGGGTGTTAGATTTAATGATATGACGACCCCAAGCACAACGCCAATCAATGAACCAACAAGGCCACCCAACAAGCCATACCATAAGAAAATAGCACGAATTTGCCTATCTTTTGCCCCTAAGGTACGCAATACAGCGATATCACTACTTTTATCTTTAACTGCCATAACAAGGGTAGAAACAATATTAAAACACGCAACGCCAATCACCAATATCATAGCTAAGTACATGATACTTCTAACCATTTGAATATCATTATACATATAGCCATAATCGCCTATCCAACTTTTTACGACGACATGATGCATTGTTTTCAAGCCTGCATCATAAACGACTTGATCGGCAATAAATGGGTCTGTTGCTTTGATTTCAAACCCTGTCACACCATCCCCATAGTCGAGATATTCCTGTGCATCTGCGAGTGGAACGAGCGCTAACTGGTGATCGAGCAAACCACTAAGTTTAAAAATACCCGTCACCTGTACACGAATACGCTTAGGCTGTTGAATTTTCAAGCTAGCATCGGTATTTGGGATCATGATTGTGACCCAGTCCCCAACCTTCACATTCAATGCATCCGCCACACCTTGGCCTAAAATAATTGATTGTTTGCCTGCATCAAAATGTTGCCAAGCATCATTGAGAATGAACTGAGGTAACGCACTGACTTGTGGCTGAGTTTCTCGTGAAACCCCCATGACTTGAATTGCTTTTAAATTTGCACCACGTTCAAGTAACCCCGTAAAATTGATGTAAGGGCTAACACCTTCTACACCGGGCGTTTTACGGATAACTTGCTCAGCAAACTCCAAATTTTTATACGGTGGCTTAACAGCAAAAATTTGCCCATGGGGAACAACAGATAACACACGGTTATTTAATTCGCGTTCAAAGCCATTCATTGCGCTTAAACCGATAATTAGCACCGCGACCCCAAGAACAATCCCCAACGTTGAAACTATCGAGACTAACGAAACCATCCCTGTTCGGCGTCGACCACGGCTGAAACGCAGCGCCGTGACTAGTGAAAGAGGCAATTTAGACATTACCGAGCCCCCAAGGTAATTTCCTGTTGCAAATGCCCATCTCGCATTTCCAATTGGCGGGATAACCGCCGAGCCAGAGTCATATCATGGGTGACGACTAAAAATGCGGTCCGCTGTGTTCGGTTTAATTCACCCAACAACTCAAAAATGGCATCTGCATTACGTAAATCAAGGTTACCTGTCGGCTCATCTGCCAAAACAAGTGCTGGCTCATTCACTAACGCCCTTGCAATAGCAACACGCTGGCGTTCTCCCCCTGATAATTCAGAAGGCCGATGCCCTGCTCGGTGTGCTAACCCAACTGCCTCTAACATTTCAGTTGCTTTAGAAAACGCAGTTTCTTTCGCAATCCCCCCAATTAATAAAGGCATTGCCACATTTTCAAGGGCAGTAAAATCCGGTAAAAGGTGATGAAATTGATAAATAAAACCGAGATCTTTATTACGAATAGCAGCACGCTCATCTGAGGTTAATTGATTTATATGCTGTCCACGAAAGATAACATTCCCTTCTGAAGGGGTATCTAGGCCACCCAATAAATGCAATAAGGTACTTTTACCTGAACCAGAACTTCCCACGATGGCCATCATTTCCCCACGCCCCATGGAAAAACTGACATTTTTCAACACTTGCGTCGACAATGTCCCTTCTTGATATGTTTTGCTTAATTTTTCACAGACCAGAAGTGGTTGTTTATTCATAACGTAAAGCCTCAGCAGGTTGAACCGCTGCTGCACGCCAAGAAGGATAAAGCGTTGCCAGCAGAGAAATCAGCATTGCACTTAGTGCAATAATTAAAATACCAGAGTAATCAAGCACAATAGGTAAAGAGACGCCTTTGGGTAATAAACCGATCAGCGGCATAATGACATTCAGTTGACTAGAAAGTATCGTGCCTAATATCGTGCCAATGAGTGAGCCAATCACCCCCGCTCCAGCGCCTTGGATCATAAATATCATTAAAATACGCCAACGTTTGAGACCTAGGGTTTTTAAAATAGCCACTTCGCCTTGCTTTTCCATCACTAACAGTGATAGCGAGGTAATAATATTAAATGCCGCCACTGCGATAATTAAGCTAAGCAATAAGCCCATCATATTTTTTTCCATGCGAACGGCTTGGAAAAACTCCCCTTTACGCTCCCGCCAGTCTTTCCATACTAAGCCATCTGGTAACGCTTGCTGACTTAAAACGTCAACTTGTAAAGGCTCATCTAAATATAAGCGCCACCCAGTAATGTGGCCTGCGGGATAACGAAGCATACGTGCGGCATCTTGTTGTGCCACGACCAGTTCACTCGTATCCGCTTCCCCATTTGTTTGGAAAATACCAGCCACAGTAAATAGGCGCTGGCTTGGAATGCGCCCCATCGGTGTTAACTGACTCACGCCTGGAATAATTAAGCGAACCTCATCACCACGTTTTACCCCGAGTGTTTCTGCAAGTTTATTCCCGAGAAAAACATTATAACTGCCTTCTTTGAGGTCATTGCGTTGCCCAACAACCAGTTTATCCAATAACAGCGAAGATTCTTCGGGGTCGATTCCCCCCATAACGCCCACGCCAACATTGGTTCGGCTTTGTAATACCACATCAGATTGCACAATAGGTGCGATCTGGCTGACACCCTTTAAATGTTGTAGATCGGATATTGGATATTTTGCTGGGTCTATATTTCCAGAGGCAGAGGTTAAAATTGCCTGCGGCATATAAGCAAGTATGCTATCTTGTAACGATCGCTCGAACCCATTCATCACTGAGGTGACGGTTATCAATGCCGCAACCCCTAGTGTGATACCAATAGCAGATAAACTGGATACGAAACGCCCAAATTTATCCGCAGCACGCCCACGTAAATAGCGTAGGCCTATAAATAATGAGACAGATTGGTGCATGAAATCTATGATGCCCCTGTTGCCAAAGCGAAGTGTTCAGCGATAATAAAGGGTACGATTGATGAATGGAACCACCCGATGGTTTTTTTTCTGCTTTAAGTGCCTTTTTGTCTGACTTTCAGACGAATTACGAGTTAAAACTGATTGTTTTGTTATAAATTTTGTAGTTTAACTATTTGTTGATTAACTTAACTATTTTTCGTACAAAAATTGGCTATGTTTGGGCTAACTCTTGTTTAACTGCTTACTAATCGCTGTGAGATACCGAAGATTTCTATGTTGTCAAAATTTCGTTATGAACTCCCTAGTCGTAGTGGCGATGTTCGCCATTTAGGTTGCCTTATCGGGGCGGCTGGTGCACTTGAATGTGGAGAAATAATACAACGTCACCAAGGGCCTGTGATCATCGTGACACGTGATATGCAAAATGCATTACGTTTAAGAGATGAAATTCAACAGTTTACACAACACCCTATAGAGACTCTTTCTGACTGGGAAACATTGCCATATGACAATTTCTCCCCCCATCAGGAAATTATTTCTCATCGTTTATCGACACTGTACCGTTTGCCCAGTTTGCAAAAAGGCGCATTAATTCTTCCCGTCAATACATTGATGCAAAAAGTCTGTCCTGCTGACTTTTTAACCAGTCATGCCTTAGTGATGGCAAAAGGTGACAAACTTTCCCGTGATAACTTACGTAATGAGCTCGATAACGCTGGCTACCGCCATGTAGAGCAAGTCTTAGAGCATGGTGAATATGCCACACGGGGCGCTTTACTCGATTTATTTCCCATGGGTAGCTCGTTGCCGTTTCGTATTGATTTCTTCGATGATGAAATTGATAGCTTACGAACGTTTGACGTTGACTCACAAAGAACACTCGAAGAAGTAGAGCAAATCAATTTACTCCCAGCTCATGAATTCCCGACCGATAAAGACGCTATTGAACGTTTCCGCAGCCAATGGCGCGAGCGCTTTGAAGTTCGCCGTGATCCAGAGCATATTTACCAGCAAGTCAGTAAAAATACCTTACCGACGGGTATCGAGTATTGGCAGCCTTTATTCTTTGCTCAGCCACTGCCATCTTTATTTGAATATTTACCGCCATCAAGTTTAATTGTTTCTCAGAGCTTACAAGAAGCGGCTGAACGCTTTCAGGTTGATACTCAGCAGCGGTATGAAAGCCGTGGTGTTGACCCAATGCGCCCATTACTCCCCCCTTCTGAGCTATGGTTAACTGTTGAACAACTTAATCAATCGTTAAAAAAATGGCCGCGTATTCAGTTATCCCTCGAATCTTTACCCAAAAAAGCGGCAAATACTAATTTAGATTACCTGCCATTACCGGATATCAGCACACAAGGGCAAAGCAAAACGCCGCTTGAAAAATTGCGTCAGTTTACTGAACAATTTGATGGAACCATCGTCTTTTCTGTGGAAAGTGAGGGCCGACGTGAAACCGTTACCGAGCTATTAGCCCGTTTAAAAATTCGCCCTGAAATTATTCAAAGCTATACTAGCCCTACTGACAGCAGATTTGCCATCACCATTGGTGCCGCTGAACACGGCTTTATTCAATCCGATATCCATAGGGCATTAATTTGCGAAAGTGACCTGCTTGGGGAGCGTGTTGTTCGTCGCCGGGCAGATAACCGCCGCACCATTAATACTGACACCCTCATTCGCAACTTAGCTGAATTACGCCCTGGGCAACCTGTGGTACATATTGAGCATGGTGTAGGCCGTTACCAAGGTTTAATTACCTTAGAAGCGGGCGGTATTAAAGCCGAATATTTAATTTTAACCTATGCCGGTGATGATAAACTGTATGTTCCTGTTTCTTCACTCCATTTAATTAGCCGTTATGCAGGTGGCGCTGATGAAAACGCCCCATTGCATAAATTAGGTAGTGATAGCTGGGGTCGTGCACGCCAGAAAGCCGCAGAAAAAGTACGCGATGTTGCTGCAGAACTGCTTGATATTTATGCACAACGAGCCGCTAAGGCTGGCTTTGCATTCAAGCATGATAAACAACAATACCAAGAATTTTGTCAAGGCTTTCCATTCGAAACGACGCCTGACCAAGAAGTCGCCATCAATGCTGTTCTCAGTGATATGTGCCAACCATTAGCAATGGACCGACTCGTGTGTGGTGATGTGGGCTTTGGTAAAACCGAAGTGGCAATGCGAGCCGCATTCCTTGCGATTAATAATAACAAACAAGTTGCCGTTTTAGTCCCCACGACACTACTTGCACAACAACACTATGATAATTTTAAAGATAGGTTTGCTAACTGGCCTGTCCGCATAGAAATGTTATCACGCTTTAAAACAGCGAAAGAGCAACAACAAATTATTACCCAGACCGCGGAAGGCAAAGTTGATATTCTAATTGGTACCCATAAGTTGCTACAAAGTGACTTAGTATGGAAAGATTTAGGTTTGCTCGTCGTCGATGAAGAGCACCGCTTTGGTGTCCGCCATAAAGAACGAATAAAGGCTATGCGTGCAGACGTTGATATCTTAACGCTGACCGCCACACCTATTCCTCGTACTCTTAACATGGCCATGAGTGGTATGCGTGACTTATCTATTATCGCCACACCACCAGCACGCCGTTTGGCTGTAAAAACCTTTGTGCGCCAATATGATGACTTAGTTGTCCGTGAGGCAATTTTACGGGAAACCTTACGTGGCGGCCAAGTTTATTACCTTTACAATGATGTTGAAAATATTGAAAAGGCAAAGGCTCGCCTTGAAGAGTTAGTCCCTGAAGCACGTTTTGTTGTTGGGCATGGCCAAATGCGCGAGCGCGAGTTAGAACGCGTAATGACAGATTTCCATCATCAACGTTTTAATGTATTGATATGCACCACAATTATTGAAACTGGTATTGATATACCAACAGCGAATACCATTATCATTGAACGCGCGGATCATTTCGGATTAGCTCAACTCCATCAACTACGTGGACGAGTTGGTCGCTCTCACCATCAAGCATACGCTTACTTACTCACCCCGCATCCCAAAGCTATGACCACCGATGCACATAAACGCCTTGAAGCCATTTCATCATTGGAAGACTTAGGAGCTGGTTTTGCTTTAGCAACTCACGATTTAGAAATTCGTGGTGCAGGTGAATTACTTGGTGAAGACCAAAGTGGGCAAATGACCACTATTGGTTTTACCCTGTACATGGAGCTATTAGAAAGTGCTGTTGATGCGCTTAAAGAGGGGCGTGAGCCTTCATTAGAAGATTTGACTAGCCAACAAACAGAAGTTGAGTTGCGTATGCCTGTTCTGTTGCCAGACGACTATATTCACGACGTGAATATTCGTTTGTCTTTCTATAAACGAATAGCCAGTGCAAAAAACAGTCAGGAGCTTGACGAATTGCGTACAGAACTGATCGACCGCTTTGGTAGTTTACCTGACGCAGGTAAATTCCTATTAGCGAACGCAGCTATTCGATTACAAGCTCAAGCTCTTGGTATTAAACGTATTGAAGCTCATGAAAAAGGTGGCTTTATTGAGTTTAGTGATAAAAATAAAGTCGACCCAAGTTTCTTAATAAGCTTATTACAAAACCAGCCACAAACTTATCGGTTAGATGGCCCTGTTCGACTAAAATTTTTCCATGATTTAACAGAAAGAGTTTCTCGACTAGAGTTTATTAAACAATTACTCATTGGGTTTGAAGAGCATCAAATTAGCTAAGTTTGATGCTCTAAAATGATAAAAGGCTACTCTTGTAGCCTTTTATCTCTATAATATTTATAGAAAAAATTATTCCATAAAGCCAAATGTATTTTTATTCGGTTGCAGTTCTAAGACTGCTGATGAGTTTTTTGTGATTGGTAATTCATTTTGCTGTAAACAATAAAAGGGTAATAATTCTTTTATATCACTGCGCATGGTTTCACATACTGAATTGGATGAAGTGAGCACCAAACGCCCTTTATCATCTAAAGGAATAAACATTGATGGTTCATAGGATGTTCTGACTTTTCCAACTGTTTTACCAATTTGGTACACAACGTCATATCCAACAATCACTAATTCCATTTTTTGTGTGTTAACACAGGTTTGATTTTGCATATCAAATAGAGATGGAAAGCTTTTTCCTTGTAATGCTTCAATCATAAAAATCATTTTGCATTCGCTTTGCGCAGGGTGAAAACGAGAAAGGGATTGCTGATTAAAGGTGCCTAAAACCCCTGTTACTGTACAATTTTCGTACTCAACAAGGCGATTCGCTTTGATCGGCTCAACCGATAATACCGTAGCCAATTTAGTTTCCGGCTCTTGGCTGAATGAATTCACGAGCAATACAATAAGGAGCATCACTACAGTTGCTAATAACAACTTAAATTTTAGCTTCATCGTGTTAACCCTTATTAAAATATGCCGTGCCTATTGTAACCACTACTCAAAATAATTCGATAATTACCTACTAATAGTGTTGTTTTTTAGAATTATCTTAAATTATCATTAAAACATATGTTTATTATAACTGTTTTAGAAAAAATAAACTTTACCATTAGTGCAACTTCACCTATTGATTACAATCAAAAATATTACTGTTTTAAATCAATAAGATAATAGAACAATCCATTATAGTTGACGGTTATCGTTATATAAATGGATTTACATCTTAATTATTTAATAACTTAAGATAAGTTAATATTCGGATCATTTATTTTATATTAATTTCTAGGTTTAAGTTTCATTAAAATAAAATATATATTTATATAAGTAATAGTGACAATATAATCGATAATTAACCTATTAAATTTGATCTAAATAGTTTTTCTACGCAATATTTAACATAGATAAACCTTGACAGATTGAGTTAATATATTTATTAACATTATTATTTATCATTATAAATAATAAAAAATAATGCACCTGTTATACGAATATAAAGGTGCATAGTGCTAATAAAACCAAATTAAACAAGTAGCTAGTCGTTGACTAGTGCAATTTTAACTTTGGACGAATAATTCTGTTAATACTGCCAACAAGCATCATTAGCCCCGTTTTAATGTAACCGTGTAATGCGATTTGGTGCATACGGTATAAAGAAATATACACAAAACGAGCGATACGCCCTTCTACCATCATATCCCCACGCATTAAATTCCCCATTAAGCTGCCAACTGTACTAAAGCGAGACAGTGAAACTAATGAGCCATGGTCTTTATAAACATATTCTTTTAAAGGTTTATCTTTCATTAAAGCGACAATATTATCATAACAAAGGCTGGCCATTTGGTGAGCTGATTGAGCCCTTGGTGGCACAAATCCCCCTTCTGGCTTAGCGCAAGAAGCGCAATCGCCAATGGCAAAAATCATATCGTCACGAGACGTTTGTAACGTTGGTTTTACCACCAATTGGTTGATACGATTTGTTTCTAACCCAGCGATATCTTTCATGAAATCAGGTGCTTTAATCCCTGCAGCCCAAACCATGAGATCCGCATGAATTTTACCATCTTCTTTCGTATTCAAACCATCTGCATCAGCACTGGTTACCATAGTTTTCGTCAATACATTCACGCCGAGTTTATTAAGTTCTTGATGTGCGGCACTTGAAATTCTCGGCGGTAAAGCCGGCAGGATACGTTCACCCGCTTCAACTAGTGTGACATTCAATGCATCTGTGTCTAGCCCTTTAAAGCCATAACTGGTCAGTTGCTCTACTGCGTTATAGAGTTCCGCTGATAACTCAACGCCCGTTGCACCGCCACCAACAATGGCAATATTAACGCTCTCCTCTGCGTTATCACGAACTGAGTAACGTAAAAACAGATTTAGCATTTCGTCGTGAAAACGGTGCGCTTGGTGTGGGTTATCTAAGAAAATGCAGTGTTCTTTAACACCTGGTGTACCAAAATCATTCGACGTACTTCCTAACGCCATCACTAAAATATCGTATTCTAGTTCACGCAAAGGGACCAATAATTCACCATGTTTGTCATAAAGTTCACCGAGAACCACTTTTTTATTTTCACGGTCAATATTCGTGAGTGAACCTAATTGGAAATTAAATGCATTATGGCGAGCATGGGCCAAATAGCTTATCGCATCGACGCCATCATCTAACGAACCTGTCGCCACTTCATGTAATAGTGGTTTCCATAAATGGCTTGGGTTGCGGTCAACCAAGGTAATTTGTGCGCGTTTTTTACGGCCTAGCTTACGGCCTAAACGTGTTGCCAGTTCTAATCCACCAGCCCCACCGCCGACAACGATGATTTTGGGTTGAGATAAGGTCATAAATCCCTCGAAACAAAATATATTAATGTTATTTAAGGTTTCTCATAAAAAAGCCTTATATAACAATAATTAGCCACAACTAACACTAACCCTATTAGAATATCATGACTGGTCTATTGGTAATACCAAATATTGATTCACATCAATTTAGTTGATTATTATGACTACGATCACATTCGTCAAATCATTTTTTTCCCCAAACGAATCGAGTCAGCTTTTTAGCCGTTATATCAATCAATTGTTTAAATTCACAAAATCATAATGATAATGAGAATTATTACTTTATCATTTTTTATTTAGTAAACACAATCAATCCCCCCTTCTCATCGTTACCCCATGCCGGAAATTAAGCACAAAAAAACTCTGAGGATGATAAACACCCTCAGAGTTTTTAATGGAATATTAAATTTTATTATTTAATTTTCTTGATACGCACATCCGTTGGAACGGAAACTGGTGAGTTATCTTTAAAGTACTGCATTAACGCTTCGTTATCTGGCAGGCTATAAACACGGTCTTTACCTTGGTTGAAGGCAGAGAAACGGCTACCACCCGTTGCTAAGAATTCATTCGCAGCAACACGATAGCTTTTATTCATGTCTAACGGCTTACCGTTTAATTTCATTGATTTTTGAATAACTTTATCACCCACTGGGCGGCTGTCATCCCACTCGTAGTAAAAACCTTTAGAAACTGGCATAACTTGTGGACGAGCACGATCCCACTGCTGCTCAAGCGCTTGTTTAATTTGTGCACCTGTTAGCGATTGCGTAACAACCACGTTAGAGAATGGCTGGACAGTGAAAATATCACCGTAAGTTAATTCCCCTGCTTTCATATCAGCACGAATACCGACACTGTTCATAAACGCAATTTGCGCACCGCCCGCTTCTTTGCTGGAAGCTGTATATAATTGCCCATCAGCAATAATCTTACCTAGAGTTGAATCTCCTGCAGGCAATAATTTTTTATCCACATTTGCTGTTAAAGAGCCCATCACTTGTTGCGAAATAGGCAAGGCAATTTTTTCGTATTTTTGTACGAACGTGGTTAACTCAGGGTTTTTCTCATAACGGCTCGTTTCAACAGGGATATTCTTTGCATTGATACTAACAATATCTTTCGTATTTCTATCAATCTCAATATTCAATTGAGATAATAAAGTCCCGTTAGACTGGGCTGAAATTACTGTCATCCCATTGATTTCACAATTGTAAGCTTGGTGTGTATGACCGCTAACAACAAAGTCTACATTCGCATCTAATTGTTTGACGATATCAACAATTGGGCCTTTGATATTATCACAACGGTTAATATCTTTAACTTTGGTATCAACCTGTTGTGTTGCGCCTTCATGGATCAGAACACCGATACTGTTAATACCTTGTGCTTTTAATAATTTCACTTGGTTATTAATAGTTTCGACTTCATTTTTGAATTCTAACCCTGCGGTTCCACTTGGTGTTACGATAGCCGGCGTACCTTCTAACGTTAAACCAATAAATGCCATTGGAATGCCATCAAACTCTTTAATAAAGTAAGATGGGAACAGAGTTTCTCCTGTTTCTTTCACAATAACGTTGGCCGCTAAGTAGTTAAAATTAGCACCATCAAAGGAATCTTTACCCACACAACCTGCTGTTGGGTGACAGCCGCCGTTTTGTTTTCTCAGAAGCTCTTCTTTACCTTTATCAAACTCATGGTTACCAACTGCACTGGTTTCCATACCAATCGCACTTAAGGCTTCAATGGTAGGTTCATCATAAAACATTGATGACAGTAATGGGCTTGCCCCGACTAAATCACCCGCGCCAACAACGATAGTTTTATCATTTTGCGCTCTTAATTGATTAACCAGCGTGGCAATTGACTCAATACCACCTAATTTACCATCACCCGGGGCTTGTAAAGCCCCATGGAAATCATTAATACCAATGACTTGTACTTTTACGGTATCTGTATTTTTGGGAGCACAACCCGCTAAAAGTGCACCAGAAATGAGCAGTGTGAGTAATCCAATTTTATGTTTCATTTATTTTACCTTTTTTAATCCTTTTCAACTATCGACTACATTTTGAAACGATAAGTCGTTGTCATTGATCCAGATAACGAGTGTGCACGACGTGAGTGACCATCATATAATTTTGGCGTCGTGTAGTCGTTCTCCTGACGGTGGTGCCAGCCCAGACCGCCACTTAACGAAACAGAAAGGTTTTCAGTTGGTTTCCAATAGCTGAATAGACCAAATTGACCTTGTTTTAATCTTTCACCTTCATATTTAAATTCTGAATAGTTAGTACGCGCACCAACAGAGAGTTCTTTACTAATACGATACTCTGCCGCCATTGCAACCATGGTTTCACCATCGCGTACGTAGTCGATATCTGCATAGGCTGGTGAGTTAAAACGGCCACGAGTGTTACCAATTGGGTTACGCGCAAACTGGCCTACGCCATTCGCTTTTTTCGCTTGGGTATGAGTTAAACCTGTGCTTAACGTCCAAGGTGACTCAGGAATACGCCATTCTGCCGTTCCTGCGTAGTGCCATGCACGTTTGTCAAAATTACGCTTCCCTTTTTGTTTATCGGTTTCAGTACGTTTACCATCACTACCGTATTCATGGTTATAGATTTGTGTACCTAGTGTCACATCTGAAGTCAGTTTATATTTTGCTTCTAAACCTTGCTGACGGAATAAATCATCTGCTTGACCATAGAAATAGTATACTTTCAATGGTTTAGTATTGTAGTTAATACCACCTGTAATGACATGATTAACATTGTGTCGAACACCATTAGCATCAGTGAAATACATCGCATCAATATTTGGGCTATCGCGACGCATGACTTTCTTATCGAGATATAATAAATCCAAACTCCAATCACTGATCGCAGTATTAGTGTAGTAACCGCTATAACTGTTCAATGATAAACGCTGTGAATTCGTGAAAATACCCGTATTTTTCAGCGTAAACCAACCTGCTTTCGCATTAAATTTTACTGGCTCAAGGTCCAGTTTTACTTTTGCATAACGTTGACCAATTTTGTTGTACCCTTTCGCATGGCCATCATCATTATATAAAATTGCACGGGAGGCGAAGTCTTTACTTGCCCCCAGTTTGATACCGCCGTAATAAGAGGCATCAAAGCCAATTACATCAGCAAAATAACCTGATTTGAAATCTGCTTGAAAGTTTTGTCCCCAAGCATTCGCAACTTGTTTTCGATAACGGTTTTCGTTTTTATCAAAACGGTTTTCTGTTTTTAAGTATTTCCACATGTTGCGGGTTGACAGCTCTAGCTCCGAATCCGCAATGAATGAGTTTTCCTTGATAGAATCTTCCCAGTTGCTGGCATTTGCCATTGCTACCGCTAAATAGCAAGGAGAAAGCATTAATAACGCAATATTTTTAACTTTCATTGGAATTAACCTAGTTAATGATTATTTGAATTAATTTTATGCTGTGCCATGTTTCCATGAACAACAAAACACCATTTTTATTTTTAGCTTAATAAAACAATTTAACTTAAAGACAAACAGATACATCCATTTCAAACACATAAGTCATTTTAAATATAAAATTCAATACAGTATTTTCCTGTATTTGTGTTTACTTATTACTATGAATAGAAATATTCCTTATAAGAATTCAAAAATACATTATTGATTCGATAGCGCCACTTACTCATATTTGGTGTTTATCTAGCTTAAACCTCACACTTCGGCACTGTATTTATCGACACTGTATTATTTATTAAGAAAAAATTGCACTTTATTTCCTATATAATTTTTTAGAGCAAAAAATATCCCTGAGAAATAATCATCTCAAATAAATTTGAATATTTAACTTAAAATGCAACTATTAAATTGCTATTTTTTTAATTGATTACTTATCACTCTAAATTGTCATAAATCTTTCATAATACGAATGCTATCGTAATTTTATGTCAATTAAAACGATCGCTGTCACAACACGCCACATCAGTTGCAATAAGCTACTTTTTAATAGTGATGCATGTCACATTTTATTTTAAGGTAAATTTAATATGTAACTCATTATTTTGAATAGAATTTCATCGGCAATTCATTTATTTGTTAACTCATCCACTTAAATAGGTATTTGTAATAGCTTTATACATATAGGCTATATGTGTAAAACTTCACCCAATAGAAACCTTCACATGAATGCGTAGTATTTGTTGATGTATATTTACTCATGATCGTTCTATAGCCCCCTCATAAGAGAAAGTATTATTCTCTGTAGGCAAATTTAAATTAAGTAACACTTGAGCAAATGATAGGCACCAATAGTTATTAAGCACTGATTGAATCATTCTATTTTTCATTTATTTAAAATCATCTTAACTTTTTTAGATGATTGCTTTCATTATTAAAATTAACATAGCTATACCCAGCACTCTAACCATATAAAAACCCAGACTTAATGCAAATGTATGGTTATTTATTTCAATTAAACTCAAAATATAATTACCAACAAATTAAATAATCAAAATTTCTATTTTATTTTTTCAAAAATGAAACATAATACTAATGAGATTAATAAAAACCTTCTAATTATTTTTAATAGTGAAATAAGTATTAGTTCATTTTTATCAAATATAGTCGAAAAGAACATTGAGATTAACTGTAAAAAAACAAGAAAGTTACGGGTAACTTTTACCACAAGTCATAATTTTATTATTTTACTTATGCAAAAAAGGCCAGTAATAAATTACTGGCCTTTCAGATGTACTAGAAATTATTAGCGATGTTCTTGCCAGCGCTCATGCAAATCAACGAGTTGACGATGGCTATTTTTCCAACGCTCAACTGCTTGCAACTCTGTTAAACTATATTGTCGGCCGCTATGATATAGCTTAGAAGCTTGGCTATCATATTGTTTCGGTAAGTTATCTAAGACGCTGACTGCACCTTCACGATTATTACAGACTAAAATCATGTCGCATCCCGCATTCAACGATGCCTGGGCTCTTTCAGGATAACTTCCCATCACCGCAGCGCCTTCCATCGATAAATCATCAGAGAAAATGACACCATGAAAACCAAGTTGCTCTCGCAATACTGATTTTAACCAAAATGGTGAACCGCTCGCAGGGCGATCATCAGCTTGGGTATAAATAACATGAGCAGGCATAACTGCATCGAGTAGCTCTCGTTGTATAAAGTCTTTAAAAATCAACATATCTTTACCACGAATTTTCTCCAAGGAGCGGTCATCCCGTGGTGTTTCTTTATGTGAATCAGCTTTCACTGCACCATGACCAGGAAAGTGTTTCCCTGTCGTTTTCATACCCGCACTGCGCATACCTTTAATAAAACGTTCTGCCATGACCATCGCAATTTCTGGGTCTTCGTGGAATGAGCGTTCGCCTATCGCAATACTTTGATGGCCAAGATCCAAAACAGGTGCAAAACTAATATCAATATCCATGGCTATCATCTCTGATGCCATTAACCAACCCGCCTCTTCAGCGAGTTTAGCACCATCGATTTCACTATTGAGTGCTGCAAATGCCTGAGCAGAAGGCAATGCGGTGAAACCATCACGGAAACGTTGTACTCGACCACCTTCTTGGTCAACAGCTATCAACAACCGGTGTCTTGATGCATCACGAATTTGGCGGACAAGCTCTCGTAATTGGGCTGCGTCATGAAAGTTACGGGTAAACAGTATTAACCCCCCCACGGATGGGTGAGCTAATATTTCGCGCTCTTCGTTGTCCAATTCATAACCCTGAACATCTAGCATTATAGGGCCCATAACATGCCTCACTTATTAAACTAATTGTCTTAATCCGATACTGTTTTCTGATAGCCTTTGGCTATCAACCTATTAAACCAAAATATTGCCGTAATAATTGTGAGTGTACCAAAAAGTCAATTGACTGGCTTTCATTCCACTGCACTTCATACCACATTAATGTCATATATTTTACCCAAGGTGCCCATGATTGACAGCTTTTCGCCAATTGCTGTTTGTCTCGATAAGCACCGTGAACATTACAATATTGTGTCAAGAAAAAATCTCGCTGAATGTCAGTCAGACCATTAAATTGGAAATAGGTTTCTAAAGAGAATGCGATATCTGTATTTGCCGCATACTCCCAATCCAATAGCATTAGCTGCCCTGTTGATGTGCGAACAATATTTTTTGCATGAATATCCATATGGGCAGGCGCCAGTTTCAGCATTTTGGGAAAAGCGTCAGAGGTAAAATGGCGATGGAGTTTTTTCCAGCGAGGTGATAACCGTTTTTTATCAATTAAATAGCCATAATGAGATATTTCATTGCGGAGTTGTAAATGATACCCCAGCAGTGGAGCACAATGTAATTGTGTGGCTATATTTGCAAGCTCACACTGGTAACTGGGCAACAAAAAAGTATTGTTATCAGGGTGTTGCCCTTCACACCACCCTAATAATAACCATTGTGAATTCCGACCAATCACTTGAGGTGTAAATGAATAAGCGCGTAATTGCTGCAATATCCGCGCTTCTTTCTTTCGGTCAACATACAAAGCAGTTTGTGCATTTCCATCTGCACGCGCTATCAGCTTCACTTCGCGAGCAGGTAGAAAACATTCCAGTAAATAACTTCCACCTGACAACCCTGTTAGTGAGGATATTTTCCAATCGCGTACAGATATTGTAGGAAAATGTGTCACTAACAGTCGAAAAAGTGACTGCTGGTTACTCAATATTGTGCTTTCCAGTCCAAACAATTTCACCCGTTTGCACATCCATCAACTGCATTTCAAGGCTTCTTTCTTTATTTGAACCTGACATCACGCTGTAAATCACATACTCCGCTTGGACATAGCGGCCTAACCCTATCGCTTTGCTACGGGTGACTAAGCTGTCTTCTTGTGATAAACCGAGTGTTTTACGTGCGGAACTCACCACACTGGCGGGAACCACTTTAAAACGATTGGTGTTCTCAACCGCGGTTGTCATAACTGATGTTACAGTTTGCACCGGTATTGAACCATTCGTGTTATTTTTCACTGAATCAACTAACAGTACTTTGCCGTTTTCGACCCCATCCGCACTGGCCATTTGGTTAACTAAAGGTGTAATGGAAGCGGACCAATCTGTTGTTTGTTGCTTTGGTGGAGTTGGAACAACATCAACGGGTGGCGGAGTCACTTCTGGTTGTTTTTCCGGCTCTACTGGCACAATTGGAGGTTGTGTACCTGGTTGTTGAGGTGGATATGAAGGGCACCCAGCCAAAATTAATGTCGCGGCAGCAACCATTAAGATGCGTTTCATTATTATTCTCCGGCCTTTGACGATAAAAATACATGAACACGTACATTTGTTGCACGTGGAGAAGAAGTCACAGCACGAACTTTCACATCAGAATTTGCTGCGATTTGCTGATACAAGGTATTCGATGTTTCTACGTTTAACCCTTGCTTATCATACCAGTATAAACGATAAGCAATATTCACCACTTTAGGCTGTGAATTACTCATGTTAATAGTAGCGATAGTTTGATGATTTTCACTACCTATCACTGGGTTTTCGACAATGACCCCTTGTGCAAGTACTGCGGGCTCCATAATGATGCGCTGTTGCTCATTAAAAACCAGCCCTTGTGTTTTCTTAAATATGCAACCACTTAGCAACACAGTTACCAAAGCAAGTAATGCAATACGGTTCATTGCCGATCCCTTATTATTTCGCCAATAGCGGCCCTAATGGGCGACCACCCACTAGATGCATGTGGATATGAAACACTTCTTGCCCTGAATGTTCATTGCAGTTCATGATTAAACGGTAGCCATTCTCTGCAATACCTTCTTCTTTGGCTATTTTCGCTGCAACAGTAAACAAACGGCCTAATGCAAGTTCGTCATCCACAGTAACATCATTAACAGTTGGAATTAATTTATTAGGAATAATAAGAATATGAGAAGGTGCTTGCGGCGAAATGTCACGAAATGCGGTGACAAGTTCATCTTGGTAAACCACGTCTGCTGGGATCTCGCGACGGATAATTTTACTGAAAATCGTTTCTTCTGCCATTTCAATTTCCTTAGTCATTTAATCGTTCTAGTGAACTAATTTATACGTTATTTGTGCCAACATTTAAATGAAACAAACGATTGAAGTTTTGTGTCGTAATTTCAGCGAGTTGCTCAACACTAACCCCCTTTAGCACCGCCATATACTCAATAACATCCCGGACGTACGCGGGTTGGTTTTCCCTGCCACGATGAGGAACAGGAGCCAAATATGGCGAGTCAGTTTCGACTAAAATTCGGTCTAAAGGAACAACACGGGCGGCTTCTCTAATTTGCTCTGCGTTACGAAATGTGACGATCCCTGAAAATGAGATATACATACCTAAATCGAGTAGTTCAACAGCCGTATCTTTATCTTCAGTAAAGCAGTGTAATACCCCGCCACAGTCCATCACATTTTCTTCGCGTAGAATAGATAAGGTGTCTTCTCGTGCCGCACGAGTATGCACAATGACGGGTTTATTGACTTCACGACCTATGCGAATGTGCTGACGAAAAGACTCTTGCTGCAACGCGGCATTTTCTTGCTGATAATAGTAATCCAGCCCAGTTTCTCCTAGCGCAACAACCTCATTTCCTGCGGCTAATTGTGCTAGTCGTGCGAAATCATATCCTTCGTCTAAATTGAGAGGATGAATACCACATGAAAAAGCAATATTGTCACGCATACCAATCATTTTTTTCATGCTTTCAAAACCGTGCAACGTTGTAGCAACAGCTAACATGAAGCGGACATCACGGGCCGAAGCCTTTGCGATAACATCGTCGACATTCGTATGTAATTTTTCATAATCTAAACAGTCGAGATGACAGTGTGAATCAACAACAAACATATTTAACTCTTTTTAAAATGTAGGGAGAGACAACGAAGCTTCCCATTGTAATAATTGATTTGTCAGAATCAGTTCCTGATTCAGTGCAGGAACTGTCAGTAATTGATGGCGGCAATATAACCACTTATCATACATATTTATTAACTGTGTTCGATTCATAGCACCAGCTAATTGCAGAACTTGAGATTGCTGATCTTGGTTGATGCAAAAAGCCCCAGCCCCTTGTTGAATTTTAATAGCATCCGCCAATAAGCTAAGTAGCCAATTTAAGGCATCAGGCGCTTCATCAATATTCAAACTAGGCAGCAAACTCAACATATCCCCCGTTTGCAATGCATGACCTAAACTATGGCATAGTGCATTACGTTTTTGCCAGCGTTGTTCATCCAATAAGGCTAGTGCAGAAAGTGGCGCACCTTGGCATATTTTTAATGCCGTTATCGCATTTTCAACAGCAATACCCGGCTTTTGCTTTTGCAACCAGTAGAGTGCTATTTGTGGATCGGGAGCAGGTAAGAAATGACTTAGGCAACGGCTGCGAATGGTCGCAAGCAAATTCTCTTGTTTATCACTTCCAAGTAAAAAGTAAGTATCCTTTGCTGGCTCTTCCAATGTTTTCAATAACGCATTAGCTGCTGCATCTGTCAATGCTTCAACCTGTGGAATATACACCACTTTGTTGCCGCCTTGTTGAGCATGGCGACTCAAGGTTTCAATCAATTTTCTAACCGCATCAACACTAACAGTAGACTTCCCTTTTTCTACTTCAATAATATGATAGTCAGGATGATTACCAGCGAGCATCAAACGACAGCTGTGGCATTGCCCACAGCTTTTTAGCCCGTCTCTTTCTTGGCAAATAAGCCAACGACTAATTCCATAGCATAGTGCTTGTGCCCCATTTCCCGGTATTGAGTGAAGCAGTAACGCATGGTGGCCTCTACCGTTTTGGTACGCAGTAATAATTTGTCGGTAAGGTTCATTTAACCAAGGATACCAATTCATGGGATTAATACCTTATGTGGTTTATCAAGCACGCGCTAACCATTGTGTCAACGTTTGGCGAATATCTTGCTGTACTTGCTCAATATTTTGGCTGGCATCAATAGTGAGTATCGTTTCATCACCCGCAGCCAGCTCAAGATAACGGCTGCGTGTTCTTTCGAAAAAGGCTAACGATTCTTTTTCAATTCTATCTAATTCACCCCGTGACCTTGCACGTTGTAAACCTAATTCAGGAGGTAAATCAAGGTATAAGGTTAATGAAGGTTTGAAATCGCCCAACACTAAGTCACGTAATGATTGCATCAAATGACGATCAATTTCACGTCCCCCCCCCTGATACGCTTGGGAAGATAAATCATGACGGTCACCGACCACCCATTTGCCAGCCGCTAATGCAGGTTGGATCACTGTATCAACCAGTTGTACACGGGCTGCATATAACATCAGCAATTCAGCCTTATCCGTGACTTTATCACCTGCAATACCTTGCTTTATGAGCTCACGGAGTTTCTCTGCCAATGGCGTTCCACCAGGCTCTCGAGTAAAAACAATATCTGTGATCCCTGCTTGGTTCAACGTTTCCACAACCGTATTGATTGCAGTTGTTTTACCAGCGCCTTCGAGTCCTTCAATAACAATAAATTGGTTTTTCATTTTTATCAGTTTTGCTGTTCAAATTGGCGGTAAACTTTAACGGCACGATTGTGGTCGTTTAGATTACGACTAAAAGTATGCCCACCTTTACCATCTGCGACAAAGAATATGTAATCCGTTTTAGCCGGATGTGCGGCAGCCTTTAACGATGCAAGGCTCGGCATTGCAATCGGTGTTGGTGGCAAACCATCAATCTTATAAGTATTGTATGGTGTGTAATTATCTAAATCACTACGATAAATTTTACCACGATACTTTTCACCTAACCCATAGATGACGGTTGGGTCGGTTTGCAGACGCATATTTTTCTTTAAGCGGTTAACAAATACGGATGCAACCTGGGCTCTTTCACTATCAATACCGGTTTCTTTTTCAATAATCGAAGCCATAATAAGCATTTCATAGGCATTCTTATAGGGTAAATCCCTATCACGCCCTTTCCACTCTTCATCAAGGCTGTTTTGCATACGTTTATAAGCACGTTTTAAAATTTCAGCGTCTGTTGTCCCCGCTGTGTATAAATAGGTATCAGGATATAGCCACCCTTCTAAAGTCCCTTCTCCGTTAAACCCAATCAGGGCGTGCAGTTCTGTCGGGGTTAAGTTGGTAGTTTTATGCTCTAAGTAAGGAGCATCACGTAAAATATTACCCCAATCACTTAAACGGTTACCTTCAATAAAACGGATCGAAAATTGTGCTTCTTTACCACTTACAATTAATTGTAGTAGTTGTTCCACATTCATACCCGGTTGCAGGCGGTAAGTTCCTGCTTTTAGCTGAGCCAGTTCAGGGCGTAGTTTGAGTAACCATTGAAATTCATTCCCTTTTTCAAGAATGTTATCTTCAATAAGTAACCCTTCAAATGCGACACGCCCAGTTCCTGCTGGTACCGTAAAAATTTTTTCTTGTGTGATGTTAATTGGCGTTTTGGCATAGTCCAATACTTGACGATATTGCCAATAGACCGCGGCTGCGACAATAGCAGCCAAGGTAACGGCGATTAGAATGATTTTTTTGGCTAATTTCATTTATTGACCATTTCAATGCGTGTATTGGTAACAATTAATTCATTTATAAAAACTAAATTTTGCAACGCAAAAATAGATACTCAAACAGCTCACGAGACGCAAATTGTAATGGTGGAAGTTGTTTATCCATTTGAATACTTTGTACCGGTAAAACTGGCATCAGCGCATTACAAATAACCACTTCATCACAATGAGTTAAGACGTTAGCAAAGCGTTCCACCTGTTGAAGATGGTACTGGCTATCTTGTAACAGTGATATTATCTTTTGTCTCATTAATCCATTCACACCACTATGAGATAAAACTGGGGTATACACTGTTTGACCAATTCGCCAGAAAACATTAGCACTACAGCATTCAACAATAATACCGTCGGTGTCTAGCACAATAGCTTCATCTGCATTAAGTTCATCAACCTCTTGCTTAATAAGGACTTGTTCTAAGCGGTTGAGGTGTTTCATCCCTGCTAGCAATGGGTTACGAGCCAATGGAATTTGGCTGAGAACGAGGTTAGCCCCTTTGCACTGTAATTGGACATAATTATTCGGGAAGGGAGAAACGCTGACTATCACCGTCGGCGAGGTAAAACCTTTAGAGCTATATCCTCTACCACCAGCACCGCGACTAATAATCACTTTGACCACAAATTCGTCTTGAGTCTGTTCTGCACAAACCTGCTTTAGATGCTCTGCCAACCTTTCCCAATCTGGCTGAGCAATTTTCAATCTTTGGCTATCGTGCTTTAACCGAACAATATGCTCATTTAACATTTTAGCTTGCTGATTAACGCCATGTATGGTCGTAAAGCAGCCGTCCCCAAAAGAGACTGCGCGATCAGTAACACTTATTTGCTGGCAAAGCTGCCCATTAACCCAATATGACATTGATAATACTTATAATAAAAGCTGATAAATCAGACAGTAATCAAGTGGGATTATCATAAACTAAAGCGAAGAACTGTGCAAAGAACTGGGCAAAATAAAGCCCCAGCCACAATACGTGACTAGGGCTAATGACTAACGGTAATAGATTAATTATTCGCCGTGATAACGACGGAAAATTAATGAACCGTTGGTGCCACCAAAACCAAACGAGTTACACAGAGCATACTCCATGTTATCCACTTTACGTGCTTCACCTGGAACAAAATCCAGTTTGCACGCTTCATCTGGGTTATCCAAATTAATGGTAGGTGGAACAATTTGATCGCACAATGCCAAAATAGTGAAGATTGACTCAATAGCACCTGCAGCACCAAGTAAGTGCCCAGTCATTGATTTAGTTGAGCTGACTAATACATCTGTGCCCTCACCAAATACATTAACGACTGCTTGTGCTTCTGCTAAATCGCCTGCAGGAGTTGAAGTACCGTGAGCATTGATATACCCCACGTCACTCGCTTTGATTCCTGCGTCATTTAGTGCATTTTCCATTGCAAGTGCTGCACCCGCACCATTTTCAGGTGGTGATGTCATATGGTAAGCATCACTGCTCATCCCAAAACCTGCAATTTCTGCATAAATTTTTGCACCGCGTGCTTTCGCATGTTCATACTCTTCAAGAATAATGATACCTGCGCCATCTCCCAGAACAAAACCATCACGGTCTTTATCCCATGGGCGACTTGCCGCTTGCGGGTCATCGTTGCGAGTCGATAATGCACGCGCTGCACCGAAACCAGCCACACCAAGTGGTGTAGTCGCTTTTTCAGCGCCGCCTGCAACCATTACATCGGCGTCACCGTAAGCAATCATACGAGCTGCATGACCAATATTATGCACACCTGATGTACAGGCAGTTGCAATTGAAATACTTGGACCACGGAAACCGTACATAATGCTTAAATGACCAGCCACCATATTAATGATGGTCGATGGTACGAAGAATGGACTTACCTTACGAGGCCCACCGTGCAGTAATGACTCACAGTTGTCCTGAATTAAGCCTAACCCACCAATACCAGAACCAATCGCTGCACCAATTCGAGTAGCATTGGCTTCTGTTACTTCCAATCCAGCATCTTTAAAGGCTTGAAAGCCAGCAGCGATACCATATTGGATGAATGGATCCATTTTCTTTGCATCTTTACGAGAGATGCCAAATTCTTCGTAATTGAAATCTTTTACTAAGCCAGCAAATTTAGTTGCGTGGTTAGTAGTATCAAAATGATCGATTAGGCTGATACCACTCTGTCCGTCACAAACAGCTTTCCATGATGACTCAACTGTGTTGCCGACAGGAGATAACATGCCCAGTCCGGTTACGACTACACGACGCTTAGACACGTATTTCCTCCAAGGAGGGAAAAGTTACAAAAGGAACATAGGCGATCGAGTGATCGCCTAGATAAGTTTTCGTACAATTATTTAGATGCGTTCTCGACGTAGTCAATCGCAGCCTGTACTGTTGTGATCTTTTCAGCTTCTTCGTCAGGGATTTCGCAATCGAACTCTTCTTCCAGAGCCATAACTAGCTCAACTGTGTCAAGAGAATCAGCGCCCAAGTCATCAACAAATGAAGCTGTATTTACAACTTCTTCCTCTTTAACACCCAGTTGTTCAACGATGATTTTCTTAACGCGTTCTTCGATAGTGCTCATACTATTAAAATTCCTATCAAAACTCGCTTTCGCGATGGTTTTCGTAGTTTATGAAATACAGGAAAAGATACAACCCAATCCCGGCTGTTGGAACTATTATTTTGCATTATTTAGCGTTAGATAACATTAAAAATGCAAATAGTTCCATCATTTCTTTAGATCATGTACATGCCACCATTGACATGCAATGTTTCACCTGTGATGTAAGCAGCTTCATCAGAAGCTAAAAACGCTACAGCACTGGCAATTTCTTGTGCATCACCCAGTCTATCCGCAGGAACCTGAGATAAAATGCCTGCACGCTGTTCATCTGTCAATGCTTTAGTCATATCAGTTTCGATAAAACCAGGTGCAACGACGTTGACAGTAATACCACGAGAAGCGACTTCACGAGCCAATGATTTGCTAAAACCAATTAACCCTGCTTTCGCTGCTGCATAGTTAGTTTGCCCCGCATTTCCCATCACACCGACAACGGATGCAATTGAAATAATACGTCCACAACGTTTTTTCATCATGGCACGCAAAACGGATTTAGACAAACGGTAAACGGATGAAAGATTGGTGTCAATAATATCTTGCCATTCATCTTCTTTCATACGCATCAATAGGTTATCACGAGTGATACCTGCATTATTAATCAAAATATCAATTTCACCAAATTCTTCGCGGATTTTGGTCAAAGTTTCTTCGATTGATGCTGCATCAGTCACGTTTAATGCTAAACCTTTACCTTTGCCATCAAGATAAGCGGTAATGGCTTCTGCGCCTTTTTCGCTGGTTGCTGTCCCGATAACAGTAGCACCACGAGCAATTAATGTTAAAGCAATCGCTTTACCAATTCCACGACTCGCGCCTGTTACCAGTGCAATTTTTCCTTCAAAGCTCATGTCGTCCTCAGCTATTTTCTAAAGCAGTGCTTAATGATACAGGATCATTGACTGCGACGGCAGTTAAATTAGAGACAATTCGCTTGGTAAGACCAGTCAATACTTTTCCTGGACCTACTTCAATAAGATGTTCAACACCTTGATCTGCCATTAATTCTACTGTTTCCGTCCAGCGTACTGGATTATACAGTTGACGGACTAAAGCATCACGAATATTTTGTGCCGATTTCTCAATTTTAACATCAACATTGTTAATAACTGGATAGCCTGGCTCACAAAAATCAATTTTTTCTAACGCTTCGGCTAATTTATCAGCAGCTGGCTTCATTAATGCACAATGAGAAGGGACGCTAACAGATAATGGTAATGCGCGTTTTGCACCCGCTTCTTTACATGCGATACCCGCACGTTCGACTGCCGCTTTTTCACCTGCAATGACGACTTGGCCTGGTGAATTAAAATTAACTGGTGAAACCACTTGGCCTTGAGCGGCTTCTTGGCAAGCTTTTTCAATTGATTCATTATCTAAACCAATAATGGCATACATCGCACCAGTTCCTTCAGGAACGGCTTCTTGCATGAGTTTTCCGCGCAATTCAACCAGTTTAATCGCTTGTTTGAAGTCGATAACACCCGCACAAACTAAAGCAGAATACTCACCAAGGCTGTGACCCGCCATCATCGTTGGCATTGCGCCATTTTTGTCTTTCCAAACACGGAAAATAGCCACAGAAGCTGCCAATAACGCAGGCTGTGTTTGCCATGTTTTGTTTAATTCTTCTTCTGGCCCATTTTGTACTAACGCCCAGAGATCGTAACCCAATGCTTCCGATGCTTCAGCGAATGTTTGCTCAACCAGCTGATTTTCTTCAGCTAGTGCCGCTAACATACCTAAAGACTGAGAACCCTGTCCGGGAAATACCATAGCAAATTGTGTCATGTCTATTTTCTCAGTTAATTAAAAACGAACCAATGCAGAGCCCCAAGTGAAACCACCACCAAAGGCTTCTAAAAGCACAAGTTGACCACGCTGAATACGGCCATCACGCACCGCTTCATCCAACGCTGTAGGAACTGATGCTGCTGAAGTATTACCGTGACGGTCTAATGTGACAACGACTTTATCCATTGTCATATCTAATTTTTTCGCCGTCGCAGAAATAATTCTTAAATTTGCTTGATGTGGGACTAGCCAATCAAGTTCTTCTTTGGCAATACCGCTCTGTGCTAATGTTTCATCAACAATATGCGCTAATTCACGCACTGCAACTTTAAAGACTTCATTACCTGTCATGGTCAAATAGGCAGGGTCTTCAGAGCAACGGCTACGATTAGGTAATGTGAGTAAATCACCATAACGGCCATCTGCATGTAAATGTGTCGAAATGATACCCGGCTCTTCAGATTCGCCAATAACCACAGCCCCTGCCGCATCACCAAATAAAATAATTGTGCCACGGTCTTCGGGATCTAATGTTTTAGATAATGCATCTGCACCAATAACTAATGCTTTTTTAGTCATGCCCGTTTTAACGAATTGATCAGCAATACTAATCGCATAAGTAAAACCTGCACATGCAGCTGCGACATCAAATGCCGCACAATCTTGAATACCAAGCATTTGTTGGATTTGGCAAGCAGCACTAGGGAAAGCGTGAGTTGCTGATGTGGTTGCGACGATAATTAAACCAATGTCGGTTGCATCGACTTGTGCCATGTCCAACGCATTTTTGGCCGCATGAAAACCCATCACTGAAACACTTTCTTCTTCGTTAGCAATTCTTCTTTCATGTATGCCAGTGCGTGTCACAATCCACTCATCAGAAGTATCAACCATTTTTTCCAGATCAGCATTGGTACGTACTTGTGCTGGTAAGTAGCTGCCTGTTCCTAAGATTTTACTGTACATAGCCATAGGTTATTGATCACTCCTGGGTAAAACAATATTTAGTCGCGCTGTTATTCTTTCTGGGACTTGTTTTTCAACAGCTTGTACTGCGCGGTCAATAGCCGCTTTAAAAGCGCCTTCATTCGCTGCACCGTGACTCTTGATGACAATACCTTTTAATCCTAACAGAGTCGCACCGTTATACTGGTCGGGGTTCATGTCCCCAAAACGTTTCATTAAACGTTTTTTTAACCATTTTTTCGCCAGTTGCATAAACCAACTGCTTTTTTTATGTTGATCGCCGGTCGATTTTATCAATGAAAGGATGACGCGTATTACACCTTCCATCGTCTTCAATGAGACATTACCTGCGAAGCCGTCACACACTAACACATCGGTTTTACCTGTCAGTAACTCGTTACCTTCTACATAACCAATGTAGTTAATTGATGTCGTTTCTTTTAATATTGAGGCGGCTTCGCGGATATTATCCAACCCTTTACTCTCTTCTTCGCCAATATTCAGTAACGCAACTCTCGGTTTAGAAATGTTAACCACTTCTTCAGCCATCACGGAACCCATTACGGCAAATTGGACTAGCATATCACTACTACAATTAACATTAGCGCCTAAATCTAGCACTACTGTTTGACTTTTTTGCTGATTAGGTAGGATTGTCATTAGCGCTGGGCGCTCAATCCCCTCTATAGACTTTAGCATTAATTTCGCTAAGCCCATCAGCGCACCCGTATTTCCCGCACTCACGCACGCTTGTGCCTGCCCTGTCTTCACTAACTCTAAGGCCACTCGCATCGACGTTCCTTTGCTTTGTCTTATCGCGTTTGATGGTTTTGCATCGTTTGCGATAATGCCGTCAGCAGGAATAATTTCGACGCGCGAAATTAGCTCAGCACTTTGTTGTGCAAGCAAAGGTTGAATGGCTTCGGGTTGACCGACAAGCAGTAATTTGAGTGCTGGATTAGATGCCAGTGCCTGCAATGCAGCAGGCACCGTGACGCGGGGACCAACATCCCCGCCCATAGCATCTAACGCGATGGTTAGATTAGCCAAGGTAACAACAAATTACTTGTTGATAACCTTACGGCCACGGTAGTAACCATCTGCAGTCACATGGTGACGCAGGTGAGTTTCACCGGAAGTTTTATCTACAGAAACTAGGGTAGCAGTCAGTGCATCATGTGAACGACGCATACCGCGTTTTGAACGAGTTGGTTTATTCTGTTGTACGGCCATTGACCTTACTCCTTAAGTACTTTTCTTTAAACTGGCTAATACGGCAAATGGGTTTGGTTTTTCTGCCTCGGGAGGCAGTTCACCATACACCATGTCCGCTTCGGACACTTCACAGTGTTCAGAATCATGAACCGGAACCACTGGTAAGGATAGAATTATTTCATCTT
Source organism: Providencia sp. CIM-Carb-044 (assembly GCF_033901115.1). NCBI lineage: Bacteria > Pseudomonadati > Pseudomonadota > Gammaproteobacteria > Enterobacterales > Morganellaceae > Providencia > Providencia sp. CIM-Carb-044. The sequence goes on from NZ_JAXADV010000002.1 coordinate 579,649, forward strand.
CTATCATTCCCAGCAAATCTATTTCACCAAATTCATCAATTTGAATCGGTTCATAGAGCTCCGGTAATGCTTCGGCCTTTTCGTCATTGACGACAGGACTAAAACAATACGATACGTAGACATGATGTTTGAAATCAGTTCTGCAACGTTGGCATTGTAAGGTGACATCCACTTGGGATTTCCCCTCGATGACAGTCAAACGCTGATTATCAATTTTAAATGATAATTCGGTTTCTACATCACTATCTACACTGACTACTGATTCGGCAATTCGTGTAACTTGCTCAGATGTATAACTCCCAACATAGTCGAGGTTTTTCTGAGCTGCACGCTGCGCATCGATAGTCAGGGGTAATTTTACCTTTTGCATAAGGCGCGCATATTAACTTTGTAATGAGCTATAGTCAAAGAAAAAGGCGGGGTAAACTCGCCTTTTCACCAAAAAACCGTAGGTTTTACGTTTTATAGTTTAAAATGAGTTAACCCTTTTGGCTACGAGTTTCGAGAAAAATCATGAAATCGATTATTTTGGCGTCAACTTCAACATACCGACAAGCCCTACTAAAAAAACTGGGATTGCCTTTTTTAGCAGTGGCTCCCAATATTGATGAATCGCCCATATTGAATGAGTCCGCTCAGGCTTTAGTCATGCGTTTATCTCATGAAAAGGCCAACGCACTCTCTGCTCAATACCCTCAGCACCTGGTTATCGGTTCTGACCAAGTCTGTGTAATTGGAAATAAAATTATGGGAAAACCGCATAATTTTGATAATGCCTTTCAGCAGCTTAAATCCGCGTCAGGTAATAAGGTCACTTTTTATACTGGCCTATGTTTACTCGATACTGAAACAGGTAAGTTTAATGTCGAGTGTGAATTGTTTCACGTTCATTTTAGATCACTATCTGACGCCGAAATAACTAATTACTTACTTAAAGATGAGCCTTATCAATGTGCTGGAAGTTTTAAATCAGAGGGATTAGGGATTAGCTTATTTGAACGTTTGGAAGGGCGTGACCCCAATACGTTAGTGGGGCTTCCACTTATTCTATTACTTGAAATGTTACGCCAACACCAAGTTAGTCCATTATTTGATAATTAATCATTTAACTGGCAGGTAATACCTGCCAGTTAATTAAATGACCTACTTTTCTGCTTTACGACTACGTAATATTTTTAGGCAGTGATTCAATTGGTTATCTAATGGAGCTTGCAAACGCATCTCTTCACCCGTTTTAGGGTGTGTAAATTTCAGTGCGCTCGCATGCAAAAATAAGCGGTTTAAACCTGTTCCGGCCAGTTGGCTATCAAATTGCTTGTCACCATAACGGTCATCAAATGCAATAGGATGCCCCGCATAGAGAGTATGCACACGAATCTGATGCGTACGCCCTGTGACAGGGCTCGCTTTTATTAAAGTTGCATTATCAAAACGCTCTTCCACTTTAAAGCGTGTCTCTGATGGCTTCCCTTCGCTGCTAACTTTAACAACACGTTCACCACTTTGTAGAATATTTTTCAGTAAAGGAGCTTGAACAACTTTCATGTGGGACTGCCAATTACCTCTTACGAGTGCTAAATAATCTTTTTGCATTTGTTTTAAACGCAATTGTTCATGTAGTGCGCGAAGTGCAGAACGTTTTTTTGCCACTAACAAAATCCCAGAAGTGTCTCTATCCAAGCGATGGACTAATTCAAGGAAACGCGCTTCGGGTCGCAAAGCCCTCAAGCCTTCGATAACGCCAAAGCTTAAACCACTTCCACCATGAACAGCAGTACCAGATGGTTTATTCAGCACTAAGAGAACGTCATCTTCAAATAAAATGCAATTCGCTAATGCAGCGACCTTATCCAGTTTAGCCGAAACCGTTGCAGTTTCACGCTCAGCAAGCCTAACGGGAGGAACGCGGACTTGGTCCCCTTCGACTAATTTATACTCAGGCTTTATCCGCCCCTTGTTAACACGCACTTCCCCTTTGCGGATAATGCGATAAATCATACTCTTTGGTACACCTTTAAGTTTAGTGAGCAAAAAGTTATCGATACGCTGCCCAGCTTCGTCATCGCTGATGTCAATAAATTGAACTTGATTTTGTGTATTCATTCGGGAATGCATTAACTCTAATTGATTAAAATATGCTCTTATTCGCTTTCCCTATCATACCGACTCCACAAAATTTTTTATCTTTTTTTTTAATTTGGTTATTTTCTGCATGATTTATCCTATTTCTAAATAAAATTTCCATATAACTTCCGTATCGACTTGCTATAATGCCTATGGCAATGGAATAATATGAAGTTGCTAAGATGTTTAAAAAACGAAAGTTAACGTTTTATAGGATTTCTTATTTGATGGCGTAACAGTGCAGCAATGGCGTAAGACATTTAGCAACATCAAATAAATTAGCGAGCAACGAATTTTGGCTTATTGGGTTAGGAACTTCCGTTTTCTTTAATAACTTACGGCATCCTGATTAAGAACGCTGAATTTTTAATCTAAAAATCAGGTTCACCGAATACTGCGCGTCTCTATACGAACGACTGCCGCGAGGCAGACGGTTTTGTAAAAATCACGAGGCCATCGGTTTACAGTAGCTCTTTCTTTCGCTGCTCTTTATTTAAAAGAAAATAATGAGTAAGTAATAACATGAAAAGAATGCTAATAAACGCAACTCAACAGGAAGAGTTGCGTGTTGCCCTTGTTGACGGGCAACGCCTCTATGATTTGGATATTGAAAGTCCCGGTCATGAGCAAAAAAAGGCCAATATTTACAAAGGTAAAATCACTCGTATCGAACCTAGTCTTGAAGCTGCTTTTGTTGACTATGGCGCTGAAAGACACGGTTTCCTTCCTATCAAAGAAATCGCTCGTGAATACTTCCCAAGCAACTATCACTCCCAAGGCCGTCCTAACATTAAAGATGTGTTAAAAGAAGGCCAAGAAGTTATCGTTCAAGTGGATAAAGAAGAGCGTGGCAATAAAGGTGCCGCATTAACCACCTTCATTAGCTTGGCAGGAAGTTACCTCGTTTTAATGCCAAATAACCCACGTGCGGGGGGCATTTCACGTCGTATCGAAGGCGAAGACCGCACTGAGCTAAAAGAAGCGCTGTCCTCTTTACAAATTCCAGACGGCATGGGCTTAATCGTTCGCACCGCGGGTGTGGGTAAATCTGCAGAATCACTGCAACAAGATTTGCTCTACCGTTTACGTCACTGGGAAGCGATTCAAAAAGCCGCTGAAAACCGCCCTGCACCTTTCTTGATCCACCAAGAAAGTAACGTTATTGTTCGTGCATTCCGCGATTATCTACGCCCAGATATCGGTGAGATCCTAATAGATAACCCGAAAGTTGTCGAAATGGCACGCAACCATATCGAAGCTATCGGCCGTGGTGATTTTGCAAGCAAAATCAAACACTACAGTGGCGATGTTCCACTTTTTAGCCACTACCAAATTGAATCACAAATCGAATCTGCGTTCCAACGCGAAGTTCGTTTGCCATCAGGTGGTGCATTAGTTATTGATACCACTGAAGCTCTGACCGCTATCGATATCAACTCCTCACGTTCAACACGTGGTGGCGATATCGAAGAAACTGCGTTCAATACTAACTTAGAAGCGGCTGATGAAATTGCACGTCAATTACGTCTACGTGACCTAGGTGGTTTGATTGTTATCGATTTTATCGATATGACGCCAGTTAGGCATCAACGTGAAGTAGAAAACCGCTTACGTGAAGCTGTACGCCAAGACCGTGCTCGCATTCAAATTGCACGCATCTCTCGTTTTGGTTTATTAGAAATGTCACGTCAGCGCTTGAGCCCATCGTTAGGTGAATCCAGCCATCACGTGTGCCCTCGCTGTTCAGGAACAGGAACCATTCGTGATAACGAATCACTTTCCCTGTCTGTTCTTCGCCTTATCGAAGAAGAGGCACTGAAAGAAAATACTCACGAAGTGCATGCCATTGTTCCTGTACAAATTGCATCTTACCTATTGAATGAAAAGCGTAAAGCCGTTAGTGATATCGAACAACGCCAAAGCCATGTTCGCGTTGTGATTGTCCCTAATGACCAAATGCAAACGCCTCACTTCCATGTGATCCGCATTCGTAAAGGTGAAGAGGTAAATACTTTAAGCTATAACTTAGCTCAATATCACGAAACCGTCACTTTGACACAAAGTGACGAGACTACCGCTGAGCGCAAAATCCCTGAGCAACCTGCAATTTCAGCTTTTGCACTGCAAGAGCCTGTAGACATGTCTACAGTGAAGCCAAAAGAAACTGCAACAAAAGCACCAGTAAAATCAGTGGCAACTGAACCTGCATCCCCAGGTTTGTTCAGTAAAATTGCGGCTTTCTTCAAGAACCTATTTGGTGAAGAAGAAAAAGTGGTTGAGAAACCAGCGCCGAAAAACCGCAATAATAATGACCGCCGCCGTAACAATGATCGTCGCAATAATAATCGCCGTAATAATAATCGTCGTGATCGCGATGAAAATGAAACACGCGATAATCGTGACAACCGTGATAATCGCAATAACCGTAATACGTCATCGGATGATGCGAACACTCGTAATAAAGGCCGTAATAATAAAAATACGAGCCAGCAAGATGAGCAAGCAACTGAGTCTAACAATCGTGACAACCAGCAGCAACGTCGCGAACAACGTGCTGAGCGCCGTCGTCGCCAAGACGAAAAACGTCAACAACAAGTGGCCAAAACTCAGCAAGATGCTCAGCAAAGCCATGTCGAAGATGCGGTGGAAAAGGAAGAAGAACAACGTCCGGTTGCCCCACGTCGTCAACGTCGCCAATTAGCACAAAAAATCCGTATTACTGATAGCGAGCAAATCATTACTCCTGTTGAAACGGCACCTGAAGTAACCACTGAGCCAGTTGCAGCATTACCTGCACCAACGGTATCTGTGAACCAAACTGAAGGTGAAGTACAAACTGAAGAGCGTCAAGAAGCCGTGGCTCAAGTTGATGGTGAAGAAAAACAAGACACCATCATTCCACGCCGTTCTCGTCGTTCACCTCGTCACTTGCGTGTCAGTGGTCAACGTCGTCGTCGCTACCGTGATGAGCGCCATTTGACTAAATCACCAATGCCATTAATCGCTGCCGTTGCCTCACCAGAGCTTGCGTCTGGCAAAGTATTTATTCATTACCCGATTGCTCAGCCTCAACAAGAAAGCATGGCAATCATCACCAATGAGGAAATGCTTGAACAACAAAGTGTTAATGAAGCTTCTGTAGCTGAAACCTCAAATGTTACCGCGTCACAAAGCCACGTAATTGTCTCTCCAGTCGTGGCTGAAGAGGTTAAACACGAGGTACAAGACACCACTACAGAAACGGTTAATGTAGAAGAAACCCCATTAGCTAACGAAGCAACGGTTGTTGAACACATTGTCGAACCAACTCCAGTTGTTGTTGAAGAGAAAACTGATGTTTCGCAAGAAGTTGAAACCATCGAAGCTGTAAAAGAGACTGTAGAAATAGTGGCTGAAGTTATTGAGCCACAGGTTGAAATAGCTCAAACAGAAGTGGTTGAAAGCGTTTCTATTTCGGACGAACAAACAACGCCTGTTATTGTGAATGAAGTCGTTGAAGAAGCGCAACGTCCACAAGTTTCTGTCACGGCATCAGCCGAGGTAGTCAGTGTCGAGGAAGTTATCGAACCTGTTGCCGTAGCTGAACCAGCAACGGTAGCAAGCAGCCCAGCGGTCAGCTTACATAAACGTCATGCTTATTCTCCAATGACAAAAGCGCCAGCACCTGCAAGTGCTGCTGCACCATTTGAGATCACTGAATATCAGCGTGAAGCCTCAACCTTTGAAGGGAAAGGCGGCGCAGGTGGTCATGTTGCTTCAAACGTCGCAACCTCTGCAATGGCAAAACCATCTAGTCACTAAAACTTAATAGTTTTAAAACACAGAAGCCTTGATAAGAAACTATCAAGGCTTTTTTATTACAATACATTTCATGAATAATAAATTTTTTAATTAAAAAAAACTCATCATCTCGCCAGTTTTTTACATTGAGCTCTCAACGAATTTGTGTTTGTATTGCTGTGTTTATACACAGTTATTTTATAAAGAAAAGGGAAATATATGTTAAAAGTCATTGCGGAAGATTTTATTCAAAGCGAAGCGATTGAGATTGTTATGCCGCTATACCGTGAATTGGTCGCTGCAACTAAACAAGAACCATTGTGTATCAGTTATGACCTTTACGTTGACCAAAAAGATCCTGGGCACTTTATTTTTATCGAGGAGTGGCCGAATCAAGAAGCGCTCGATATTCACTGTGCCAGCGAACATTTCAAACGCCTAGTTCCTCTAATCAACAGCTATAAGCGTTCGGACCCTATTATCAAACTGATGAATGGTGCTTTTGAATAAGCACATTAGCTAAACGTACCCCCAAGCATATAACTAGAACCCATACACAACACTACAGGCCGAATTCTGATATCGACAAAAAAACCTACATAATCCTCTAAATAGTTCGGTCTGTCGCTAGGCGGCAAGCTAAACGAGGCCCTAGGAGCATACATAAGTATGTGACTAGGGCGAGTGTGCGACGCCAACAACGCGACAGGCCGAAATATGACGAGGATTTTTAGAACCAAGGAGCTTGGATCATAACCGCTCCATAAAACAAGGCACGACCCGCTAATTCACCGCTAAATATGGCTAATATCACTAAGGCAATTAAAATCGCCGATGGCGGTTTCTTATATCCTTTCATCGCCACAATGCAAGGCAATAGCATACTCATCACAACTTGCCACCACAGCAAATAGCTTCCACCTTGGCTTGCAGGTAATTGCAGGCGAATGATTTGCGCGATTAATACCAATGCAACGCCTATAAGCACACCGACTTTAATTGACGATGGTAATGGCTTTCCTTGCCCAATGACAAATAAGGCCACTAGACTAAAACCAAGGACAATTGCACTGCCTATAAATGCGATTTGTGTTGCCGGAGTATGCCATAATGGGTGAGCGACCATTTGATAATAAACTTGTGCTGTGACAAGTATAGCGGCTAATCCTCCAATCCCACTTATCCAGCCTAATATCGTGTTGCGCATGTTTACTGTGGGTTGCAACCAGCAAGATAGAGCCCATAACGTGACAACGCCATTTAATAATACAAATGTCACGGCCTCGCGGCTTAACCATGAATGGCTTAACCCCAAAACGGAACGGTATGCTTCAAGAGGCACACCTAAATGCCCCATTGACATCGATGAGCCAATAACTTCAATCAACCATATCAATAGCACTGCTCGACGCAATACAGGACCTGATAATAGGGACTCTTGGCTGGCTTTCATTTGGTAAATAGTTAATGCGAGAACTGCCCCGATCCCCCACTGGCTCATCACTGTAAAAAATACCAGAGGGAGTTCCATATGTTTAATATCCATGATTAGTCCTCCATCCCAATAATCACAATATTTGGATTACTAATTGTGTGATCGGGCATATTATAGCGCTGCTCCAGTACCGCCCAATTTGTCATGTGCTTTTTACGTAGCTCGGTAATATCACCAAACTCAATAGCGCCCGTCGGGCAAGACTCCACACACCTTGGTAGTAGCCCTTCATCTAACCGTTCTGCGCACATATTACACTTGCTCGTTTTCCCTTCGGCAGGATCAAAAACAGGAGCATGATATGGGCAAGCCATGATACACATCTGGCAACCGATACATTTTTCATGGTCTTGAACGACTATGCCATCCGCCCGTTTGGTATAGGTGTCAGCAGGGCAGACTTTCAAACATTGAGGGTCATCACAATGATTACAAGACATCGTAATAAATGCTTGGGCATTCGGTGAGTCATCATTAAATTCGCGAACTCGACGCCACAAAACCCCTGGTGGGGTGACATTTTCGGATTTACAGGCCATTGAACAAGTACGGCAACCATAGCAATCTTTTGTATTTATCAAAAAACCATATTGCTTAACCATGATTACGCCTCCCTTCTGACATCAACTAACGTACTATTACAGCAGTGCCCTGTTCCCAAATGTTCAACTTGGTCATTCGTGACATGACTGCTGCTTCCCCCCTGCTGCTCCCACCAGCCGTTATCTAGTGAAATCACGCCTTTTTTAATATGCGTTGTCACAACAGCAATGGCTCTGTGTTCTCCTCGGTCATTAAAGGTGATTGCCCATTCCCCATTTTTAATGCCTCTAGATTTAGCATCTTCAGGGTGAATTAAAACATTCGGCTGGTTTCGTTGTACTTCCAGAATCCATTCATTCATTCCATGACTTGAATGCACACTACGCGCTAACTTGCGCTGAACCGCCATTAATGGATACTTTTTGGCTAATTCAGGTGAACCTTTAACAGACTCAGTCACTTGGTAGTAAGCGACGACAGGTGAGAAATTTTTCTTTTGCCAATCTTCAACAAACAAGTGCGCTTTTTTAGTCGATGTTCTAAAAATACCGTCTTTGAAAGGAATCCAGTCTCCTTCTACGGGACGTACTGGGCCTTTTTCTAACATTTGACGAGTGATGCCTGAACCGACTAAACAGGCATCAATGTAATGTTCTATTGGCTTATTGAATACATCTCCAAAGCCAAAACGCTCTGCTAACCGTGCAAAAATCCAATAATCGGGTTTTGCTTCACCAACAGGTTCGACGGCTTGTTCCATTAATTGAACATATTGGCTACGTACCCCCGCCATCAAACTTGTATCTTCAAAAATCGTTGTAACAGGTAGGACTAAATCTGCATATAACGCTGTTGAGCTCATGAGATTATCAGCCACTACCACAAATGGAACTTTCTTCAGAGCCTCCCGAACCTTGTTAGTATTCGGTAATTGGGTCATAACCCCCATTGTCATAATCCACCAAAAATTAATCGGATGCGGCTTTTCATTGACGATAAAATCGCCAACTTTCGCCACTGGAATAGGTGGAATATTTTTCACATTCGGAGCAGGAGGAACGATTGGACTAAAGTTAGCCATTTGCCGAGCTCCCCCGGCATCACAAACACCCGCACCTCGTTTACCGATATTGCCAGTGAGTAGTGCAAGGTAGAATTGACTTCCTGCAACATAAGCACCGTGCTCAGTTCGCTGCGCTCCTGACATATTTTGCACAATCATTGAAGGTGTTATTGATGAGTAATCCCGAGCAAGACGTACGATAGTTTCCGCTGGAACATCCGTTTCTTCACTGACTCGATCAACATCCCATGCTTTGGCTTGTTGATAAATTTGCTCAAAAACCGTGGTATACCCCAAATCTTCAGGAAGCTCATGTTGGAATAGTGCCGGTTTAATACCCGATGAATCATGTCGAACTAATTTTTTGCTTAATATGTCGAAAACTAAATAACTGTCCTTATCGTCATGATTTTGCCTAACTTGTTTCTGGTTGGTGTCAACTAAATAAACAGCGCCTGTATGTGTTCTAAGGAAGTTTTCGTCTATTCGGTTTTCTTCAATAATGATTTTGATCATTCCCAATGCCAAAGCCGTATCCGTCCCTGGAATAATCGGGACCCACTCGTCTGCTTTTGCCGCGGTTTCACTATAGCGCGGGTCAATAACCACTAGTCGAGCACCATTTCTTCTCGCTTGGTTATAATTTTTAAAATAGGCTTGCATGGTAACAGCAGGGTTATTTCCCCAACACAAGATATAGCGGCTGTCGGCTATCGTATCTCGGGTATCTGCATACCTTAAACCTAGCATTGGGATCATCGCTGCTGTTACCGCTGAACAACACAATGAACCCGCCTGTTTCGTTGCTCCGCCTAAATAATCAAAAAAGGCTTTTCCCATATCATTCTTGATAGAGTCCATATTCCCTGCATGCGTGGAAATAAATAACCCTTCATTACCATATTTATCAATGGTTTCTCTGATATTTTTTTCGATAAGATCCAGCGCTTCATCCCAGCTTATCGGTTTGAATTCCGCTTTACCTTTTTCGCCGACTCGCAGTAATGGGGTTTTGATGCGTTGTTCATGATAGACCCATTTAGTCCGGCTCATACCTCGCAAGCAACATTTGACATTAAACCCTTCAGTCGCCTGTATTTTCATCAGTTTACCTTGATAGGTATATGCAGTTAGGTTGCAATGTAAACACTCCATTGCACAAGTTGACCGAAATGTTTTGTAGTCCGACAATTTTAGTCGCACTTTAGGTAAGGGGTGATTGCTGTTTTCTTGTGTATAAGAACAGGGAGCAATACTCGCCAACCCCACAACACCAAGCCCTTTAAGCAGAGTTCGGCGTTTCAAACGTAGTGAATTTATAGTTTTCATTATAGTAAACCTCGACATTGCTTTTTAAAGTTCACTATATATATACCCCATTCACCAAAAGTGAACTTGAGTAGCATCAATAATTCTATCTATTTATAGGTAATAACGTACTACCTCTTTCGGATTATTTGTTTGTCACGTCGGGTCGTTAGCAGCACAAGGCAACTCATGGTAAAATACCCAAACTTGTTAAATTTAGGTGGTTTATGTATGTCTACTCTGCAAGGTGTTAATTCTGTTGATATAGCCGTAAGCATTTTAAATTATATTGCTCAGAATGGAGGTATTGCGCGCGCAGCGGATATTTCAAAAGGCTGTGAGATATCAAAAAGTCGGCTACATAAATATCTTGTTTCACTATGCCGTACACAAATGCTGTATCAAGATATTCAAACTAGCCGTTATGGCTTAGGCCGAAATTTAACCTTCTTAGCCAATTTTGTTAAACCTGAAGACTCTTATATCGACACTATTAATAATGCTTTGATTCAATTTCGTGATGAACAAAATGTCTCAACAGGTGTTGCCACCCGCTTAGGGAAAGCACTTTCTTTGGTTAAATATAATCGTAGCTTTAAAAATATTGAAATTGACTTTTTACCTAACACGCCATTGCCTGTCGTAAAAAGTGCGGCAGGGCTGGTTTATTCAGCATTTGATGGCCAATTTGGCTCTAATTCCTATTCACAAGACGAAATTAATAAAGTGACCCAACAAGGTTATGCTATCCGTTACCAACCAACAGAAGGTATTCCCGGAGCGCAATCTATTGCTTGTCCTGTATTTAATGGCGAAGGTCAGCTTGTTGCTGCCGCAGTGACGATGGGATTTATTGCAGAAAATGAAATGGAAAGATTAGCAACTGCATTAATCAAACAAGTTAATAAACTAAATTTATAACAACAAACCTTCATGATAATAACTCAAAAACAATAAAGCCGAGATTATCTCGGCTTTATAAGTTGATTATTTTACATCGATGCGAGGCAATTCACCCATTTCTTTGAGTTTTTTAGATATTTCACGGCGCTCTTTGGAAAGCTCAGCGTTCTTGATAATATAATCATCAACACGATCATCATAATCGCTACGCATGTTCGCAATAATTGCCTGAATATCCTCAATCGACATGCCTGGTTTTATATATTCACTCAAGTTATCCAGTAGCAAAACACGCTTCTGGTTATCACGAATTTTTTTCTCATTGTCGGTGATTTCACGACGAATTTTATTTTTGCGACGAAACATACGCACAAATTCCAGAACATTTTGGAAAGACGGCTTGTTAGCGTTGTCCATGTTTAAAACCCTCTAGTCAATATTCAAAACGCATTATCTATTAACACAATACATTCTAATCCTATCGTGTTACAAGCCCGTTTCGCATATTTATCAAATTATTCCACTGAAACTTGATTTCACTTTATACTTTAACGACCAAATTATCAGAGTGATCTTTATCAAACTTATTTCTCTGATCTTTACTTCCGATTTCTTGATTACCTGTCCCGTCACCTCTGAGACAAAATGCAGATAATATTGTCGTAATAATCACAAATCCCCCCATGACGAGATAAGTATGAGCAAAACCAATTTGATCGTATCCCCAGCCAGCTAATGGCGATAAAATACTTGCAACTACAGAGCTCATGCAGCTAAAGCCAACCAAATAAAGTGTCGATGACAAACGTTTATCAAAATGAAGGCTGTTATATTTAAAAATCGCGACTAAAAGAATCGGGAGTTCAACGGCATGCAGTAATTTCATTATCGATATCATAATTGCACCATCAACTAAGCCTGAACCAATAATGCGTAACGCCATCACTGAACTCGCAAATAATAACCCATTTTTAGCACCTATCCGATTGACGATAAATGGTGCTAAAAACATCCCCCCTGCTTCCAAGAAAACCTGCAATGAGTTTAGATAACCGTACATCTCATTACCTAATTGTTCATTCTGAAATTGATGAGCAAAATACACCATAAATTGCTGGTCATATACACTGTATATACAGGTTCCTAATACAAATAATATTAAAGCCCAAAATTGAGGTTGTACAAACAATTGTAGAGCGTCTTTCACGGTTATCGTAGAAGGTTTGCCATGTTCAAGGCTATTATAAGCATCCGTATTTGCCGTTTTTAATTTCAATAGAATAACTAAAAATAATAGGCCTGAAACAGTTGCCATAATAAAATTGTAATCAGGGTTCACGTTAATGTTACGCCCGGCAAAAAAGGTAGCTGTCGCCCAACCCAATGAGCCCCACATCCTCGCTTTACCATACTCAAAATTACGTAATCGGCTGACCCTCTCTGTATAAGACTCAAGCACCCCAATCCCTGCGTGAAAGGTCATACCAATAAATAAGCCACCAATTGCACTGCCTAAAAATACATTCCATTTTAGCAACGTACCAAAAACCATAAAAAATGGCCCTGATGCAATCAGTAATACTGCAATAAATAATAGTAAATTTTTTCGTAACCCTAATTTATCCTGCATGAATCCATAAAGTGGTTGCGCGCAAAGCGCCACAATCGAAATACAAGAAAAAATAACCCCAGTATCTGCGCCATCTAAACCAACATATTTACGCAGCCAGATTGCAACGACAGAAAATGTTGATGACCAGGTGAAAAAGAAAAAAAACAATAATGCACTCAAAGAGGCATAATACTTTCTTGAACCACGATTCATATTTCATCACCTAACAAAAATTATCCTGATGAAATGTTAAGGTTAACATTAATTACAAACCACAAAATCACCTATTAATTGTGATGTTAATCACCAATGTTAACGTTAACAATTAATATATGTGACGGTTATCACAATACTTATAACTTAAGATAACGACCTCCTGCTGGGTAAAATATTCTATCGAGTTATCAAATTAAACTGCTATCAATCGCGCCAGTTCAATATCAGATAGCCTTGGTTTAGCTTTCACAGTAGATAAGGTATCATTAATCAACAATGTATAGTGAATACCAATAAATTAACCACTATCAATCTACTATATAACCATCGAAATGGTGAAAACGTTGCAAGATAATAAAAAACAACCTACTTTTTTTATTCATGACTATGAAACTTTTGGTAAGCGCCCTGCTCTTGATCGGCCAGCGCAATTTGCAGGCGTCCGCACCGACCTTGATTTTAATATCATTGAAGAGCCAGAGGTTTTTTATTGCGCTCCAGCTGATGACTATTTGCCGCAACCTGAAGCCGTCATGATCACTGGGATCACCCCACAGGTCGCATTATCTCAAGGCGTTAATGAAGCCGAGTTTGCTAAACGAATTCATGCGGCTTTTAGTGTCCCCAATACCTGCATTATGGGTTACAACAATATTCGTTTCGATGATGAAGTTACCCGTAATATTTTTTATCGAAATTTTTATGACCCGTATGCCTATAGTTGGCAACAAGGAAATTCACGTTGGGATTTACTCGACACTTTGCGTGCCTGTTTTGCGCTTCGCCCTGAAGGTCTTCAATGGCCAGAGAATGAAGATGGCCTGCCGAGTATGCGTTTAGAACATTTAACTAAAGCGAATGGTGTTGCTCATGAAAATGCTCACGATGCAATGTCTGACGTTTTAGCCACCATTAACATGGCAAAACTGTTGAAAGCCGCTCAACCCAGAATGTTTGATTATTTTTATCAATTAAGAAATAAAAACAAAATAAGTCAACTTATTGATATTGTAGAAATAACACCACTAGTTCATGTGTCTGGTATGTTTGGTGCATTACGTTCTTATGTCAGCTTAGTCGCTCCTCTTGCTTGGCACCCTGACAACAAAAATGCCGTTATTATGTGTGATTTATCTGCTGATATCTCACCATTAGTTGAGTTAGATGTTCAACAATTGCGTACCCGATTATATACACCTAAAGCTGAATTGGCAGGCGCTTCTCCCGTTCCTGTAAAACTCGTTCACATTAATAAGTGCCCTATTTTAGCACCAGAAAAAACACTGCGCCCTGAAGATGCGGAACGAACCGGTGTTGACCGTGACTTGTGTATGCGCAATCTGGAAACTTTACGCAAGAACCCTGAAATTCGTAATAAATTAATTGAGTTATTTAGCGAACCACAAGTATTTACAGAGTCGGATGATGTCGATACACAAATTTATAATGGATTCTTTAGTCCTTCTGACCGCTCAACCATGGATATTATTCGTGAAACATCGCCACAGAACTTGCCTGCATTGGAACTCAGTTTTGAAGATAAGCGCATGAAAGAGCTCTTCTTTCGCTATAAAGCACGTAACTACCCTGCCACCTTGTCTTATGATGAGCAGCAACGCTGGTTACAGCACCGTAGAGACTACTTTAGTGAAGAGCGTTTAACAGAATATATGCAACAAATACAGCTATTACTTGTAGAGCATCAACATGATGAAAAGCGTTGCCAACAATTAAAAACATTGATTAGCTATGCGAGAGATCTCGCCAGTTAATTTAGTAATAAAAAAGGCAGATATTGAAACGTTTCCCAATACCTGCCTTTTGTTATTTATACGACGCGTTCATTAATGATCATGAGTATGAGCGCATCCACAATCCCCTTCCCAATTTTTGCGTTTAGTTGTTTTACCTAAACCGGGGTTCATTGTATTTGTTGGGTCAGATTGTTTATAAAATGATTTTAATTGTTCTGGAGCTTTATATAAATGCCCTACGTTATGTTCCGCAGGATATTGAGCCCCCCTTTCATCTAATAAAGCTAACATTTTTTCTTTTAGTTCTTTCGGGTCAACGCCTTTTTTCAAAACATAGTCTTGGTGCATAACATGGCACATAAAATGACCGCAGTATAATTTATGAACTAATAGCTTTTCAATTTCTGGTGGTAATGTTTCAAACCAATTTCTATCATTGCGACGTAAAGCAATGTCGAGAGGTAATACATCTTCCACATCTTTATTATGAACAGCGTGATAACGAACAGCGGAGCCAGCAGCGGCAAAGCGGTGTAAAAATGCTTTTGCCCCCTCTTCTGGTGTACATTCAAAATAGCCGCCATCGGCGCTTGCAAAATAAGATTTTAGCCAAACTTTAGCCTCATCAATGCCATCTCCGGCCATTTTTAACATTAAATGGTGTTCATAACGATCACGAAACTCTTTCATACGTGGTGGTAAATGGGAAGGCCATAATTTACTGAGAACCTGCATAGTACGGTCAATCAGATTTGATGGCAGGAATGGGACTTTATTTAATACTGCATCAATACGCCCTTTAATAGTGAAAAACATTGGCATTTTGTCAGTGCCAAATTTATCAATCATTAAAAAGGTATCTTTACCATAAACTTCTGCTATATCGAAGCAACCACGGTGCATATATTCACCTGCAACTGGCAGGTTTTTAAATTCACTTAAAATATAACGGCGTATATCTTCCAAAACGTCAGGGTTATTTGAACCGATATAAAATACCTGTGTTTTTTTATCGGCTGGGAAGGTATCTAAACGAACCGCAAACACGGCTAATTTTCCTGCGCACCCTGATGCTTCAAATAGACGACGTTCATCCGCGTTAAAGCGTGATGGTGTATCTGCATCAACATCACGAACGCGCTCTGCATACTCATGGTCAGAAGCGAGTTTATCGCTAACTTGTACGTCTTCACTACTATAGCCACGATTTTGTAAATTCGTCAGGATTTCTTCTGGTGTGTTACCTAAATCAATACCTAGGTGATTGACAAGCTCCACTTTTCCATCGTCACTGACTCGGCCATAAAGAGCAAGCTCAGTATAGGCGGGGCCTCTACGCACTAATGAACCGCCAGAACTATTACAAATACCACCCACAACTGAAGCTCCAATACAAGAAGAGCCAATCAAAGAGTGCGGTTCACGCCCTAATGGTTTTAAGATTTTCTCCAAGTCGTACAAAGTACTCCCCGGCATCGCAACGACTTGGTTGAATTCCGGTAAAACTTGAATTTGGTTTAATTTCAACGTACTAATAATGACGATATCGCGATCATAGTCATAGCCACTCGGTGTAGACCCTTCGGTTAACCCTGTATTCGCCGCTTGCATCAGGACAATTTTGTCTGCTTCAACACACGCCTTGAAAACATACCACTGTTCGAGCAATGTTGTTGGAAATACAACCGCGATTGCATCCCCCATACCAGAGCGGAAGCCTTTACGATAACGTTCTGTT
Organism: Providencia sp. CIM-Carb-044; assembly: GCF_033901115.1. Lineage (NCBI taxonomy): Bacteria > Pseudomonadati > Pseudomonadota > Gammaproteobacteria > Enterobacterales > Morganellaceae > Providencia > Providencia sp. CIM-Carb-044. The sequence goes on from NZ_JAXADV010000002.1 coordinate 596,185, forward strand.
TTATGTGGCTCTGTTAAAATATTTTTTTTGCCAACAATATTCCTAAGCGTCAGTAATAACCGTTGATTCTCAGGTTTCTTTGCATCATTCATTTGTGTGCCTTATTAATCGAATTCGTGATTATCATAGTTCTGCATTATGTGTTGTAACAACAATATCACATAATATTATGATGTTAATAGGCTACACGCTTTATCTTAAATAATTCTTAAAGGATAAAAAAATAGCGCCTTAAGGCGCTATTTTTGAATCTAATTCTGGACATATTCAAAATAGTTCGTGTTGTAGCAAGACGCCGAGCAAAACGATCATGGGGAGCATACATAAGTATGTGACCCATGTCGTTTTGAGAACGCAACGCCGCTACGGCGCGAAATATGAAGAATATTGTTAAACGTCGCTCATTTGCGGCATAGGCCGCTTAAACATACGTGTCAGCACAGCCATATAGACCAAACCAACTGCCGTCCAAACCAACCCGTAAACCATTGAGTCTTCTTCGATATTCAGCCATAACACACACACTGTCAGTGTACCAATAACAGGCAAAATCAAGTAATTCAGGATATTTTTGAGCCCTGTCATGCGGCGTTCACGAATAAAGAATTGGCTGATAACCGAAATATTAACAAAAGTAAACGCGATTAACGCACCAAAGTTAATTAACGCGGTTGCAAAATCCATTTCAAACCAGATAGCGCCTAATGCCAAGAAACCAACCATTAGTACGTTGTATGCCGGAGTACGCCATGTTGGGCTTACATAACCAAACACTTTTTCTGGGAATACCCCATCACGCCCCATAACGTACATTAAACGTGCGCTACCTGCGTGAGCCGCCATACCTGACGCTAATACCGTAACACATGAGAAAACCAGAATGATTGACTGGAAGAATGCACCAGCAACAAAACGCATAATATCTGGCTGTGTTTCATTAATATTCTTAAAACGTGAAACATCAGGGAAATATTGCTGTAAGAAGAAAGACACAGTAATAAAAATAATTCCACCGATTAACGCGGTTAAGAAAATAGCACGTGGGATCACTTTGCCTGCATTAGGTGTTTCTTCTGACAGTGAGCTTAATCCGTCGAAACCTAAGAATGAGAAACAAAGGATTGTTGCCCCAGCAATAAGCGGGATCACTTCGGTTTTTTCATTAGCAAATGGGTTAAATGTCCAAATCTCACCTGAACCTTCACCATTTGAAACGCCGTGAATCACTAAGCCCGTAAAGACCGCCATTACCCCAATTTGGATAATCGCAATCACGGTACTTAAATTCGCTATCACGTTGATACCGCGTAAGTTTGCTGCTGTCATCAATATGACTAATCCCACAACAAAAATCGCTGGCTCAACATTAGGGAAAATATCTTGTAAATAAATTTTAGCCAATAAGATGTTGATCATTGGCATAAAAATATAGGACAGCAAGGATGTCCAACCCACCAAGAAGCCAATATGTGGGCTCATTGATTTTTGGGCGTAAGTGTACGCTGAACCGGCTGATGGGAAACGTTTCACCAATTTACCATAGCTCAGAGCAGTAAACAGTATCGCAGCAAGTGCAATAATGTATGAAGTTGGAACATGTCCACCGGTTTTATCTGACACCATTCCGAAGGTATCAAATATCGTCATTGGCTGGATATACGCAATACCGATCATGACCACTTGCACCAATGTTAAGGTTTTTGCAAGTTGTACGCGGTTATTCGCACCCGTTTGATTGTGACCGATGTCTAATGGAATTGGCGTATTATTTTGCACGTCTAAGCCCTCCCATAACTTTCGATTGCATACTACTTCGGCTTAATCGACAGTTACTGGGAAGACTTTGCATCTGCCTATAGGCAGAGAAAAACGAAGAAAGGGAGAAAGGCGTGTGAGCGAAGCCACCGAGAGCCCCGTAGTCATCGATACGGCAGCCGCCAGCGCCTGGCCCTGCTGCGAATGCGAAAAAGTAAGCCATAAAAGCATTCCTCAAATCGGTAGCGTAAAATGTTTGCTACACGTAAATATTAAAATTATCTCTCCGGCTCTATGTCCGGCCCCGCTAGAATGAACGTTCCTAAAAACAAAAAAACCGATGCTTCATTTGATTAAGCATCAGTTATTTTTTAGTTCGCGCATTTTGCACGCCATAACCACAAATAGCAAGTTAAATTGTTAACAAATCACCCTATTTTCCATGAGAAATTTTGATTATTTCTGACTTTTTACCCTATCTGCTTATAACTTTTTTTTCTTATGGTTTTAATCAGGTTTTAATCAGCAAAAAACCCTTTGGTAGAAGCCAAAGGGTTTGGATTAATCGAGATTAATTATTCGATTAGAAGTTGTAGTTGATACCGATATTGTAGCGACGGCCTTCTAATTCGGCACCGTAAGTCGCATTATCGATTCGGCGATCTAAGACGTTATAGACACCACCAACAATGTTCGCGTTCTTGTTAAGCTGATAACTCGCACCTAAATCAAATAAAGCATAAGATGCTGTACCACTTGACATTTTTTGTCCACGACCTTGGTATTCAGAGGTTTTACCACGGAAATTCATACGCGTCCATGTTTCTAAATCTTCAGTAGTTTGCCATGTCAGAGTGGAGTTAGCCATATGTTTAGGCTGTTTATTTAATGGCTTACCTTTATTTACACCACTTTTTTGTTCAGTATCAGTATAGGTGTAGTTAGCTGCAAAGCTTAAGTCATCCACAATACGCCAGTTGAACGTTAGTTCAACACCTCGCATTCTTGCTTTATCAACGTTCGCTTTATCGCTGATGAAACGATACGGTTTGTTAGGCTTGTCACCTTCACCATCTTGAGCTACTGTACATGCTCTTACTGTGCTACTATTTTCTTCACAACGCCTAACTTCAGTAATTTTATCTTTAAAGTCAGTGTTATAGATAGTTATCCCAGCAGTAATATTATCCTGATTGTTCCAAATAACACCAATTTCTTCAGTAATACTTTTCTCTGGTTTTAAATCAGGATTACCATAAATAACGGCATTTCCTGCACTACCGCCTGTTGCTTGTCCCCAGTTTGCGGACGATTCACGCAAGCTTGGTGCTTTATAACCTGTAGTTACCCCACCTTTAATTGTCCACTGTTCATCAGCATGCCACACACCATATAAACGTGGAGTCCAGTGTGAACCGTAGTTTTCGTCTTTATCCATACGAATACCACCGGTTAACGCAAAATCATTGGTCATTAACCATTCATCTTCTGCAAATAACGCCCAGCTATATCGTTCAAGCTGATTATACTGTTTAAATTTATTACCTTCGTCTTTCAACTTCTCTTTACGATATTGACCACCAAGGCTTAAACTATGATCCCCCAATAAAAAGACACTTTGATTACGGAAAACAAGGTCTTCTGCCGTCATTTTACGGCCTGGGTTTTTTGTCTCATCGTATTGAACATAGGTATCTGTTGATGCAATATCATAAATACCCGTATGGGTTAATGCCATATGAGTCAACTCATATTTGCTAAAACCGCTACCGTCGCCTCTTTTGCTGGTATAACCCTCACGGTCATCACGATGTTGGTTATCACGTTTAAATTCTGCGTCGAAGGTATTTTTGTCATCTGGAGTCAACGATACCGTTGCTCCACCACTCGCCATGATTTGACGGTTAAAACCATTAATGATTTTATCTTCACCACGATGTGAATATTGTCCTTGTAGTTTCACACCCAGTAGACCATCAATTAATGGACCTGAGGTGTAAAAGCTGCCTTGCCCTGTATTACCTGAATTTTTACGTTCCGTAATTGTTGCGTCTGCACGTAAACTGGTCGTCCACTCTTGTTGAACACGACGAGTGATAATATTGATAACCCCTCCCATCGCATCTGAACCGTACAGCGATGACATTGGGCCACGTACTACTTCAATACGCTCAATGGCGGGTAATGGTGGTAACCAACCTTGTTCAATACCAGAACCATCACTATTTGGGCGAGTGCTGCGTGTATCAACGCGTTTACCGTCGATTAAAATCATGGTGTATTTAGCATCCATACCACGGATGCTGATGTCTGAGCTACTGCCGCCTCCAGTGACTAAAACACCCGGTACATCTTTTAATGCGTCAGTCACATCACGATAAGCTTTAGTTTCGAGTTGTTCGCGAGTTACTACAGAAATAGACGCAGGTGCATCTTCAATTTTCTGTTGATAACCTGATGCTGTTGTTACATAGATTTTATCTTTACTGTCATCAGCAAATGCAGGTGCCGCAGCAATAGCCGCAATTATGCTAATTGCCACTTTTCTTTTATTAAAAACAACCATTCCCAACTCTCCAAGAGATATTTTGTTTTATATATGAATTGATTTGCTCACATTGATTTCATTGAATCAAAAAATATTTTTTATTATTGGGGTATTTAAATACCCATAGGAAATCCATGGTAAAAACCATTATATAATTCAATTAAATTTCCTGTGGGTAATTACTATTAATTAATATTTAATTTGTTTTTTTTATATTACATCCTCTCATTTTATTTTTATTTAATGTGCTTGCCGAGTGCTGCAAGCACATTATTCCATTACGATATTAACTTGCTAATTTATCAACCAGCCCATCTATTAGGACTTGCGGAACACCTTGCGAACAACGTTCGATACGACCGCGTACACCATAGACCTCAGCAAGGCTTTCAGGGGTAATTACCTCAGCAGGTTCACCTTGTGCAATTAAATTACCTTGCTTCAGCATTAATACATGTTCTGCGTGTTTGAGTGCAATATTAATATCATGAACCACCACAACCGTGATTATATTTCGACGCTTCGTTTCTTTTGCGACTAAATCCATCACATGATATTGGTAATTTAAATCCAGTGCACTTAAAGGTTCATCTAATAACAATAAATTGGGTTGACGAATTAAAGATTGTGCCAAACCCACTAATTGTTTTTGACCACCTGAAAGTTGGTCTAAATAACTTAACGCCAAATGTTCAATACCCAATTGACGTAATAACCCCATCACTTCGTCTTTACTATTCTCATTGCTCAAACCGCCTGAAGCACGTTGAGCAACAATCACTGACTCTAAAACATACAGATGTACACCAGCAGGTAACGTTTGCGGTAAATACACCACATTTTGTGCTCGCTGGGCAAAACTCTGTTGGGTTAAGTCCTGACCATCCAGTAACAGCTGCCCTGTTGCCTTATTTAACCCCGCCAACGACCGTAATAATGTGGATTTACCACTACCATTTGGCCCAAGTAATACCGTGATCTTGCCGCGAGGTAAGATATCCGTCGATAGGTTCTCAATTACGGGGCGCTTTGGGTAACCTGCATTAAATTGGTTAATAATCAGGCCACTCATGATACGTTCCCTCTATGACGTAAAATAATGCTTAAGAAGAACGGCACACCCACTAACGATGTCACAATCCCAACAGGAATAATCACACCCGGAATAATATTCTTCGATGCAATTGAGGCCATTGATAAGATTAACGCCCCAATTAATGCACTTGCTGGCAGATAAAAACGGTGATCTTCACCAAAAATCAACCTTGCAATATGCGGCGCGACTAAACCAATAAAGGCGATAGGCCCCACAAACGCCACCGCTAAAGCCGATAAAATACTAATACGTAATAATGTTGTTAGCCTTAAACGGCGCACATCAATACCGAAACTGATCGCCCTATCTTCACCCAACCTTAAAGCCGTTAATTTCCATGAACTCATCATGGCAACCGGGAAAACAAGCGCGAAAACCAATGCCATCACACCAAGTTTTACCCATGTTGCTTTTGATAAACTGCCCATCGTCCAAAAAACTAGACCTTGCAAAGTGTCTTCTGTTGCGATGAATTGCATCATAGAAACCAATGCATTAAAGGTAAACACAAGTGCAATACCGAACAATACGACACCTGAGGTTGCTACACGCGTCCAGCGAGTTACCGCGTCTAACATCAAGGCTGCTAATAATGCAAAAATAAAGGCATTGGCTGATATTACCCATTGGTCAGGCACGCCTGGAATTGCAATGCCAGAAACAATCGCCAATGCGGCACCAAAAGCCGCCGCATTAGATACCCCTAGTGTAAATGGGCTCGCTAACGGGTTATTAAGGATCGTTTGCATCTCAGCACCAGCAAGTCCTAAAGACATGCCGATCACCACGGCCATCAATGCATATGGCAAACGGATATCCCAAACAATGACTCGAGTTCCTGCATCAACTGCTTCTGGGGTCATTAAGGTTTGCCATAAGCGTTCAAGGGATAACCCTGAAGGACCTAAGGTGAAATCAATAACCAGTGATAATAAAATCGCAGCGACGATAACAGCTATCCATGTCAATCGACGACGCAACATATTTTGATAATGTTGTTTTACATTGTTGTCAGCCTGAATCGCTGCTTTTTCAGCCGCCACTATTGGCTCGCTCGTGATACTCATCAATTCTTACCCATTTTCATTACTTTTCGCTGACCCAATATACACCTGTTGGTTCGATAGCGAGAAACTCTCTATGTAATTCATCCAGTGTTTTTTGCGGTTCAAGATCGGTAAATCGTTCTGGGTAAAACCATTTGGCGAAAACTTGTGTCGCAATCACATTGTATGGAGAGTTATAGTAATTGTGCCAGATAGCATAATCTTGCTTATCTTTTATAGCTGATAGCGAGCTAATTCCTTTACGTTCAGTTATTTTTTTCAGGCTTTCTTTCGCATCAGCTAATGAACTTTGCGCCCCTAATTGAACGCCTGCATCTTTACTACCCGGCGCTTTTGCACCAGATGCAATGTAAATATTTGGGTCCGCAGCAATGATTTTCTCTAAGTTCATCGTACCAAGCGCGCCCGGCAAAACGCCTTTAGCAATATTTTTACCACCCGCTAAATCAATAAAGTTCCCCATATTTCCATCGCCAGCGGTACCACAGCAATCTTCAAATGCTCCTGCACGTAACTCAATAAAAACACTTGGTTTTTTATCATCTGGTATTTTAGAAGTAATATCAGTGACTAATTTTTGGTTTCTTTCATAAAAATCGACATATTTATTTGCTGCCTGTTCGCGGTTCAACGCTTTACCAAGTAAACGCATACTTGGTAATGTGTTTTCCAGTGGTTTATCACGGAAATCCACAAATACAACAGGCACGCCGGCTTTCTCAAGCTGGTTAACTAATTCACTGTTTTTACCCGGCCCATGGCCTGACAAACCAAAAATCGCAATATCAGGGTTTAGGGTTAATACTTTTTCTGAACTGACGCTATCTGCGCTGGTATTACCAATCAGTGGAATATTGTCAATTTCAGGGAATTTAGCTTTATAAACAGAGTAGGTTTGAGGGTCTAGTTTTCGAAGGTCACCTTGCCAACCGACAATTCGGTCAATAGGTTTATCACCTTCCAGCAGAGCTATTGCACTAAACAGGCGCCCTTCGCCTAATAAAATGCGATTAACATTATCAGGAACCTCAACAGTACGGCCTGCAATATCAGTCACTGTTGCAGCCCAAGCGCTCATACTGGCACTTGCTAATAACGCTAAACCTATTCCTTTTACTACCGACCTAGCTACAGACTTCTTGGCTACCGACGACATAGTATTAAGCTCCACTATTAACCTCATTGACTTACCTTTTTTTTATGCGGTAACAATAAAGCAAATAAGAATACTTATCAATACGATTATTAGTTTAATCATGACTTTCATCAATGGAATTCTGTGACCATTATCGTAAAGCCAAACATTCAGCCTATTTTACCGCCAAAATGCAGGTTTGTTGCGCTATATATAAAAAAACAGCACCCTATAAAGAGTGCTGTTTTTTATGATAGATATTCTAAGAATATTATTTATCTAAATTTTCTCGGTAACTTGGAAAGCTCATATCTTTATAGCGAATAAACGTTGTTTTCTTCACTATCTTATAACCAAACCAAATTGCTAAAAACAGCGGAATTCCAATATAAGTTGCCGTAACCCCTACCCAATCAATTTTATCTTCTAAAAAGGCTTGGTAGTTTTGGCCTAATGTAATTGTTAAACACAAAATAAAGGCAAAAATAGGACCAATTGGGAAGAAACCTGAACGGTAAGGTAAGTCATTAAGATCTTTCCCTTGTGCAATATAGCCTCTACGGAAACGATAATGGCTAATTGCAATACCTAACCAAGCAATAAACCCTGTCATCCCCGATGTATTTAATAGCCACAAGTACACCGTCTGGTTTCCAAACATGGAACTCAAGAAACATAAGCCCGCAATAACCGTCGTTGCTAACAACGCATAACGAGGTACGCCACCTTTAGATAAACGAGCGAAAATACGTGGTGCTTTACCTTCACGCGCTAAGGTATACAACATACGCGTTGATGCGTACATACCCGAGTTACCTGCCGATAATACTGCCGTTAAGATAACCGCATTCATCACCGCAGCAGCAGATAATAAACCTGCATTTTCAAATACTAAAGTGAATGGACTCACACTAATATCTTTTACATCATTACGCAGTAAGCTTGGATCAGTATAAGGAATGATCAAACTAATAATTAAGATTGCAAAGATATAGAATAACAATATCCGCCAAAATACTTTGCGTACTGCTTTGGGAATATTTTTGGCAGGATCTTTCGATTCCCCCGCAGCAATACCGATTAATTCAGTTCCTTGGAATGAGAACCCAACTATCATTGCCACGCCAATCATTGCTGAAAAACCACCCGCAAAAGGTGCATCACCAATTTCCCAGTTATGCCACCCGGCATTTTCCGCACCGCTCATGATGCCAAAAATCATTAATACGCCAACAACAATAAAAATAACGACTGTGGTGACTTTTATTAATGAGAACCAGTATTCCGCCTCACCAAACCCTTTCACAGAGATGAAATTCAGTAAGAAAATAATCGCAAGGAAAATAGCGCTCCAAATCCAACCTGGGGTATCTGGGAACCAATAGGTCATCACCAATTGAGCAGCAACTAAGTCAACTGCAATTGTTACAGCCCAGTTGTACCAGTAGTTCCACCCTAGTGCGAAACCAAAACCTTCATCGACATATTTTGCACCATAGGTTGCAAATGAGCCTGAGACAGGCATATAAGCGGCTAATTCACCTAAACTGGTCATTAAAAAATAGACCATTAAGCCAATGATAGCATAAGAAAGGAGTGCTCCACCGGGGCCTGCTTGTGCAACCGTTGCACCGGATGCAACGAATAAACCGGTACCGATAGATCCACCGATAGCAATCATCGCAAGATGGCGCGCCTTTAACTCACGGCGTAGTCTTTGTGGGCCGCCCTGCGAGATAGTATTGGTATGTTGTTCTGACATTTGTTCCCTGTATTTTATTATTCAGCTAATATCGCATGGATTCTAGCAAAATAGACTGTGAGAACTAAGCAACTCTTCACTGTTATAAGATACCTTCATAATTCATACAAAATTATAAGTAAAACGCGTTATCTCAAAAAATTCAGTATACCCTCTTAATAAGAGGACGACGTTTTATTCTCTTTATCGTGTCTGTAGCGGCAAATGTGACTGTTCAAGGCACATAAAAAGTGCAGCCAACAACGCGATAGCCTATCACTAGTGCAACACATTCACTGCAATCCTCTATAGCTTTTAGCGTGTCGCTAGGCGGCAATTGAGACTATCCAAGGAGCATACATTAGTATGTGACTTGGGTCGTCGATTGCAGCCAACAACGCGACAGGTTAAAAGATGACGAGGATTTTTAATTACAGTAAGACAGAAGATTAGTAATCGCACTCGAAATATGCTTTTGACGGTGATAAATCAAATATAGCGTTCTTTCTAAATGAAGGTCGTCTATTTTTAATTCGACTAGAGAGCCATTTTCTAATTGTTCTTCGATCACTCGACGTGATAAACAGCTTATACCTATTCCATAACGAACTGCATGCTTGATAGCTTCTGAATTTCCTAGCTCCATCAAAATATGAAAGCCCGGAAGATGTGCAAATAATAGTTGGTCAAGGACATCCCGTGTACCTGACCCCCTTTCACGCAAAATCCAAGGCGCGTCACGCAAATCTTTTAAAGAGACTTTTTTATTCGCTAATGGGTTTTGGGGGGAAACAAAAATAACGAGCTCATCTTTTAACCATGCTTTAGAAATTAATTCAGGGCTATGACAAACACCTTCAATTAACCCAACATCCGCCCTAAATTCCATGACTGCCTTAATAATTTCTTCTGTATTACTAATAAAAAGCTCTAAAGGAATATCAGGGTGGTCATGACGATACCCCGCTAAGACTTCGGGTAAAATATAATTACCAATCGTTGTACTGGCAGCAAGACGCACGGCGCCCATCTCTTTTTTAAAGAGTTGCTCAACTTCTAACCCTTGCTCTAATAACGCTAACGCTTTGGGATATAAAAGTCTTCCGTGCTCATTAGTAACAAGTCGTTTACCCACACGGTCAAATAATTGAACGCCTAATTGACCTTCTAAATCCGTTAGCGACGCACTGACTGCAGATTGTGAAAGCGCTAATAACTGAGATGCTTGCGTCGTGGAGCCACTCTTTAATACTTCCGTAAAAACCTCAAGTTGCCTAAGTGTAATTCGCATAAAGGTAAGCCCCAACGTGATTTTTAGTATTTGTAATAATAATGTTAATATTAACGATTTATTTGCAATATTCCAGAAGAAACTTTCTAATCTATTTTAGTGGTAGATTATATGAAGACAATCAATTTAAATTATTATTGATTTTGTTATATCCTTATTACTAAATCTTATAAGCGGTAATAAAGAGCATTATCATGAATAAAAGTGACACCAGCACCCTTGAGCGGAATAACCTAAATCCTATATTAAAACTGATACCCGGTATTATTTTAGCTGGTATTCTGACTGCTATTGCAATTTACCTAGGTGACCAACCTTGGTTTATGGATATCGGCTTAGGTGCATTAACCCTCGCAATCTTATTAGGAATTATTGTAGGGAATACTTTTTACCCCGTAGCCAGTCAATCTTGTGATGCCGGCATTAAATTTGCTAAGCACTATTTTCTCCGTGCGGGTATAATTTTGTATGGTTTTCGCCTTACTTTCCAACAAATTACGGATGTAGGTGCTACAGGGGTTATCATTGATGCCTTAACATTAACCTCAACTTTTTTATTAGCATATTGGCTAGGTAAAAAAGTGTTCGGTCTTGATGAAGAAACCACGTTATTGATTGGTGCAGGTAGTAGCATTTGTGGCGCAGCCGCAGTCATGGCTACTGAACCCGTGGTGAAAGCTTCTGCAAGTAAAGTTGCGGTTGCCGTATCAACGGTTGTTATCTTTGGGACTATTTGTATTTTTGTTTATCCTTGGATTTACCAATTAAATGCGCACTTTGGCTGGTTTCCTGCAACAGAAGAAACTTTTGGGATTTATATCGGTTCAACAGTACATGAAGTTGCACAGGTTGTTGCAGCAGGCCACACTATTGGTACTGAGGCAGAAAATGCCTCTGTCATCGCCAAAATGATCCGTGTAATGATGCTTGCGCCTTTTTTGATTATTTTATCGGCTTTCTTAAGCCGTAAAACAGCCGCAAACCAAACAACAAACACTCAGAAAAGTAAAATTACGATTCCTTGGTTCGCCGTATTTTTTATTGTTGTCGCAGGTTTCAATTCACTCAATTTACTGCCCCATGTATTAGTACAACAAATCATAGCCTTGGATACGATTTTACTGGCTATGGCAATGGTTGCTTTAGGGTTAACTACCCATGTTAGTGCTATTCGCCAAGCGGGTATTAAGCCATTACTGATGGCACTTATCCTATTTGTTTGGTTGATTGTCGGTGGGCTCTTAATTAACATACTGATTCAAAGCATTTTTTAGCATATATTCTCCTCATTTTTAGCCACCTCAATGGGTGGCTTTTTTGTTGATTTCATTTATTTGCTTATTAATGGCATACTCCAACAAAAAGGAGTCAAAAATGAAATATATTGGAGCACATGTCAGCGCCTCTGGTGGGGTTGACCAAGCTGTTATTCGCGCACATGAAATCAATGCAACCGCTTTTGCTTTGTTCACAAAAAATCAGCGCCAATGGAAAGCTGCGCCACTAAGCGAAGACGTAATTAAGAAATTTAAAGATAACTGCAAAAAATATGGGTACGGTAAACACCAAATCCTTCCTCATGACAGCTATTTGATCAATTTAGGTCACCCCGAATTTGAGGCTCTAGAGAAATCTCGTGTCGCTTTTATCGATGAAATGCAGCGTTGTGAACAATTAGGTATTGATTTACTTAACTTTCACCCCGGTAGTCATTTAAAGAAAATTGAAATTGACGATTGTTTAGCTCGCATTGCTGAATCTATTAATATTGCGCTTGCTGAGACCGAAGGCGTGACCGCTGTAATTGAAAACACGGCGGGACAAGGCACTAACTTAGGCTTTGACTTTACGCATCTTGCAAAAATTATTGAACGGGTGAAAGATAAAAGCCGTGTAGGCGTTTGTATTGATACTTGCCACGCATTTGCCGCAGGTTATGACTTACGCACAGCCGAAGATTGTGACAACACATTTAGCCAATTTGCAGATATTGTTGGTTTTGAGTTTCTAAAGGGAATGCACCTTAATGATGCTAAAAGTGAATTTGCCAGTCGTGTTGACCGCCACCATAGTTTAGGTGAAGGGAATATTGGTTTTGTTCCATTCACGTATATTATGCAAGATAGCCGTTTCGATGGTATCCCCTTGATTTTAGAAACCATTAATCCCGATATTTGGCCGCAAGAAATTGCATGGTTGAAAGCACAGCAAAGTAGCTAATTATTGGCTTTCTAATATAACAACCCCCGCATTATCATGTGGGGGTTGTTTGAAATTCATTAACTATAACGATTTCATTTCAATTTTTGCCATCATATCCGCTAATTTGTTTCTATTTTTTAAACCGACATCTGGCTGAGAAACGGATAGTGCAGAAATTGCGGTCGCCATACGTAACGTATGCTCGCTGGACTCACCATTGAGTAACCCATAAGCTAGCCCTGCTACCATCGAGTCACCAGCCCCAACCGTGCTTATCACTTCACAATGTGGCGGTTTCGCCAGCCAAGAACCCGAAGCATTAACCCACAGAGCCCCTTCTTCTCCTAATGAAATAACAACATGAGAAATTCCTTTGTCTCTTAACTCATGCGCTGCGGCTACAACATCTTGTAAATCTGGCAGTTTTCGGCCAACCCAACTTTCTAATTCATGACGATTAGGTTTTACTAGCCATGGTGACGCTTTCAAACCTGCCTTTAAGGCTTCTCGGCTACTATCGAAAATAATACATGGGCATAATTGGCGAAGGCGAGTCATCCAACGAGTGAATTCTTCTGGGTCAATACCACTTGGTAAACTTCCGCTGACAACGACCATATCGAAATGGCCTAACCAATTAAGTGATTCGGTAGAGAAACGGTTCCAATCTTCTTTACTGACCTCAAAGCCTGAAAAGTTAAAATCCGTTGACTCCCCATTATTTTCCGTGAGTTTCACGTTAATCCGTGTACGCCCTGGCACCATACTAAAACGGTTCGCCATGCCATTTTCACTGAAAAAATGTTGAAACTCTTCTTGGTTATCCTTTCCCATAAAACCACTAACAGTGATATCAATACCTAAGTCACGGAGCACTTTTGCGACATTGACACCTTTACCACCCGCGTTGAGGCTAGCGGTTTTGACTAAATTGACTTCACCAACTTCGATAGTAGAGCATAAGCCCACAAGGTCGTAAGCAGGATTTAATGTAATTGTAGCAACCCGGCGAGTCATAACCACTAATCTCCCTTATCATGATTATCGTGTCTTTAAATTTAATTATAGTTATAACATTAAAGCATATTGTTTTCAGTGATATTTGTACTTTTTCCTGCTTGTTTTTCTACAAGATTATGTCAGGATCAGCGCGCTGAAAAATAAAATAATAAGGAGAATATATGTCTCAGCATACTCACGTCGTCGCTGGTGTTGGTGTTCTAATCACTAATAAACAGGGGCAAATTTTGATGGGCAAACGCAGTAGTAAACATGCGCCCTATTGGTCCATTTTCGGGGGACATGTGGACCCTGGTGAGTCCTTTGAAGATTGTGCCATTCGCGAAATAAAAGAAGAAATTGGTATTGATATCCAAGCTCCAACTGTTTTTGGTATCAGCAATAATTTACAGACTTATCAACAAGAAGGTAAACATACCGTTTCTATTTGTATGCATGTTGAATATAACGGTGAGGTTGAACCTCAAATTATGGAAGCAGATAAATGTGAAAACTTAATGTGGGTTTCACCTGATAAGCTCCCAGAGCCTCATTTTGAAGCTAGCCGCAATGCTGTTGACCTCTGGCTTACACAACGTTTCTATCACCACAAAGCCTAATCAAGTGTAAACGTACAACATCCTCTTTTTGTACGTTTATCATCCATCCCTTTCTAATTACTCATTTTTCCCTATTTTATTCTATTTACGATATTTACAATACTGCACTCTTACCGTATCATTTGGCTAGTACAGTGAAACGATATATTTAGGAGCCACCATGGCTATTGATGGAACAACACAACAAAAAAATCCTTCTATATTAGGAGGTGCGATGATCATTGCCGGTACTGCGGTGGGTGCGGGTATGTTTTCAATTCCTATGGTGACCTCCGGCGTATGGTTCACAGGCTCTGTCATACTGTTAATTTATACCTTTATTTGCATGTTACTTTCTGGGTTAATGATTTTAGAAGCCAATATGAATTACCCAGCTGGCGCCAGTTTCCATACTATGGTCAAAGACTTATTAGGCACGACATGGAATTCTATTAACAGTTTATCCGTTACTTTTGTGCTTTATATTCTTACTTACGCCTATATTTCTGCAGGAAGCTCTATCATCACCGCGAATTTGTCAGAAAAAATACAAATACCACAAGCGGGTGCAGGCTTTATTTTTGCATTTATTGTGGCTTTTTTTGTGTGGCTTTCTACTCGTGCTGTCGATAGGTTAAGTACCATTTTAATTGGCGGGATGGTCATCACCTTTATTATGTCAATCGGTGGAATGATTTCAACCGCATCACCAGCTATCCTATTCAACCAAACTGAGCATGGTGAAAGCCAATATCTTCCTTATGCCTTAGCCGCATTACCCTATTTATTAACCTCATTTGGTTATCACGGTAATGTTCCTGGATTAGTTAAATATTATAATAAAGATAGCCGTAGTGTTGTTAAGAGCCTAGTGTATGGGGCTACCATTACCGTGGTTATCTATATTTTGTGGCAGTATGCGATCCAAGGAAATATTCCAAGAACATCATTTATTGAAATCAGAGAAAATGGCAACAATATTGATGCATTACTGGCTCAAATGAATATTTCTACCCAGAGCAGCTTTATATCTCAATTTTTGAACCTGTTTTCTTATATGGCTCTAGCGAGTTCTTTCTTAGGCGTGTCTTTAGGGTTATTTGATTTTATTGCTGATTTTTTCAAATTTGCAGATAACAAATTTGGGCGCCTTAAATCTGTCTTAGTCACTTTTTTACCACCAACAATACTCGCACTGATTTTTCCTAATGGGTTTATTTATGCGATTGGTTTTGCAGGGTTGGCAGCTACTATTTGGGCAGTCATTGTCCCTGCGCTGATGGCGAAAGCAAGTCGTAAACGTTACCCTAACAACAGCTACAAAGCACCAGGTGGGAGCTTTATTATTGGCTTTGTGATCCTCTTTGGATTAATTAATGCGGTTGCTCATTTATTGTCACTATCTGGCTTACTACCTATTTATTAACCCTTTCAGTGTGGATATCGCCCTCTGGTTATATCTACACTGATATGTCACCTAAAAATTTTTCACTGAAAATTGACTTCAGCATCTTGCCTAATTCTTTATCTGCGAGTAATTTTGTCGCACTCTTTTTGACAACCCTAAAGAAGGTTATTTATGGCCAAGGCCAACGAAATCAAACGTGGTTTAGCAATTAACTACAATGGCAAATTATTACTTGTAAAAGACATTGATATTCAAGCACCTAGTGCTCGTGGAGCGAGTACATTATATAAAATGCGCTTTACTGATATCAAAACGGGCCAGAAAGTTGAAGAGCGTTTCAAAGGCGATGATATTTTAGAAACAATTTCCCTAACCCGTCGTGGAGTGAGCTTTTCTTATATTGATGGTGATGAATATGTCTTTATGGACAATGAAGACTATACTCCCTACCTTTTCAAAAAAGCCGATATTGAAGAAGAATTACTTTTCATTCCTGAAGAAGGGTTACCAGGAATGCAAGTGTTAACAATGGATGGGCAAGTTCTTGCTTTAGAGTTACCGCAAACGGTTGATATGGTCATTATTGAGACAACCCCAGCAATTAAAGGGGCTTCGGCTAGCGCACGAACTAAGCCTGCAACGATGGCTACAGGGTTAACAGTTCAAGTTCCTGAATATTTAACAACCGGTGAAAAAATTCGTATTCATATCGCTGAGCGTCGTTATATGGGCCGTTGTGATTAATTTCTGCTTTTGATTTGAAAGAAATAAGCCTTTATATGCCTATGAATTTATTGTTCATAGGCATATGTCATTAAAATTAAACATTGCATACCTTCTCATCTTAGTTTGCTATATTCAATTTGTGTTCGTCTCAAAATTAATCGTATTTTATTGTGTAAATACCTAGGGTTTTATCTTTATTAATCCAGTTGAATTGTTGAGTACCTTTTTGATTCGGAAGCAACATTTCTTGATTCTTTAGTTTACGAATATCTGCAGATGCGGTTTCCAATTTACCACTATCATTCCAGCATTTGGTTTCTACTTTATTCGCATTGGCTTCGACAATACAAGGCGCTGCTACAATAGCTCCAGTAAATCGAATAACGCCTGTATTGCTGCGTTTTACCTCACTGTTTTCAGATGCAAATACTGAAAAGCTTGAGTTCAATGCTGTTACTGCTAAAAAAGCCATTACCATTTTTTTTACTGAGCTATTCATAACGAAATTCCCGTTTAAAATTATGTTATCGTCACTTCCTGTAATTTATTTACAGTTAAAGTATTTATTTGGCTGAATTGCCTGAGGACGACATACTAATTCCAAAGGGATATTAATAATTTCATTTATAGCCGTAGTTTTTTATTTTTTGTTTTATTATTTATCAAAACAAAATATATGACTTGCCTCACACTTAATTAACCACACAAAATGCAACACTTTATAAATATAATCTATTAGCATTGGTCAATTAATTTATAAAAATCGTCGCTATGCCATTTTAGGTATATCTATATATCAAACACCTTAAACTTGTTAAAAAAAGTGTTTATTATCATGAATATGAACTTAGATAAAAAAATTTTATTACCTTCTGAAAACTTGATCGCATCAGGCAGGCAACGTGCTTGTTATCAGCATCCTGAGTATAATCACCTATGCGTAAAAGTTCATTTAAGTGGGCGAGATGATAAAGAAACATTAAGAGAGGTTCGCTATTATAAACGCTTGTATAAAAGGAATCTTACCGTAAAAACGATTTCTCATTACTATGGCACCCAGCAAACTGATCGGGGGCTAGGGTACGTATTCCAATTAATCAAAGATAAGACAGGAAATGTTTCAAATACCTTAGATTATTATCTTAAAAATAAACAAGTTTTTTTAAAACATAAAAAAAACATGAAAATTGCTTATGAGCAATTTAAAAAGAACATATACAAAGAGGCTATTACCACGATGGCGCTCAAAACTTATAACATCGTTTATCAACTAGGCTATAAACCTTATGGTCAATTTATTATTATAGATAACCTTGGCTCATCTAACCTAATCCCCATTGATTATTTCTCAACTAGAATTGCTCGTTCCACCCTAAATCGCCGGTTTGCTGATTTCGAACAACGACTTTATCGTGACTATAATCTTAAGATATAGTCACATTCCTCGCCCCCTATTTTGCTGTCACCATTAAATATCTAGTTATATTGACGTATTATTAGAGTTGCTCTAACAATACATTGGTTATGAATGGTTATGGTAGAATGCTACTCACTAGTCGATATTAATATTGTGGAGAATTACTAATAAATACAACCAGAAAATACTGATATACATACAGTACTTTTATTTTTTAAATTATTTTCTGAGTGTTTTTTATTCTAATGGACTTTCTTAACAAAAATTAAACTGTTTATTTGAGTACAAACACACTCCCTCTAAATAAAAACTTAAACTTCTTTACACTTCTAGTTTGAAAAGTCCTTAATTATGCAAATCCACTGAAATAACACATAGAAAAGTGTGATTTAGTTCATATTTTACTAGTTAAAAATACCATCTTTATAAGTAATATCCTTCATTGTAGACAATTGTCACATAAACCAATGGCAAATAGGCACTTTTATCTAATGTTTTGTAAATTTCACCCCTATTAACTCGCCATTTTGCTTTTGTTTATGTATGCTCTTAAAGGTTTGATTTGGTACTACTACGATGCTGAATCTTCTAAACAAAAAAATGTAAAGAATGTCTTAGTAAATTTAGTAAATATTGACTTATCTCCTATACTCAATAAGTCATTAAATATGACTAGTACATTCGAAGTTTAGTGGTACTACGATAAACACTTTCTGCGAAAAACACAGTTTTGCCATCTATAATGCGTTTTTCACAGGGATAAGTTTAGTTTTTTTGTGTCTTTTTACACAATAAAGTACTAAAAAGAAAAATGGTAAGGGATATATATAAGAATGCTAACCTCTGAAAAACTTAAGCGCTATGCTTGGCGCATTGTTCCGGCAATTGCAATCGCCGTAACGCTCACAGCATGTACCAACCCAAAGTCAGCTAAAAACACACAATATACTGCTAAATCAGATACTCGTATGCTAAATGGTTCTGCGGGTGACTCGTTGACGATGGCATCTCAAGATGAATTCGAAGAGTTAGTACAAAGTGTTGATACTAAATCTAAAATAATGGATCAATACGCAAGCTGGAAAGGCGTAGCTTATCGTCTTGGCGGCACAACAAAGAAAGGTGTTGATTGCTCAAGTTTCGTACAGAGAACATTTCTTGAACAATTTGGTGTTGAACTCCCTCGTACGACCTCTGAACAAGAATCCTCCGGCAAAAGCGTAAAACGTAATAATCTAAAAGTCGGTGATATTGTTTTATTTAAAACAGGCCGTACTATGAAGCATGTTGGCATTTATATTGGTGACCAAAAATTTGTCCATGCATCAACCAGTAGTGGTGTTATCGTTTCTGAAATGACTAACTCATACTGGAGCAAAAGATATTATGCCAGCAGGCGCATTATTAATGGCTCATAAGTTTTTATAATATCCTATATCCCTTCCCAATAAAAAAGCTTCCATTTGATGGAAGCTTTTTTATTGGGAATTTTTTGACTAAACTTAGTGATAGCTATTTGATTTTTAGGTAAAAAACAACTAAAACACCAAGCCCACCTCGCGATAATACTCATTCAAAAACAAGCTTTAAACACGTAACCGAATAAAACCTGTAACTAAAATAATAATCAGTAATCAAGCCACTATAACAACTAATAAAATATTAAATATACTCAAAACTAAGCACTATAAAAACCAGAAGAAAGTTCTGCAATAGCAACGCCAGAGGCTTTTAAACGGCACATAGCTGCCAACTCATCATTAGCATGAATAAATAGGCAAATTTCTTTTTGCCACTCTAAGATCGCGTTGGCAATCTGCATATCTGATAATGATTCAGACAATTGTTGCATTGCAATACAATCTGTCGCACAGTCATGGCTAAGTAATTTCAGCCCCACAAGCTTATCGCTATCGGCATCATTCATAGGTACAACTTCAACATCCGTACCTATTTTGCCTGATAACCAGCGGTAGCTTTGCGGTAGCCTGTGCACCACCGAAAGACCTAATTTTTCCACAAAGATATCCTATTGATACATTCTAGTATTTTGCCAAGTATTGATATTTAATTTCTTACTTGACCTAACATGGGCTTAAGCCACTCATTCATCGTTCAAACCGAACTTAAAGTTATCCAAAAAGTAACATGAATGTTAAATACCG
Source organism: Providencia sp. CIM-Carb-044 (assembly GCF_033901115.1). Taxonomy (NCBI): domain Bacteria; kingdom Pseudomonadati; phylum Pseudomonadota; class Gammaproteobacteria; order Enterobacterales; family Morganellaceae; genus Providencia; species Providencia sp. CIM-Carb-044. Next base: position 616,334 of record NZ_JAXADV010000002.1, read on the forward strand.
AATCTTAAATATAACATTAAAAAAACAAAATGTCGTTAAATTTTTGTGACATAAATCATTGCATATTCATTTTAATAGCAAATATATTAAAATATAAACTAATTTTGATCGCTACATCCTAACATCTTGCATAAAACACTTAACTTTTTTTTACATTTTTGAAAAGAAAATAGTAAAAAACAGTTTATTTTTGAAGTAAATCCAAATTTTTATTAATGAATAATGTTGCAATGCATATCAAATCACAAAACATAAACTTAACAAATTCAGCTGTAATGATAATTGATTTAGATCATTTTTCACCAAAGATTATTAATACCACTGCGTTATCACTCGGCTTTATCGAGCAATCACTTTTATCTCTAATAGATAAATGAATTATATGGGAAAGTAACTAGAACAAACTTTGATTAGTCCGTTATAAATAATGAAGAAGAGAATTGAGTGTTCTCAGTTTCATCCATGAAACTTGAAAACATATGATTTATTTTGTTTTTTTGGCTAGTAAAACAAATAACATCGAGAGCGCCACGCAAGCAACCATAGAGCCGACCATTGGCCATGCGCTCTGAGCAGGTATTAGTGATAACAAAGTTCCAACGAGTGCGCCAATTGAAAACCTTATTGTTCCTGCCAATGAAGAAACGGTTCCTGCAATATGTGGATAATTATCCAAGATCACTGCCATTGCGTTAGAAGTGATCATCGCTATTCCACTAACATAGACTGCAACACCGATAACCAATGTCCAAAAATCTAATGCAAATGCCGTTGTAACAAGCAACCACACGCCCATCACAAATTGGATAATAATACCAAAGTAAAGCATTTTCTCCGCGCCGAAATGCCTTACATAACGGCTATTAATAGTCGTCATAATAAACAGGAAGATGATATTGATACCAAAATAGTAGCCGAAATTCTGTGGAGATACCCCATTTAAATCGATATACACAAAAGCGCCTGCATTTAAGAACGAAAACATCCCTGCAAAGGAAAATGAGCTCGCTAATATATAGAACAATACTTGTTTTGCTCTAAATAAAGTCGCAAATTGCCTTAATGTTGTTCCAACATGAAATTTTTGCCTTTTGGCAACGGGGAGTGTTTCCCGCACAAAACAGCTCACTAAAATAACAGCGATAACCGCAGCAATAGCGATGCTCCAAAAAATTGCATGCCATGAGAACCAGCGCATTAGCTCTCCCCCTAAAATAGGGGCTAATAACGGTGCGATTGTCATCACTAAGACAACAAAAGACATACTTCTTGAGAATTCATCACGGGTAAACATATCCCGCATAAGTGCATTAATCACAACACTTGCAGCTGCCGCGGCAAAACCATGTAAAAAACGCAACCAAATCAGTGAGTCAATCGATTCAGTGATAGCACAAGCCGCTGAAGCAATTGCAAAAACAACGACTCCACCCAAGATAACAGGTTTACGACCAATGCTATCTGCCATCGGCCCATAAAATAATTGCCCTATAGCAAAACCAAAAATGTAGCTATTGAGCGTCATTTGAATGCGCCCTTCATCTACATTAAAATAATGCATCATCGTCGGAAAGCTTGGCAGGTACATGTCGATGGCCAACGGCATTAACATCGATAATAAACCTAGAATTAGTATCAGCCCCAAATAGGATGAACGCTGCTGTTGCACTCTTTAAACTCCTGCTATTTATTTACGTGGTACGTTAATACTGTTGATCTCTTCTTCCGTCAGTGGACGGTATTCTCCGGGCTCAAGAGTCTCATCGAGCCAAATTTCACCAACGCGTTCACGGTGTAACCCACAAACATGGTTCCCCACCGCAGCAAACATGCGTTTCACTTGATGATAACGCCCTTCACTAATCGTCAACCTGACATCTCTAGGGCTGATAATTTCCAGTTTTGCTGGTTTAGTTAGGTGTTTTTCCCCGTTAAGCATAACGCCCTGAGTAAACTGCTCGGCAACATCATTGGCGATATCGTCACTCAATTGAACTCGGTATGTTTTTTCACAATGATGCTTCGGTGAAGTAATGCGATGTGACCACTGACCATCATCAGTTAATAAGACAAGCCCCGTTGTATCGATATCTAAACGCCCTGCTGAATGCAGTTTTTGTGCGAGAGGCTCATCAATAAAAAAAAGAATTGTTGGATGTGTTGGGTCATCTGTTGAGCAAATATAGCCTTGTGGCTTATGTAACATAAAATAACGCGGCCCAGTAACTTGCACGAGGACATTACCATCATAAGCGACTTCATGATCAATCGTAACTTGAAAGGCCCCTGACTTAACGATTTCATCATCAACCGTTACGAGCCCTGCGCGTAATTCTCGCGCTACCAAACTTCGGCTTATCCCTAATTGCTGGGACAAAAATTTATCCAGTCGCATAGATTCTCTTAACTTGATGGAATGCCAGCGAAGCGTACAATAACGCTCAACTGTCAGAATATAGAGTGAAAGGTTGTTGTGATTGCTATCACATAATTCATTATAACAATAACCCCTGTGAAGTGATAGTTTCACCGCAGCAACTTACATCTTTAGACAGAGTCATCGTTTTAAATTAAATTTAACGTCATTCACCTGATTTAATTACATAATACTGAATAATATGCCTTTTGTATTACGCCCTTACCAACAAGAAGCTGTCAATGCGACGGTTGATTATTTCCGCAAGCAGACTGCCCCTGCCGTGATTGTCTTACCAACAGGAGCAGGTAAAAGCTTAGTGATTGCCGAATTGGCTCGGCTTGCTCGCGGGCGAGTGTTGGTATTAGCCCATGTGAAAGAATTAGTTGAGCAGAACCATGCTAAGTACCTCGTATATGGCCTACAAGCCGATATATTTGCCGCTGGCCTGAACCGCAAAGAATCTCAAAGCAAAGTGGTTTTCGGTAGTGTGCAATCTGTTGCTCGCAATCTTAAGGCATTTGACGCACATTTTTCCCTAGTAATTATTGATGAGTGTCACCGTATAAGTTTGAATGATAAGAGCCAATACCAACAAATTATTCAAGTTTTACAAGCTAATAACCCTTCATTACGTATTTTAGGATTAACAGCCACCCCTTACCGCCTCAACAGTGGCTGGATTTACCAATACCATTACCATGGCATGGTACGTGGTGATGAAAATTGTTTTTTTCGAGAGTGTATTTATGAACTACCTCTACACTATATGATTAAAAACAAATTCTTAGTTCCACCTGAACGCTTAGATATGCCTGTTTTACAATATGATTTTAGCCAAGTTTCACTGACATCATCGGGTATTTTTAACGAACAAGAACTTAATTTGTCATTAAAAAAACAACAACGCATTACGCCTAAAATTATTGAGCAAGTTATTGAATATGCAGCACCGTTACAAGGCTGCATGATCTTTGCTGCGACGGTCGAACATGCCAACGAAATTCTGAGTTATCTACCGAAGAATAGTGCGGCATTAGTGACGGCTGAAACCCCAGCAATTGATAGGCAAGCAATTATTAAACAATTTAAAAATAAAGAATTACATTATCTCGTTAACGTTTCAGTATTAACAACAGGGTTTGATGCACCTCATGTCGATGTGATTGCTATTTTGCGCCCAACAGAGTCAGTGAGCTTATACCAACAAATTGTTGGCCGAGGATTGCGCCTTTATGAGGGAAAAACACGCTGTTTAATCTTAGATTACGCAGGTAATCCACACGATTTATTTCGGCCTGAAGTGGGGTCAAGTCAACCAAATTCAACCAGTGTGCCTGTGCAAGTTTTTTGCCCATTATGCCAATTTGCGAATATTTTTTGGGGAAAATGTACCTCTGATGGGCAAATTATTGAACATTACGGCCGGCGCTGCCAAGGCTGGGAAGAAGATGAAAATAAGCAGAAAAAACAATGTGAATTTCGTTTTCGCTTTAAACAATGTCCACACTGTGGTGCAGAAAATGATATAGCGGCTCGTCGCTGTCAAAAATGCCAAGAAGTGCTTACCGACCCTGACGATATGCTAAAAGCCGCCTTAAAACTCAAAGATGCGTTAATTATTCGTTGTGGTGGTATGCAATTCATTACAGGGAGTGATAACAAAGGTGAATGGATTAAAATCAATTATTATGATGAAGATGGAACCTGTGTTTCAGAACGTTTTCGCCTAGCCACACCCGCACAAAAACGCGTGTTCGAATATCGTTTTTTACGTGAGCATCAGCGTGCCCCAGGTGTTCCGTTTAAGTGGAATAATGCAAATGATATATTAGTGCAACAATCTTTATTACGATATCCCCAATTTATTGTCGCGCGCAAAAAAGAACGCTTTTGGGAAATTCGAGAGAAAATCTTCGATTATCAAGGGCGTTTTCGCGTTGCTGCTCCCCTGTCATAACGCGAAAATGATCATAATGATTGCTGGATGGCCGATTTTTCGTTAAAATGCCGCCCGCCTTCCGATATCTTGTTCTCTGAATGGATTATCCTAGGCCAAATCTCGAACCTGCTGCTGGGTCGCCTGTAGCAGGAATTTATATTTTCTTTTTATAGAGAAATAGTAATGTTAACTATCAATGCAATTGAACGTAAAGAGCAGGGTAAGGGTGCGAGCCGCCGCCTGCGCAGAGATAACCAGCTTCCAGCTATCGTTTACGGTGGCAACCAAGAAGCTATCTCTGTAACTCTTAACCACGATGAAATCATCAACCAAGAAAGCAAAGCAGAATTTTACGAAGTTCTGAATCTGGTTATCGATGGTAAAGAAACAAAAGTAAAAGTTCAGGCTGTTCAACGTCACCCATTTAAGCCAAAAGTGACGCACATTGACTTCCTGCGCGCTTAATTAAAGCCCACAGCCGAGCTTTAGAAATTTTCGGGACGCCGAGTAAATAACGCCGCAATTGCGGCGTTATTTATTTCTACCTCTTCAACACCACAACCTATTTAGTACCACGGCGTTGTAATTGATCACGCAAATTAGGTGGTGTGCCACGAATGGTTAACGTATCAGTGACAGGGTCCCAAAAGATACGCTCCCCCATGAGCATCGCATCAAAGCTAATTGTGATCCCTCCACCACTCCCCGAAAACTTCGTTAATTGCTTTAACGTTCCTCTATCGGCAGGGAAACTTTCTTCGAGTTGATAATCATTTTGGCGAGCGAAATCGTCAAAGCTTTGTTCTTCAACCATTGGCAGCTCTTTTGCCAACGCCTGCAGCTCAATTTCCTCTCCAGACTGTAATTGTTCTGTGCAATAACTATGTACTTGCTGGCGATAAGCTTGGCGCGTATTTTTGTCCATTTGTGCATTGTCACAAAAATCATCAAGTGCCTGAACCAAGCCTTTATTCTGAACTTTTGCGTTTAACCCTTCAGATGCAGCCAGAAAATCCATAAAGAAATCAGAAACTTTCCGCCCTACTCTACCTTTTAAGAAAGTTAAATAGCGTTTTGACTCAGGATTGGTCTCCCATTCGGTTAAATCAATACGTGCGACAATATCTGCATGAGGAATATCTAAATAATGTGTCGTGCCTAAGTCCAATGATTCTGTGACAAACATGCTGTCACAACTATTGAGCACCGCAATTAATAAGTATTCGACCGCGAGGTAACGGTATTGACAAAAGAGAACCACGCCCCCTTCCGCAAAAGGATATTTGGCTAATTCATCTTTCAAGCGAACCGTCATCGCACGGCTGAAACCTAAAAATTCTTCTTCGCCCTTACGCAATAACTTTAACGCATCAGCAAGTTCACTTTCTTCGTTAAATTCACCAAATGCTTTACTTTTAGCACTATAGACGCGGTGCAATTCTGCCATCATGTCTTGTACGACACCATCTGCTGTCAATAGAGAATCCCGCAACATCACCTCTAGGGTCTGCTCATCTCTTTTAATTAGCTGGTGTAAAGCTATCTGGTTAATTTCCAGACTCATTGTTGGCTCCTTCGTTATAGCGAAAATAATGTTGCGCGTATTCAAACATTGATATTATTCATCTGCAACAGAAACCATCATTTGTTCTATTTTTAGCCTGATTACGCTGAACTAATACGCACTTTACGAATCTGAATTAACATTATTCCCATTTAAACAAAAATTTGTTGCGAAGAAAGAAGAAAAACCAACTGTGATACGCTATGATATGTAGCTTTCATTAATTTAGGATGTCTCAATTTATGCCACAATCATCTCGCTATAGTGATGAAAAAGTTGAAGGTTTACTTTCTGACCTCGTGAGTGTGTTAGAAAAAAATCACACCCCTGTTGACCTTTCCCTCATGGTGTTAGGTAATATGGTAACGAATCTGCTGAATACGTCGGTTGCGCCTGCGCAACGTAAAATGATTGCAGAATCATTCGCAAATGCATTACTTTCTTCTGTTAAAGAAGATCAATCACACTAATTGATTAATGAAATAAACAGTATGGTCACCCACCTGCGCTACCGTGACAAAGTCTCTAACATGATTGGTTGGGGGCACTGGTTTGCACTATTCAATATACTGCTTAGCCTCGTGTTAAGTAGCAGCTATCTGTTTATTTTTGATTGGCCAGATACCTTAACTGGCCGAATTTATGCTTTCGTCAGTTGGTTAGGTCACTTTAGTTTTGTGGTCTTTGCGACTTACTTGCTAATTATTTTTCCACTGACCTTTATTGTTATGTCTCAGCGGTTGCTGAGGCTACTTTGTGTTGCCCTTGCAACGGCAGGAATAACACTATTAATCTTTGATATCCGTGTTTTTAGTCAATTCGGTTTGCATTTAACACCGCAAGTTTGGGACTTGGTCATCAACCCAACTAAGGGGGAAATGGCTCGTGAGTGGCAACTGATGTTTATCAGTATTCCCATTATCTTTCTTGTTGAAATGTTATTTGCGACTTGGAGTTGGCAAAAACTACGTAGTTTAAACCGCCAAACATTCGGCAAACCTCTGGCGGCTATTTTTATTGTGACTTTTATTATGTCACATCTGATGTATGCATGGGCCGATGCTAATTTTTATCGCCCTATCACCATGCAACGCTACAATTATCCATTGTCGCAACCCATGACAGCTCGCAAGCTACTTGATAGGTATGGCCTATTAGACTTAACCGAACATCAAAATCGTGTATTCCAACAAGGTAGCCCAACGGCACTTAAGTTAAACTACCCATTGAAACCTTTAAGTTATTATGACCAAGGCGCTGATTACAACTTATTATTGTTGGTCATTGATGATCTAGGGAATAAATCTCAACAAGATTCTATGGGGGCGTTAAACGAATTTAAAGAAATCAGTACGCAGTTTACGAATCACTACACAGCTGGGCTACGTAACGATACTGCGCTATTTGGCCTATTCTATGGTATTTCATCGACTTATTTCGATAATATTCTCAATGGCCGCCATCCATCAGCGCTAATTGAAGCCTTACAACATCAAGGGTATCAGTTTGGTTTATTCTCAACAGATGGCTTTAATTCTCCATTATTCAGACAAGCTATTTTAGCTGATTACTCATTACCTGCAAAAACTGCAGATAATGACAACTTAACCGTTACACAGTGGAATAACTGGCTAGATAACCTTAAGAACGGCTCGCCTTGGTTCTCTTTCCTGAATATTAAAGGAACACCTGGAAGTGCAAAAACGAATGAACAAATCAATCGCGTAATGGCCGCATTACAGCGTGATAATCGCTTGCAAAATACCATTGTTATTGTGACGGCAAATTACAATAACCAAGGAAAAGCAGAAAACGAATGGTTAGATGGTAAACGCTTCAACCGTGATAATATGCAGGTACCACTGTTTATTTATTGGCCAAACACACCTGCACAGCAGATAGATAAGCTAACAAGCCATCAAGATGTGATGACAACACTGATGCAGCGTTTATTACATGTCAGTAATCCACCTGATGATTACAGCCAAGGTGAAGATTTATTTAGTGTTAAACGTACTTACCCATGGGTGATCACGGGTGACAACGACGATGTTGTCATTACCACAGATAATGCCACTCTCTACATGGATCAAAATGGCCAGTTTAATATCTATGATAAACAAGGTGCCATAGAACGAAATGAAAAACCTGATTTGGCTGAGTTGTTGAAAATCTTTACTGAATTAAAGCGTTTTAATGAAAATTAGTGCTTAAATATCAACCAGTCGCATCATAAGTCTATTGCTTTTAGAAGCAAATTGAGTAGTATTAATCAAAGTTCGGCATGTAGCGCAGCTTGGTAGCGCACCGTCATGGGGTGTCGGGGGTCGTAGGTTCAAATCCTATCATGCCGACCAACTTTTTCTAAGAAAACCAACCTGTTACGGTTGGTTTTTTTGTGCGTGAAATTTTAGGTGGGCAAAAGTCGGGTAAAAATCCAACTTATTTTCTAACTTTAACCACTGCTAATTCATCAAAATTTGTCGTGTAGGCAGGTGACAATATTTCTCTTTTCATTTTATATCCGCTATTACTACTCTTACTAACAAACAATCATTACACATACCTGTCAATTACTACCCATGACTATATTTCTCATAGTAACTAGTCATAAGCCATTGTGTGCATTATGCCAACAACAGTCTTTAACGATTCATTGAACCATAATAAATCGCCTTGTGATCTGTATTAAATTTTACCAAAACATAAGGTTTTAATTATGGCTTTTGAGCACTAATAATAAATATCATTGGTCTCTCTTTTTCCTCATCTAATGTTGGATTTTCTATAATTTGCTCGCACGACGGCCCCCACTCGTCCAGTTCAATTATTTCAAACCCAGCAGAAATTAATAAGTTAATCCAAGTGGATAATTTTCTGTGTTGCTTCACGACACCATCAGCAAACCAATGGCTAATTCTATTGCCTTCTTGCTGGTACTGATTAACCGGCCAGGCTTTATTACCATACTTATCTATACACCATTCTTGAATAAGTGGTGCGGTGTATATTGGATGTTCTGCAGAAAAAATCACCCTCCCACCTTGATTTAGAGCTTGATATAACTTAGTTAATAGAGAATAAATATCGACCACATAATGTAGAGCCAGCGAACTATAGATCAAATCATACTGTTCAGTAGGTAAGCTCAACTTTTCCAAATCAGCACGTAAGTATGTTATAGCGGAATCATCTGTCATTGAAATCGCCTTTGTTAACATTTTTTCTGAGAGGTCAACGCCTGTTACCTGTGTTGCCCCTTGAGCACTTGCCCACCGACAAAACCAGCCATAACCACAACCTAAATCTATAATAGATTTCCCATTTAAATCTGGTAATAACCGTTGTATTGCATCCCACTCTGGTGCACCACTTAGCCCTTCGACTGAGCGAGGCAATGTTGCATAGCCTGCAAAAAAATCAGGGTCATCATAAATATTTTGAGACATGGTTTATTCCCCAATAATAAGAAAATTAGGCTAATCATATTCTATATTTCTTAAATTTGATAAGAATTACCACTGTATAGATTAACAACGACTCAATGATAGCAAAGAGCGAGCTTTATGGTAGATTTTTAGTTAACTGCCCATAAGATTAAAATTGTTTTAATTCAATAGGTTAAAAAAACAATAATTGTAATGAACTTATTTTAAGTTTTCATATTAACCTTTTATTTAAACCATCCTATACTGTAATATTTTTGAATTAATACATTTAGCATTGACAAATAACTGATTAATAATGAAAACTAACTTTAGAGTAGCAACACCAATTGATATAAATGCTATATTTTCCATAGATACCATTGCGACCGCAGAACGCTATAAAGACATTACCCAATGGAGCGAGCAAGGAATATGTTATGTACTGGAATCCAACAACGAAATATTGGCTTATGGCGTTCTACATTATCATTTCTATTCCCATGCCTTTATAGAACTATTAATGGTAAATAAAAACCATCGTCGACAAGGCCTTGGCCTCATTTTAATTAATAAACTAAAAATGCAGAGTAAACCCCAAAAGATTTTTACTTCTACAAATCAATCAAATACAGCCACTCAACAGCTTTTAATAAAAGCTGGCTTTGTTCCTAGTGGCTACATTGAAAATTTAGATGATAATGATCCCGAACTTATCTATTGCTATATACCTGATTAACCCCATCGATATGAAGAACTATAATAGCGTTTTATCCATCACAACCGTTTGTAAGATGTGATTAAATTGCTGATACGTTTCTTGAGCAATCTCTTCTGGATAACTTAGCACCCTAAGCTCATGCGGCTTATTTTCTGGGTAATAACTTGGATGAGCATGGACGTATTCATTTTGTTGAAAACCACAATGCTGATAAAAAGACCAACGTTTTTGGCTGATTTCATCAATAATAGGGTCTATTTCTAGAATCACTTTGCCTACATCATGACAAAACTGTTTTAGTACCTTTTGCCCATAACCTTGCCCTCTTAATACGGGGGAAATGGCAAAATGTTCAATATAATAATAACCTTCGATTTTCCAACAACCAATAAAGCCAATGAAAATGTCATTTTCTTTGAAATTGAGCAAATAATAATCGCCATGATTCAATATTGCCTTTCTTCCCTGATAGCTTCTTTGTTCATATAACGGAAAAGCGGTGTCATATAACTGGTTAATCATTGCTATCGCTTGGCTATCTTCACTTTTAATTCTTAAAGCATGTAACATTTAATCGAAACTCACCTTCATCAAATATATTTTATAGAATACCTATTTTTAATTTTCTGACAATTATTTTATCAAGCGCTCATAAGATTAACTTTTTGTTTTATATTGATATTATTTTTTCACTTAATTTACTGATAAAAATATTTGCAGCTCTATATTGACTTTTTTGTCTAATAGTTCTAAAAATACTGTATATTAATACAGTCTTTACTAGAGGCTATCATGTTACGTATCGAAGTATTATTTGATAAAAACGCTCCGCAAAAACCCAGTTCAGTGGTTTTACAAGCTCTTGAAACTGAGATTTTACGCAAACTTCAGAACCAATATCCTGATATGGTAACTCGGGTTGGGTTTAGCTCACAACAACGCGTTAATATTTCAGGAACAAAAATAGCGGAGGATAAAACTCGTATTGAAGAAATACTGGAAGAAATATGGATGGATGATGGTTGGGTCCCAGAAGAAACAACAGAGGATTAACCAAATACTTAAAAGGAATGTTTTACCCAATGACATTCCTTTTTTACTAATACGTGAGGCTTTTTACACCTTCATAAACTGGCGCAATATTGACTCCCCCCCTCCAAACAACAAAAGTACTTTCATCAGCCAGAGAACAACTGCAAGGTAACACACTGATTATTAAAGCAGCTAGTTGTTTTAAATTTCTTATATCTAAATTTTACTCATTTTTAATTAATAGATTTTATGCCTAAGAAAGGTTTTAATTTGTTTCACTGGATTCAACTTTTCATTCTCTTCATTAGTTGTTCTAACCTGCGAAATACAGTTAGTAATATTTGCACAAGTAGAAATTTCATTTAGTTTTAGGGGTGATAAACTAACTGTGGACGTATTATTAAAATCTTTTCCAATAAAGATTAAAGCAAGCGCGATTGCGACTATAAACAATGGCACCTCATAAAATGCGTGTTTCATTATCAATGCTCTTATTGCTTGAATGATAAAACGATAATAAACAGTCTATTTTTTTGTACCTTAAAGATGCGTTAAACCAACCTTAAGATATGCTTAAATACGCTTCAAACTTGAACTGTTCATATTGTCTGACGCTCACTGCCTGCTTATACTGGCTAGTAGAGGTGATAATATGAATATCCTATTAGTCGAAGATGATCTTCAATTGGGAAAAGCACTATGTCGTGGGCTGGAGCTTGCAGGTTTTAATCCTTGTTGGGTAAGGCTACTTGCTGATGCAAAGTTACAACTCGCATCTCGCAATTTTGACCTAATGCTCTTAGATTTGGGCTTACCTGATGGCGATGGTCATGACGAGCTCATAGCTTGGCGTAATATGGGCGAAACTATTCCAATAATCATTCTCACGGCAAGAAACCAAATGGATAACTTAGTTTCTAGTTTAGATTCAGGTGCTGATGACTTTTTAACAAAACCATTTGCTATGCCTGAACTTATTTCCCGAGTGAAAGCCGTTAGTCGCCGTATGGCTGGGTTTTCATCTGAAATATGGCAATTGGGTAACCTGCAATTAAATCCACTTAATCATCAAGTAACCCTTAATGAGCAATTGCTACTGCTATCCGGGAAAGAATACCTATTACTCTATGAATTAATAAAAAATGCAGATAATGTTGTCAGAAAAACGGATTTAGAGCAGCGTCTATTCGGATTGGATGATGTAGAAAGTAACTCTTTAGAGGTTCATATTCATAATTTACGCCGAAAGATAGGTAAAGACCGTATAATTACTATCCGTGGCATTGGTTATCTATTAAAAAAAGAAGTGCCACTAAGTGAAAGTTAAATCATTTTTTATTTATACATTCGGGCTACAAATCAGTTCTGTTATTTTTCTTTGGTTATTATTAGTTGGCTGGCTCCAGTTTTTTTATTGGCCATCAATTCATGATGAGTTAAATGCACAACAGAATATCGTCACTCAAGGGTTTGCTAAAACACTTGATGTGGTTGCTGATAAACCTGAATATTTCAATAAAATAGCCGATAACCTACAAGAACTTTATTCTAGCGCAATGGAAAGTGGCGATAATATTAGTTATCGGCCTTTTATGGTTGTCAGAGATAAACAAGGGAATGTCTATTACCGGAACAGTGACAAATTACATGTTCCCTCCCTTAAATCCGTTTCTGAGCTCGCGGCATTACATAAAGACTGGCACTTTACTTCTGCATGGAATGATCAAAAAACCTTTGAGGTTGTCATTGCTGAATCTTATAGTGATCGTAAATCCTTATTAGGTAATCCAGCCGAAGGGACAGCCATCCCCCTCGCTTTCATTTTAGGTATTATGTTGCTAGCAATTTTAATTACCGCTTATTTTAGTTTGCGGCCTTTAAGACAATCAGCAAAACTCATTTCCAGCCGTCAGCCGGGTAATTTAACTCCTATAGAAACAAAAGAGCAATATAAAGAAATTCGGCCTATTATTGCTGCAATAAATAACCTTATGTCTCGTGTTGATGCTGCGAATCAACGTGAAAAGCGCTTCATGGCAGACGCCGCACATGAATTACGGACGCCGATTGCGGCTGTTATTGCTCAATTGCATTTGTTAATGCAAATTGATAATCCAAAAGAAAAAGGCGAAATTATTAATGATATGCAAGAAACTTTAAATCGTGCGGCCTCTCTATCACATCAATTAATTGACTTAGCTCGTTTAGAAACTGAAGATTTCTTGCTAAATAAAGAACAAGTTGACCTGCCTGCATTAATCAGCCATTTAATATCTTCACACATACCTTACGCCATTAACAAAGATATTGATGTCGAACTCCAAAGCCCAAAATCTTTTTATATCCTCACAGATAAACTCGCATTAAGTAATATTTTTACTAATCTGCTTGAAAATGCGATTAAATATTGCCCTGAAAAAGGGAAAATCAAGGTCATTTTAAAAGACCTAACCCCATTTGGTGGGACTATTTCTGTTCAAGATAACGGCCGTGGAATTCCAGAAGACAATCGCCAGCTTATATTTTCTCGCTTTTATCGAGTACCTGGAACAATGGAAACCGGAAGCGGTTTAGGTTTATCAATTGCCCAGAATTTAGCCCATAAAATCGGTGCTGTAATTAGAGTTACTGATGGATTAGACAATCAAGGTATTGGTTTTATTATTGACTTACCCTAAATCGAATAATGTTATTGAGTTAACAGCATTCACGCTTTTTTCCAGATAGTATACGCCGTTATACGTTAATATACTTACACCTAAAAGAGGCAATAATGTCCAAGGCATTAGTAATTATTGATCTCATTGAAGAGATAATTGGTAAAAATGGCTTATCTAATTCAAGTTACCAGCAAACTTGCTCGCGAAAAATCGTTGAAAAAGCTAATCAAGCGGCACAATATGCAAGAAACCATCATATTCCCGTGATTTGGGTTAAGGTTGGGTTTTCAGACAATTATCACGATGTTCCTGCTGGCTCCCCTATGTTTCAGCAAGCTAAAAAACTTGGAGCCTTAAAATTAAGTGGCACTGGGTGTCATTGGGCTCATGACCTTGAAGTGGCATTTCGTGACCCAGTAATGATTAAAAAAGGGGTTTCTGCATTTGCAGGAAATCATTTCCATAAATGGCTTACCGATAATGATATTACCGAGTTGTTTATTGGCGGAGTTAGTACCGTAAAGGCCATTCAAAGCACGGCTAGACAGGCTCATGATTTAGGGTATTTTGTTACAGTACTTGAGGATTTATGTGCCGCTCCAACGCCAGAACTCCACCAGCAAAGTATTCAGGCATTGGATGGCATGGTAACCATTTCTTCAGTTAAAGAATTTATGCAATTAAAATAACATTTAGATATCTCATGTGATTATTTTAATTTTGCAAGTATATCTCTCGTAGCCGGATAGCTAGTTTCCCCGGCTTACCTTCCCCAATGAATTGGTTATTCGCCATAATAACTGGCCAAACTAATGTTGTCGCCGAGGTAATAAAGACTTCCTTGGCTTCTAACATTTCATCAATACTAAATGGCTTTTCAACAATGTCTATTTGTTGTTCTCTAGCAAGTTGTAATATCGCTTGGCGAGTAATACCTGACAATATTTCATTATTTAACCCCCGTGTTTGTATTTGGTTTTGTTGATTAATAATAAAACAATTACTGGAACTTCCTTCAGTAATATAGCCGTTTTTAACAAATATAGCGTCGTCTGCACCTTGCTGTTTAGCGTATTCTTTTGCCATCGAAGCTGCTAATAAAGCAACTGTTTTAATATCACAACGCTGCCAACGAATATCATCTACAGTGACAACTTTTATTCCATATTTTGATTTTTCATTTTCAACAATCTGTGTCTTTTGTGCAAATAAGACTAATGTTGGCTTCGTCTGTTTATCCGGATATAAAAAACTACGTTGGTGTGCATTACCACGGGTCAACTGAAGATATACAAGCCCTTCTTCGATATTATTTTTCTGAACTAATTGAAGATGAATTTGTTTTAATTCTGCTAAATCATAAGGTAGTGATAGCTGTAATTCAGCACAAGAACGCTGTAAACGAGCCATATGACGATCAAAGTCAACGAGCTTACCGTTAATTATTGCTGTCACTTCATATACTGCATCCGCAAATAGAAACCCACGGTCAAAAACAGATACTGATGCGTCTTCTTCAGGTAAAAACTGGCCGTTCACATAAGCAATCATGAGTTATATTCCTTTATCAATCAAATCATTACCTAACCTCTGATTAACCATACACCATATTATAAAAATTACCTTTCAATTCTTCACACTTTTTGTGCCCATTTATGGATTTTTGCATGTCTTGTGGTAACAACTTGCAGTCAAAAACAAGTGCCAGACATTCCTTTAAAAAATAATTTAATATTTAAAATTATTTTTAATATTAACTTGACATTAACATGTTAATGGCTAAAATGCTCTCACGTGATCTGGATCACATTTTAATTTGGAGTTATCGATGAACAGCATCAAAGAATTTATCAGCAGTGTGCAAGAAGTTGTTGAATTACTGTCTAAACGTTTTATGTAAGCGAGTTAATCATTTTTTAGTCAATCAGACCTTTTAGTTACCTAATCATTAGCGTTGATTGCATTTATTTTGCACAACGACCTTGAAATCAAGGTCGTTTTTTTTATTCGAAAACATTTTCAATAATTTCTGCGACTATCGCTGTTCCTATCGCAACCAAGACAAGATCTTGGCCACTGATTTTCCATTCATACCCAACATAAACGGGTAATTGAGCTAAAAAAGCTGAAGGTAACGCTTTTTTGGCAATACCTGGAGGAAGTGGTTTACCCCGACCAACTTGCTTTGCAATGCCTGGCGGCAACCCTTGATAACCCGTCAAACCATATTCAATGGCCAAAGGCCTTACATTACCAAAACTCACATTAAAACTAATATTAGAACCTCGTTTCTTATCGTAATATTCGCTTGCTTTGGCATATTTTAGCTGTTGATTACCATCCCCTTTATTCGATTTATCTTTATTCTGATTTCCTTTGTTTCCATGAATTTGTTGATTTCCTTTACCATTCCCTTGGCCTTGATTGCCATTAGGAGATGAATTAGCGAGAAATGGAGTGCAGGCAATAACGGGTAATAAGATATACTGCAAAAGAACAGAATAAGTCGGCTTTTTAAATACGCTCATAATAAATTCCTGCAAAGTTAATATAACATTAGGAAGTTTGTAGAACATTATGCTTAGTTATGAAGACTCGCAATCAGAAAATCCTTATCACATGTAATGTTATGTAAATGTTACATAACTAATCAAATTAACGAACCCGCTCCTTTATAATGACTTTATTGTCATTAATATTGCATTCATATACTGCACAATACTTAGAACTAACAATAAGAATTAAGACGGAGTTTAATATTGTTCGCCATGAATTTTCATTGTGAATATGATAAGGTCTTTAAACTATCGAATATTTTTATAAACCGAATATTTTTATAAACCATTGTTCCTAACACCCTCAAGAAGGAGAAACCATGCAGCAGCAACTGCTAGACTGGGTACGTCAGTTCAACCAAGATTACGCTAACCTCGCCTCTTTACTTATGGTGCTCGGTTTAATTCTAATCGTCGCCTGCGTATTACACTTAATTCTGCATAAAATATTACTTCCTCAACTCGAAAAGCGCGGGCAAAAAAGTGCAGGAACTTGGATTCATTTAATAACTCAACATAATCTTTTTAATCGCTTTGCATTTGTTATACAAGGTGTTGTTGTCAATATCCAAGCTACGCTATGGTTACATTCAGGCTCGACTGCACAAGCCGTTCTAAAGGTCGGCTCACAGGCTTGGTGCCTATTATTTGGCTTACTAACCCTTTACTCCGTTCTTGATATTATACTTGGTGTACTCCAACGTGCTGCCAAAACCGCGCATTTACCTCTTAGAGGAATATTTCAAAGTCTTAAACTGATTGCCACAATTCTAATTGGCATCATGATTATTGCGCTATTAATAGGCAAATCGCCTCTGATTATTCTCAGCGGTCTTGGTGCAATGACCGCTGTTATGATGCTAGTGTTCAAAGACCCTATTATGGGGTTAGTTGCTGGGATACAACTTTCAGCCAACAACATGGTTAACATTGGCGATTGGTTAGAAATGCCTAAATACGGTGCTGATGGCGCTGTGGTTGATATTGGTTTAACTACGGTAAAAGTCCGTAATTGGGACAACACAGTAACCACTATTCCTACCTATGCACTTATTTCTGATTCATTCAAAAACTGGAAAGGAATGACAGAGTCTGGTGGGCGCCGAATTAAGCGTAGTGTCCGCTTAGATGCTAGCAGTGTGCATTTTTTAACATCTGAAGAAATAGCGTACTGTATTAAAGCAAATTTACTTGAGCCCTATATCGAGCAAAAAATATCTGAGATTCAAGTCTTTAATTCTAGCCTACCTGATGATAAAGCAATCCCTTTAAATCAACGTCGTCTGACAAATATAGGGACTTTCCGGGCTTACATTGAAGCTTATTTAAAATCACACCCTAATATTCACAAAAATATGACGATTATGGTCAGACAGCTAGAATCTGACTCAAATGGTATCCCAATCGAAATATATGCGTTTACGAATACAACCGTATGGGTGGAGTATGAAAGAATACAGTCAGACATTTTTGACCATATCTTTTCCATCCTTCCGCAATTTAATCTGATGGTACATCAATCACCTACCGGAAATGATGTTAGGATGATAGGCTATTCCCCAGAAAAATAATTAATACTAAGTGATTAGTTAAATTTTCTTATCCATCTACACCTAAAGTAGTATTTCAAAGAGGGAGATATCCCTCTTTTTCCTTACTTTTGACCCAATCGTTATATAATAATTAATACTTCGATAGTTAATAGAAATAGAACTAATCTATGTTATAGCGAACAAAAAATCCTTATAAATTAAATAAATACATTTATCTTATCAGGGATAACATTGATGTAAGTCATGTAACTCAACAGAAACTTTTTTTAACATATAAAACAAGAAAGTAATGTTGTTATTTACATATAGGCAATGTCAATGCATAAAAATAAAATAAATACTCAATTTGGAGAACTGAGCAGGAGGGAGTTTATACAAACCTCTGCAACCGTTGCGGGTGTCGCTGCTGTTGCTGGCTCAATCACTCTTCCTTTTGCTGCTCAAGCAAAAACACCAGCGATCATGCCTGACGAAGTCAGCGAAAAAATCAGCTATAGCGCATGCTTAGTAAACTGTGGTAGCCGCTGTCCATTAAAAGTTCATGTGAAAGACGATGTTATCAGCCGCATTTCCAATGAAACAATGTATGACGACTCAACGTTAGGTGAACACCAAATCCGCCCATGTTTGCGTGGCCGTTCAGTGCGCTGGAAAACCTATAACCCAGACCGTTTAAAATACCCAATGGTACGAGTTGGTAAACGCGGTGAAGGTAAATTTAAAAAGATCTCATGGGATGAGGCAACAACCATTATCGCCGAAAAACTGCAGTATACTATTGATAAATATGGAAGTGATGCCATTTACTATCAATATGGCTCGGGCTCAACAGGCGCAAACTTACACGGCCGTGCTGCTTGTAAACGTTTATTAAGCTTAACCGGTGGTTTCTTGGGTGATTACGGCACATATTCATATGCGCAATTAATGGAAATCACGCCTTACGTATATGGCAGTATTGAAGAATCCTATTTATCTGAAATCCAAAACTCAGATTTAGTCGTCATGTTTGGTCACAACCTTGCTGAAACGCGTATGTCTGGGGGCGGTCAATTTTACGAAACCCTCAATGCGTTAGATAAAAGCAAAGCAAAAGTTATTATCATTGACCCGCGTCGCACTGATAGCGTCACAACGCTTGGCGCAGAATGGATACCTATTTACCCAGGTACTGACGCTGCATTAGTTGCTGCTCTCGGTTATGTCATGATTGAAGAAGGCCTGACTGACGAAGAATTCCTAAACAACTATTGTGTTGGTTGGGATGAGTCTACCTTACCTGCTTCTGCACCACGCAATGCATCATATAAAGATTATATTTTAGGTAATGGCCCTGATGGCATCGCAAAAACCCCTGAGTGGGCGAGCAAATTAACGGGTATCTCAGTCGCACGTATTAAACAACTTGCACGTGAAATCGGTAATGCAAATAGAGCATGGATCTCACAAGGCTGGGGCTTACAGCGCACAGAGAATGGCGAGCAAGCTTGTCGTTCTATTATGATGTTACCGTTGATGTCTGGGAACATTGGTCGTGCAGGAACTAACACTGGGCTGTGGGGTAACAGCTACGCTTATCCTGTTGCAGGTTTTGCTTTACCTAACCCAGTAAAAGCCTTGATTCCGACTTATATGTGGTCAGAAGCAATTGTTCGCGGGAAAGAATTGACCGCAGAGAATGGTGGCATTAAAGGTGTCGATAAACTAAACAACGACATCAAGTTTATGTGGTGCTACTCCAGTAATGTCATTGGTAACCAACATGGCGATTTAAATAAAACCCATGAAATACTTGCAGATGAATCCAAATGTGAATTCATTCTAGTATGGGATAACCATGATACCCCATCCGCAAAATATGCAGACTTATTGTTACCGGATGTCACAACTGTAGAAACCAACGATTTAATCAATAACTCCTATGCAAGTGGTGCGTATCATTATTTAGTTCGCCTACAAAATGCCATTGAGCCACTGTGGGAAAATCGCCCTAATTACGATGTGTTAGCAGAAATTGCTGAAAAAATGGGTGTAAAAGAACAATTCACCGAAGGCCGTACCTATGCTGAATGGATTGAGTTCTGTTATAACAAAACACGTGAAAAAATGCCTCATTTACCTGAATTCAGCGAAACCGACGGTGCGGGTATTATCGACCGTAAGTTCCTGAACAGTTCAGAAAATATTGCATTGAAGAAATTCCGTGATGACCCAATCAATAACCCATTGAAAACGCCGTCAGGTAAAGTGGAAATCTATTCAGAACAACTAGCTGAACGTGTTAAAAATTGGGAATTACCAGAAGGTCAACGTATTCCTGCCATTCCTGAGTATTGCGTCAATAAAGAAGGTGTTGAAGCCCAAGCAAGCCAACAAAAGCATCCGCTATTAATGACGGGCTTTCATGATAAAGGCCATGTGCATTCATCATATTACAATGTTGCTATGCTACGTGAAGCCATTCCACATCAGTTTTGGCTCAACCCAGTCGATGCCCAGCAACGCGGCTTGAATAATGGTGATCTGGCTGAAATATTTAATGATCGTGGTCGTATTCAAATTAAAGTGAAAGTGACAGAGCGTGTATTACCCGGTGTTATCGCCGTTCCACAAGGTGCATGGCGTACTCTTAATAATGATGGGCTAGATGTCGGTGGTTGTATCAATACACTGACTTCGCATGTTCCTTCGCCATTGGCTAAAGGTACCCCACAACATACTAACCTTGTTGAAGTTAAACGCGCTTAAGGAGTTGAATGATGAAACAATATGGCTTTTACTTTGACTCCACAAAATGCACTGGCTGTAAAACATGCCAAGTCAGTTGTAAGGATGAAAAAGATTTAGATTTAGGCCCAAAATTCCGTCGTGTCTACGAGTTCGGTGGCGGTAGTTGGCAAAAACAAGATGGTATTTGGCAGCAAAATGTCTTTAGTTACTATCTTTCTATTTCATGTAACCATTGTTCAAACCCGACATGTGTCGCGGGTTGCCCAACCGGTGCAATGCATAAACGAGAAGAAGATGGTTTAGTCGTGGTTGACCAATCTATTTGTGTTGGTTGCCGTTATTGTGAGTTGCGCTGCCCGTATGGCGCCCCACAATTTGATGAGAAGAAGAAACTAATGAGTAAATGCGACGGCTGCTATGAGCGCGTCGCAAAAGGGATGAAACCTGTTTGTGTTGAATCTTGCCCGCAGCGTGCTTTAGATTTTGATGATATTAATGTTCTTCGTGAGTTACACGGCACAGAGTGTGGCATTGCTCCAATGCCAGACCCAAGCCTGACGAACCCGAATATTGTCATCAAACCACATAAAGATGCGAAGCCATTTGGCGATAAAAGTGGCGAATTAAAAAACCCTGCGGAGGTGTAAGATGCATGAATTACCACTCGTTTTTTTCACCGTCTTAGGACAGTCCGCTGCTGGGCTTTTCTTACTCGCTTATATTAGCCGTAGAATGGGTTCTATTGACGATAATCAGCTAAAAACTGCCAATATCGTGGCCTTTATCATTATGATAATTGGTTTAGGTATCGGTGGGTTACACGTTGGCCAGCCACTACGCTTCTTTAATATGTTATTAGGTGTAGGCCGTTCGCCAATGAGTAATGAAGCGTTCTTAAGTGGCGTATTTGTTGGGTGCGCTGCTGCAACGTTATTTTTTACGCTGTTTTTCAAACATACGTTATTACGTGAGCTGGCTAATATTGCCGCGGTAGTTTCTGGACTTGCATTTGTTTGGTCAATACCTCAAGTATACAACATCGCCACTATTGCTAACTGGGACACCGGTTATACCACACTGCAAATGTGGATGACGATGTTAGTCGGTGGCGGTGCGCTCGCCATTGCAATCGGCGCTCGTGGCTTAGGTATTGCTTCGTTCTTAATTGGTACTTTTGCTATTTTTGCAAGCCGTGCGGGTTATCAAGCCTTTTTAGCAGAAACAGGTCCCGCTCTTAGCGGTGAACAAACAGGCTTCTGGGGCTTCCAAGTTGTTGTTTTAGCTATTGCTTTAGCTGCTTTCGTTGGTATGGCGTTAAAGCACCGCGCACCAAAAGCGACATTAGCAACTTGTGCCGCCGCAGTATTATTAGCTGAACTGGCTGGCCGCATTGCATTCTATAATTTGTGGCAAATAACCATGTAAGGCATTGTTATTACTATGTTATAGTGTTTCATAAAAGAACCCCATTTGGGGTTCTTTGTTTAGATATCTTCAACACCACCTGCATTGATACAGTAGCAGGAAATTAAATAATGATGTCATGCTTTAGCGCGAAATAAGACGGATAAAATAATATGATTGACACGACAATGATCCGCATCCTTGGTGCGTTTTTCTACTACCCTCCGCAATCGGACACTTTACGTAACGTTTACTCTGTCTTGGGTGAACTACCACAGTTATGTACATGGGATAACCCAGAGAAAATTCAGGTTATTTGTACTTCGTTGTCACAAACACAACCTGATGATATCTCTTATGATTATTCCATCTTATTCGAAGGACAAGGCAGTATGCCTGCTCCGCCTTGGGGCTCTGTGTACTTAGAGCATGATAATACTGTTATGGGTGAGTCAACTGCGGCTTATCGCGACTTTTTGCAAACGAAAGGTTTAGTCACTGATACTGGAATCCGTGAACCTGAAGACCAATTTGGCTTAATGATGATGGCAGTTTCTGCGTTAGCAGAGCAAGAGGACGACAGCGCTGTTATTGCTCTATTTGAGCAACATTTGTTACCTTGGGCGTATCGCTATTTAGAGCTAGTGCAGCAAAGCAAAACAGAGTCCACTTTTTACCCTAGCCTTGCACAGATCACTGAAATTTACCTCAAATCACTACAATTGAAATTAGAATTATCGCCAGTCAGGGCTGAATTATTTCGCTAAACAAAAACTAAACCAAATGAGCTAGTTAAACAAAATATGGGCTCATTTGGTTTTAGTCTAAAAAGAAGAGTTTGGCTCTTGTAAAAATGCAATTTCTTCTTGTGTTGATGGCCGACCTAAAACTTCATTACGGTGAGGATAACGGCCAAATTTATCAATAATCGCTTTATGTCTCATTTCAAAATCTAATGTACCGTCATCACCCAGCATGCGAAATAGCTCAACCGCCTGTAAATGTATAAAACTGGATTCAGAGTGCATAAATGGCATTAAAACAAACTTGCGCTGTGACAACGTCAGAAGGTTATAATCATGTTGCTTAATCGCCTCTTGCGCTAATGCTAAAGCCATCCCATCTTGAGCAAAAGACCGTGGTGTATCACGCCATAAGTTACGTGAAAACTGGTCTAGAACAATAATTTCCGCTAAACGTCCACGAATAGATGCCCGCCAATAAGCTAATTCTCCCTTAGCTGCGCGTTCACAGATATGAGCAAACCGTTGTGCTATCGTCAAATCAAACTTAGCGCTTTTTTCAAACCATTGTTTTGGTGTCGATTCCTCAAACCAAAATGAAAGCACTTCTTCCATGGCATTCATGATTTATTCCTATCTATTTTCTTATTAGAGGTTGTCATAATCCTAGTTAAAAATAGCCTTAATTGACAGGCTTGAGCTCTAATATCGGCTGTTTGTAGATAATTATTTTGTTTTTTTGCGATCTGACACCAAAAAAACATGCAATATTGATAGTGTAATTTTAACAATATACTACTTTATTTATTATCAAATCATTTATTTTCTACTTATGATAATTCCCAACTTTTTAATTTATAACGATTTGCTTTTTAGTGTGAATGAAACAATTCATCATGCCTAAATGCATACATTTGGTTAACTCAATGTTAGAATTTAACCTATAATGCGTATGTGAATTAGATAGTTACTTGCAGTCATCACTTTCAGCGGTTCATATTGGTTCTTATTAAGGAAGGCAATGTAAATGGCAGGACATATGGTACTCATTGGTTGGGCGTTATGGGTTAGCCCTTGTGGTACGGATTCATGCGATGCATTACCGGTGACTGAAACTATTTTTACACAAGAACAATGCATGAGCCGAAAAAAATACCTAGAATCAAAACGACCGAATCTCTACTTTCTCTGTGGTGAGGTTTACCGCGATAGCAATGAAATGACCGCTGAAGAAAAACATGCTATTCCTGCGCCTCATCTTCCTCTAAGAACACTGCCAGAGCGAATTTCCCGTTAGTTTGAGCTAACTCCTTTAGCTCAAACTTAATTGGCATCAAACTAAATAATTTCAGCTATTGGGCTTTCTGCTTCAACAAAATCCCCTTTAGTAGCGCAATACTTCAACGTTCCTGCTCGGTGTGCAACAATTTGCACTTCCATTTTCATGGCTTCCATTACACCAATTACATCCCCTTCAGAAACATTATTTCCTTGAGGGATCAGCCAGTTAAATAATATCCCGGAAATAGGTGCGTTGACCGCATCAGGATTATCAACTAATTGAGGGGCTGAATGGGATGCCGCTGAATTATTGACTGAGAAACCAGAAAAAAGTTGAGTGGGCAAACCTAACTCACAACGCTTCCCATCAATTTCAATAAAAGTACGAGTCATCGCAGGATCCGATAATGGAATTTGCCGTTTTGCTGGTGGAATTTCCACATTAAATTCAGTCTCTATCCAACGCGTATGTACGCTAAAATTATCACACAAATCAGCTTGTTCTATTACTGCACGATGGAATGGTAATACGGATGCAACGCCTTCAACATTAAATTCTGCCAGTGCTCGACGTGCACGCAAAATGGCTTGGTCACGAGTACTCCCCACGACAATTAATTTGGCCATTAATGAATCAAAGGTACCCGGTATTGTTGTCCCTGCCGTTACGCCACTATCAACACGGACTCCCGGCCCCGTTGGTGCATCAAAAACAGTAATAGTGCCGGGGGTCGGTAAAAAACCATTCCCAGCATCTTCGGCATTAATACGAAATTCAAACGCATGCCCTCGAGGAGTCGGCATCTCATTAATACTTAAAGGTAAACCTTCCGCAATACGTAGCTGCTCAATCACTAAGTCAATCCCTGCGGTTTCCTCTGTGACTGGGTGCTCAACCTGTAAGCGCGTATTCACTTCTAAAAATGACAGCGTTCCATCTTGGCTTAGCAAAAATTCAACGGTTCCTGCTCCCACATAGCCCGCTTTGCGGCAAATATCCGTTGAGGCTTGGATAATTTGCTGTTGTTGCTTCTCCGATAAAAAAGGGGCTGGCGACTCTTCAACCAGTTTTTGATTACGCCGTTGTAGTGAACAATCACGTGTTCCCACCACCAGCACGTTGCCATGCGTATCTGCAATAACTTGGGCTTCAATATGCCGAGGGTTATGCAAAAATTGTTCAATAAAACATTCACCTCGGCCAAATGCCGCTGTAGCTTCGCGCACAGCTGAATCATAAAGTTCTTCAACTTCATGGAGTTGCCAAGCTACTTTTAGCCCTCGGCCACCACCACCAAATGCCGCTTTAATGGCAATAGGTAAACCATGTTGATGAGCAAATTCCAGTACCTCTTGTGCGCTATTCACAGGGTCTTTTGTACCAACCACTAGCGGTGCACCGACTTGCATTGCAATATGGCGAGCTTGAACCTTATCCCCTAGTATATCAATGCTGTTTGCGCTAGGCCCAATCCAGATTAACCCTGCGCCTTCAACTGCACGCGCAAATTCAGCGCGTTCAGATAAAAAACCATACCCCGGATGCACCATAGTTGAACCAGACTGCTGAGCGATACTAATCAACTTTTCAATATTTAAATAACTTTCTGCTGGCGAGTTTCCCCCAAGCCCGTAGGCTTCATCAGCCATTTTGACGTGGAGAGCTTCAATGTCACTGTCCGCATAAACCGCAACAGACTGGAAACCATAATCACGACATGCACGGATAATACGAACTGCAATTTCGCCTCGATTAGCAATCAATACTTTATGTTTTTTGTTGTTATTCATTTTCATAAGCACAATGGCTCCCTTATAATACTTTAAATTCACCAAGTGGATTAAAACGTATTTTGGCATTCACAGGAATTTGCCCTGCTAAATCCAAATGGTATTCACATACCGCGCCAATGACGGGATAACCGCCGGTTAAAGGGTGGTCATTAAGAAACAAAACGGGCTGGCCATTTGCTGGCACTTGAATAGCCCCAATGCAAGTCCCTTCACTTGGTAACTCCTGTAGTTGTTCGCGCTCTAACGGTTTTTCACTAGATAAGCGCAGGCCTATTCGGTTTGATGACGCAGTGACTTGCCATAATTGCCTTGTTAGTTGGCCAACGGCTTGTTTTGTAAACCAATCCGTTCGAGGTCCCAATATCACATCCAAAACCACAACATCATTTTCTGCTGGGTAATCAAAAGCAGGTGTCTCATTTAATGAAACGGCTAATGGAGACGAATTAGTATTAACCGTTAATGTTTGACCTACCTTGATTGGGGCAGGGCCAACTTGTGCCAGCGTATCAAACGAGCAACTTGATAAAATAGGTTCAATGTTAAAACCACCCCGCACAGCGAAATAACTACGTACCCCTTTGTTAGGGCGGCTTAATTTAATGGTATCGCCTTTTGCTAAATGAATTGGTTGATAAGTATTAACTTGATATTGTTGGTTTTCTTCCGTAAGAACCTCAATAGTACAAGGTGCACCAGTCACTGCAACAATAAGGTCTTTGTGCGCTTGAGCCTTAAACCCACCTTGCGTTATCTCTAAAACGGCGGAGTCTGATTTATTCCCCACAATACGATTTGCACTACGCAATGCCGATTTATCCATACTGCCAGATTCTGAAATACCTAATGCTGATTGGCCAATACGCCCTAAATCTTGGAATAAAACCTGTAATCCTGTCGCTAAAACGGTTAAATCAGCACTGACATTCTCAGCATTTTTTTCAATACTTACTTTAGTTGGCAAGCTATAGCTAATCTGGCTTTTTGTTGCATCAACAAAGTTTACCCGCATGCCTGCCTGAACGAGTGCGGGTTCTGGTCGATTGATATCCCACATTAATAGCTCAGTCACACCGATTAACTGCCATCCCCCTGGGCTAGCTTGTGGATAAACACTGCTAAACTCCCCGGCTAAGGCAACAGATCCCGCAGGGATACGCACTCTTGGTGATTGACGCCTTGGAACATTCAGATTAGCGCCTTTCGACACCATGTAACCAAAACCCGGAGCAAAACCGCTAAATGCAACCTGAAATTCATTTTCTGTGTGACGACGTATCACTTCTGCAGTGGATATCCCTAAATGCGCTGCAACATCCGAAAGATCCTCTCCATTGTAATGAACAGGGATAGTGACCAATTTACTGGCCTTACCAACTCTTCTCGACACATCCCTAACCGATATCTTTTCAACCAACTCATTTACATCAATCCTGAACGGGTTGTAACGAATTAAAATCGTCCTTGCTGCTGGTGTTATTTCATCAATCCCATAAATGGGCATTTCTGTTAAAGAATCAGTCAATGCCATTGTTTGTTCAAGACTTTCCAACTCCACCATAAAAGCACTTAAATTGACGGGTAAAAATCTCAATTGGCACCTCTATATGTGATATGCGGCATCAGGTACATCCGTAATAAACATGTAACCGGGTGCATGGCTTAATGCGAATGGAACCCCAGATTTCATTACTGCCGCTTGAGGCGTTACACCGCAAGCCCAAAAAACGGGAATTTCGCCCTCTTCAATACGAACCGCATCACCGAAGTCAGGCTGCATAATGTCAGCAATACCTAATTGTTCTGGCGCACCAATATGAACAGGAGTGCCATGCACTGCGGGAAACCGGCCAGTGATACTTACTGCATCAGCAACGCGATGTGCGGGTATTGGTCGCATTGAAACCACTAATTCACCTTGTAAACGCCCTGCTGGACGACATAAGCGATTGGTTTTATACATAGGAACATTGGATTTATCCGTGATATGCCGTACATCAATACCCGCTTCAATCATTGGCGTTTCGAATGTAAAGCTACAACCAATTAAAAAAGTTACTAAATCAGGATGTTGCTGATAAATTTCTGTCGCATCCGTAATTTCATCTACTAGCTGTCCTTTCTCCCACACACGGTAACGTGGAATATCAGTACGTAAATCAGCACCTTCAGCTAAAACCGTTTGCCAGCTCCCTGCCTCACATACATCAAGAACAGGGCAGCTCTTTGGGTTACGCTGAGCGTATAATAAGAAGTCAAATGCCCAGTCACGTGGCAATGCAATCATATTGGCTTGGGTCATGCCCGGGGCAAGGCCTGCTGTTGGTTTGTCATATCCCTCACGGATGGCTTGGCGTGCATGGCGAGCGGCTTCAATGGCCTGCAGTGATGCCTTCATTAGCTGTGTCATTCGTGGTCTCCTTTGTGAGCAAAACCATAAATTTCAATACCTTGTTTTTCTAGTACGGCACGCACCTGTTTTGCCATTTCAAGAGCACCAGGGCTATCGCCATGAACACAAATTGACCCCGCATCAACAGGTGTAAATTTTCCATCAATTGACATCACACCGCCTTCCATGACCAGCTGCAACATGCGGTCTGCAACTATCTGTGGGTCATGTAATACTGAACCAGCTAATTTTCGAGATACTAATGTGCCATCACTGTTATAAGCTCTATCAGCAAAAGCTTCTGCGACCACATTTAAGCCACATTCTCTTGCCCACTCAATTAATGGTGACCCTGCTAATGCCACTAATATCAATTGCTTATCAATGGCTAATATCGCATCAATAACGGCCATTGCTTGGCGTTTATCATGAGCAATCGTGTTATACAGTGCACCATGAGGCTTAACATATAAAACTTGTGCCCCTGCTGCGGTTGCTAACCCTTGTAATGCACCAATTTGATAAATCACGTCTGCAGTTAATTCACTCGATGCAATATCCATATTACGTCGACCAAATCCCACTAAGTCGGGATAACCAACATGAGCACCAACAGCAACACCATTTTCCTTCGCCGCGTTAAGGGTTTTTAATA
The DNA here is from genome assembly GCF_033901115.1 of Providencia sp. CIM-Carb-044. NCBI lineage: Bacteria > Pseudomonadati > Pseudomonadota > Gammaproteobacteria > Enterobacterales > Morganellaceae > Providencia > Providencia sp. CIM-Carb-044. The sequence goes on from NZ_JAXADV010000002.1 coordinate 645,201, forward strand.
TCCCTTCAGGTGAGCCTGCATGAAAACCGCAGGCAATGTTCGCACTACTAACAACGGGAAGAATGGCGGTATCATTGCCCATTTCCCATTGTCCAAAACTCTCCCCAAGGTCGCTATTTAAATCAATTTGCTTTTTCATGGCTACTCCTTGAGTTATTTCAGATAATTAAAGATTGCACCGACAGACATCGCGCCCATATACCAAGTTAGCGCACATGTCACGACACCTGACCATAATAACCAACGTGGATAATGGTAACCCGACATTAAATCTGAGCGCTTCCAGCCGATATAAACAAATAAAGTTAAACCAATAGGTAAAATTAACCCATTGAAACCACCAGCAAAAACTAATAATGCAGCGGGGGCTGTTCCCATGGATAAATAAACAATCAGAGAAACTGCGATGAATATAATAGTTGCAACATTACGCTGCCTTTCTGTAATAGAGGACTTAAATGCCGTTAAGAAGCTCATTGAGGTATACGCTGCACCAATCACACTGGTGAGTGCAGCAGCCCATAGAATTAAACCAAAAATACGTAAACCAAAATTACCAGCGGCAGCCTGAAATGCTTGAGATGCAGGGTTTGCAGCATGCCCTGAAATATCAATAGTCACACCACTGGCTACCACACCTAAGATAGCCAAGAACAAAATGTAACGCATCAACCCAACAACTAAGATGCCTTTTGTGGCTGCGCTAGAAACAACTTTAATGTTTTCAATACCTACTGCGCCTTTATCCAATAAGCGATGAGCGCCTGCATAACAGATATATCCCCCAACAGTGCCCCCAACAATAGTGGTTATCATGGCAAAATCAACTGTGTCAGGTAATACGCTTTGACGTAATGCTTCCCCAACAGGTGGGTTTGATGCGATAGCGACAAATAAAGTTAAGCCAATCATCACTACACCTAACCCAATGATTAACCTGTCGATAAAGGTACTGGCCTTACGAGAAGAAAAAATATAAATTGCCAATAATGCACTAATCAAACCGCCCCATTTCGGGTCTAAGCCGACTAACGCATTAAGCCCTAAACCTGCACCAGCTATATTGCCAATATTAAATATTAGCCCGCCAAAAATAACTAATATCGCTAATAAATAACCACTCCCAGGAATTGTGGCATTCGCAATTTCGGATGAGTGCATTTTAGTCAGGGTAACAACCCGCCATATGTTTTGCTGCACAATGAAGTCAATCACAATAGACGCTAATATCCCGAAGGCAAAAGCGGCTCCTAATGTCACGGTAAAAGTCGCAGTTTGTGTGATAAACCCAGGTCCAATGGCTGAGGTTGCCATTAAAAAGATTGCGCTTATCAGTGATGAACGGCGGCTTTTCACATATTCAGCAGTACTTGGTGCACTTTCTTGAGCTGCCATATGAATACTCCTCTAATAGTTATTGTTTTAATTATTGATGTAGTTGTTGATGTCACAATCACTAAGGCAATTATCGTGCCATTGTTCTACTTGTTAGCTGCATTGTTAATTCATTTTTAATAGATTGTTGAACAATTAGTATTAAATGATGAATAAACAATCAATAAAAATCGTAATTGCTGGTTTAAAAATCAAGACGAGATCACTTTTTTAACAATTTTGGCTGACAAACCATATTGCTTATTAAGCAACTTGCACCAAATTGATGCAATAAATTTAAATTTCACTATTCTTGTGCAAATATATGGAATGGAATAAGTAATAGAGAAAGGAAACTTGCTGCTATAACTTGAATATGTGAATATAACGCCTTATCACCTCTGAGACTAAAATTAGCCTTTATTATGAAAAAACAACCTGTTGCACAAACTTTATCTGTCACTATTGCAGAAGTTATACGCCATAAGATAACAGTTGGGGAGATCACACCAGGTCAACGCTTATCTGAAGCAGCATTAAGTGAGGAACTCGATATTTCTCGAAATACATTGCGAGAAGTTTTTCGCGTACTCACACAGGAAGGTTTATTGACTTATGCCCCAAATAAGGGCGTATTTGTCTCAGTGCCTGATATGGCTGCCATTATCGATATTTATCAAGTTCGCCGACTCATTGAATGTGATGCACTAACTCATGCATATGCCTTGCATCCATCAGTTCAAAAAATGAAAGATGCTGTTCAAGAAGCTCGTGAACATGAAAAGACAGAAAATTGGGTGGGTGTAGGAACTGCAAATATGAAATTTCATACTGCCATTGTTGAGCTATCTGACAGCGAACGCTTAATTAAATTATACCGTAATGTATCCGCTGAATTACGGCTGGCCTTTGGTCATCTTAATGACCCTAAAATTTTATATGCTCCCTATATTGATAAAAACCATTCTATTCTTAGATTATTAGACTCTGGCCAAAATTTAGATGCCTCTAATATGTTACGTGATTACTTAGACCTTTCTGAACGCACATTACTCGCTGCATTTAAACGGAAACAATCTGCACTTTGAGTTGCTTTAATATTAATAGTTTTCTTATTTAACTCGCTCATCCCTTACTAATTTCATTACATAAACTTTAGTAGGTGGTCATTTATAGTCATACCTTGATATTTTAATAATTCCTATTCTTCTAATAATGATTAGCTCAAATTAAATTCTTTTTTTATTAACTTATTAAATTGAATGAGTTATACAGAAAATTATATTCTGCTGACTTTTCAATAAAAAGATTATTTTTAGAGGTTGTTTTTTACTCTATCTAGTTTTATTCGCGAAAAAATAAGTAACAAAAAAGCAATATCATTAACAATTTAAAATAATTGCTTACATTTAATTAAAATGACAACTTCACCTTAAAATCTACTGATTATTAACAAAAATCCATAATATTTAACATGCATCGCTATTTTGCTATCTAAATTTAACATAATAAACATATTGATATAAATTACATATTGAAATTACTCAAATTTATCGAGTTAATAGTTGTAGTTTTCTCGAATATTCGATATAAAATTTATGATAATAACAACGCATACATAAAAATTATTAATATAAAATGAGATTTCATTATGACATTAAACCAAGTGACTAAAAAGAAACTGTTTAAATTTGGCCTAGGATGGCAAATACTGGTTGCTCTTATTTTAGGTGTTATTGCTGGTGCACTTTTACATGATAATACAGAGTACAAAGATTGGTTGATTCTAAATATTCTTTCCCCGGCAGGTAAAATATTTATTCAGTTAATCAAAATGATTGTTGTTCCTATTGTTATATCGACTCTAATTGTTGGAATAGCCGGGGTTGGTAATACTAAGCAATTAGGTTCTCTCGGCTTTAAAACTATCCTTTATTTCGAAATTATCACTACAATTGCCATTATCGTCGGTATCTCTTTTGCCAATATATTCCAGCCTGGTGTTGGTATCGATATGTCGCAATTAACGCAAGTCGATATTTCTCAATATGAAAAAACCACTCAAGAAGTCGAAAGCCACCCTTCGGGGATCATTAATACGATCTTAACTTTAGTTCCGAGTAATATTTTCGCAGCGATGGCAAGTGGTGATATGCTACCAGTCATCTTTTTTGCTGTATTATTTGGCTTGGGGCTCTCTTCTTTACCATCAGAGAAGAAACAACCGTTACTCAATGTATTACAGACTTTCTCTGAAACAATGTTCCGTGTAACAAATATGATTATGATGTATGCCCCAATCGGGGTTTTCGCATTAATATCCGTTACCGTCGCTAACTTCGGCTTTTCATCATTAGTTCCTTTATTAAAACTTGTTATCCTCGTCCATTGTGCAATTATATTTTTTGCTGTAGTTGTACTAGGATTAGTCGCTCGTTATTGTCGAATAAATATTTTCACTTTAATGAAAATATTAAAAGATGAGTTATTGCTCGCTTACTCAACAGCCAGTTCTGAAACCGTACTTCCTCGTATTATGGATAAAATGGAAAAATATGGTGCTCCTAAATCCGTAACAAGCTTTGTTATTCCAATTGGCTATTCATTTAACTTAGATGGCTCTACATTATACCAAAGTATTGCTGCTATTTTTATTGCCCAACTCTATGGTATTGAACTTTCCATTGGGCAAGAACTAATCTTAGTATTTACCCTTATGATCACATCTAAAGGTATTGCGGGTGTCCCTGGAGTTTCATTTGTTGTTCTGCTTGCCACATTAGGAAGTGTCGGTATCCCACTAGAAGGATTGGCATTCATTGCGGGTGTTGACAGAATTCTTGATATGGCACGTACTGCACTTAACGTTGTAGGCAACGCCCTAGCCGCACTTGTTATTGCCAAATGGGAACATAACTATGACGATAAAAAAGCTCGTGAATATGAAGAAAGTTTTTAGTTTATTCTAAAGTAACTCTATATTAGAATAGTCTTCGATTAACATCGTTATTGAAGGCTATTCGATTTTTACATATTTTACGTGATAAATGACCAGATATTTTATTATTTATTAATTACTCATTAACTTAGTTATTTTTACTTATTAAGTGTAATTTATTTCACATTTTTTTAATTTTTTAAATGGAAATTGGTATTTTATTATTAGTGGAACTACACTAAAAAAGAGTTTTAATTAGCCGTTTATTATATTCGCCAAAGCAGGAAACAATGAATCAAGTAAGAAGATTTCTTTTGTTTTTAAAGGTGCTCCAACACCTAATGGTAATTTTTATATTTTCATTATCATACTTTATGCTACACAGCTGGTTATAACGATAACCTTGTGCTAAACAAGGCTATAAATTATTAATAGACGAGATAAAACATGTGTTTATCTCGTTTTTTATTATGAACTTTAAAGTGCCATAAGATAAATATAAAACTAGCTATAAAGCGACACTTCCCCTTCAGGCCGGGTTTTAAACCGTCGATGAGCCCAAAGGTACTGCTCGGGCGCTTTCATTATTTCAACCTCTAAGATAGAGTTAATTATTGTTGCATCCTGTAATGCATCAGAGCTTGGGTATTCTAGTATTTCTTTTCCCAGTACCAAATCATAATTAGCACCGCTCTTATTTCTCAATAATGTTACCGTGAGTGTTGGAGATTTAGATAATTGAGCAAGTATTGAGGTTCCTTTTGACGTGGAACTATTTTTGACAGAAAAAAACGGCGCAAATATCGTGCCTTTTCTTCCAAAATCTTGGTCCGGTGCAAACCATATGGATTTACCACTTTTTAACTCTTGAACCATAAATTTTAAATTTTTACGATCAATCATTCCTTTACCAGAACGACACCGTCCTTTTGTCTGAATATATTCCATCGCTTTATTGTTATGAGGACGATACATTGCATTAACAGGAAAACAAAGCCCCATAATCCGGCCACCGAGTTCAAGTGACATAAAATGGACCCCAACAATAATCACACCTTTATTTTTAGCAATAGCATCTAAGTAATTGGACATTCCTTTTACTTGAAATAATTTTTTAACTTTTTTATCACTCCAAAACCAGGCTATCCCAGTTTCAAATAATGCGATACCTAAAGATTTTAAGTTATCATTCACCAAAGTATCTATTTCATTTTTGTTTTTATTTGGGAAACACAATTCTAAATTTCGCTTAATGATTGATACTCTTCTTTTAATAAAATACCGTGAATTACTGCCTAAAAAAGCACCAAGCCACATTTGCCATTTATACGGCAATTGAACTAATAAAAATAAGATAAAAACTCCCACCCAAGTTACTACATACTTCGGGTGGACCAATTTCAGTGAAAATGGGTTTTTGGCGTACATTATATCTCCCAATACTTCGCCTTTGCAGAATGCACGCTATTTTAGACAATATTTAGTCTTTTAAATTCAACATGATTACTACAACAAGATGGGTTTTCACCCATAACTATCTGAATACCTTGCAGTTCATCTCCCTTTCGAGTAGATAACAGCCGAATAATCTTTCCAAGCCATTAAGCAATATTTGATTTTTAATATGGCTAATTAATAAATAGCTCTGTGAAGTTCGTTTTCTATTCATCAAAACTATGCATCGGTTAGGCCAACAACATAATCACTTAAACTGCAAGGAACAGATAAAATTATCACATATATGGCTTAATTAATCTCACTATTAATATGCACTTTTGTCATTTTGCGAATTTTTTTGCTGATTTTTGTCAATTTAATCGTTACTTTTTATTGGTGCTTTCAAGAAGCCACCACAATCAGCGATGGAAAGAAAAATTGATGTTCTTTTGGTGATGGAGCCAGAAGTTTGTCACATCAGCGACTTAAGGTAGTTAAATAATATGGATTACAAGCAAGAAAAAACCCGTTACATCTATTAAATGTAACGGGTTCTTATTTGGTGCCGGCTACCGGAGTCGAACTGGTGACCTACTGATTACAAGTCAGTTGCTCTACCAACTGAGCTAAGCCGGCGAATATGGCGGAGAGATAGAGATTCGAACTCTAGGATGGTTTCCCATCGGCGGTTTTCAAGACCGCTGCCTTCGACCGCTCGGCCATCTCTCCATGGGGCGAGATTATGGAGGAATCCCAGCAACTTGTCTACCCCTGAAAGTAAAAAAATTGATTTTTTTACTTCGTTTGGCTAATCTTCACTCAATTGCTCTATCTTTTCCAAGAAAAATGGTAATATCTGTGCAAAATCGGTGTCTATCCTTTCTCTAGGCGTATGATTTTTAACCTAATAATACTTTTGCCGATGGGACGACTTGCTACAGTATGTACAAACAATCATTATTAAAGCCAAACACTCTTTTTCGTATTTTCGCAGCATTTATTTTACTGCTGATAGTGATGCTTTGTTTATCACTATTTAACTACTATCAAGCATTGGTTCAAAGCCGTCAGGCTAGTTTGAACAGTATGGCTAGTCGGTTAGCGTATCAAATCGAAGATTATCGTTATCAAGCAAGCCATATCTACAAAATTGCCAATAATAAATCCTCTACCCCATCCGCTGATCAGCTTGCCGTGACAGGAATACGCCATGATATTTTTTGGCTAAGTAGTGCCAACCAATCCATCGATGCTATTGTGTTTGGCAATAATAAGCAAAGTAGTAATGTTTTAGCATCTAAACTTGCAAATTATATGGAGATTGTCTGGGGAGCCCGTAATGAATATAACTCAATGTATTATCTCAATGGCTTAGACAATACCCTAGTCTTAGTGACCACTCATTCAATTCTTAAACCTGAGCTACGCTTTAAAGAAAGTTATCTCACATTAACTGCTGAAGAAAAACGTGCTGATATGTTGACTCAATCAACATTATTAGACCGACGGGAAATAATTTCAAATATTCAAAAGTACTCCCCCGATAACCTTTTTTACTATACTTACCGGCTAATGTTTAATTCTCCAGGGCAGCTAACGAGTGTCATATCCTTTGATATTTCTATCAATTCACTGATCCCTCCAAATTTAAATGGGGATTTTTTTACGATTAATACACGCCCTGCAAGCACAGGAAGCAATGAACCTCATACAACTTGGGTCGGAACTAACCTCATTTTCTCCCACCCTATTGATGGCACCAGCTATCAACTTTATTACCATGTCTCATTAAAAAGTATTATCTTTAATGTTATTGGCTATAACTTATGGCTAATGACTGGCATGCTTATTATGATCTTCTTCGCTTTACTGATCATGCTATTCATTCGTAAGCGCCTTATTTCGCCCAATACAAATATGTTGCAAGAGCTGAGTTTTAATGAATCATTGACAAGCGATATTATCAGCCATATTTCATACGGTATTTTGGTTTATGACTTTAATACTAACAAAAAAATTCTGAGCAATGATATTGCTAACCAGTTATTACCTTCTATGGATCTTATTCACATTAAAGAAATGGCGATAGAAAACCATGATGTTATCCAAGTTTCTATCGAGAATATTATCTATGAAGTTATTCTTGTCAATAGCATGACAAAACCCAATACCGTTCTCTTTATTATTATCGACAAAGACAAAGAAGCCTTGACCCAAAAACGTCAAGAATTAGCGAATCGTGAGTACAAAAAAAATATTCACATGCGTAAGATTGTATTTGAGAATATGTGTACTGAGATATTACCCTCACTAATTAAGGTGGATGAACAATTAACTAAATTATCCGAAATAGTCAGCGTAAATAACCGCGCATTTATTTTAGAAATTGAAAGTCAGCTTTTTTATATCAATCGCTGGTTTAAAAACATTAACTTATTAAATCAGCTTGAGTCTCAAGCTAGCTCAGTAAAAACTGAAAACGTTTCTATCAGTAATCTTGTTAGCGAGTTTTTGAAACAAAATTTATCCCAATGCAATAACAAGGGGTTAGCACTTTATTTTCATGATAATCTCAATCCAGATTCACTGATCATGGCAAACCCTGATTATTTAAAACAGTTAATACAACTAATTTGGGATTATTCTATTGCGACAACCTCTTTTGGAAAAATTTCATTCGCGTTATCTTATGATGCCAATAAAAATGTAATTTTATTGAGTATTAAAGACAGTGGAACTGGGGTCAGTAATCTTGAGCTTAGTAATTTACACAGTCCTTTTACTGGGCAAATTTTGAATGCTTCTAACTTTACGCGTTCAGGCATAACATTTTATTTATGTAAGTTACTGGTTAAAAAAATGAATGGTACTTTTTCTATTCGTTCTAGTGATGCAATAGGCACTCATTATGAAATTACGCTTCCTGCAGCTAAAGAAATGCTCGTCAAAGACTTCCCAGCTTTATTGGAAGATGTTTGTATACGTTTAAATATACATAATGCAGATATCTCACGGATTGTTAGGAACATATTAACAAATTATGGAGCAGAATATTTGGACTTAAGTGAAAGTTCCCCTCACACCGACTGGGATCTTTTGATAACTGATAATAATGAGGAATGTTTTGAAAATATTGTTAAAGTAAATGGTACTCTTTTAGGGATTAATCAATTACAACCTCATTACATCGAAACTAACTACAATTTTGCTGATGAATTAATTGATGCTATCTCATTATTGATCGAAAACGCAGAGCATGAGCATGCTGATATTTTGCCTCCAGACCATGTTAGTACTCAAGCGCTTTCACAGAACTCGAATGAATCAATTGAAAATGCAATTACAAGTTATCAATTAGCACTGGCAAATAGCGGATATCGAGATTTGTTTATCACAACAGTACCGATAGATATTAATAAACTGTATAATAGTGAAAGTGTTGAGGATTTGACCGAATTGAAAAACACTGCACATCGTTTAAAAGGAGTTTTTGCTATGCTCGAATTTACTTATCTTCATGAACTTTGTGAAGATTTGGAGCGTTACATAGCAGATGAAAACGGATTGGAAATAAAAAATTGCATTAGCGTGCTGGATAATTCAGTCAAAAAACTAATGCCAGAAGGTAACCAATAATATGAATAACCTAAATGTCATTGTTGCCGATGATCACCCTATCGTTCTTTTCGGCATCAGAAAATCACTTGAACAAATTGAATGGGTGAATATCGTAGGGGAATTTGAGGACTCAACCTCTTTGATTAATAACTTAGCACGTTTAAACGCAGACGTACTAGTTACTGATTTATCTATGCCAGGTGATAAATATGGCGATGGTATTACTTTAATCAAATACATCAAGCGGCATTATCCTGACCTGTCAATTATTGTTCTCACTATGAACAATAACCCTGCCATTCTTAGCGCTATTTTAGAGCTGGATATTGAAGGAATTGTGTTAAAACAAGGTGCGCCAGCTGATTTACCTAAAGCTTTAGCGGCTTTACAGAAAGGCAAAAAATTCACACCAGAAAGCGTGAGCAAACTGTTAGAAAAAGTCAATGCAAGCGGCTATGGCGATAAACGTTTATCACCAAAAGAAAGTGAAGTGCTACGTTTGTTTGCTGAAGGTTTTTTGGTCACTGAAATTGCAAAGAAACTTAACCGCAGTATAAAAACAATCAGTAGCCAGAAAAAATCAGCTATGCTGAAATTAGGTGTTGAAAATGATATAGCGCTACTGAATTACCTTTCTTCTGTCAGCATTGATAACTCGCCTTCAGAGTAAATTTCATTTTAACTATAAGACTACGCCAATAAAAACCCAGTTATGGGTTTTTATTTTTGCGTCCTTTTCTAGTCACATTCAACAATAGCGCGTCAAAGTCTCACGTAAAATTGCAATTGTTGTCGGTTTTGATAAACAATCATTCATTCCTGCGTTAATACAGCGTTGCTTTTCTTCTGCCATTGCATTAGCAGTTAATGCAATAACGGGTAAATTGAACTCTAAACGGCGCAGTTCCTTTGCCAACTGGTAGCCATCCATATTTGGCATATTTACATCCGTTAAAACAATATCAACATGATGATTATCTAAATATTTTAATGCATCTAGCCCATCTATCGCTGTGCCTGTAGTAAAACCGATAGTCGCTAATTGTTCACTCAATAATGCTCTATTAATTGGATGGTCATCGACAATTAATACATGGTGTTCACTTAACGAATGGTCAGCAACCAATGATGGATTTACTGTACTATTTTTCAGCGATTGCTCGGCCGTTTTCATGATGGCTTTATCAATTAAGATAGGTAATTTATCTAATTGATATGTATTATAAATCCACTGGTTTTGTTTTATTTGATGGAGTTCACCCGCATAAATACTTGATAATTGGATATGATGTTCACAGATGCCCCTTTCAGCCTGCTCATAATCAGTTATTAAGAGATCATAATGTTGTGTCTTATCCGTTGTATTATGGCGGACAACAGAAAATTGTTCTTGACTTAATAAACGCAAAAGAAAGTTCATTAAAAATTCATTTCGACACGAAACAGCAATCCGATAATGAGCCCGGTATTCTGGAATATTTTTCTTAAGATATTCTTGACCATATAAAGGAATTCGAATAGTAAATGAACTACCAAGTCCAATTTGGGAACTGACCTCAATGTCACCATCCATGAGGTTAACCAGTTTTTCGCAAATAGCTAGACCTAAACCAGTTCCTTTATGGCCCATATTATTTTGGTCATAAACTTGAAAGAATGGATCAAACAACTTCATGACCACCGCATGTGTCATTCCAATTCCTGAATCACGTATTTCAATCTTTAAATAATTCTCATCTTTCCATACATAAAGCAATACAAAACCTGATTCTGTAAACTTAATACTATTATTAACAATGTTAGAAATCACTTGTTGTAAACGAACAGGGTCATTCAAAATGAGATCAGGTATATTAGGCTCAATATAGGAATATAATGATATTTTTTTCTTCGTCACTAATGGCAGATAGTTTGCTAATACAAACGCAAAAACCTCTCGACAATTAAACAATTTGCTTTCTATTTTCAATTGCTTAGATTCAATTTTCGAAAAGTCTAAAATATCACTAATAATCTGCAATAAAAGTGAAGATGAATTATCCATAGTTGAGACTAAGCGTGTTGCTTTCTCCGGTAATTCATAACGTTGTAGTAATTCTATATTACCAATAATTCCATATAACGGCGTTCTTAATTCATGACTAACTGTCGCTAAAAACATTGACTTAGCATGGTTTGCTTGTTCCGCCGCATCGGCTACATCTTGTAGCGATTTTTCCATTTGAACACGAATGCTAATGTCGACTAATACACAAATAGCGACATCTTCATTTTGGTATCGAGAGTTTACAAAGCTAATTTGTAAGTGTGTGCCGTTGGTTGTCACCACATCTATATAATTGCTCGATTTTTGGCGAATAATTGTCAATATTCGCTGTTTATCATCATCATTTAACAGCCGAAAATAGTCGTGAGCTAATTCATTACTGAGAATATTACCACCATCTGTTAATCTTAAAATGATGATACCGACCGGTGCTGATGCTACAATTTTGTGGTTGAATTGTTCATGTTCCTCAAGCCGTATCGCAGTGTTCTCTGCGGGTTCTAGCATTTTCCTTTCAAGTAACCAAATTAAAAAGAAAATCAGCCCACCCGTAAAAATATTTAGGAGGATACCGTAAAAAATGGTGTTTTCTAAACTCGCTAATATTTCCGACGTCGCAATTGAGAAAATGACCGTAATTTGAGAAGGTGCTAACCTTTTTTTGAAGATTAATTTTGAGTAATCTGAGTTAAAACCGAAAAATGAAGGCTCAGAAATATTGAGCAATGCAGAGCTCTTAGGATTGATATCTGTAGGTGAATATAAAACAGGCTGGTTATAGTCGTTAATTATCAATATTTCGATAGCCTTATTTCGCCGTATATTAAATTGATTTAAATTAATTGAACGTTCTAGCCCAATAAATGCGGGGAGCAGATTATCGTGCTTGATTGCTTGAATTAAGTAAACCTGCCCATAATCCGGCTGAGCACCATGCGTAATGGTAAATAGCTTACGCTCTTTACCTTGTAGCCTTAAACCTTGATAAGTTCGCACACTTTCGTAGCTAACTTTTTTTAGTATTTCTATATCCGATATTGTAGAACGAATAGGATAATCCACCAGACAATAACTTTTCGAACCCACTAAAAAGACATGGTTTAAAGCTTGAGGCGCTGCAATACTCTCTTTCCAAAAATAATTCAATTGTTCAAAAGCCTGCAAATAGTTTTCAGCTTTATCCCTAAAATGATCACAATCCGTATTCGGAGTTAATTTATAGAACGAGTAATTAGAGGCATTTGGCAATTCCATAAATTTACTCGTAAAAGTATTTTCCTCTGTCGATTCTTGCAGCTTTATTTGGTACAGATCAGTCATCGACTGAATAGAATTCAGTGTCGCCGCCGTTTGCTGTATATAGACTTGTAGGTTTTCATACCCAGAATAGAACTGCTGGCGAAGATCAGATTTGTATTCATTAAATTGCGAATAAAGGAAAAATAAAGTGATAAAAGCACCCATGCCCCACAACATCAAGCCGAGGATACGAAATAAATCCCGAGAAAGTCTAAGTGATGTTTTAAACGAGGGTAAGTATCTCAAGCGTTTTCCTGTATATTCGATACGATGATCGCTAATTATACTCGATTACATAATAAAAAAGCGACAGACATGAAAAGTAATAAAACTAAGAAATTTAGACTAGAAACTAAAACGGGCAGCTAATATGCTACCCGTTCATTAAATTAAACGCGATAATTACTCTTGATCGTCGATATTTGCATCATCAACACCGTTTTCTTCAGTGTTTTCAATCGCATTCTCATCATCATTATTTTCATCATCATCTGTTTCAGCAACACGTTGTAAACCAACCACTTTTTCATCTTCAGCTGTTCTAATCAAGGTCACACCTTGCGTATTACGGCCAACGACGCTCACTTCAGATACACGGGTACGAACTAATGTGCCGGCATCCGTAATCATCATGATTTGGTCAGTTTCATCAACTTGAATAGCTCCAACAACATTACCGTTTCGCTCACTCACTTTGATAGAGATAACCCCTTGAGTTGCACGCGATTTAGTTGGGTATTCTGCTTCTTCAGTACGTTTACCATAACCATTTTCTGTGACAGTTAAGATATGGCCTTCACCACGTGGAATGATCAAGGATACGACTTTATCGTTATCCATTAATTTAATTCCACGAACCCCCGTTGCAGTACGTCCCATTGGGCGAACAGCATCTTCAGCGAAGCGCACAACTTTACCTTGTGCAGAGAACAGCATGACTTCATTTGAACCATCGGTTAAATCAACCCCAATCAGTTCATCACCTTCATTCAAGTTCACTGCAATAATACCGGCACTTCTTGGGCGGCTAAACTCTTGTAAAGGTGTTTTCTTCACAGTACCACTCGCCGTTGCCATGAAGACGTTATAACCCTCTTCATATTCACGTACAGGTAAGATAGCAGTAATGCGTTCATCTTGCTCAAGTGGTAATAAGTTAACAATTGGACGACCACGAGCACCACGACTCGCTTCTGGCAACTGATAAACTTTCATCCAATACAAACGCCCACGACTTGAGAAACACAAGATGGTGTCGTGCGTATTGGCGACCAATAAGCGTTCAATGAAGTCTTCGTCTTTTGTTCGTGCAGCAGATTTACCTTTACCACCACGGCGCTGTGCTTCGTAATCAGACAGAGGCTGATATTTCACATAACCTTGGTGAGATAATGTCACTACCACATCTTCTTGATTGATCAAATCTTCAATATTGATGTCTGCGGTATTTTCTGTAATTTCTGTACGACGAGGATCATTATAAGTATCACGAATAATTTCTAACTCTTCGCGAATCACTTCCATCAAACGTTCAGGACTACGTAAAATAAACAGTAAAGCTTCAATTTGTACTAGAAGATCACGGTACTCTTCCAGTAGTTTTTCGTGCTCAAGACCGGTTAATTTTTGGAGACGTAAATCCAAAATAGCTTGGGCTTGTTGCTCAGTCAGGAAATATTGCCCCTCATGAACACCGAACTGTGGTTCTAACCACTCAGGACGAGCTGCATCATCACCTGCACGCTCTAGCATTGCCGCTACATTACCCAGATCCCAAGAACGTGCAATCAACCCTGCTTTAGCTTCAGCTGGCGTTGGTGCTTTACGGATCAATTCAATAATTGGGTCAATATTAGCAAGTGCGATTGCCAGTGCTTCAAGGATATGAGCACGGTCACGCGCTTTACGCAATTCGAAAATCGTACGACGAGTGACAACTTCACGACGGTGACGCACAAAAGCAGCAATGATATCTTTTAAATTCAGTATTTTCGGTTGCCCTTGATGTAGAGCCACCATATTGATACCAAAAGAAACTTGCAATTGAGTCAAGGAATATAAGTTGTTCAGGACAACTTCACCCACAGCATCGCGTTTAACTTCAATAACAATGCGCATACCGTCTTTATCCGACTCGTCACGCAGTGCACTGATTCCTTCAACACGTTTGTCTTTAACTAACTCTGCAATTTTTTCAATCAAGCGAGCTTTATTCACTTGATAAGGGATTTCGCTGACAATAATGGTTTCGCGACCATTTTTCTCATCGACTTCCACTTCAGCGCTTGCACGGATATAGACCTTGCCACGCCCTGTACGATATGCATCAATAATCCCACGACGGCCGTTGATAATAGCCGCTGTTGGGAAATCAGGCCCTGGAATGTGTTCCATTAAACCTTCAATACTGATGTCTTCATCTTCTATATAAGCAAGACAACCATTAATCACTTCCCCTAAATTGTGAGGAGGAATATTGGTTGCCATCCCAACCGCAATACCAGACGACCCATTAACCAAAAGGTTTGGAATTTTCGTTGGCATGACTTCAGGAATTTGCTCTGTTCCGTCATAGTTTGGAACGAAATCAACGGTTTCTTTTTCAAGGTCAGCAAGTAGCTCATGGGCAATTTTCGCCATACGGATTTCCGTATAACGCATTGCCGCAGCGGAGTCTCCGTCAACTGAACCGAAGTTTCCCTGACCATCAACCAGCATGTAACGCATTGAGAAAGGCTGTGCAAGACGAACAATTGTCTCGTAAACAGCGATATCACCATGTGGATGGTATTTACCGATGACGTCCCCAACAATACGGGCAGATTTTTTATAGGGTTTATTCCAATCATTTCCCAATACATTCATCGCATACAGTACTCTGCGGTGTACTGGCTTCAGTCCATCTCGAACATCTGGAAGCGCACGGCCGACAATAACGGACATTGCATAATCCAAATACGAACTTTTAAGCTCTTCTTCGATATTAACTGGTGTGATTTCTCTGGCAATCTCGCTCATGGAACCACTGTCCCTCATAACTTCGGATTCAAAGAGTAGAACTATACCACAATTCGCCAATTTAATAAAAATAAGAGACGGGTATTTGTCTTCCAAGCTATGTATAATAGCGGAAAATTAAGTTTATGTGTCCGAAACTTGAAGGTTTATCAATTAATAACTGCAATAATTACATTGTTGTTTATATTTTAGCCATCAATGCTTGTCGGGCTACTATTCCCCCTATTAAACATAGTTTAAATACAGTTTAAATATAACTATCGTTAATAAGCTTTCGGGTAATAGGTTAAAAATAGGAGCTTCTTTGTATGAATGACACCCAAACCCCAACCTACCTTAACGTCGATAAGCAAGAAATCGAAAAATTCGAGTCCATTGCCTCACGTTGGTGGGACTTAGAAGGGGAATTCGCCCCACTACACCGCATCAATCCATTACGCTTAGGTTATATTATGCAGCGTGTAGACGGTATTTTCGGTAAAAAAATTCTTGATGTTGGCTGCGGCGGTGGCATTTTATCGGAAAGTATGGCGCGTGAAGGTGCAGAAGTCACCGGTCTTGATATGGGTGCCGAGCCTTTAATGGTTGCTCGCTTACATTCTCTTGAGTCCGGCATTCCAGTTGAATATGTACAAGAAACCGTTGAACAACATGCAGACAAGCACCCTCAAGCCTATGATGTTGTCACGTGTATGGAGATGCTTGAACATGTTCCGGACCCTCAGTCTGTCGTTAGGGCTTGCGCAAAATTAGTCAAACCGGGTGGACACGTAATTTTTTCAACCATCAACCGTAATAAAAAAGCATGGCTAATGGCTGTTGTTGCTGCTGAATATATAATGAAAATCGTCCCAAAAGGCACTCATGACGCAAACAAGTTTATTCGCCCTTCTGAGTTAATTCATTGGATTGACGGCACACCATTAAAAGACAAACATATCATAGGGTTGCATTATAATCCATTAACAGACAAGTTCTGGCTTGGGCCAAATGTTGATGTAAACTATATGCTGCATACGGTAAACGAATAGTCATTTAGTCGTGAAAAGAATAAATCACAAGCACTACGTTTAAGAAAGCAGCAAACGATCGCATTTTACAAAATTTATTTTAGTCCTCATGTCGGAAGCATTTTTTTTATTAATGCCTTTTACCATGCAGCTTACCGACATGATCACTTTTCTTATCCAACCAGTTATCCACAAGATCCCTCTAATTTGTTCACTTGATAAAATCACATATTAACATTATCTTGTTATGGTATTCTAAACAAACTACTACATATAGTGGTACAACAAAACATAATACAACTAGTCTCATGGCATTACACCATGAGCTTTTTTATGTTTATTTTAAACTATTTGTAGTTCAACCAAGGTGTACTTGCTCATGAACCAGAGTCTGTTAGTCACAAAGCGTGATGGACATAAAGAACGCATTGATCTTGATAAAATCCACAAGGTAATCACCTGGGCTGCTGAAGGCCTAAGTAACGTATCCGTTTCTCAAGTGGAGTTACGTTCACAGATTCAGTTTTATGATGGGATCAGAACTTCTGATATTCACGAAACGATGATCAAAGCAGCAGCAGATTTAATTACGGGTGATACCCCTGATTACCAATACCTAGCTGCGCGTCTTGCTATTTTTAACTTACGCAAGAAAGCCTATGGCCAGTTTGAACCGCCTGCATTATATAAGCATGTTAAACACCTCGTTGAAATGGGGAAATATGACAAGCATTTGCTGGAAGACTACTCTGAAGCAGAGTTCGAGCAAATGGATAGCTTTATTGATCATTGGCGTGATATGAACTTCTCCTATGCGGCTGTAAAACAGCTTGAAGGGAAATATTTAGTTCAAAACCGTGTAACGGGTGAAATCTATGAAAGCGCACAGTTTTTATATATTTTAGTTGCAGCTTGCCTATTTTCACATTATCCAAAAGAAACACGCCTCGATTATATCCGTCGTTTCTATGATGCCGTTTCAACATTCAAAATTTCATTACCTACGCCGATTATGGCGGGGGTACGTACGCCTACACGTCAATTCAGCTCTTGCGTACTGATTGAGTGTGGTGACAGCTTGGATTCTATCAATGCAACCTCAAGCGCAATTGTGAAATATGTCTCACAACGTGCAGGGATTGGGGTGAATGCAGGCCGTATCCGTGCATTAGGCAGCCCAATTCGTGGTGGAGAAGCTTTCCATACGGGTTGTATTCCATTCTATAAACACTTCCAAACTGCGGTTAAATCATGTTCGCAAGGTGGTGTTCGCGGTGGCGCTGCAACCTTGTTCTACCCTATTTGGCACCTTGAAGTAGAAAGCTTACTGGTTCTAAAGAATAACCGTGGGGTTGAAGGTAACCGTGTTCGCCATATGGATTACGGTGTGCAATTAAACAAGTTAATGTATGAGCGTCTGATTAAAAACCAAGACATTACATTATTCAGCCCATCGGACGTTCCGGGTCTTTATGACGCCTTTTTCGCAGATCAAGACGAATTTGAACGTCTATATGTGAAATATGAGCAAGATGAAAACATTCGTAAATCGAGCGTTAAAGCGGTTGAGCTATTTTCATTAATGATGCAAGAACGTGCGTCTACTGGCCGTATTTATATTCAAAACGTTGACCACTGTAATACACATAGCCCATTTGACCCGCAGATTGCGCCAGTTCGTCAGTCGAATTTATGTTTAGAAATTGCGCTGCCAACTAAGCCATTAAATAATATAAATGACGAAAATGGTGAAATTGCGCTGTGTACATTATCGGCATTTAACTTAGGGGCGATTGATAGTCTAGATGAATTAGAAGAGCTAGCAATATTAGCTGTTCGTGCACTCGATGCGCTACTTGATTACCAAGATTACCCAATCATTGCAGCTAAACAAGGCTCAATGGGCCGTCGTACATTAGGTATTGGCGTGATTAACTACGCTTATTATCTCGCGAAGCACGGCGTTCGTTATTCTGATGGCAGTGCAAACAACTTAACGCATAAAACATTCGAAGCCATTCAGTATTATCTATTAAAAGCCTCGAATGAGTTAGCAAAGGAGCAAGGTGCTTGCCCATGGTTCAATGAAACAACTTATGCACAAGGCGTTTTACCTATCGATACCTATAAAAAAGAGCTCGATAAGTTAACTAATGAACCTTTGCATTACGATTGGGAAGCGTTACGCCAAGAAATTAAACAACATGGTCTGCGTAACTCGACACTGTCTGCATTGATGCCTTCAGAAACATCATCACAGATTTCTAACGCAACCAATGGTATTGAACCACCGCGTGGTTATATCAGTATTAAAGCCTCTAAAGATGGTATCTTGCGCCAAGTGGTGCCTGATTACGAAAATCTGAAAGGTGCTTATGAGCTACTGTGGCAAATGCCTTCAAATAGTGGCTACTTACAACTCGTTGGTATCATGCAGAAATTTATCGACCAGTCGATTTCTGCTAACACAAACTATGACCCAACTCGTTTTGAGAGCGGTAAAGTACCAATGAACCAATTGCTAAAAGATTTATTGCTCGCCTATAAGTTTGGTGTGAAAACACTTTACTATCATAACACTCGCGATGGGGCGGAAGATGTTCAGGGCGATCTGGAAGAAGTTGTTGAGTCAGCGGATTCCGATTGCGAAGGCGGCGCGTGTAAAATTTAATAGGAATTGTTATGTCACACACATATACAACGTTTTCACAGAAAAAAAATGACCAAATGCTGGAGCCGATGTTTTTCGGCCAACCCGTTAACGTGGCGCGTTATGATCAGCAAAAGTACCCTATTTTTGAAAAGCTGATTGAAAAACAACTGTCGTTTTTCTGGCGCCCTGAAGAGGTTGATGTCTCTCGCGACCGTATTGACTATAATGCGCTGCCAGATCACGAAAAGCATATCTTTATCAGTAATCTGAAATACCAAACGCTGCTGGACTCTATTCAGGGCCGCAGCCCTAATGTGGCATTATTGCCACTGATTTCGATTCCTGAACTGGAAACTTGGGTTGAAACGTGGGCGTTTTCTGAAACTATCCACTCACGTTCGTATACACATATTATTCGTAATATTGTGAATGACCCTGCCATTATTTTTGACGATATCGTTGAAAATGAAGAAATTTTAAAACGTGCTAAAGATATTTCTGGTTTTTACGATGACCTGATCGAAATGACCAATTACTATCATATGTTTGGTGAAGGCACGCATACTTGCAACGGCAAGCAAGTTACTGTTTCTCTGCGTCAGTTGAAGAAGCAGCTGTACCTGTGCCTAATGAGCGTTAATGCGCTCGAAGCAATTCGTTTCTATGTTAGCTTCGCCTGTTCATTTGCGTTTGCTGAACGCGAGCTAATGGAAGGAAATGCTAAAATCATCAAACTGATCGCACGTGATGAAGCACTGCACTTAACTGGTACACAACACATGTTGAACCTGTTACGTTCGGGGCAAGATGACCCAGAAATGGCAGAAATCGCGGCAGAGTGCGAGCAAGAATGTTATGACTTATTCGTTCAAGCGGCAGAGCAAGAGAAAGAGTGGGCTGACTACCTATTCAGCGAAGGCTCTATGATTGGTTTAAATAAAGATATTTTATGCCAATATGTTGAATATATTACTAATATTCGCATGCAAGCTGTCGGTCTGAAATTGCCATTTGAAACGCGTTCAAACCCAATTCCATGGATCAACGCATGGTTGGTGTCTGACAACGTACAAGTTGCGCCTCAAGAGGTTGAAGTCAGTTCTTATTTAGTCGGCCAAATTGACTCTCAAGTCGATACCGACGATTTGAGCGACTTCGAACTATAAGCATGGCAAGCCATAAAATCACCCTGCGGTTAACGCAGGGTGTTCAAGTCCCCTTCCATACTGAAGTCCATTCGTGTTTGTTGGAAGCCTTAGAAGACAGCCGTATTCCTGTAGAATATCAATGCCGTGAAGGCTACTGCGGTTCATGCCGAGTGACGTTATTACATGGGAAAGTGGGCTATAAGCAAAAACCTATTGCATTTGTGCAAGATGGAGAAATTCTGCCTTGTTGCTGTCATCCACTTTCAGATATTGAAATTGGTTAATCTAAAATAGGTGATTGCACAGCTGTCTATCAGTTACCTGTGCAATCACTTTTTATTCACTTGCTTTATTGATTATAAATAACCATATAATCCCGCAAATATCCAACCAAATACACAAGAAACACCCACCCCAATTAACCCCGGTAGAATGAAGCTGTGGTTGATAACAAATTTACCAATACGCGTTGTTCCAGAACGGTCAAATTGAATTGCCGCAAGGTCACTAGGGTAAGTTGGTAAAATGTAATACCCATAACACGCAGGCGCAGAAGCGATAATATAAGCCGGGTCAACACCAATCCCTAGTGCAATTGGTACTACAGCGGCCAGAGCAGCTGCTTGTGAGTTAACAAACTTAGAGACTAATAATAAGATAACTGCATAAGCCCAAGGGAAATCTTTCACTAAAGAACCTAAAGTTCCTTTAATTTCATCCATATGAGCACCGAACATGGTTTCTGCCATCCATGCGATACCATATACTGCAACAATCGCAATCATCCCTGAACGGAATACTTCATTCTTTGAAATTTGTCCTGGATTAGTCTTACAAATAATGATAATTAGCGCACCTGCTAATAACATAAACATCTGGATGACTAAAACCATGGATAGTGGCTTACCGTTAACTAGCGGTCTAAGTTCAGAAAATGCGCCAAGTAATGCCACAACTGCGATGGAAGCTAAAAAAATCCACATCGCGACCCAATTAATTTTCGGTAATTTGGTATTTAGCAGTGTCACACTGTCACCATAGACATAATCATGGTTTTCAGGGACTGAGATAAACTCTTGGAATACAGGGTCTTTATCGAGATCTTTACCTCTAAACCAACTGAAAATACCAATAGCTAAAATACCAATTAATGTTGATGGAATAGTAATTGCTAATAAATCCAAAAATTCGAGTGACTTACCATTGATTGTCACACCATTTAGCATTGCGACTAATGAAACAACGGCAACTGAAACTGGGCTAGCGATAATCCCCATTTGCGCGCCAATACTACTCGCAGCCATTGGCCTTTCAGGGCGAATATTATTTTTAATCGCCGCATCGTAAATGATAGGTAAAATTGTATACACCACATGCCCTGTACCACACAAAATGGTTAAGATACATGTCACAAAAGGTGCCACAATAGAAATGTACTTAGGGTTTTTCCGCAGTAGTCGTTCTGCAATTTGCAGCATGACATCCAAACCGCCTGATGCTTGTAACGTTGCTGATGCAGCAACAACAGCAATGATAACAAGCATTACATCAACAGGCGGTTTTCCAGGCGGTAAACCAAAGCCAAAAACTAAGATAACTAGACCAACACCACCTAATAGCCCGAGTGCCATTCCCCCTTTTTTTGCTCCATAGAATAAGCAAACAAGGATAATGGCGAGTTGAATCATAAAGTCCATAGTTCCATCCTTTATATATATGTTTACATATATTATCGGGATGATTTTCAAGCATTAATTTGATTTATGATAACTTCAAAATCAATTTAGTTTTATTTTTTATGCTTTTATTTTGACCTCATCACATAATTTTAATTAAGTAACTGACATACTATTCCGTTACCTACCATTTTGATAAAAATCAATCAACTACTACACCAATTTTAACAACTCACTCCATTTAAATTTACCTTTAGTCACTTTAAATCATCATTTTTTCTTTACTTTATTAACTCTGCTCATTGTCTTGAGTCTCTCTATCTACTTGATTATTAGTGTAAACTTAATATTACACTCACTGTAATTTACATTTGACAGCGAACTTGCAATCGCATAATCTGCATCACTTATTAATTATTCAAATTCAATTAGAGGAACTTGTGAAGAATCGTACGCTTGGCAGTGTGTTAATCGTTGCAGGGACAACAATAGGTGCAGGGATGTTGGCAATGCCACTTGCCGCTGCAGGAGTCGGTTTCACAGGCATCGTTTGTTTGCTTGTTGGATTATGGATGTTAATGAGTTATACCTCATTACTGTTAGTTGAAGTGTATCAGCATAACCCTGCAAATATGGGCTTAGGCTCCGTTGCTAAAAAATATCTTGGCCCAATTGGCCAGATAGTGACTGGGCTAAGTATGCTGCTATTAATGTACGCATTAACAACCGCTTATATCGGTGGAGCTGGCGTATTAATTTCAGATAGTCTGTCTTCATGGTGGGGCTTTAAAATTTCAACTGACACTGCCATTATTGCATTTACTATTATTGGTGGTGCAGTTGTCTGTATTGGTACGCATTCCGTCGATTTTATTAACCGAATTTTATTCACAGCAAAAACGATTTTTTTAGTCATCATGTTAGTTGTAATGATGCCACACGCGGAAGCCGTAAACTTAAGCACCATGCCAATTGAAAAAGGCCTTATCCTTGCCGCAGTACCCGTTATTTTTACCTCTTTTGGTTTCCATGGCAGCGTCCCAAGTTTAGTTAACTATATGAATGGGGATGTACGTAAATTACGTATGATTTTCATTACCGGAAGCGCAATTCCTTTAGTTGCTTATATTCTATGGCAGATTGCGACGTTAGGGTCTATTCCATCACATACTTTTCTCGGAATACTAGCGCAGGAATCAGGTCTAAATGGGTTACTCACCGCGATCCGCGATGTTGTCGCTACACCTCGCGTTAATATCGCCGTCAGCTTGTTTATGGATTTAGCGTTGGCCACATCTTTCTTAGGTGTCGCATTAGGCTTATTTGATTACCTCGCCGACTTATTCAAACGGAGTAATCATTTTATCGGTCGAGTGCAAACAGGCTTACTCACCTTTGTTCCGCCATTATTGGCTGCCCTATTCTTTAGTAGTTTCGTACAAGCATTAACTTATGCAGCTGTTGCACTCTCGGTCTTAGCGCTGATTATTCCTGCATTGCTAACATTACGTGTACGTAAATTAGAATCTCAAGGTGGGTATCAAGTTAAAGGTGGTACACCTATTTTAGCCTTAGTGTTGGCATGTGGTGTGGCAGTAATCGCTATCCAATTTTCGATTGTTGCCGGCTTCTTACCGAACGTCGGCTAACAAATTGATAAATTAAGCCGTAATTCGGATAACTTCAAATTACGGCTTTTGTTTATCTGAAATTAACTATCCTCACTCCCAATCAAGGTGGCCATCGTTTGATATCCGCAATCAATCAATAATCCCCTAGCATTCCTACTCTATCTCCACATATATATTATTTGCATATAATTTAATATATATTTCTTTAATTACGTCATTTGGCAGAAAATAATTCCGAAAAGACAACCCTACCCCTCTTGCTTTACAGTTATTGAGAGGTAAATAAGGAATTAGGTTGAATGAAAAGGAAAAATATTTCTGCTGTCCACGATGCAGCATTTAAGAGGTTTATGTCAAACATAGACAGCGCACGTGACTTTTTTGAAATTCACTTACCAAAACACATAAAATCATTATGTGATTTCACTACGCTAAAGCTGACTAACTCATCATTTATTGATAAACAGCTTCGCTCTCGGCTATCTGATGTTCTGTATTCAGTACAGACCTCACATGGAACAGGCTATATTTATTTATTAGTCGAGCACCAGTCAACCCCAGATAAACTGATGGCGTGGCGCTTAATGCATTATGCGTTTTTAGCAATGAATCAGCATATGCAGCAAGGAAGCACTGTATTACCTCTAGTTGTTCCTATTCTTTTCTACCACGGTACTCGTTCACCTTACCCTTACACTCAGTTATGGACAGATTGTTTTCCTCAGCCCAAGCTGGCAAATACGTTATATACACAATCATTCCCGTTGGTTGATATCACTGTAATAGACGATAATGAATTAGTAAATCATCGCAAAATTGCTGTTATGGAATTAGCGATGAAACATAAACGTTTGCGAGATGAGTTTCACCATGTGCTTCCTTTATTGGCGCAAGCACTCAATCAACACTATAATAGCGACAATGATGTGGTCACTATCATCAATTACCTATTTTCTGCTTTAGACTCAACTGATTTTGAAAAATTTATCTACACATTAGAAGCGCAAACAGAAAAGCACAAGGAGACGATTATGAATATCGCACAACGCTTACATAATAAGGGTCATCAAGAGGGCCTTCTCGAGGGGCTGCAAAAAGGCAAACAGGAAGGGCTTCAAAAAGGGCTTCAAGAAGGCGTTCAAAAAACTAAAACCACCTTAGCTCGCAACTTATTGATAAACGGTGTTAGCCCTGAAATTATTATGAAAAGCACCGGATTGAGCCGTGATGAGCTGACGTCATTAAAGTAATGCAATAAAAACTGAAGTAAATAGCTATGGATAAGCAGCTAAAAGTTTAACCAATTATTTTAAAAAATACTCAACTAAGTTTACATCATCAAATTCGCCCTAGGCGTACACATAATGTACGCCTAGGGGCATTATGAACAAGATAACCCTGTTAGAATGAAAGGCCAGCCCCTACATACCAGCCATCAGCAACTTTATCGCTACTATGACCATGTGTCCCTTTCATTTCAATTAAGCGATATCCCGCATCAATAGATAAAGGCTTAAATACCGTATAACGTGCACCGGCTTTAGCTTCGACGTACGATTTGCTGCCTGAAGTCAGTTGCTCTGGAGCACCATAAGCTTCACCGTAAATATTGAGTGAAGGCAAAGCCTGCCAATTTAACCCACCACCAACAGCTAATGCAGCACCATTACTATTGTGATCAGGTGATAGATATAGCCCTTTACCCCCTACAAATGCAGAAAAAGGCCCAATAGGTAAGCCAAATGTGGCACCAATACTACCCATTTGCCCATCATGGTCACTACGAGCCCAAGAGCCGTTAAATGCCAATCCTGCATTTTGGTTACCTAACCCTGCAGACAGCTCAGTAAAATGTTCACCTGCTTGTGCACTAACTGAAACTGCATGTGCAGTACCTACGAATAATGGTGACATCGCTGCTGCCAATAATAATAATTTGCGCATTATTTTATCCTCTTGATATTATTACCTATGGATATTACGCGAATCTCACCCTATTTTCAGCCATTCTTACCTAGATTTACGCTATAGCCTCGATAAAAGCCCTCGTTATTCATTACAAAATTTCACGCATCAAAAATTTTAGTGCAAAAAAGTGCGATAAATACGTATTTTTTTACTTGTAATCACAGTAATTGGTTATATTAATTAGATAATCAATTCCATAATAACTATACTGAATTACAAGTTTATTGTAGTCGTGTTTTTTATTTTTTACAAAATATTAACTTATTAGTTAGGTTTGTGTAGTCATTTAATCCAAACAAAGGAGCATTGTGATGAAAAAGAAAGGCCTTACTACCGCCTCAGGCGCCCCAGTCGCCAATAATAATAATGTCATGACAGCGGGTAAACGTGGCCCAATGTTATTACAGGATGTTTGGTTTTTAGAAAAACTTGCCCATTTTGACCGTGAAGTAATCCCTGAAAGACGTATGCACGCAAAAGGTTCTGGTGCTTTCGGTACCTTTACCGTAACCCATGATATTAGCCGCTATACTCGTGCAAAAATTTTCTCTGAAGTAGGGAAAAAAACAGAAATGTTCGCTCGGTTCTCTACCGTTGCAGGCGAACGTGGAGCTGCCGACGCAGAACGTGATATTCGTGGCTTCGCATTAAAGTTTTATACTGAAGAAGGTAACTGGGATATGGTGGGTAACAACACCCCTGTATTCTATTTCCGTGACCCATTAAAATTCCCTGATTTAAACCACGTAGTTAAACGTGACCCTCGCTCTAACCTGCGTACAATGGAACATAAATGGGCCTTTTTCTCCCAATTACCTGAATCTTTACACCAGTTAACCATTGATGCTAGTGACCGTGGTATCCCACAAAGTTACCGTCATATGCATGGTTTTGGTAGCCATACATATAGTTTCATCAACAGTAACAATGAACGTTTCTGGGTCAAATTCCATTTCCGTTGCCAACAAGGTATTCAAAATCTGTCTGATGAACAAGCTGAGCAGTTAGTGGGTAAAGATAGAGAAAGTTCACAGCGAGATCTGTTTGAATCCATCGAGAAAGGGGATTTCCCACGCTGGAATTTGCAAGTGCAAATTATGCCAGAAAAAGAAGCTTCTCAAGTTCCTTATAACCCATTTGACTTAACCAAAGTATGGCCACACAAAGATTATCCATTAATTGATGTCGGTTATTTTGAACTTAATCGTAATCCAGACAACTATTTTGCTGACGTAGAACAAGCGGCTTTTAGCCCTGCTAACGTGGTTCCGGGTATTGGTTTCTCCCCAGATAGAATGTTACAAGGCCGCCTGTTCTCTTATGGCGATGCTCATCGTTATCGTCTTGGTGTCAACCATCACCAAATCCCAGTAAACGCCCCACGTTGCCCATTCCATAATTACCACCGTGATGGGGCAATGCGTGTTGACGGTAATAGTGGCAACCATGTGACCTATGAGCCAAATGAAGCCGGATTATTCCAAGAACAACCGGACTTTAGCGAACCGCCATTATCTATTGAAGGTGCTGCTGACCATTGGGATCACCGCGAAGACCAAGATTATTTCAGCCAGCCACGTGCATTATATGAGTTGTTAGATGATGCCGAGCACCAACGTATGTTTAAACGTATTGCCGGTGAACTGATTGACGCTACTGAAGCCACACAAGTGCGCCAAATCGAGTTATTTAAACAAGTTCACCCTGAATACGGTGCGGGTGTCGAAAAAGCGTTAAAAGCACTAAAATAGTGTAAGTCATTAAGTGGTGGGGATAACCCCGCCACTATTTCGCCCTATTCTTTTATTCTCGCTAACAACCACTTCTTCACTTGTTGCCTAGACACTTTTATTCCCCCTGCTTTCAATTCAGGGTCTAAATAATAAAATGCCATAGGATATTGGTATGGAGCGAGTTTATCTTTTAACCAATCCGCCAGCTGATTTAAATCCACTGACTCATTTGCTTCAATAACCGCGACAGGACGTTGCCCAAATTGCACATCATCAATAGGTATAATAAAACTTTGGCTGACATCAGGATGTGAATTTATGACTGATTCGATATCTTCGGGTTGAACGCACTCCCCACCACTGATAAATAAGTTGTCTAGACGACCAATAATCTGATATTCCCCATCGATAAAAGTCCCTTTATCGTTAGTTTTAAACCAGTTATCTAGGCAATTTAATGGGTGAAGTTGCCCATCAAACCAATAACCCAGAGCCTGACTATCTGATTGAATTTGAATTTCATCATCCACAAGACGAACTTGCTTGCCTTTTAAGGGTAAACCGACACCTTTTTTACCGTCTGCCCGTTTCGCACAAACCGTAGATGCCATTTCTGTCATCCCATAGCCGCTCCAACAAGCAATACCATGCTGTTGAGCCAGATCCGTCAAGGTTGAAGGGATACTCGCTCCTCCCAATAAAACGGCTTTCAATGCGATATTAGTCACTGATTTATCATTTAATAAACGCCATAACTGGGTCGGAACTAAAGAGGCATGAGTGACCTCATGCAATGCTTGGGCCAAAGGAAGATTTTTGACCGCAAGTGAGCCACCTTTAAGAAGCCAGCGCCAAACAATCCCCTGACCAGATACATGGAATAACGGCAGCGATAGTAACCAACAATCTCTTTGCTGGTAATTCATCAGATTAACAACACCTGCTGCACTATTTAAGTGCGCAGCGACACTGTGAACAGCGGCTTTAGGTAGGCCTGTCGATCCCGATGTTAAAATCAACGTAGCGGGCTGCTGAATAACCTCTTGAAAAATAACCGGAGCAACCTCTTCATCACTAATAAAATGGTAATAAAGTTGATAATCTAAATTACGATAATTTGCTAACAGATTTGATTCATCAGTAAAATCAATAACTGAGCTAACATTAAGATGAGGTAATAATTCTGCTAACAACCGTTCTGGGAGGCGGGGATTTAATGGTAAAACACGAGCCCCACAAGCAATAAGTGCCAGCTGACTCAGTAATAATTCAACTGAATTTTTTCCATGTAAAACAATACACTGCCCCTGCTCTACGCCTTGCATTAAAAAGTAAGTTCTAAGGTCAGTAATTTGTTGGCTTACACTTTCCCAAGTCATACTTTGGGACTCTGTGACTAGAGCGATTGAGTTCGGACGAAGATTGGCCCAGTGTTGCCAAGGCCAATCTTTAAATTGTGCTAACTCTGCCATACAAGCGTTAAATCATCTAACTGCTGAAGCGGAATATCACATTGTGGCCAAGGCCGTACCAATTGAGATTGAATAAGTGATACCGTGTCTAAGCCTGGAATGGTATTTGGCGTTAGCCAATGCGCTACACGAGCAAGTTGTGTTAAACCAAAACTACTTTCAATGGATGAGCTAATCACAGCTTGTAACCCTAAGCGATGTGATTCTTCCACTAAATAGCGGCAATATGACAAGCTGCCTGTCAGGGTCGGTTTAATGACTATCGCAGAAACCCCTTCCTGCGCTTCTACCATAAAGCCTTCCTCACGTACACTTTCATCCCAAGCAATACTAATGCCAGTATCTGCTGCAAATTGCAGTGACTCTTCACGGGTCTTACACGGCTCCTCTAAAAACGCAATACGACTACGGTAGTCTGGATTAACATATTTAGCAAAACCGTCGGCTTTTGTTCGGGTCCAACTGCGATTCGCATCCAAACGCAGTTTCAGTTCTGGAACTGCCTCTAGTAACAGGTTAACCACCATACCATCACGTACCGCTTCATATAGACCGACTTTAACCTTAGCGACTTTCTCACCTTCCATTGCATCAAGGCTTAAGATTAAATCGTCAGGATCACCACTACATAAAGGCGCTTTGCGGTAATCCGCTTGTTCAGGAAGCTCCCCTGCCAGCTCCGCTAGAGCGCAGCTGCAACCAAAAGCCACAGAGGGTAATAAACTATTAGAAATTTTGCCTTCTTTCACCCATTCATTCAGTCGCTTAATAGTTTCTGCGGTTGCTTCTTCTAATGTTTCACGACTGAATTCAGGTAGAGGCGAAATTTCTCCCCAACCTTCATTATCCCCATCTTGTAAACAGACTAAAAGCCCATCACGCGTTTTTAGTCGCTGATAACGAAGGATAACGCCTGCCTCCATCGGCAGGCTGAACGAATAAATACGGGCTTTACGCATTATGGATTACGCTTATATTTAGAGAAGTCTGGAGCACGTTTTTCATTAAAGGCGTTACGGCCTTCTTGCCCTTCATCTGTCATATAGAACAACATAGTGGCATTACCTGCGAGCTCTTGCAGGCCAGCCTGACCATCACAATCTGCATTCAAGGCGGCTTTCAAGCAACGTAATGCCATTGGGCTGTTCTCTAGCATTTCACGACACCAACGCACAGTCTCTTTTTCTAAGTCAGCATAAGGAACGACAGTATTAACCAGCCCCATATCCAACGCTTCTTGTGCATTATACTGGCGGCATAGGAACCAAATTTCGCGTGCTTTCTTTTGCCCTACGATACGTGCCATATAAGACGCACCCCAGCCACCATCAAATGAGCCAACTTTTGGACCGGTTTGGCCAAAGATTGCGTTATCTGCAGCAATAGTCAGGTCACACATCATATGTAACACATGACCACCACCAATAGAGAAACCCGCGACCATTGCCACCACAGGTTTTGGACAAGTACGAATTTGACGTTGAAAATCTAATACATTTAAGTGATGAGTACCACTTTCGTCACGATACCCGCCGTAGTCGCCACGAATTTTTTGGTCACCACCGGCACAAAATGCTTTTTCACCTTCACCCGTTAAAATGATAGTTCCAACTTGGTCATCATAGCGTGCATCAGATAGAGCTTGGATCATTTCTTTCACGGTTTGTGGACGAAAAGCATTACGCACTTCTGGGCGATTAATCGTAATTTTTGCAATCCCTTCCGGAGATTTATGATAGCGAATATCTTCAAACCCTGTAGAGCAATCTTGCCATTCAATTGGTGCGTATAATTTTTCTTCGCTTGGATAAATCATTATCAGATTCCTTTAACCACAGTGTGATAAAAAATGGTGTAGTGCAGCTGCAAAGCCCATTGGGTTTTCCCAATGCGCATTATGCCCTGCATTTTCAATTAGCGTTAACGGCAATTCATATTGTTGCGAAACGCTTCGAAACTTTTTATCCTTTTCGCCACAAAAATAACGATAAGGACAGGTCAATTGATGCAATTTGTCCGCCAAGAAAGGTTGCTTTGCTAATGATGTATTTTCTAGCATAGCAGCAATACTGTG
Organism: Providencia sp. CIM-Carb-044; assembly: GCF_033901115.1. Taxonomy (NCBI): domain Bacteria; kingdom Pseudomonadati; phylum Pseudomonadota; class Gammaproteobacteria; order Enterobacterales; family Morganellaceae; genus Providencia; species Providencia sp. CIM-Carb-044. The sequence goes on from NZ_JAXADV010000002.1 coordinate 676,297, forward strand.
CGGGTTATTTTGCCGACGTAACTGAATTAAATGTTGGCGCTGAGTGGTCGACAAATCAGCAAATACAGCTTGTTGATACCAATCATCTAACACTTCTTCGATGGGTTCTGAACGAAAACGTTGTGCCCATGCCTTATCATTAGCCGCCCGAGCAACTCGTTCTTGTTCATTGACTAATCCCACATTGCCCCCCTCAATCACTAAACCTAATAATCCGTTAGGCTGATAGTGACAGGCAAAATGCATCGCTAACCGAGCACCGAGTGAATAGCCAACCAAGTAGTATTCATTAATTTGATGATACTGTAAAAGAGCGCTGAGTTGTTGATCAAAATGTGAAAAACCTTGGCATGGCTCTGAGTGAGAACCGCCATGCCCTGGTAAATCCACCGCTAACGATGGAAAAGCACGTGTTTGTTCAATCACAGGTTGCCAGTCATCGGCACTACCTAACAAGCCATGCAGCCAGATGACCCAAGGAGAAGATGAGACTGAATTATGTCTATGGGCAGATAACATTACAGTTCCACAACTTCATTCAATAGTTGTTTTAACGTACGGGCGCCTTCATCACTTGCCACCTGCAATTCCACCAGCAATGTGCCCTGTTGACGGCGCCAAAATTGTTGAACGGTATTTTTTAGTGTTGTCCAGTCTGTCGGCGCACAGTATTGTAAGCTAAACATTTTCGCCGCGGGCTCGAAACTGACATTTTGCGGCATACAGTAATAGTTTTGTCTTGCTTCGTCTGGTGTAGGTAACATAGAAAAAATTTGCCCACCATTGTTATTCACCACGATCAGAACGGTGGGCGCTGAAGGCTCACGCAACAAAGCCAAACTATTCAAGTCATATAGTGCAGAAATATCCCCAACAATAGCCAATGTTGGCCGTGCTGTTGCCCGTTGAACACCTGCCATGGTAGAAATCAAACCATCAATACCACTCGCGCCCCGGTTACTATAAACAGGATAGCCCAATGGAAGTTGTGCTAGTGCATCTACCAAACGGACAATTAAGCTGTTGCCAACAAATAGTTGGCCTCGTGGAGGCAGCAGTTCAGGTAATTGGTGTGCAACTGCGGCTTCTGAAAACTGCGCTTGTAAGCGTTGGCGCACATGGTGTTGAGTTTTTTGCACTAAAGTGGGCAGCGACTCACACCACAAGCTTCTCGGCTGTGCAGGATGGTTATCTAGCCAACCCTTGATTGAACAGGTTAATTTTCTTCCCTTATGATTTGCTGGGTCTAACCGCTGAGGTATTGAGTCGATAATCCAATACTCTTGCGGCTCACAATTGGCTTGCCATTGTAAGAGCCGTTTTCCCGTTAAGCTTGAACCAAACTGAACGACTAATTCCGCATCTTTTAAAATAGACTGAGTTTCTGGATGTTGTAGCCATAAGTCGGCACATGGAAAAGGTTGTCCGGTTTGAGACAGCACATCACCGAGTACTGGCCATCCAAGTTCCTGTGCCCATTTTGCAACTAACTCCCCTTCACTCGCTGTCATTCGCCCTGCAATCACAACGCCTTTTTTCTGACGCCAAAAATACCAATCCGCAACCAATGCGACGGAATGGGTTAATGGCTCCGTTAACCACGGGTGAGAAGAATTCCACCATTCTCCAAGTGTTTGCTGCCACTCATATTCCCCATCCATTTCACCATATAGTGGCTCTGCAAATGGACAATTAATATGAAAGGCACCATGGTGTAACTGGTTCATGCCATTATCAATCGCGGTGACCAACCATTTCGCTGAAATATCTTGCGTCGGCCTTGGCAACATTAATGATTGAGAGGGGTGAGATGCAAAAATATGTGTTTGCCGAATAGCTTGATTAGCACCGCAATCAATCAATTCTGGCGGTCTGTCAGCGGTAAGAAAAATCACCTTTTCCCCTGTTAAACCGGCTTCAATTAATGAAGGGTAAAGGTTTGCAACAGCTGTACCAGAGGTAACGATAACCCCTACAGGCTCATGGCTGGCTTTTGCTAAACCTAGGGCTAGGTGCCCTAAACCACGCTCATCGAAATGCGTATGGCAATGCAATTTACCATGGTTAATCGCCGCAAGGGTCAAGGGTGTTGAGCGCGAACCAGGCGCAATACAGATGTGTTTCATTCCGTGGCGAGACAGTGCTTCGATAATCACTTCAGCCCAACGGAGGTTAAAAGCAGAATTCGACATAATATGCTCAGCAAATTATTAGTTATCAATTAGTTTAGACTGGCTGAAATAAATTTCTTGATCTCAGGACAATTTTTGATGAACTAATTGAAATAAAAAAGAAAATAACCATTTTTATTTTATGGTTTTTCGTTATTTTCAAATAAAGACTTTAGCCCAGCCGCTTTATTTTCAATTTCTATCCACTCTTGCTCTGGGTCTGAGCCACTGACAATGCCAGCGCCTGAATATAATGAGACCTGTGCACCCTCTATTTGCGCACAACGTAGAGATACCGCGAATTCACTTTTATTTAAGCTCATAAAACCACCCGTTCCTGCATACCAGCCGCGAGAAAAAGGTTCATTTTTGGCTAAAAATTGCCGAGCGACTTTTCGTGGCAGACCACACACAGCTGCGGTAGGTTGGAGGCGTTGTAAACAATCGCTATCAGAAGGGGTGATTAGCGTTGCAACAATTGAACGATAAAGGTGTTGAATTTTTCTTAAACGAATAACTTTTGCTGAAGACACATCTACCCCAGTCACCGCCCCTTGCAATTGTTGACAAATATCATCAACAACCACTAAGTTTTCATGTTGGTTTTTTTTATCTTCCATCAACCATTTAGCGTACTCTGCTGCGACTGCATCATCAGGGTCATTAGCGACGGTTCCCGCTAAGGCCTCAGAATTTAATTGGCCATCTTGACGTAAATATAAACGCTCGGGGGTTGAAGAAATAAAACCAGAATGCGCGTTGAAGGCCATCATAAAATGGTAGCAATGATGATTCACTTGCTGGCTTTGTGCTAAAAACTGAGCAACCGCAATAGGCTTAGACAGGGTGAGTTTTGTTTCCCTTGCCATAACCACTTTTTCCATTTTCCCTGACTTCATATCATCAATAGCGCAATTTAATAAACGGCACCATTCATCATGAGTAGGAATATGTTCTTGCGCAGTAATATCCGCATTCAGTGCCAATGTCACTTGAGAAGCGGGTTTTAATTGCTGTAAAAGATGAATGGCATTTAAGCGATCTTCTTCACCTTCTATATTGATACTAACGTTAATCGTTGAACGTAATCGATGAATTTCAATACGAGGTAAAAAACAAAATGTTGCTTGACGTTTTATCTCGTCAGGGATCTCATCCCCGACGGCATTCCACCCATTAAGCCCCCATAGGCGCATTTCTGGTATATCAGGGTATTGCGATAAAAAAGCTTGAGCCTTATCTATCGAATCAAAAGATTTCACCATGCCAAGAGCACTACATTCTTCAGCTCCCGTCCGTTGATACCAGTAAAATTGAGGGTAACTTTCTTGCACTGATAGCCATGAAAGACCAGGGAAAGCGGTTTGCGCATCCAATTGCCAAACAAAACGAATAAACTCTTGGTTTTTTAGTGTCAATGTAGACAAATGATCCAAAATTTCAGTTATCAGTTGATCAATTTTTTTATAGTTCACTTTAGATTCCCACTGCTACATCACACAAATTCACTACGCGTTATTATATAGCGCAAAACCATTTTTTAATACATTGATGACTAACAGTAAATGCTATGTCACCGGTTCAGCACTAAAAACAGATTATCTGCAATAAACAAATTGTTTTTAGTACATCACTATAATTATCGCTTATGCCCCAAATGACGATAGCCAAGAGAAATCACATCAAAACCAACCTTGTTACACGAATAGAGGTTCAGGTTGTTGATAGTATAGCTTATTATATATATTACACGTCATTCCATTCATTTAATTAATGGAAAATGTGATTTTATCCCCTTTCTTCTTTTCTCCCTCTCGAAATTGCTTCATTTTTATCCAATAAGAATTCCATTTTGAAACATAGTTATATTTAAGCCGCAAACCTATATTCCATTACAATTCTATTTAGCCTTCAAAAGTAAAACCGCCGTAAATTTTAATTATCATCATATTGTTATGCGTTATTTAATTTAGTATCACTATAGATGATTTCTAAATATATATAATACAAAATAATATTTTAAACATGTATTGACTTGTTCAAAGTGCTATTTTTTAGCTCTGTTTTTCATTTTTTAGTATAAAACTTTCAGCCAATTTCTAGTAGGTTAACAAATATGAAATTTATATTTTTATTTACAATAAATAGGTAACTCAACCATACAATAGTGCTAATACAAATTAGTGTTCAATCCTTAACTTAATCAACATGGATTTTAAAATGAATACAAAAGAAAATTACGACAGAATTATTGAAAAAGAGCATATAGGCCATACAACCTTAGCTTTATTAACGAATCAAGATGCTCTTTCAACCCGCGAAGTCGGTATTTTTACATTAGACGATTTAATTAGCATACATCGCCATGTTTACTTCTCTCTTTCTTTGCCTTGGAAAAAAAATGATATTCTAAAATGGTTTGGTATTACCTCATCAACCACTTTACCAATAGATACAGACGAATTAATTAATACCATTATCAATATTCGTGACCATGCCAATACCTGGGATAATGTCGAGCAACATGTTAAAGAACAATCTGTCAATCTATCTCTAGCTAGCCGAAATATTATACAGACTGGCAGGCAGATTATTGAATATATAAACCACATGCCTATATTGAAAAGAGTATCAGATAGTTTGAATGATATTAATGAAAGTGAGTTAGATGAAATATTTTATCAAAGCGATGACCAGCAAATAGCGACTGAACTAACTAATATCTTACAATTAATTAAAGATGATATTAAGGAGCAATCCATTAAGACAAGTAATATTAAAAATATCATTTCAGATTTTAGAGTACATATTACAGGTGGGTATCTATCTAATTATCAACACGTTGAATCATTATTGTTTAATATTAAAGGGCTATATAATCAACTTGAAACTACTGATAATGAAATTACAGATACCTACTTACAAGAATTACTTAAAACGAAAAAACAGGAACTACAGCAATTAGAACAAGAGTATTCACATTTTGTAAAACTCAGCTTCACCGGCTTAGCAGGTGGTGTCATCGGTCTCATTATTACTGGTAGTATTTTTGGTTCGAAAGCTGAAAAAATTCGAGCAAGAAAGAATGAAACATTAGCAGAAATAAAATCAATTAACGACCAAATTAACAGAGAAGAACTCATCAAAAAAGTTATCTTTGATATTCAAATTAACCTCCATAAAATCGATGGTTTCTTTAAAGATGCACGGTTAGCCGTTGACCATTTAGATTATATGTGGCTTGTCCTCCTAACCGAAATAACCCAATCAATCGAGGTTTTCAAAAAAATCAATAACGCTGATAAACTTATTAAATTCATTACTCATTTCAAACGAATTGTTACATCTTGGTATACCATTCAAGAATACTCTACACATTTAATAACGTTATTTGACCAAATTCAACCAAATAGCACCCCCCCTCAATAAAAGGTACTCATATGCAAGATAAGCTTGATTTACCGATATTGCCCTCCATTGATATTTATCAGTTAAGGCATATGTCAAATGAAATTTCCGCATTTAATAAAAATATAATACATTATGACTTTATCATACACGGAAAGATACAAAAAATTGCAAGTAAGACTTTCAATATAAATGAAACAATCAGAAACTCGATACCGAAGCTAAAAATAAAATTAAATTATATTTTAAAAAGTGAATTAAATAGTGAAAATACAAATATACCTGACGGAATTTTAGTCACAAGCTTTATTGAGGATTTAATTGATTTTAAATTAGAGCTAGAAAGAATAATTACCAAATTCAGTTACACCACCGACTCTCTATCACTCATTCACGTGGAAGAAAGCAACCAACATAAACTACAGCAATACTCAGAACAAAAAGAACTCCTAGTCACATCCAAAAATAGCAAAATGCTAAAAATAAACGAAATCAATCAGCAACACTCCGTTATTACCGCAGCAGAAGATATCATCTTAAAATCTAAAATCACTGATTTCTTAAAAAAACATTTGTTGAATGATGAGTTAATTGACTCAATTGATATGCCAACAAATAAAAAGCAAATATTAAAGTCAGCCATTGCTTTTATTAAAAATTTATTATCAGTCATTGATGATGGTTTAGAATTTGCGCAACTTGTCGAGGTCAGGCTAGATTTAGGAAACCAAATTTTAGAATTAAAGGAAGAAGTTAATCACATTGATAAAACAATATTTAAGCTTTCTCAACTCATGCTCTTATCAGAACAAATCACCGCTATAGATTCACATAAATTATCAATTATTACTCAGATAGGCCTCATTAAGAATTATTGGTGGGAATGGTGCCATTTTATTAATGAAAAATCGTCTGAAAAAACAGTGAATATTCAAAAGATCAATACCGCAAGCCAAGTACTAATGTCTTTTTTAGATGATATGGAATACCAATATCAGCGTCAGTTACCTGATTAAAAAAAACCGGCTACTCAAAAGTAGCCGGTTTATCAACTATAGGAAATTTTAGCCTATTAGTTAATCACAGCAAGTGCTGTTGATGTCATATCAATAAGAGGTTGTGGCCATACACCAAAGACAATAACCGCAATGGCGCAAATAACAGCAACAACGGTCCCTAACGTTGCTTTTTCAGGGCCTGTATAACGTTCTGCATGTTCTGCATCACGGCTATATAGGCTAGCCATAAAGCTTAGGTAGTAATATAAGCCAATTGCACTACCAACCACTACAGCTCCTGTTAACCACCATAACTCTGCATTCACCGCAGATGCAATCACATAGAATTTACCAATAAATCCTAATGTAATTGGAATACCCGCCAGCGACAGCATCATCACAGTCATTACCGTTGCTAGAACGGGTTTATGCCAGAACAGCCCACGGAATGCACTGAAATCATCCTGGTCATCACCACGATAAGGACTGGAAACGATACTCACAACACCAAATGCGCCTAAGCTTGCAAACAAGTAACCCACTAAGTAGATTGCGATAGTCACTTGTGACGCTACTGGGTCGATACGTAACGCAACAAGGGCAACGAGTAAATAACCCATATGCGAGATAGATGAGTAACCCAGCAAGCGTTTTGCGCTTTTTTGTGTGATAGCCAGTAAGTTACCAAACAAGATAGATGCTATGGCAATCACTGAAATCACAATCGCTAACGTATTGCTGTTGGCAATTGGTGCTTCCAAAAAGATACGCACTAATACGGCAAAGATAGCGATTTTACTACCCGTTGCTAAGAAAGCTGATACAGGTGCAGGCGCACCTTGATAAACGTCTGGTGTCCACAGTTGGAATGGAAACAGTGACAGTTTAAAGCCAAAACCAACAATGAGCATACCGAAACCAATCATCACTAATGGGGCGTGAATTTGGTTATCAGAAAGACTTTGACCAACAGCTGCGAAGCTTAAGCTACCCGATTCCGCATACAGTAACGCAATTCCGAATAACAGGAATGAAGACGCTGCTGCAGATAACAGCATGTACTTGATCCCAGCTTCTAATGTGCGACTGCGCTCAAAGGTATAGGCAACTAAGCCAAACAGTGGCAATGAAATCAGCTCAATACCGATAAACATCGACGCCATATGGTTTGACATAGATAACAGCACACCACCTGCCACCGCGATAGCAACTAACAAGTGGAATTCATCTCTATTGTCGCCAAAACCTTCCAGCCAGTGGTAGGCAAAGATGCTGGTACCGATACCTGCAATCAGGACTAATGCACTATAGAACAGCGCAAAGCCATCAACACGAATAAGCGAAGTCACATCCATTAGGTAGCCGTCGGCTACCCAAATCAGTGAAAGCAACGCAATAACAAAGCCAGATACTGTCAGCGCGGCACTGGTAAGGTGATCGCGTCGCCACGCAATGGACAGCATCACAACCACCGCCGTCAACCCGACGATCATCAGTGGTAGTATTGCGATCAGTTCTTGAGGAGTTATTGTCATGGCGAATTACAGCCCTAATGTTGTAAGTGAAGCAGAATACAGGTTATGCAATGTTTCCATCGAACCAATTGATGTATCTAAAATTGGTTGCGGGTAGAAACCGATGATAACCAGTAATACAGCCAGAGCCAGCAGCACACCAAACTCACGCGCCGTTAACCCTTTCATTTCTTTTTCTGATTTTGGTGTACCATAATAAGTCTGTTGCATCATCCACAGTGAGTAGATAGACGCAAACACCACACCAAAGACCATAATACAAGTCACTAACGTGAATTGGCTGAAGCTGCCAAACAGGATCATAAATTCACCAATGAAGTTACCTGTACCTGGCATTCCTAGCGTTGCCGCAGCAAAGAACAGGGACATTCCTGGTAACCATTTAATGCGTTTCCATAATCCACCCATCATACGCATATCACGCGTTTGCGTACGTTCATACAGTTGACCACTGATGATAATCAGTGCCGCACCGGACAAACCGTTGGTGATCATTTGAATCACCGCACCTTGGTAAGCCAAGGTTGAACCCGCGTAAATAGCGACTGTCACAAAGCCCATATGGGATAAGCTACTGTACGCTGCCAAACGTTTGATATCCGTTTGTTTGAACGCCAACCATGCGCCGTAGAAGATACTAATCACACCCAGCGTCATCGCCACTGGCGTGAACTGGATAGAGGCTTCAGGGAACAGAGGCAAAGTAAAGCGTAACAGGCCGTATGCTGCGGTTTTTAGCATGATACCGGAGATATCCACGGAACCCGCTGTAGGCGACTGTTCTTGGGTATCTGCCATCCAACCATGGAAAGGAACCAATGGCATTTTAACGGCAAAGGCGATAAAGAAGCCTAACATCAACATAAACGCAACGTTACTAGACAGCTCTGCGCCTAACAGTTGGTTATAATCGAATGTTAATACGCCTGAAGTATTGTAATTCGCTAGTGCCAATCCAATGATGGAAACCAACATGATCAAGCCACTTGCTTGCGTATAGATAAAGAACTTAGTCGCAGCTTTGATATGTTGTCTGTTTTCTGACCCTTTGTGCCCCCAATTGGCAATCAGGAAGTACATTGGGATCAGCATCATCTCCCAGAAGAAGAAGAATAAGAACAAGTCAACCGCGGTGAAAATCCCCATCACACCTGTGATAATCCACAGCAGGTTAAAGTGATACGCACCTTGGTTCTTCTGGTTTTCACTCCAAGAGCTCAGAATCGAGAAAGCCCCCATGATAGCCGTTAATACGACCATCAGCAGTGATAAGCCGTCAATAGCTAAATGAAAGTCAATTCCCAGTGACGGGATCCACGGCATAAAGAAAACAGATTGCCATTGTGGAATCCCTTGTGGATTAACAAGAGAGTAATTCCCTTCTAACCACAATTGCACGGAGAGTATTAATGTTATTCCCATCGTCGCCAGTGCAATCCAGCGCGGTGCGCGATGACTGAACCGGTCAGCCTGCCAGCTTAGCAGGCCTCCGATGAAGGGAATGAGTATTAGCCAGGGTAATAGCATGGCGCAATGTGTCCCTTAATTAAACCAAAAGCAGCAGAGCAAGAATCAGCACTGCACCCAGCCCCAACGAGGCAACATACCAACGGATTTGGCCGTTTTCACTCACTGCAAGCCCTTTATTTGCCCAACGTGAAAGATGTGCAGGGATATTCATCAGAGAGTTAATCGGATCGCTTTCCAGTAGCCATGCAATACCTTTAAACGGTTTTACAAAGACTACGTCATACAGCCAGTCGAAGCCCCACGCTTGGTACCACCATGCGCTGAAGAAACGACCCACCGCAGTTTTCGCGATAGCATCGACTATTGAACGTCTAAACAGGTAGAGGAATACCGCAATTAATAGACCAGCGATAGCAAACCCGCCAGAAATCGCTTCGAGTAAGACTTTACCGTCTTCACTGCTAGCCGCTTCTGCAGGGAATACCCCTTCGAGTGGTTGGTGGATTAATGCACCAACGAACGTTGCAAGGATAGCCAAAATGCCCAGTGGTAATGTGTGAGTGATGCCTTTAACCTTATGCGCTTTGATTTTTGCTTCACCGTGGAACACGATGAAAATCATACGGAAGGTATAAATTGCGGTCATTAATGCACCGAGGATACCTGCCCACAACAATACAGTTTGTCCATCAAGCTGCGCACCCCACAAAATGGCATCTTTACTGTAGAAACCAGCAGTAAACAATGGCAATGCTGCCAGTGCGCTTCCGCCAATCAACATCACAGCGTAGATAAATGGAATTTGCTTACGCAATCCGCCCATTTTGAAGATATTTTGCTCGTGGTGGCATGCCAAAATGACCGAACCTGCTGACAGGAACAACAGTGCTTTAAAGAAAGCGTGCGTCATCAGGTGGAAAATCGCAGCATCCCAAGCTTGCACACCGAGAGCCAAAAACATATAACCGATTTGGCTCATCGTGGAATAAGCAAGCACACGCTTGATATCGGTTTGAACCAGTGCAGCAAACCCTGCCAGTACTAATGTCACTGCGCCCACAACGCCAACTAGATGTAAAACTTCTGGCGCTAATAAGAACAGAACGTGGGTACGAGCCACTAAGTACACACCGGCCGTTACCATGGTTGCGGCGTGGATCAATGCTGAAACTGGCGTAGGACCCGCCATCGCATCTGCCAACCACGTTTGCAATGGTAACTGTGCTGATTTACCGACTGCTCCACCTAATAACATCAAGGTTGCCCAATTGATCGCACTCGAACCTTCAGCAAATTTCTGAGGTGCTAACACCGCCATTTCGCTGAAATTCAATGTGCCGAGCTCATTCCACAGGATAAACATACCAATTGCGAGGAATACGTCACCGATACGCGTGACAAAGAACGCTTTCATTGCGGCTTTACCGTTTTCTGGATTGGTATAATAGAAACCAATCAACAGGTAACTGCACAGCCCTACCCCTTCCCAACCGAGATACATCAGCATCATGTTATCAGCGAGGACTAAGACCACCATACTCGCGATAAACAGGTTAGTGTAAGCGAAGAAACGTGAGTAACCTTCCTCACCACGCATATACCAAGAAGCGTATACATGAATAAGGAAGCCCACACCCGTTACCACACCTAACATGGTCAGAGATAGACCATCTAACATTAGGGTGAATGGGATATTAAAGGTACCGACAGACATCCAAGTCCACAGAGGTTGGATGAACACGCTACCAGCGTCTTGAGCTAAAAATTCATTGCCAGCATAGAATGCGACGATGGCCGCTAAGCCGACCGACCCCGCACCAATAATGGCCGAAACGTTTTCTGACCAGCGTCCACGGGAGAAGGCTAACAACACCGACCCCAGTAAAGGCAACAGAATAGTTAAATAGAGTAGGTTCATCCGCGCATCTCACTGACTTTATCAATATTCAGGTTCTGACGATGACGATGGAGTTGCAGTAACAACGCCAATCCAATACTCGCCTCCGCTGCAGCCAATGTAATTGCCAATATATACATAATTTGGCCGTCTGGCTGCCCCCAAAAACTCCCTGCAACCACAAATGCCAGTGCAGTTGAGTTAATCATGATTTCCAGTCCGATCAGCATGAAAAGCAGATTGCGGCGAATAACAAGGCAGCTAAGCCCCATCACAAATAAAATCGCCGCTAAAATCAGACCATGTTCTAGAGGTATCATTTTTGCTCCTCCGCCTTCGCGATACTGACAAGATCAGCACCGTTTTCTTTACGGTCACGTCCAACGTGGAATGCGACAACTAAACCAGCTAGTAGTAACAGTGACGCCAATTCGACAGCCAGAACGTAAGGCCCGAACAAGCTAATACCCACTTCTTTCGCCCCAATGATGGTGCCCTCAATGCCTTCTTGATATGACAATGAGGTAATGCCGTAAACTAAGATAGCCAATAAAACTGCGGATAACACAGCAGGACCAATCCAGTTTTTCGGCGTCAACCAAGCGCGCTCTTGTTCTTGAACAGAACGTCCTAGGTTGAGCATCATCACGACGAACACGAACAGGACCATGATGGCACCTGCATAAACGATGATTTCCAACGCTCCAGCAAAATACGCGCCGAGGGAGAAAAACACCATTGACAGAGCCAGCAGAGAAACAACCAGATACAACAGTGCATGCACCGGATTTGTATTCGTTATCACCCTTAAAGTTGCTAAAATGGCAACTAGACCGGCGATATAAAATGTAAATTCCATGAATATCGCTCCTTATGGCAACAGGTCTTTGACGTTGATAGGTTTCGCTTCGTTATCCGCTTCACCTTTGTCTTTACCTGCAATCGCCATACCTGATTTACGGTAAAAGTTATAATCAGGATATTTACCCGGACCTGAAATCAACAGGTCATTTTTCTCGTAAACCAGATCCTGACGTCTCCAATCGGCCATTTCAAAATCAGGTGTTAATTGGATTGCCGTGGTAGGGCAAGCCTCTTCACACAGACCACAGAAAATACAGCGCGAAAAGTTAACGCGGAAAAATTCAGGGTACCAGCGGCCATCTTCGTGTTCAGCTTTTTGCAGTGAGATACAACCCACAGGGCAAGCTACCGCACACAAGTTACATGCAACACAACGCTCTTCACCATCTGGATCGCGCGTCAACACGATACGACCACGGTAACGGGGTGGCAGATAAACCGGCTCTTCTGGATACATTTGCGTTTCGCGTTTATCGAACGCATGTAGGCCGACCATCCAAATACTACGTACTTGGGTGGCGAAACCGACCAATAACTCTTTCAATGTCATGGTTCAATCACCCCTTACTGAGCGTTGTATAAAATCACTGCTGCAGTACCCAGCAGATTAAGCAGTGTCAGCGGCAGGCAAATTTTCCAACCGAAAGACATCACTTGGTCATAACGTGGACGCGGTAAAGAGGCACGGATCAAGATAAACATCATCATGAAGAAGCCAGTTTTGATAGCAAACCACAAGAATGACGGCAGGAATGGACCATGCCAGCCACCAAAGAACAGCGTCACAATCAATGCAGAAACCGTTACGATACCGATATACTCACCAACGAAGAACAGACCGAACTTCATCCCTGAGTATTCAACGTGGTAACCATCCGCAATCTCTTGTTCTGCTTCTGGTTGGTCAAACGGGTGACGGTGACATACCGCAACGCCCGCTATCGCAAAAGTCACAAAACCAAAGAATTGAGGAATAATATTCCACATGCCTTCTTGGGAGTTCACAATATCAATCAGGTTGAATGAACCTGCTTGTGCAACCACACCCATTAAAGAAAGGCCTAAGAATACTTCGTAACTCACGGTTTGTGCTGACGCACGCATCGCACCTAATAATGAGTATTTGTTGTTACTTGACCAACCCGCGAATAACACCGCATAGACCGCTAGACCCGCCATCATCAGGAAGAATAGAATCCCAATGTTCAAGTCTGCTACGTGCCAAGTCGGGCTGACAGGCACGATTGCAAATGCAAGGAACAATGAACAAAATGCGATAACTGGTGCTAGCGTAAAGATTTTCTTATCCGCGAACTGTGGGATCCAGTCTTCTTTAAAAAGCATTTTGAACATGTCGGCGATTAACTGGCCCATCCCAAACGGGCCAACGCGGTTTGGACCATAACGGTTCTGGAATAGACCGAGAATACGGCGCTCTCCCAGACTCATGTATGCCCCACAAGTCACAACAACCAATAAAATGACGACAGATTTAAGGATGGAAACTAATACTTCCATCACTTCAGGAGAAATCCAATCCATCATGCTCCCCTCCGCAGATTATTGACTGACACGCCAGCCATTGACGGTGCGATACCTGGCATTCCTAGCGGTAAGCCAATTTGACCGGTAGACAGGTGATTACTGAGGCGAACAGTCAAGTTAAACGCTTGACCTGCATGGCTAAACTCAGCTTTAGCACCCGCTGACAGCCCCAGTGCCGCAGCATCTTGCGTGTTCAGCATGATATAAGGCTCAGGCATACGCTCTTGGATCACCTCTGAACGCTGTGACATTTCATCACTGCCAAACAGGTGGTAATAAGGTGCGACGACCCACTGCGCTTCGCTAGCTTGATAAGCCGCTGGAATTTCAGTGAAGTAAGCCAATTTGCTCTCTGTTGAATTGAACAAACGGATACCCGGGTCACCAAATAACAGATGACCACCCACTTCGGCTTGGAATTTATTCCATGCTTGCGGTGAGTTCCAACCTGGTGCCCATGCAAATGGAATTTGCTGGCGCGGTGCGGTTGGGCTGTTGTTCCCTTCCATTGAGAAAGCAAATGGAGAGTCAATATCTTGCGGTTGACGAGGTTCATGGACAGATTGATTTGCTAGCATCGCTGTACGGCCACTGTAACGATGTGGTTCACGCGCCAGTTTTTGACCACGAATACGGAAAGACGCTTTTGGTGCGGCATCAACCATACCTGAGAATTGTGGCATTGCGGCAACACAATCAGCGATAACGTGATCAAGTTGAGACCAATCCGCATCACGCTCTTGCGCTTCAGTTTGCAGTGAATGCATCCAGCGCCAGCTTTCGTTCATCACGATAGCTTTATCGTAATACGTTGGGTCGAAGACTTGGAAGAAACGCTGTGCACGACCTTCTTGGTTAATCAACGTACCGTCTGCTTCAGCAAAACTTGCTGCTGGCAGAACTAATGTTGCTTTATCCATGATGTCAGTTTGCTGATGATCCGCTACAATCAAATGGCTCAATTTCGCTAATGCGCTATTGACTGCATCCACGCTGCTGTGACGGTACAGGTCGTTTTCGATAACAATAGCCACATCCGCTTCGTTCGCTTCTATGCGAGCTAAAGCGCTGTCTAATGGCTGTGCATTCATCATTGCCAGACCGAAACTATTTGCATGAGACGCTAAGTAAGATAACCCAACGTTCGCGCCTTTCGCTTTCAATGCGAATGCCACGTTAGCGGCCGCTTGGATCATTGCCTCGCTTGCACTATGGCTACCACTGATAATTAATGGTTTTTTCGCACTGGCTAATGCTTGAGCAATGGTTTCAACTTTGGCTTTTAAGTCCGCGGGTAAATTATTCACCGCAGGGGCTTCGCCATTAATCATATTGGCGATAGCAAAACCGAAGCGCGCTTGGTCAACCACTGGAGCACGGTAATTGAAGGCAGCCACATCGTCTAAACGCGTGTCATCAACATTGGTGATAAACAGCGGATATTTTGCGTGTTGACCAATATTCATGATTGCCGCGATTTGCCAGTCAGCCACTTTTTGTGCTGCCGCCATCTCACGAGCTTTACCTTTCACCGCTTGGCGTACAGATAACGCCATGCGTGCACCTGTCTGAGTTAAATCTTCACCCAGTACCAGTACCGCATCATAGCCTTCCACTTCACGCAGTGTTGGCGTATAGATACCGCCGTTTTGCAGAATATTTTGCATTAATGCTAAACGACGCTGCTCTCCCGCAGAAATACCGGAATAGAAGTTTTCTGCTCCAACTAATGCGCGTAATGCATAGTTGCTTTCAACGCTAGCACGCGGCGAGCCGATACCAATCACTTTTTTCGCTTGATTGATAATTTGCGCACCACTTTGCATCGCTTCGATAGCCGAGATGACCTGCTTAACGCCATTTTTATTGAGTACAGCTTGGCGAGGACGGTCTTTACGGTTGACGTAACCATAACCAAAGCGACCACGGTCACACAGGAAATAGTGGTTTACCGAGCCGTTATAACGGTTTTCGATGCGGCGGATTTCACCATAACGCTCACCGGGGCTAGTATTACAACCGATACTGCACTGCTGGCAGATACCGGGGGCAAACTGCATATCCCATTTACGGTTATAGCGCTCAGAGTGGGTTTTATCGGTGAATACCCCGGTAGGACAAACTTCAACTAAGTTACCGGAGAACTCACTTTCCAGTGTACCGTCTTCAGTACGACCGAAATACACATAGTTATGTGCCCCATAAACCCCTAAATCCGTGCCATCTGCATAATCTTTGTAGTAACGAACACAGCGATAACACGCAATACAACGGTTCATTTCATGACTAATAAATGGACCGAGGTCTTGGTTAATGTGAGTCCGTTTCGTAAAACGATATTTACGCATGTTATGACCGGTCATTACCGTCATATCTTGTAGGTGACAGTTCCCCCCTTCCTCACAGACTGGGCAGTCATGAGGGTGGTTGGTCATCAGCCATTCCACGACACTTTCACGGAATTGTTTGGCTTCTTCATCATCAATTGAGATGTAGGTACCTTCCGTTGCGGGTGTCATACAAGACATTACTAGGCGACCGCGTGTGTCATCTGCGTTCTGATACTGCTTAACCGCACACTGGCGGCAAGCGCCAACGCTTCCCAGCGCCGGATGCCAGCAAAAATAAGGAATATCTAGCCCGAGAGAAAGACAGGCTTGTAACAGGTTTTCAGACCCGTTTACGTCATATTCTTTGCCGTCTACATATATTGTAGCCATAGTCAGCATGCTTCCCAAAGGCCCGCATAAAGCAGGCGTTAATCAAAAATACGTTCTTCGTGAAAAATCTCTTTAGCGGTTGCTCAATCGCTAAATAATTACCAACGCTGCTTAAGCAAGTTGGGTTGGATACCTGCAATCTGCACGATGTTACGCAGATCTTTTTGCGAGATACCCGCTTCGAATTCATCACGGAAATATTTGATGGCACTTTGTAGCGGTTCGACCGCACCCGGTGCGTGAGCGCAGAAAGTTTTACCCGGTCCTAAGAAACGGCACAGCTGCTCTAGGGTTTCAATATCCCCCGGCTGCCCTTCTCCTTTTTCCAGCGCTTGTAAAATTTTCACACTCCATGGCAAACCATCACGGCACGGCGTACACCAACCACAGGATTCACGGGCAAAGAAGGTTTCTAAGTTACGCACTAAAGAAACCATGTTGATTTCATGATCAACCGCCATCGCCAATGCAGTACCAAGACGGCTTCCTGCTTTGGCAATATTTTCGAAATCCATTGGTAAGTCGAGGTGGTCGTTGGTTAGGAAGTCTGTCCCTGCTCCACCCGGCTGCCATGCTTTTAATTTCAGTCCATCACGCATACCACCTGCGTAATCTTCCAACACTTCACGTGCCGTTGTACCAAATGGCAATTCCCACAGACCCGGGTTTTTCACACGGCCAGAGAAGCCCATTAATTTAGTACCCGCGTCTTTACTCTTACCGGCGCTTAAATCGATATACCATTGGTCTCCGTGCTCTAAAATGGCAGGCACGTTACAAATGGTTTCGACGTTATTAACGCAAGTTGGCTTACCCCAAGCACCTGATGTTGCAGGGAATGGTGGTTTAGAACGTGGGTTAGCACGGCGGCCTTCTAAAGAGTTAATCAGTGCGGTTTCTTCACCGCAGATATAACGCCCAGCGCCGGTGTGGACAAACAGTTCAAAATCGAAACCCGAACCGAGGATATTTTTTCCTAATAAACCCGCCGCTTTCGCTTCTTCGATGGCACGGCGCAGGTTTTGCGCGGCTTCAACATACTCACCCCGTAAGAAGATATAACCACGGTAGGCCTTAAGTGCATAAGCACCCGTGATCATCCCTTCAACTAACAAGTGAGGGAGTTGCTCCATCAATAAACGGTCTTTATAGGTGCCCGGTTCCATTTCATCCGCATTACATAAGAAGTAACGCAGTTTCATGTTTTCGTCTTTTGGCATCAGGCTCCATTTCAGACCTGTTGAGAAGCCCGCACCGCCTCGCCCTTTCAGGCCAGCGTCTTTTACGAGGTTCACAACTTCATCGGGTGCCATACCCTTGAGCGCACGCTCAAGACCTTTGTATCCGTTTTTACTGCGATACTCATCTAACCAAACAGGCTGATTGTCATCACGCAAACGCCATGTTAGAGGATGAGTTTCAGCAGTACGGATCACTGGATTAACAGAATTTGTCATGGATACTGCTCCAGTAATTTTTGAATATTTTCAGGCTGCACGTAGCTGTGAGTGTCATCATCGATCATCATCGTTGGACCCTTGTCACAGTTACCTAAGCAACAGGTCGGCAGCAATGTAAAACGGCCATCAGCTGTTGTTTGACCCGGGCGAATATTAAGCTGTTTAATGATTTCAGCTTCTAAGCCCTGATAACCTGTAATATGGCAAACAACACTGTCGCAATAGCGAATAATGTGGCGACCCACTGGTTGGCGGAAGATTTGGCTATAGAATGTCGCCACCCCTTCAACATCACTAGCTGGGATACCTAAGACGTCAGCGATAGCATGGATCGCACCATCTTCAACCCAACCGCGGTTTTTTTGCACAATTTTCAGTGCTTCAATTGAGGCAGCACGTGCGTCTTCGTAATGGTGTTTCTCACCTTCAATCTCTTCACGCTCTTTCTCTGTTAAGACAAAGCCATGATTGACTTGCGGTTCAAACACATTCACGACATTGAGCTCGTTGTGCTTCTCATTTTCGTTATGTTCATTATGCATGGTTAGCGATCCACATCCGACATTACAAAATCGATACTACCCAGATAGACGATTAAGTCTGAAACTAAACTACCTCTGATCACGGCAGGAATTTGCTGCAAGTGAGCGTAGCTTGGCGTACGAATACGCGTACGGTAGCTCATTGTGCTGCCATCACTGGTTAAGTAGTAGCTGTTGATACCTTTCGTCGCTTCAACCATCTGGAATGACTCATTTGCTGGCATCACCGGCCCCCAAGACACTTGTAAGAAGTGGTTGATCAGGGTTTCGATATGCTGCAACGTGCGCTCTTTTGGTGGCGGAGTTGTCAATGGATGGTCAGCTTTGAAAGGACCTTCTGGCATATTCTTATAGCATTGCTCAAGAATACGAATACTCTGGCGCATCTCTTCTACTTTGATCATCACACGGTCATAACAGTCACCGTTATGAGCAATAGGGATATCAAACTCGAAGTTTTCATAGCCTGAATATGGACGCCATTTACGCACGTCAAAATCAACGCCTGTTGCACGTAATCCAGCCCCTGTCACACCCCATGCCAACGCCTCTTCTTTTGAGTACATTGCTGTCCCAATAGAGCGACCTTTTAAGATGGAGTTTTTCAGTGCAGAAGTCACATAAGACTCTAAACGTTTTGGCAACCAATCTAATAATTCGCGCAGTAGTTTTTCCCAACCACGCGGTAAGTCATGCGCAACACCACCGATACGGAACCATGCAGGGTGCATACGGAAACCGGTAATCGCTTCAATCACGTTGTAGACTTTTTGACGGTCGGTAAACGCAAAGAAGACAGGGGTCATCGCACCAACGTCTTGGATATAGGTACTGATGTACAGCAAGTGGCTGTTAATGCGGAATAACTCAGACAGCATAACACGAATGGTTTTCACGCGATCCGGCACTTCAATGCCAGCCAGTTTTTCAACGGCTAACACATATGGCATTTCATTCACACAACCACCGAGGTACTCGATACGGTCAGTGTAAGGAATGTAGCTGTGCCATGACTGGCGTTCACCCATTTTTTCAGCACCACGGTGGTGGTAGCCAATGTCAGGTACGCAGTCAATAATTTCTTCACCATCCAGTTGTAATACGATACGAAACGCACCGTGTGAGGATGGGTGGTTTGGCCCCAAGTTTAGGAACATGAAATCTTCGTTTTCATTTCCACGTGCCATGCCCCACTCTTCTGGTTTGAAAGTCAAGGCTTCCATTTCCAGATCTTGTTTCTGCTTAGTCAGAACAAAAGGGTCAAACTCAGTCGCACGCGCAGGATAATCCTTACGCAGTGGGTGACCTTCCCAGCTTGGTGACATTAAAAGGCGGCGTAAATTTGGGTGACCTTGGAACGTTATACCGAACATATCCCACACTTCACGCTCATGCCAATTCGCATTCGGGAACAGGGAAACAATAGAAGGCACGTTTAAGTCTTTCTCATTAAGAGCGACTTTTAACATGATATCGCGGTTACGATCGATAGAGATGAGGTGGTAGAAAACACTAAAGTCTGCTTCTGGCAGACCTTGACGGTGAATTCGTTGACGTTCATCTACCCCATGTAAGTCAAATAACATGACATACGGTTTTGGTAATTTCTTTAGGAAATCGACCACTTCCAGTAACTGTTCACGACGCACCCAAAGCACTGGCATACCAGTGCGAGTTGCTTGAACAGAAAAGGCATCCGGCCCAAATTGATTGCGCAGTTCCAGAAGCACAGGGTCGTTTAAGTGATCCTGTGTCTGCCATCCTGGCTGGTTACTACTCGCTTGCGCTATCTGATCTGTCATCATTCTTCACCATAACGCTTGATCAGGTTTATTATTTCGCAACAACATTGCTCTGTTACGCTGTATGGCTTTAAGCCTTAAATTTCGTCTGGTGTACGCAGGTTTGTCACTGCAATACGTTCACCGTGCTTTCTTTCTCTTTCTGATTGCATATTGGCACGGTAAACCCCTTGGTCTCCAACAACCCAAGACAGCGGTCGACGCTCTTTACCGATAGATTCTTGCAACAGAAGCAGAGCCTGCATATAGGCTTCTGGACGCGGTGGGCAACCTGGGATATACACATCCACAGGAATAAATTTATCGACGCCTTGTACAACAGAGTAAATGTCATACATACCACCAGAGTTGGCACATGAACCCATGGAAATTACCCATTTTGGTTCAAGCATTTGGTCATACAGACGTTGAATAACAGGTGCCATTTTTGTGAAACAAGTACCTGCTACTACCATGAAATCGGCTTGACGAGGTGAAGCACGCAGTACTTCTGCACCAAAGCGGGCAACGTCATGAACAGCCGTGAACGAAGTCACCATTTCTACATAGCAACATGAAAGACCAAAGTTATATGGCCATAGAGAGTTTTTGCGCCCCCAATTAACCACATCGTGAAGTGCATGAGAAAGTTTTCCCATGTAAACACTGTTTTCAACTTGCTGCTCCAGTGGATCGGTAACGATTTCCTGAGTTTGCAGTGGGTAACGGTCGTTCTCACCGTTCGGATCTATGCGGGTGAGCGTATAATCCATTGTATAATGCCTCGCTTTTTACTGCGGATGACGATTGCTGATTTTAATAACTTCACTAGGATGCTTTACTTTTCCGCGGGAACGGACTGGAGTCCAATCCAATGCCCCAACGCGGACGAGGTAAAACAGTCCCGCCAACAATACCAAAATAAAGATCGCGGCTTCGATGAAACCTACCCAACCGGCTTCGCGGATGGCGACTGACCATGCAAATAAGAACATGGCTTCAACATCGAAGATAACGAAAAACATGGCAACTAAGTAAAACTTAGCAGACATGCGGAGACGTGCACTACCGACCGAGTCGATACCTGACTCATAAGGAACATGTTTTGTTCTGGCTTTGGCGCGGCTACCTAAAAAGTGACCTGCGACCAACATGAAAGCACAAAGACCGATAGTGCCGATAAGGAATATCGCAAACGCCCAGTTATGGGCTAACGCTAGGATTGATGTAGACATACTCGTTGCTTACTCATTACTTATGGTGTGTTAGCTGCTCTTTTTTACATCACGGCAGTATTGCACCACAATTGCCCAGTTAATCGAGAAGAAAGACCAAAATTGATCACAAACTAAAATATCACCAAACTTAAATCAGCCTGTTGACTGCGTTTGGTTTGTCCTCTCTCATTACAATTTATTTCACTTAAACTAAGTAAAATAACCCGTATTTATTACAAAAACTTCACACTTTGAAAACAACAGAACAACAGAACAACAAAAAACGCTCATAATCTGCTAAAACGTGTCAGTGTAATGATACTCAAGTAAACACGCAAACTAGTTTAACTGATTATTCGTTTTTACTACACCATTATCTCAGGAAAAACCTGTCTTAACAGATGAAAAATTGCTCTTTTTATTTGATCTAACGCACACTTTTATTGAAAAAGTACTCAATTTGTTTACATAGCATTCAATTTAACTTTAAGTCTTTGTAACTCTTTTTAACGCATTACTTCAAGTAACTAACTGACATTACAGCGCTATTTTATCTATTCAATAAAAAAACATTGTTAATAACATAACAAATTGTTAACCAAACAATGAAATTCAGGTTATGCCAGCTACATCACAATTATTTCATGGTCTTTCTTATTTAACCATACTTATTAAGTGGTTATTTGCTTTTTTTATGAGCGGAAATTAATAAAAAATCGATAAATTTGAACTCGATATCCTACTAAGGATATCACTGGACATTATTTAAACATGCATAAAAACAAATTTCTCGATACCATTTCCCAATATTGAAAATTGAGTTCCACTGCATGAAATAATCGTTTCAGTTATTACCAACGAATCCGTTAAACTGTTATCTAACAACTTAACCTACCCGTGCGTTAACCATTTAACCAAAAATAGCTATCTCAGTCGCCACACGAGCCTTCTTTAGATTGCGATTAACACATTGATTTTATTTGTACACAGCCAATAACACATTGATCACAAACAAGTGATTCAGTAATAAACTAACAAAAATGATATAAAAAAACGGCAATCCCAAGATAATTGGAATTACCGCCAGTACAATAAATCGATTAGATATTGCGATTAAAGCAACCAGATGAATCGATTAACTTAATTACTTTCCTCGTTGCTATCCATCAACTCACTTGCTGAGGCTGCCACATAAGGAATTTTTTTGTTTTCAATCGCACCGAATACCGTCAGAACAAAATCTTTTTGTTCGTCTGCGTTTTTATATAACCAATACTGAATATCAGGTAAACGTGGTAACCCATCAGCTTCATTCAAAATACGTAAATCTGCATTTTGCATTTCCATTGGCCTTGCAGTTACCCCTACTTCCGCATTAACTGCTGCACGAACAGCAGGCAGAGAAGCTGCTTCATAAGCAACATGCCATGACAAACCTGCATCATCAAGGGCACTAGTACAAAGTTTACGATATGGGTTAGTTTCATCCATAACAACTAATGGGATCGGCTCATTCGGACGCAATTGAAAATCGGGTGCGCTATGCCACAAAACAGGCACGGTTCTTAAAGCCGTTTTAGGATGGTGGCTAATTCTTGCCGTTGTTAATGCAAGATCTATCTCATGGTTATCAAGCATTGACTCAATAAACTGAGCTCGTTTAATGCGTACTTCAATTGCAATTCTTGGATAGACAGACGCGATACGATTAAGCAAGAAAGGTAATAGGATATCGACGGTGTCATCAGATGCACCGATGCGCAATTCACCATCAGCGTCATTATAAGTTAATGATGCCGTTGCATCGTCATTGGCGCGCAATATTTGCCTTGCGTAGCCAAGTAATTGCAATCCATGTGCGGTAAGCAGTTTATTTCGTCCATGACGAGCAAAAAGCTCACGACCGACTAATTGTTCTAAACGTTGCATTTGCTGGCTCACAGCAGATTGTGTTCGACAAACGGCTGCAGCTGCAGCTGCAAATGTATTAAGATCTGCGACAGCAACGAAAGTACGTAGCAAATCAAGATCTAGGTTCATGATGGGACGATTGGAATTTATCATCGTTCATTCTCTTATATAATTTTATGTTACCTGGTGTTTCTGCTCTCCTCCATGAGAATCAGCGAGTTTATAGCGACTACTAAGCGAGTGCATTTCTAATCCATAGATCTGCAATAACTTCTAATTATTTTACTTTTCCACCCTGCTCATCATTTATAATTGATAGAGCACGTGTGCAAATAGCATACTTCCAAAAATCAAATAATTTTAATAAAAAGGGGATGTTTTCCTAAAAAACAAACTAACAAAGCGCTTTCTAGAACACGCTTAAATAGTAACATATTTAATGTAATCACAATTATTTTAATGTAAGCACATTATAAAATTCGTTTCACTATTTACCTATAGTTATGAATATCAAATAGTTACAATTTTAAGCAACACCTTTTGTTAATAAAAATGACTCGAAACAATCAATATTACTAACAAAATCACACTAATTATTATAAAAAAAGGCTATTACAGCAAAAAAATCATGTCTATTTTAATGATTCAATGCTTAATATTACATTTTGATACAAATTTTCCTTTTTCCTCTGTTTTTCTGCTTTTTTACTTTTTATACTCCAAAACATCAATAAATGTTAAAATTATAATCCACACAATGCTATATTTTAGGAACATACAGCTAACTTAAACCATATAATAAGATACCAAACATTACATTTAAGCGTAAACCAACCTTTTACACCAAAAATAACCTTGCATCTTCAAAAGCTTCTGAGGGAGGAGTAGAGTAAAGGAATAACGCCGGCTCGACCAATGTAACCCTTAGGGTAATGAGAAAACTATGAATAATCTAACTAAATCCAGTAAGCTCGATAATGTTTGCTATGACATTCGTGGGCCCGTCTTAAAAGAAGCTAAACGCCTAGAAGAAGAAGGCAACAAAGTCCTCAAACTCAATATTGGTAACCCGGCCCCATTTGGTTTTGAAGCCCCAGATGAAATCCTAGTTGATGTCTTGCGTAATCTGCCTAGTTCTCAGGGTTATTGTGATTCAAAAGGCTTATATTCTGCCCGTAAAGCGATTGTGCAGCATTACCAAGCTCGCGGTATTCATGAAATGACCGTGGAAGATGTCTACATTGGTAATGGCGTTTCTGAATTAATCGTACAAGCCATGCAAGCGCTGCTTAATAATGGTGATGAAATGTTAGTGCCTGCGCCTGATTACCCATTATGGACCGCTGCGGTTTCCCTTTCAGGTGGGAAAGCCGTTCATTATATGTGTGATGAGCAACAAGGTTGGATGCCTGATATTGAAGACATTCGCAAAAAAATCACCCCGAGAACGCGTGGTATTGTGGTCATAAACCCAAATAACCCAACCGGTGCGGTCTACAGTAAAGATCTGTTAATGGAAATTGTCGAATTGGCTCGCCAGCACAATCTTATTATTTATGCTGATGAGATCTACGATAAAATTCTTTATGATGATGCTGTACATCACTCTATTGCCGCCCTCGCCCCAGATTTATTAACCATCACATTTAATGGTTTATCTAAAACTTATCGCGTCGCTGGTTTCCGCCAAGGTTGGATGGTATTAAACGGCCCGAAAAAACATGCAAAAAGCTATATTGAAGGTTTAGAAATGCTGGCCTCAATGCGCCTGTGTGCTAACGTTCCAATGCAGCATGCTATTCAAACTGCACTCGGGGGCTACCAAAGTATCAGTGAATTTATTCAACCAGGTGGTCGTTTATATGAGCAACGTAATCGTGCATGGGAGTTGATCAACCAAATACCGGGCGTTTCATGTGTCAAACCACAAGGTGCTCTGTATATGTTCCCAAAAATCGATATTAAACGATTTAATATCTATGACGACCAGAAAATGATTTTAGACCTATTGTTACAAGAGAAAGTGTTATTAGTTCAAGGTACCGCATTTAACTGGCCTGAACCCGATCACTTTAGAATTGTCACATTACCTTATGCAGATGATCTTGAAATGGCAATTAATAAATTCGGCCGTTTCCTTGAAGGTTATCGCCAATAAAAGCGGCATCAAACATAAAGTGAAAGCCTCCTACTCCGGAGGCTTTTTTATTCTAAATCGAGTCATCATTAATAGACTGTATTATTCTGATAATCAAATAATAGAAATAAAATAAATTGCCACCAAGAAAAAGCCCAATAATATAAATGGAAAATATTTCATATTGCCTCTTTATTTCCGAATTGAACATTCATTATATTTTTTTGATTCTATAATTCAACACAATTAAAATAACAGTTAAATTAAAGTCAAATACTGATTATATTATTATGATTGTCTTAATATGAAAATAAATATTAATAAATAATTACGAACTAGTAACTTATTAAAAAACAATAAAAATATATCACTACCACATTATTTCCGTTATAATTTTAGTTGTTTGCAGACACCACAGAAGAGGACTTATGAGCTACTTTTTCGCCCACCTAGCTAGAATGAAACTCATTCACCGCTGGCCTTTAATGCGCAATGTACGAACTGAAAACGTTTCGGAACATAGCTTACAAGTGGCTATGGTTGCCCATGCTCTTGCTATCATCAAAAATCGTCGATTCGGCGGTCAGGTTAATGCAGAACGAATAGCCATGTTAGCCATGTACCATGATGCGAGCGAAGTTATCACTGGAGATTTACCAACTCCGATTAAATATCATAATCAGCAAATTGCTCATGAATACAAAAAAATAGAGAAGTTCGCCCAACAAAAATTACTCGAAATGCTACCAGAAGAACTGCAAGATGACTTCCGTGAGCTAATTATTGAAGATTTACAAACTGATGAAGAACATTCATTGGTTAAACAAGCTGACTCATTGTGCGCTTATTTAAAATGTTTAGAAGAGCTTTCCGCGGGTAATAGTGAATTTAAACTTGCAAAAAAACGCCTAGAGAAAATATTAGAAGAAAGAAAAAGCCCTGAAATGGACTATTTTATGGAAAAATTTGTCCCAGGTTTTAAACTTTCCCTTGATGAAATCAGTAATTAATTTTTTTAGTAGGAATAATAAATATTCCTACTCTGCATAAGCAGTTATTAATTATACTTCGTTAAATGCCGTAGAACAGTCAGACGATGACGGAAAATGCACATACAGCCGCTTAAAGTCCCCATTAACCCCCAAAACCACTTTTCCTTTATCTTCAAAGGTAATAGAACAATAAAAACTCGATTTTGTACGATATTTTTTGCCACTTTTAGTTGTTATTTCAACTACCCAGTAATCATATGAATCATTAATACCGAGCTCATATTTAAATGCAAAAATATCTTTCATAACTGCTTTATTGGCAATATTAGACAAAGTTTGTGAACTGGGATATTTTTTCGTTCTGCTATTACTAAGGTTATTAACATAGTGCTCAATGACAACAGAACTTAAGTCTTCCCCCCAAAAGTTTTCAAATGTTGCCAAGCCCAAATAATACCTTTCCGGTGTAGCAGTTTCTTTATTCATATTATATATTCCTCACATTGATTTGTCAGAAATAAGCTAGCATTTCATTTATCAAATGAAAAAACGAATAAATATTAACGCTTACGTTTTTTTAATAAAAAACCATCAATAACGATTTGCTTTTCATTCGTTATTGATGGTAATTTTGAGATTATAAATAACAAAAATTAATTAAAGGGAAATAATACCGGTACAACCAAAATACTAATTAGCATTACGATAATAGTAAACGGCACACCAATTTTTAGGAAATCAGCAAATTTATACCCACCAGGCCCTAAAACTAAGGTATTCACTGGTGATGAAACTGGAGTCATAAAGGCAGCGGATGCGGCTATCCCAACAATCATGGCAAAAGGAAGTGGTGAAACCTCCATTTGACGCGCCGCCGCAATGGCAATCGGCGCCATTAACACCGCAGTTGCGGTATTGGAAATAAATAAGCCAATAGTGGCGCACAAAATAAACAGGCACAATAACATCACGTGCGGCCCTAACCCACCAGCCACTTTCATTAACGCATCGACAGCAAGTGCAATCCCCCCTGTTTCTTGTAATGCTAGCGCAAAAGGCATCATTCCAACAATTAAGATAATACTAGGCCAGTGAATTGACTTATAGGCACTTTCCATATCGATACAACGAAATTTCCCCATTAACAAACAGGCAATAAGTGCTGCAATAAAATTAGGAATTTCATTGGTCACCATCATCGCGACCATTAGCGCCAAACAAAACAAGGCATGAGGAGCCTGAGATGCAGCGGGTGCAACGGCCTCGACTTCAGCAGCTAGGTTCAATACAATAAAGTTACGCGGCTTAGTCGATAAAATTCGGATCAATTTCCAATCACCAATAACTAATAAAATATCACCTAACCTAAGCGGTTCATCAACTAGCTTTCCATCCAGTGCCTTGCCATCTCGACGAATACCAACAACGTTCAAACCATAACGAGTACGAAATTTAATGTCCCTCAACGATTTCCCCAATAGTTCGGAATCAGGGTTCATCGACACTTCAGCCATTCCCACATCACGTGATTGGTCTGAAAAATAATCTCCCCGTAAAATCATCGGTTCAAGAAGTTGCTCGCTACAAAATTGGCGCAAATCGTCATCACTCACGGATATATCGACTAATAAAACATCCCGCTCGCGTAGCTCGGTTCCCCCCGTTGCACTCACCATCACGCGACGGAATTTACGCCAACGCTCTATCCCAACCACGTTAGCTTCATAACGGGAGCGAAGATGCAGTTCATCAAGCGTATGGCCTATGAGTGGCGAACCTTTTCGGATAGCAAGGCGGCGAGCTCTACCCGTCAATTTGTAATCACGAATTAAATCACGGAAAGTACGTCGATAACGCTCAGGGAGTTTGTCGGGTTCATTACTGCCTAGCCAACGCCTTGTTAGCCACATGTAGGCAATACCGGCTAATAAAATGAGAATGCCTATAGGGGTAATAGAAAAAAATTGAAAGCCTTTGATCCCCTCTCGTACTAACTCACTATTCACTACCATATTCGGTGGCGTGGCCACCAGTGTCATCATTCCACTGATAAGCCCTGCGAAGCCTAATGGCATCATCAACCGGCTAGGGGACGTTTTCATGCGTGATGCAACGCTTAATACGACGGGGATAAAGATAGCCACCACTCCTGTGGAACTCATAAAAGCCCCTAACCCAGCGACGGTGAGCATTAAGAAAACCAGCATTTTGCTTTCGCTGCTTCCTGCAACGCGAACAAGCCAGTCTCCCATTTGATAGGCTATCCCTGTGCGAACAAGTCCATCACCAATAACAAACAATGCTGCAATTAGCAGGACGTTGGGGTCAGCAAAACCTGCGGTAGCTTGTTCTAGCGTTAAGGTATCGCTCAGCACAAACGCGACAATGACAAGTAACGCGACCACATCCATGCGAATTTTATTTGTGGTAAATAGAACTATCGCAATCAATAGAAGGGTTAAGACCCACAGCAATTCTCCGTTCAAAATATCCCCTTTCGACGAAAAAAAACATTGCTAAGAATTTTATTTAGTTAAGCATGTTTTACGGAGAATTTCTTTGATTAAATCACCATTAAGTCAAATTAGACACGAAAAGTTCATAATCACCATTATTGTCAGGTCCCATAACGGAAATTTGTTCCAATGAACTCACAATTACTTGAATTTCATCACGACGAGGCATCCCTTCTGGTGCATGGACTGCCACCACTTGGCAACCAGCTGTTAATGCTGAATGGATGCCTGCTTGTGCATCTTCAAAGGCAATACAGGATTTTGCAGGAAAAGAAAGTGCTTGGGCACCAAGTAAAAACGGCTCTGGGTCAGGCTTACCTTTGGACACTTTTTCAAATGTTACCCAATGTTTAGGCTCTGGTAACCCTGCCGCTTGTTGACGCCCATGAGCAATTGGTACAGTACCAGAGGTGACAATTGCCCACGGTGCACCAATTTCATTTAAACGCGTCAGCAAAGCAATAGCGCCGGGTAGAGCAACAACGCCCTCCACATCTTCGCTTTCCATTTTTTCTAGCCAATGGAAGTATTCCATAATTTCTTCATCACTCGCCTCGGGTAAAAAATGGCGCAAACTGGTCATTGCGGGTTTACCATGAATATAGCTAATAACTTCGTCCGCACTTTTACCAATACGCTCACCAAATTTGCACCAGCAACGTTCAACGACTGCGAGTGAATCCGCTAACGTACCGTCTAAATCAAATAGAAACCCTTTTGCCTTTAATTTCACATCTACCCCTTTAATTTTGCAATTCACATAACATAAAAAGTTGAATCGATTCTAGCCCACTAGTTAACGCTAAATAGGCGCCCATACGCAACCTCAATATTAAAAATAGTTAAGAATTGAGCCTAAGACATAAATTTGAATGCGCTAGGGCTGTTGATCTTTGTGTTTTTTGAACGACATGGTGATTTCTGTTGTATTTGCTTTTTTACGAAATCATTATATTGCTCCTGTACCACACAGGAAAAATGTAAAACTTACAGTTAGTTAGTACATCTGTCGATATTAATCACTTGTAATTTAATTATGGTGGGTTAAATACACTGATGAATTAGGCCGATAATTTCACTGTCAGTGAAGATGGCTTAAATTTTCTATTTTATTTGTTTTGAATCATGTGGTTGCGATAACTCCTTAAGCTGAAATATTTGGTTACATAGTTTATTTCTATGTACATTAGAACTTACTGGGCTTACCGCAGTTTGGTCTATTTTTTGCTCGATGATTATTCGATAATGATTCATTTTTGGTGTTTTTCTGGAGTTATATAGCGATATTTCAACCCGTTTACGCTAAGTCACTTATCCTAGAGAGATACAAACTGGCCCTCCGGTTTACAGTCCATTCATAAGCTTTTATTATCCTTAACTCAAATCTTACCGTGCGCACTGTCTGAGATGACGGAAATTAATCGATAATTATGTCGACCTAACCCAATTTGTCATTCTGGATAAAGGATATCGCTATGC